>NZ_JBBYHR010000004.1:0-440308 GCF_038289855.1 Flavobacterium arundinis
TTTAAAATGATGATGAGAGTTAGTGGTAATATGATAACTGCGCTTTGGCTTTATTAACAAATGATTTGTCTTTAAAATGGCAAAGAACTTATCCCTGCCTATTCGTAAAGCTTTAAGTTCCTTACCCAATAGATAATACAGCTTCTTACCGCCAATACGGGGCATTGTCATCCGGATACTATTCACCAGGATAACGACCTGTTCCGATAGGGAACGCCTTAAACTTCTTCTTTTTATCCTTCGATAATAAACCTGCCGATCCATCCCGAACAAACTACAGGTAAAACTTAGCGTTTGTTTCTCTTGTTCTCTAAATTGGCTAATTGTTCGGGTGATGAGTTTTTTCTGATATCGATATTATATTCTTTTTCAGCAATATCGATAAGCATATCAAAGATAATTGCTTTCTTGTCGGTAAAATTAACCTGCTGCTCTAACAAAGCTTTCTGTTTTTCAAGAAGCTTTACCTTAGCCTGAAGTTCCATTATCTGCTGTTCCGGGGTTTTAGGCATCTGCAATGGGGTTTGGGTTTCCCAATCAAAGTTACCAAATTTTCTGAGCCAACTTACAATTGTTGACCTGGCTTGTATACCATATTTTTTACAGGCACCATGAGTGGATAATTCTCCGCGCTCAATCTCCTGAACGATTTGTAATTTAAGAGACAGGCTGTAATCTCGCTGGGTTCGCTTTACATAATTTCTTTCTTCTGACATAATGAAGTTTTTTTGTATCGCTATTTCAGGACGAGACAGATGGATAAATAAAAAAACCACTATAAAGTGGCTTAATAAATTTATTTTTTATTTTCAGGATTATTCGGCTTTGGTGGAGGTGGAGAGGTTAGTTTAAAGTCAGGAATATGTCCTTTGTTTAATCCTTCACTTTGTCCTCTTGTGCCTTCATTTAAATTGCCACTACTTTGTCCATTGTCACCAGGTTTAGGTGTTTTGTTTGTGTCTGACATAATACTAATAATTATTTAAGTTCAACATTATAATGAGTTCTAAAAAAGTTTTTGTTTAATTCAGTTGCTTTATTTTCAATGTCTGATTGTTTACTAACATCAAATATTATATCATCGCTAAAGCGTAAAATATCAGACGACTCTTTCTTAAATTCATAGTATTTTTTAGAAGTTTCCTCTTCTGTAATAGTATCATTTTGAATTTTGTCCCATAATTTTTCGCACTCAATAGTGAGATTTTCCATTTTTAAAAATTTGGAGCCAAGTTCTTTTACATATTTATTATAAGGAAAGAATGGTTTAATTGCATTTATTAATTGTGATGATGCTATAATACCTGCCCAAAGCCAGTCAAGCTCTTTCCATAAAGCCCAAGCTGCAATACTCGATGATGATGCAATAGCTAGAAAAACATTTATATTTCTTTCCCAACGTTGATATTTGCAATATAACAACTCAATGACAAAACCTTTGTATTTATAATTGATAAATGTCGCCCAAAATCTATCTCGCATAATTTATTTAAGCTACCTATAAAGTAGAATATTGATATTTTTAAATTGTTTATACTTTCTTTAAAGATTCTGTGCTAAAATCAGCTGACCTGATCTCACCATTGATAAACCATGCACATTTCCAACCGGAAGTCATTTTGTAAACTACAGTCATTTTTGGCCCACCACTTTTTAATTCTACGACATCGCCTCTGTTAATTTCTTCCATGATTCTTATTATAAATAATTATTTTCTGTAAATATAAGTAATTTAAGGGTTTTATCATAAATTTATCATTTAAAAAATAATTATGCCACTCACCCGCCTCCAACACCTCATCACAACCATCCCCGGAAAGCTCCTCGCTATTCCGGAAGAGGAATTCAGCAGTAAGCCTGCTCCCCAAAAGTGGAGCAAAAAAGAGATCATCGGCCACCTGATCGACAGTGCCACCAATAACCACCACCGGTTTATAAGGGCGCAGTTTGAGGATGTGCCAACTATCATGTACCAACAGGATAACTGGAATGTCGCCAGCCGCTATAACGATATGGAGGGCAGGCATGTAATTTCTTTTTGGCAGATGTATAACCAGCACCTTATCGAAGTGGTAAAGCGCATCCCGTAAGCGGATATGCAGCGTGAGTGCAATACCGGCGGTGAAAGCAATATAACGCTGGCCTGGCTTATTGAAGATTATGTAAAGCACATGGAACATCATTTGAGGCAGATATTTGATTTGTATGAAAAAACACACCCCTAACCCCTCTCAAGAGGGGAACACTCAGACGTGCTTACTCAAACCCAAAGTCATTTGTTCTTTCGGCATGAGTGTAGCTCTTCCCTCTTGAGAGGGGTAGGGGGTGTGTCAACTAATTCCATATATTTATCCTGTGAAACGAACTATCATTATATCTGTTCCTAGTTTAAAAGAACTCGCAAGTCATATCCACAACGGATGTTTTATAGCGCTTTGCCTGTTGTTGCTCGTAGCCTGTAATAAAGGCGAGGTGACACTCGAGATCGACAATACGGAAGTATTTTTCCTTGACAGCCTTGCAGACAATTATTGGCTACAATACAAAGACGAGAGCGAAAGAAAAAAGGCTCAAAATATCATTACGTATAGATTAACCAATACAACAGAAAAAAAACTCCTTTTTGTTTTCGACCAGTTGAATCCGGAGCCGTCTATAGGGATTTCGCCAGACACGCAGCATTACGGATATATAGGATTCACCATTAAAGATAAGGACCGAAAAATAAAAATGCCCGATGCAACAATGGTAACATCTGTAAAAACCGGCGATCTATTTGACTGCCAGTTGCACGAATTGGAAAAAAGAAGGGATTTATATGGCAGCCTTGGAATCGCTTCTGGAGTGAATGACTTTAATAACTTTATTCATAACGCTGTTATTATAAATCCGGGTGAAACAAGAACATTTAAAGCAATAGTCTACCTGCCATTGCTATGGGAAAGGGATAAAAGGACAGAATCGGGTAATTTATCATACAGGCACTTGGTTGAAGGCGATAAGTTTCAGTTGTTCTATTATTGTAAAGCTGCTAATTTGAAATGGTCATTACCAAAATATATAAGGGATGACCTTGCTAAAAACAATATTGAGATCTTTGATGGAAAACTTGAAGCCTTTGCCATTAAATTGAAAGAAACATCAGGACGACGTCTCTTAAAGCTGAATTAACAGTTTAAATCTAACTTATTCGCTGATAAAATTTACTGGATTGTAGAAATTGTATTAGTGTACCAGGCCAATTTCAATAGAAGCAAGAAGCCCCTACCATAACGGCAGGGGCTTCATTATTTAAAAGGGTTAGGTTTATTTAACGACCAGTTTTTTAGTAACTGATCTTCCTTCCGCAGAAAGCGTGATCAGGTACAGGCCGCTTCTCAATGAAGAGATGTCAAGGTTAGACTCGGTGGCATCCATTGTGTGCGTCAATACTGTTTTGCCCAAAACATCAGCCACGACTACAGACGCGCTTCCTGAAATAGTAGATGTTTGTAATGTCACTTTGCCCGATGCAGGGTTAGGGTAAACAATAAAGGTGTCCTGTGCAAATTCATTGTTTCCAAGTGTTTGTACCGTTGTATTTACGGTATTGGTCGCAACCAACGGATTGAAGTCGAAGTAAATATTTGCATCTGCGGAGATAGTTTGTCCTACCGCAATATTTGATACCGGCCTGATCCTGTAGGATATAAAACCATGGCTTTCTGCTTCGTTTACCTGGCTGCCGGCAAGGTTGATATTTTCAAATTTAAATACCAGGTGTTCGTTCTCGCGGGTAACCGTATACGGATGGCTGGAGCCGATCGGTACGAAAGTTGACGGGTCAAGTTTAGCATCAAGGTCGGTCTCGATCCTTACTTTTATCGCATCGGCATTACCAATGTTTTGGAAGCGGATCGTGTAATGAAGGTCGTGGTCAGCTTGTTCTTCCGTGATAGATTCGCCTTCGCGAACCATGATATCGTTAGGGTCCCATGAGTTAGTCGCGATTTGGTCTACGGTAAATGCATTATTCAATGGATCGGCATCTCCTGCAAGAGGCGTTATGGAAACTGATGTTGTGAGTATATCGTCAAGCTCCACCATAGGCGGCTCCAAAACCATAAAGTCAAGGTCGATCCAGTCTCCTGAAAACGGCTGAAGGTTGGTGTAGTTGAAAGTTAGCGTGTTGCCCGACTGCACCATTGCCGGTGTGGTACTCACCAGATTCATTTTAGTAGCATCGAACTGAAGCGTGATCGTGCCGCTTGCGGGGGTATTGCCATTATTGTAGTAACCGATCCAGTACCACGCCGGGAAGCCTGGACGTATCGTGGTAACCGGCACTAAGTAAACAGCAACATCGTTTACAGGTTCTGGCATCGAGATGCAAAAATTAGCAGGCATAGAATTTTCCGGCTCAAGCAGGCTGTAGTTTGCAGGATATGATACCAATCCGTTATCTGTTTGCACGTACACATTGCTATAGCCGTTCGGTACATTGGTAAACGAATAGGCACCGTTGGCATCCGTAAAGGTTGTAATTAAATCATTGTTGTGCACATAATATACCGGGACATTCACCGCTACAACACTGTTGCCTTCGCATCCGCTGCCTTCAAGGTTAAATACAACATTGCCGCTAATAGTATTGTTGGTACAGTCTCCCTCTATTATTGCCAACAGAACCACGCTAAAGCAGCCTTCTTCAGTTTCTACGCGAACATATACATATGCAGGTTCAGCGACAGATACCGAATATGCGTAAGGATTGGCTATTTCATTTGTACCAGTTTCGGCATCCATTTGTGTCAGGTGATAGGTAATAATAGCATCAAATGCGCCGCCCGTAATCATTCCGACACGGCTGTTAAGGTCTACGCTAACTATACCGTCTCCATCAGCATCACAGGCTTCTATAGGCGAAGGCTGGCCAAGTGGTATCCCTGCACCAACAACCACTAAAAAGTCTTCCTGAGCAGTACAGTCTGCGTCCTGGGCGAAAATGTAAATTGTGGAGGAAGTTGTGATTAACGTACCTGCGGGTAACATTGTACCTGTGCCCATTGGGCCGGTATAGTAGGCGCCATACTCAATCGCCGGCAATGTGAACGAACTGCACACATATTGGTTATCATAATCATATACCCACGCCGAGCCCACAGATACTTCGAAAGATGTAGTATCGAATTCGCCGGTGCTAAGATTAGTGACCCTTATATATATTGTTTCGGGATTTCCCCAGTACGGGACATATGATGTAGGATTAGCCAATGGATTGGCATTATTCTGGGCATCCTGAAGGGTCTGGTAATAGTTGACCGAATAATTTGCCGGATTCTGGTTGCCAAGCGCCTGCGGTTCGGCTACAGTAAGGTCGAAAACCTCGTTTCCGCATTGCGAGATATCCGAAACCGGATAGGCCGTTGCCTGCGAAAAACCTTGAATTGTGCTCAAAAGCACAAAGGCGAGTAAAAGTAATTTTTCTTTCATGTCTTTTATTAATTGCTTGTTAGAACATTATTGAGTGTACATGCTATACAAACAGATATATTGTTAAATTCCCTACCTGCCGATAGAAACTATTATTAAAAATGAAGAATATCCTAAAAAAATGCCGTGTTAACACAAATAAGAATAATGATTATATTTGAATTTAAAATCTGTATAATCAGAATCGGTTTCCTTTCCATGATAACACCATCCTTTTTAAAACCCGGAGATAAAGTCGGCATTGTTAGTACCGCAAAGCGGACTGAGCCTCACGAAATAGCGCAGGGCATTGCCACGCTGAAAAGTTGGGGGCTTGAAACGGTAACAGGTAAGAATGCTTTTAATGCGTACGGCTTTCTTGCCGGGACCGATACCGAACGGCTGGCCGACCTGCAGCAAATGCTTGATGATGAAACTATCAAAGCTATTTTCTTTACCAAAGGCGGTTATGGTACGCTAAGGATCATCGATGCTATCGACTGGACGAAATTCAGGGAAAACCCGAAGTGGATCGTTGGCTATAGTGACATCACGCTGTTGCATTGCCATGTGCATAATTTTGGGATTGAAACGTTGCATGGCGTAATGCTCCAGGGGTATCCGAAAAGCACTTTTGAATCGACCGATACCATTCGCAGGGCACTCTTTGGCGAAAGCCTGCATTACGAAATCCCTGCAGAACCCGAAAACAGGGCAGGGGAGGCAACTGATGGAATTCTTACAGGTGGCAATTTATCAATGCTATATGCGGTTACCGGTTCAGTATCTGATATTGATACATTGGGAAAAATACTATTTATAGAGGACATCGACGAATACCTGTACCATTACGACCGTATGCTCATTTCCCTGAAAAGGGCAGGAAATCTGTCTGATATTAAAGCAGTTATCGTGGGAGGTATGGTCGATATAAAGGACTCTACAATACCCTTCGGGAAAAACGACAGGGATATTACGCTGGAGCATTTTGACTGCCCGGTGTACTTCGGGTTTCCATCAGGACATATTGAAGATAACAGGGCCTTGATAATGGGCAGGAAGATAAGTATAATTCCCATAGAGGATAAGATCATTTATGAATTCTTATAATGGAAAAACCACTAACCGATAAGCAATACCTCCTTGAGCGCTTTCCGGGAAAGGGCGGGTGGACATATGCAAGGCTCGACGAAATACCGAAAGATAATGACATGCCTTTTGGATGGGTTAAAGTAAAAGGTACTATTGACGGCTACAGCATAGAAGATTATAACCTGATGCCCATGGGCGGCGGCGGGCTCTTCCTGCCTGTGAAAGCAGAGATACGTAAAAAGATAGGCAAGGAGGAAGGCGACCATGTGCATATTATCCTGTATCGCGACGATTCCGTATTCGAAATCCCTGAAGTATTCAGGCAGCGTTTGGATGACTATCCGGGACTTTACGCTGTTTTTACAAAACATAAAAAGTGGGAGCAGCGCATGTGCATCAACTGGATCTACTCTGCAAAACGGCCCGAAACTGTTAATGAGCGCATTATCAAGACGATTTACAGGCTACAGCGCAGGAAGAAAATTGTATGATTTATGAGGAGTATATTTACAATGATGTAAAATTCGAAGGTAAAAGCCTTATTATGTGTTGCTTTTCTCAATGAATACTGTAATTATTGTATTTTAAATGTTAAAATTTCAACCATCTGTTGTTTTTTATGATTTAATTATATTATATTTGGCTAATAATTAATCACAAAACAATATAGCCTATTACCCGAAAAATTACTTTTTAGGAACGAAAGTTCAGGATTACCAAAATCAATCAAAAACGCTAAAAAGTAAGTGCTATGGCTAATGTTGCAATTCCAGACGCTGTCCTTGTTAGTAATTATGTAGGTGGAGATGAAAATGCTCTGGCTATACTAATTAAAAGACACCAATCGAAAATTTACGGTTTTATCTATTCTAAAGTGACCGACAGGGATATTGCTGACGATATCTTTCAGGATACTTTTATCAAGGTGATAAAAACGCTGAAGTCGAACTCCTACAACGAAGAAGGTAAGTTCCTGCCATGGGTAATGCGTATTTCGCACAACCTTATTGTGGATCATTTCCGCAGGAATAAAAAAATGCCGATGCACCGCGAAACTGAGGAATTTTCTATCTTCTCGATAATGACGGACAACAGCCCGAACATTGAGAACATGATCATTACCGAGCAGGTGGAAAGCGACCTGCAAAGGCTTATCCAGGAACTTCCTGATGACCAGAAAGAGGTACTCCAAATGCGGATCTACCAGGATCTCAGCTTTAAGGAAATAGCCGATTTGACAGGAGTTAGCATCAATACTGCCCTTGGAAGGATGCGTTATGCACTAATGAACCTGAGGAAAGTTATAGAAAAAAATAAAATTATTTTGACCAATTAGGCAATATAAAGCAGCTGCGTTGCGTTGTATAGAGAAATAAACAATCTATATGGCAAAAATCTACTCTGAAGAAAAATTAGCAGCTCCGAAAATGTTACCAAAAAAAGAGACGATTGACTTTATACTTAACTACTCAAAAGCTTTGAAAATAGTTAAGACCGATAACGGAACGTACGAGAATATAGCTAATTAATTCGAAAAAACCTCCAAATTAATATTTGGAGGTTTTTTTTATGGGTTTATTTTGCGATGTCTAATTACGAATTATCTGTTTTCAATAAACTCGCTATCTGTTCCGCCAGCTCCGTACCAATACGGTCCTGCGCCTCGAGTGTCGCCGCGCCAATGTGTGGTGTCAGTGAAATTTTAGGGTGCATAAGTACCTGTATAGCTGGTTTTGGTTCTTCCTCGAACACGTCGAGCCCGGCGAAAGCTACCTTGCCCGAATCCAGTGCATCGATAAGCGCTACTTCGTCAATGATACCGCCACGGGAAGCATTGATTATACCTACACCGTCTTTCATTGCTTCAAACTCAGCTGCGCCAATAACATAGCCGTTTTCCTGAGCAGGAACGTGAAGCGTAATAAAGTCGGCATGCTTTAAAATATCTTCCATCGGCTCGGTAGGGATATCTACATTGATAAACTGGCCGTTGTAAAAATCAACCCTTATTTCGGCGTTGCCTACAAATTTATCGGATGCAATAACGCGCATTCCCAGTCCAAGTGCTATCCTGGCTACCGAACGCCCGATACGACCAAAACCGATAATACCCAATGTTTTTCCGCGAAGCTCGATACCATTAGCATAAGCTTTTTTGAGGCCTTCAAAATTGGTATCACCTTCCAGTGGCATATTACGGTTAGCATCATACAGGAAACGTACGCCTGTAAACAAATGTGCAAACACCAGTTCGGCAACCGAGTCTGACGATGAGGCAGGAGTATTGATAACATGGATGCCTTTTTCACGGGCATAGTCCACATCAATATTATCCATTCCCACACCGCCGCGCCCGATTATTTTCAAATCCGGGCAGGCATCGATAATGTCCTTGCGCACTTTAGTAGCGCTGCGTACGAGCACCACGCTAACATTGTTGGTGTTTATATAATTAGCCACCTGTTCCTGGGCTACTTTTGTAGTGATTACTTCAAAACCGGCTTCCTCAAGAGCTTTGATGCCGCTTGTAGAAATGCCGTCGTTTGCTAATATCTTCATGTTATTCGATTATTCGTTGATTTGTTTTTTGTCGGATGTCCGAAGTCAGAAGTCCGATGTTTGGAGTCTGATGAGTGCATCTGACATCCGACTTCGGACATCCGAATATTTCCCCTTTGGGGGCTAGGGGGCTAAGTTTTTCATTACATCCACCAGTACCTGTACACTTTCTATCGGCATGGCATTATAGATGGAGGCACGGTAACCACCCACCGACCTGTGGCCGGCAAGTCCGCTGATGCCCGCTGCTTTCCACATTTTGTCGAATTGCTCTGTGTGGGCTTCGTCCTTAAGCAGGAAGGTAACATTCATTTTTGAACGGTCTTCGGTTTTTGCCGTACCAACAAATAATGGGTTGCGGTCTATTTCGGCGTAAAGAAGTGCTGCCTTCGCATCATTCTTCTTTTCCATAGCTTCGATGCCACCATTGTTTTTCAGCCATTGCAGTGTAAGCCACGAAGTATATACCGCAAATACGGAAGGCGTGTTGTACATGCTCTCTTTGTCGATGTGCTGCTTATAATCCAGTATCGACGGTATGTGCCTTCCGGTCTTGCCAAGCAGTTCTTCCTTAACCACCACGAGCGTAGTACCCGCCGGGCCCATATTTTTTTGTGCTCCTGCATAGATTAATCCGAATTTTGAAAAATCCACTTTTCGGGAAAAAATATCGGAACTCATATCGCATATCATTGGCACTTCCGTTTCCGGAAAGGAATGCATTTGTGTACCGAATATGGTATTATTACTGGTGCAGTGGAAATAATCAGCATCAGCAGGTATCGTATAATCTTTTGGTATGTAAGTATAATTATCGGCTTTAGATGATCCGACTATGATCGTATCGCCAAACTCGCGGGCTTCTTTCAGCGCTGCGGCTGCCCATGTACCGGTATCAAGGTAGGCGGCCTTCCCGCTTTTGGTCATAAAGTTATAAGGAACCCTTACAAACTCAAGGCTCGCGCCACCCGAAAGGAAAAGCGCCTGGTAGCCTTTACCGGTAAGTCCCATAAGTTCCAGTACAAGCGCCCTGGCTTCTTCCATCACAGCAACAAAATCTTTGCTGCGGTGCGATATTTCTAATAACGAGAGTCCGGAATTGTTGAATTCAAGGACTGCCTGTGCGGCTTTTTCGAAAACTTCCTGTGGCAGGATAGAGGGCCCTGCACTGAAATTATGTTTTTTCATTTACGGATGTAATTTGATGGTGCAAATTTCCAAAATAGGAACTTAAAATCGCGAAAATTATTTGAAATAATTCCGCTATATTTTTGATAAAAATGCAATGGTATCCACATTATCGGCATAATCCCACAACGCTGGCTTTTGCGTCTGCCCGAAAGGGATGCTGTTTGCTATGGAATCATTTCCTACAACGCACTGGATTTGTTCATTTTCAGCTTCGAGCCTTGCCATTACAGCATTACTATCGTCGTAATATTCATAGAAAACGCTGGAAATAGGGGAGGCGTAGCTGCTGTCTTCTTTTAGGGTAAGGAATTCGTTATCCAACAGCTTAAAATTGCTCATCAGGAAAACCGCTTTGTTGTAGTCGTAATTATTGGCATATTTCTCATAAAAAATTACATCCTTATATTCATACATCGCTTCAAAAAAAAGCTTGAAATCATAATCCTTTGGCACAAATAATTTAGATACATTACGGCATCCCAACCCAAAGTATCGGAATATGTCTTCACCCAGCGCGATAAGGTCTTCTTTAGTTTCGTTGCCAGTCAGTACAGCTACCGAGTTGCGGTTCTTCCGTATGATAGAAGGCTTATTTTTAAAGTAATATTCAAAATAGCGCGCGGTATTATTGCTTCCCGTGGCGATAACGGCATCGAAATTCTCCATCCTGCCTTCCGTGAAAACAATGCGGTCACTTAGTTTTGGTTCAACAGCAATAAGGTATTTCGCCAAAAACGGAAGAAGGTGCTGGTCATTCGATGAGGTCTTTACCAATGCCTTGTGTCCGGTAGTAAGAACCGAAAGAAAATCATGAAAACCGACCAATGGGATATTCCCGGCAAGAATCAGCCCAACGGTTTTGCCGCCGCTATTTTCAAGGTTATACTTATCGAGCCATTTGTCCAGGTTTTCAGGCCTAAGTGCTTCGGCCCACGACTGTATTGCGAAGTACACCTGCTCCTCGATATACCAGCCGTTATGCGATCTGGAAAGCGCTATAAGAGTGATGAAGCTGTCGTAAAACGTTTCATTATGAAGTACTTCCGATTTCTTATTGTTTTCATCCAAGGAGAACTGCGACAGGAATTTGCCAAGTTGAATGAATGCATTTTTTGTTTCTGTTAACGTCATTATGTTTGCGTATGAATGGATTTGGACGTAATTTTGCTGCAAATTTACGTTATTAATACTAAAATTAGCCATGGCGATCATTATAACAGACGAATGTATAAACTGCGGGGCCTGCGAACCCGAGTGTCCGAATACGGCAATATATGAAGGTGCCGATGACTGGAGGTATAAAGACGGTACAGCCCTGAAGGGAAGGGTAGTGCTGCCTTCGGGCGAAGAAATAGATGCAGATGAGCCGCGTACACCGGTATCGGATGATATTTATTATATTGTACCCGATAAATGTACAGAATGCAAAGGCTTCCACGACGAGCCGCAATGCGCTGCCGTTTGCCCGGTAGATTGCTGCATACCTGACGAGAACCACGTTGAGAGCGAAGAGACGCTGCTTAACAGGCAGGCTTTTCTTCACAATGAATAATAAGAGCTCAAAGCCATATTTAATAATTGTAGGGGTCGTTATGGCCTCTTTTTTTTCGTATAAACTGATCGGCCTCAACGAGTATAATAAATATCCGGGTACTATAACAGGCTTCAGGGAAGCGCAAAGACGCTATGGGGGATTCAGGACCGGAGGCGGCTATGAAACCATTACCATTCCCACAGTTGAATATTATAAAGATAACGATACTATTAATTTTGAAGCAGGGCAGTTAAATTACTTTGCTTTTTATAGTAAAGGGGAGAACGTGACTGTTTTGGAAAGAAAGGATGATCCTTACAAAACTAAGCTGCATACGTTTTGGTACTATTATATGCCAATCCCTCACCTGATTATAGTAATGCTTCTTTCAGGTCTTGCCATTGGAATGTATTGGTTTTTGATTAATTACTGAGAGGTTTTAAAATAGTGCAAATAGCATAATGAATATAGTTAAAATATTCCTTAGCCTTTTTTTAATCTGTAATATGGTATATACAAAGAATTTAAAACAAAAAATCCTGAAGCAGAAAAACCGGACCGAAATTCTTGTGATCGCATACAATCCAGGAAATAACGTTAATAAAGACTTTTAAAAAATATATGGATAAAACAGAATTTGAAATCATTTACGGATCTTTTATGGAATTCATGGAAGAATCCCAAAACTATGCAGGCGCTGACCAACAACTTATCGCTGAATACAAAGGAGTTTTTATGAGTGACAAAGACAAAGAAGATATTATTATCGACATCTGGAAAGAATACGGATTTTGTTCCTACAAAAATGGCTTCTTTACCTTTTTAAACCCTAAAGAATATAACGACATTGCCAGACGTTTTCCAGACGTTTCAGATAAAGCAGAAGTTTTTGCCAGAACTGCAACAGGTTGTCTGCTTTTGTGGGAAGAATATAACTTTGGAAAAAACATTACTTTTTTGAATGTGCATTCAGGTCATAAAAAAAATCGTTTCTACGAGATTTGGCGTCTGTATGGAATTGAACTTTGCGGCATCAGATTTTTGGCTTGAAGACTGCAACGGCAAAATAGAATTCGCCGCCATGGAAAAATTCAAACACATTCCACATAACAAATGCGCAGGATACAGACTGGCACCTGCCTTAGGCGGAAAGGAAAGTGTCGATAACATGGATCTATTCGAATTTAAGACGCATCTGGAATTGCTGGCGCAAATGCATAGTTAAACGACCTATGAAAAAAAAACTTCACTGATCTCTCCACCGAATTCAAAGCTGTGGAAGGATTTGACTTTTTAACGGAAAATGCGCAACTCATCAAATTGTGCGACACCTGCTAGCCATTTCCCCATCAACTCAGGAACGAACCCTTTTACAGCCTCACGCTCGACGTGATTAAAATGTTATTTTATAGTTACTTACAGAAGAATTCGAAGTAATGAACAATAAATTTATAACAAAAAATCCTGAAGTTGTACTTCAGGATTTTCTATTCATAGCAAATTTAAGCTTATAAATTACTGTCTTACCCTTGTATAGGTTTCTACCGTTACTCCGTCTGATTTGTCATCATAGGATTCTACCACAAAATTACCGTTGGCATCAACATATCCAACTGACGTTCTGTCTTTCGAATGGTAGATGTACTGTCCGTTCGATGTTTTACGCATTACACCGAAATCATTTACGTCAGTTGAAGACGATACTTTGTAGCCATTGCTGTCCGGTACAAAAATATAACGCTTCCCATTAGTCTCATAATACGTAGGGATACCATCGCCGGATACAGTGGTCGAAGAATTTACCTCTACCGGTGTCATTTTCATGTCTTTGTTTAGCTTTTTGCTGTCCGCATCCTGGAGTTCAATATTCTGTACTGCATTGGTATTTTCAGTTTTAACCACTTTTTTAGGAGTACCTGTTCCGTTATTAACAGTTACAGTTGTGGTCTTGCTTTCTTTTGTCACATTTGTATTTACCTGTGCATTGAGCGTAAGCCCCATTACCAGCGTAATTATCATTGCTATATTCTTCATGATTACTTTTTTTTAGGTTATCTCCTACAAAGATACCGGCGTAATGTTAAATGTCTGCGTATAAAAACATAAAGTAATGGTAAATGTGAAATGAGTCGCAAAGTTGAAAGTCGTAAAGTGTCAAAGTTACAAAGCCGCAAAGTTTCAAAGTTTGTACCGAAAACTTTACAACTTTAGCACTCTGTTACTTTGCAACTTTGAAACTCTGCAACTTTCTGCCTATATTTGCACCCTCAAAAATCAGTTAATAATGAAAGCAGGGATAGTAGGATTGCCCAATGTAGGTAAATCGACACTTTTTAATTGTTTGTCAAACGCCAAGGCGCAGAGTGCAAACTTTCCATTTTGTACCATCGAGCCGAACATAGGCGTAGTAAACGTGCCTGATCCAAGGCTCCAGAAGCTGGAAGAGCTGGTTAACCCTGAACGCGTACAGCCTGCAACCGTTGATATTGTAGATATTGCCGGCCTTGTAAAAGGAGCCAGCAAAGGTGAAGGACTTGGCAACCAGTTCTTAGCCAATATAAGGGAATGTAACGCAATCATCCACGTACTTCGCTGTTTTGATAATGACAATATTATTCACGTAGATGGAAATGTGAACCCAATACGCGATAAAGAAACCATTGATATAGAACTTCAGCTTAAAGACCTTGAGACCGTTGAAAAACGCCTTGAGAAAACACGCAGGGCTGCTAAGACCGGCAACAAGGAAGCCCAGACCGAAGAGGCATTGCTTGACAGGATAAGGGAAACATTGCTACAGGCTAAGTCGGCGCGTACAGTAATCCCTAAAAACCAGGATGAAATTGATCTGATGGAGAATTTCCAATTGATCACTACCAAACCGGTACTTTATGTATGTAATGTAGATGAAGGCGCTGCTGCAACGGGCAATGCCTATGTTGAGCAGGTTCGAGAATTGGTAAAAGACGAAAATGCACAGGTTATCGTCCTTGCCGTTGGGACCGAAGCTGATATTACGGAACTTGAAACCTATGAGGAACGCCAGATGTTCCTTGAAGACCTTGGATTAAAAGAACCGGGTGCTTCTGCCCTGATACGTGCGGCTTACAGGTTGCTTAACCTGCAGACGTATTTTACCGCCGGCGTTAAAGAAGTTCGTGCATGGACCATTCAGGTGGGAGATACTGCGCCACAGGCTGCAGGTGTTATCCATACCGATTTTGAAAAAGGCTTTATCCGTGCTGAGGTTATAGCTTATGATGACTATGTAACTTTTGGCACTGAGGCCAAAGTAAAAGAAGCCGGAAAACTAAGGGTAGAAGGAAAAGAATATATCGTTAAGGATGGTGATGTAATGCACTTTAGGTTTAACGTGTAAATAGTATTAAGTACAGAGTACAAAGTATTGAGAAGCCTGTTGGATATATCCGGCAGGTTTTTTTGTTATTTATTTTTGAGGTGTCCCAACCTTTCGGGTGAAAATAGCCTCTATAATAAAAAATGCTTTATGAAGAAATATATTGCGCTTGTCATAACGTTGCATTCCCTCATTGCAAGTGCCCAACTACAGAAAGATAGTAAGCCGGATTATATCATTGACCGCTTTTTTGCAGTAAAAGAAGGAGGGCTATATTATGAGGTAAAATCTGAGGGTGGCACTCTGAAATATGGACGCGCCGCAGACAGCCCTGAGTCCCTTGCGAGACTGGACAATTTGCCTGAAGAAGCTATTGTGCCTATAGCGTCACTGCGCAGAGTGGCTGCCGATAAAATGCTTGAAGAGTTACAGCACGTGCAGATGAATTATCCACACGTTGAGGGTGCGGCGCAAAACCATGTGGTTAATTTTTTGACGAACAGCCTTGCCGTTGTCAGCAGTTTTTCCACATCTTACGACGGTCAGGTAAACACGGCATTTTGGAGGCTTGAGCATGAAACAATAGCAGGTTATACTATACTTAACGTGTATAAGGATGGAAATTTATCCGGGAGGATATACCCGTTTAAGCAAGGTTTTAAACTGCGGATGTTTTATGGTTATGGCGAAAATCCGACAGTTGGTAAAATTACGGATGAAGAAGGCCTGCGGAAACGGGTGCGGTTGAATTTCCCGCCGACTGAAATATTCACAGAAAATAATGCGTACGGACTGAGGCTCCAAGAAACAAAAAAAGTAATCGTATCGGCAGTATATGATTCTATTGGAAATTCGGGTTCATCTATGGTGGCGGCTTATTCAGGTAAGAAGGTGAAGCTTCTTTACAGGAACGGAGACCTTGCAGTAGATGGGCTCCGCGCCCAGTACGGTCATAGTGACCGTTATACAGGGGTGTTAAAAGACAATGAAGTTTTTTACATTGATAATGAAGGCAACCGCTTGGATAAGCTGCCACAATACATGGAAGGAAGGTGTGGCACTGTCCCGCATTATACCGACAGCATCGTGAAACAGGGTGGCTATTATAAGCATTATCACGTTTTTCGGTATGGAGAAACCCGGCGTACGGAAACGGTGTTAGCGAAAGTTTCAGATTTTAAAGAAGTCAGGTTAATTAACGGCAGTACTAACTCGCAATCGCTTATTACTGCCTATTACAGTCCCCACAACACGAATCGTAAAGGTTATATTGTAACCCTGAACAGTGGTGCGAAAAGTATTATTGAGATAAATAAGGATGGAACTTACAAATTGTCCCTCGAACCTGACAACTATACTTTCTTGACCAAAGAGTATGTAATTGAGATACCACTACGCTTTAAAAGTAATGGGCTTTACGGTTTCTGGCCGCAGAATAACAGCGCGCGGTATAAGGAGCTTTCGGACTTTGATAAAGGGTTTGCGCGTTTTACCTTACCGGACGGTACTATGGGGTGGCTGGCATTTGATGGGGGAGAGTATGTGGATGAGTAAACGAAAATATTATTTTAAAATATCCCCTACTTCTTCTTTTAAAAGCGGTAAATGGTTTGTTTTAATTGCCCAAACCACAGAATCATCAATGCTGTCATAAGCGTGGATAAGCCTGTTTCTGAAATTTACAATTTCTCTTGAATGTGAAAGAAGTTGCTCTGTATTTTCTTTTTCAAACTTATTGACAGCCTCACCGATAATCCCAAGCTGCCGTTCGACCGCGCTTTTTGTTTTCAAATCTCCTGCATATGCGGTAAATGAAGTTGTTTCCGAAAGGAAATCTTCAATCATTTCTATAGCATATAGTATATCGTACAAATATTTATGAGCCCTTTCCATCATAAATAAGTTTTTTTGTACTGTTAATTTGATTCTGCAAATAAGGATTGCGCGTTTGGGATGAAGTCAGCAAATCTACTTTTCTTGAAAATAAATTCTCAAGTTCCGACCAGAATTTCATAATGTTCTCACCTTTCTCAACCGGGTTGGTTTCTTCAATTTCTGCGATCAGGTCGACATCACTTTCTGAAGAATTGAAATTTCCATTGACAGCAGATCCAAATATAAACAGCCTGCTGACCTTGTATTTTTTACAAAGCGCTGCCAGGTAATATTTCTTGTTTCCTATTTCAATCGGTAATTCCATATTTCAAATTTAGGAACTTTACATTAATATCATGTAGTTTTTATATTTATTCTTACATTAGCCTTAAACCAAAATCAACAAAATGAAACTACTCGCCTTTGCCGGAAGCAGCAGCACGCAATCCATCAATAAAAAACTAGCAACCTATGCCGCAGGCCTTATTAATGCGGAAGAAAAAGAGATCATCGACCTTAATGATTATGAATTGCCGCTTTTTAGCGTAGACAAGGAAAAGCTGATAGGCGCACCGCCGATAGCCCGTCTTTTCCTCGACAAGATAGAATGGGCCGATATGCTCGTTATCTCTGTAGCCGAACACAATGCAGGAATGACTGTTGCTTTCAAGAACATTTATGACTGGGCTTCCCGCCAAAAGAAACTGGTGTTTGATAACAAGCCTGTCCTGTTGCTTTCAACATCTCCCGGAGGTTATGGCGCGAAAAACGCTCTTGAAGCCGCTAAAATAAGCCTGCCGCGTTATGGCGGCGATATCCGTGCCACCTTCTCGCTGCCAAAATTCCAGGAGAATTTTGATGTGGAGGCCGGTCAGATATCCAATAAAGAGCATGATGATGCGTTAAAAGAAATAATACGCAATTTCGATTATGAACAAAAGGGGTAAACAGGCGCTAAAATTTACCGGTAGGTTCATTCTCAGCATCGTCGCTTTTATAGTGGTCTATATACTGGCAGCGCTTGGCCTGTCGCACATTACGGTAAACAGCGACCCCGAAAATAGCGATGAGGTAACTATCTTTATCAATTCCAATGGCGTGCATACCGATATTGTGGTACCTGTAAAGAATGAAGTAAAGGACTGGAGTAAAGACATACTTTATATCCATACCAAGTCGAAGGATAGCATCATGAAGTACGTGGCTTTTGGTTGGGGCGATAAAGGCTTCTACCTTGACACACCCGAATGGAGCGACCTGAAAGCCAGCACCGCAGCGGTAGCGGCTTTCCACCTCGGCACTTCAGCTATGCATACACGCTATTACACCGACCTGAAAGAGGATGACAGTTGCGTAAAACTTACTATCAGTAAAAAGGATTATGAAAACCTTGTGCACTATATCAATGACGGTTTTCAATTCGATACAAATAAAAAAGTAGTTTGGATTGCCGACAGGAGTTATGGTCAGTATGATGCTTTTTATGAAGCGAACCGCAAGTACAGCCTTTTCTACACCTGCAACACCTGGGCTAATAATGCTTTAAAAGCCGCTAACCAGAGAGCTGCCCTTTGGACTCCTTATGAGGGTGGGATATTTTGCCATTACCGATGAGCCTGATAGACGACCCAAAGAGGAACTGGGTAATTCCTCCGTTTTTCCTGTTGCTGGTTTTTACGACTAGTATTTTTTATGATTACATAAGATTTTACTATCACGACTACTTCTGGATTGTTGGATTGACCAGATTAATCAGCGGGCTATTAGCACTTGTCTTTTCGATTGTAAATTCAATTGTAATGATGAGGAATTATTTAGCTGAAAAAGAATATTTCATATGGTGGAAAGTGTTATTGAATTTATCTCCATTTCTTTTGATTGCTTTCAATCTCTTGTGGAGTTTATTTCATTAAATTTGGCAGCTTTTCTAATAGTATGATATGAAAAAAATTACTTTGTCTTTTTTCTTTTTCTTATTTTTTTGTGGGTTAGTCAACGCACAAGATTTTTCACAAGTTGATCAAAAGGTCGAAACATACCCTCACTCCTTTGCGACTCCGGATTTACTTGCAGTACAGATCAATAAAGATTTTTCTGAACCTGCTCAAAAGGCTCGGGCAGCATTTGTCTGGATATCGAAAAATGTAAAATATGACCTTGATATTTTGGCAGCCAACAAATCGGGAATAGCATTTAAATATTCTTCAGAAAAGGAACGGATGGCCAAAGAAAAGAAATTCAAAAATGAGATTGCTACAGCTGCTGTAAATCAAAATAAGGCTATTTGCCATGGCTATACCGCTTTGTTTGAATTGGTTTGCAATAAAATGGGATTAGATGCAATCACGGTTACCGGTACCCTTAAGTCAGAACCGCAGCAAATCGGTGTGCTGCCAAATATTAATAATCATGCATGGAATCTCATAAAAATAAATAATGAGTGGAAGTTTATTGATACCACTCTTGCCGCAGGGGATATAGCAGGAGGGAAATTTGTAGGTGATTATGTAGATGGATTCTTTTTTACCACACCGGAATTGTTTTTTCTCAATCATTATCCTTTGGAAGAAAAATGGCTGCTAACAAAGAAAACAAAGCAGGAATTTGCCAATTTACCGGTCTATAACAGGTCTTATTTTAAAAAGGGTAATAACTTATTATACCCTGGAAGTGGTATCCTGAGTGCTTCTAAAGGGAGTTGTACGATCAAGTTGAAAAATCCTGATGGTATTTATCTCGCATATTTTCTTCACAGCACTTATAAAGGAGCGCTTATGGACTATGATGAAAATACACAGGATTATTTCTGCAGCATCAATGTTTCGCAAGATGATTATCTTACTATAATGTCTGATAATGAAATGATTATTACATATAAAGTCAAAGTAAAACCGTAGTTTAGAATCCAAATATAATCTTTGGCATCTTTCTTGGATATTGTCTGTAATGAAGACAATTAATCTATTCTTTATCACTATAATCCTGATTTTTTCAGGGGGATATATCCAGGCCCAGGACTTCTCTAAAGTCGATGCAAAGGTTAGAGCCTATCCCAAATCGTTTATGAATGTCGATGGCCTTGCCTCGCGCATCAATAGCGACTTTAACAGGCAGGATGAAAAAGCGCGCGCAGCATTCACCTGGATCGCGCTTAATATCGATTATGATAAATCACCATCAGCCCCCGGACGCAAGCCAATACACTTCTCTACTAAAAATGAGAATGAGCGCAGGGCAAAGCTAACTGCCATCGAAAACGACCTGGCCTTAAAAACGCTGAGGTCGCAAAAAGGTGTTTGCCATGGTTATGCCATGCTGTATAAAGTTTTGGCGGGAAAATTAGGGCTGGAGAGCGAGGTTGTATATGGTGTTGGTAAAATTGCAGCTTCGGATATTGGTAAACTTCCTGCAAAAGGCAACCATGCGTGGAACGCCGTGAAGGTGAGCGGCCAGTGGAAACTGCTCGACGTTACCTGGGGTGCCGATGGTATAACAGGAGGGACGGGATTTGATGCGGGTTACTTTTTCACGAGCCCACAGCAGTTTTTCCTGAACCATTTTCCAGATGATAAAAAGTGGCTCTTCATAGGCAAAAGTGAATCGGAGTTTGCGGCACTGCCATTGTACTATAATCTTGGATATGAATTCATAACCCCTTCAGCAGGAGTAATAAATTCGAACGGTTCGCAGTTAATACATTTTAAGGTACGAGGGCTGAAGGCGGATGATGATGTAGTATACCAATATAGCTCAGGGGCATTCTCTAACAAAGTCACTCCAAAAATAACCAATGGTGTCGGCGAATTTTCGGTGCTTTTAGGCAAATCCGCATCCGGTACGCTTACGATATTTGCAAACCGGAAATCGATCGCCGCCTATAAAATTAACTAATACTGGCACTCTTTTTGGAAAGTATAAGTCATGAAAAAAATACATCAATTATTCTATATAACGTTTTTGCTTATTTCTGCCGGGACAATACAGGCACAGGATTTTGCAAAAGTAGATGCTGTCATAAAAGGTTATCCGGCTTTTTCGGATACCGACAAGTTTGCCGCGAGGGTCAATGCCGACTTTAAGCGTGATGATGAAAAGGCACGCGCGATATTTACCTGGATTGCTACCAATGTCAAATATGATCTCGCTGCTTATGGCGTTAATGAGCGCCCCGTAGCATTTTCGTATAAGACACAGGAGGAGAAAGAAGCCAAACAGAAGCAATTCAAGGAAGACCTTGCACAGAAAACCCTGAAATCGAAAAAAGGCGTTTGCGAAGGTTATGCAACTTTGTTTATGGTAGTTGCAAGGAAGGCCGGCCTCGAATCGGAATTTATTCCCGGTACGTCGAAATCGCATCCTTCACACATCGGTGCTGCTCCCGGCGCCAGCGATCATGCCTGGAATGCCGTAAAGGTAGGTGAGGAGTGGAAGCTGCTTGATACTACATGGGGCGCGGGAGTGGTTACAGGAGCAAAGCCGCAGTTTGGTTTCAAGTTTAATGACAAGTACTTTTTTACGGATCCCGACCTCTTTTTCCTGAACCATTTTCCGGATGATAAGAAATGGCTCCTAACATCAAAAACTGAAAAAGATTTCTCCATGCTGCCTTTGTATTATGGCAATTACCTGTCAGGTGGTTATGAGCTTATAGCCCTAGACGGAGGCCTGTTCACCAATCCCGGTTCCGGCTTTATAACTTTTAAATTGAAAAACCTGGAACCAGGTGACAAAGTGCATTATGCGTTTAGCAGAGATAAGGTTTTCAAAGAAGTAACACTTGCCGCTGAAGGCGCTGTTACCGAATTTGAGGTGCCGCTGACGAAGGCTTCGACGGGGATACTTACGATTTATATCAATCAAAAATCCGTGGCTGCATATAAGATACGGTAATTTTAGAAAGCATTTTAACCATATAGAAACTTAGCTTCTGATAGGTTATAAAGTGAATATAGAAACGCATAGTTTGAAACTTCGCTTCAATGCTCTGGTGACTCTAAAAATTTGACTTTAACGAAACGATTAGCCTTCAAAAATCTATGTACCTATGTTGCTAAATTAAGAAAGAATAATAGCCGCATTGTTAAGATACTATTGAAAAGTTTCTGCTCCGTAGCTTTCATTTTTTCCGCATTTGCGCTATATTAGCGGAAAATCCATTAAATTTTATGCTGGAGCAGAATCAGTACACTGAAGATAATATCCGTTCACTCGACTGGAAGGAGCACATCCGGATGCGTCCGGGTATGTATATCGGAAAGCTGGGCGACGGCTCTTCTCCCGACGACGGTATCTATATCCTTATAAAAGAGGTTATTGACAACTCCATTGACGAATTTGTAATGGGATCCGGCAAAACTATCGAGGTTACGCTTAAGGACAAAACCGTAAGTGTTCGTGACTTTGGCCGTGGCATACCACTGGGCAAGGTAGTCGATGTAGTATCTAAAATGAACACCGGTGGTAAGTACGATTCCAAAGCATTCAAGAAATCTGTCGGCCTGAATGGTGTGGGTACAAAGGCGGTGAATGCCCTGTCGAACTATTTCCGGGTGGAATCAGTTCGCGATGGGCTTATAAAATCGGCCGAGTTTTCTGCCGGTGAGCTTACCCTTGAGGAAGACCAGGCCGAAACCACGAAGCGTAAGGGCACTAAGGTGATATTTACCGCTGACGAAGCCATCTTTAAAAACTACAAATACCGTAACGAGTACATCATTAAGATGCTCAAGAATTATTGTTACCTCAATACAGGGCTGACGATACTCTATAACGGTGAAAAATACTTCAGCGAAAACGGGCTTAAGGACCTTCTTGGTGAAACCATAAGCGAGGACGACCGTATTTATGACATCATCCACCTTAAAGATGACGACATAGAAATTGCTATGACGCACAGTAAAACCCAGTACAGCGAGGAATACTACTCGTTCGTCAACGGGCAAAACACCACACAGGGCGGTACCCACCTGGGCGCTTTCCGTGAGGCGATTGTGCGGACGATAAAGGAGTTTTATAACAAGAATTTTGAGGCGTCCGATATCCGTAAATCCATTGTGAGCGCTATTAGCGTAAAGGTAGAAGAGCCGGTTTTCGAATCGCAGACCAAGACCAAGCTGGGGTCGACCGATATGGGGCCTAATGCGCCTTCGGTACGTACTTTCGTCAACGATTTCATTAAAAATAAGCTCGATAACTTCCTGCACCGCAACCCCGAGACTGCCGATGCGCTGCTGAAAAAGATATTGCAGGCCGAACGCGAGCGGAAGGAGCTTTCTGGCATACGCAAGCTGGCGCGGGACAGGGCAAAGAAAGCAAGCCTGCACAATAAAAAGCTGCGGGATTGCCGCGTACACCTTACGGATGCCAAGAACCCGCGTAGCCTGGAGAGTACATTGTTCATTACCGAGGGTGACTCAGCTTCGGGATCCATTACCAAGTCGAGGGACGTGAATACCCAGGCGGTGTTCAGCCTTCGGGGTAAGCCCCTCAACTCGTATGGCATGAGCAAAAAGATCGTGTATGAGAATGAGGAGTTCAACCTGCTTCAGGCTGCGCTCGATATTGAGGAGGAAATGGAGAACCTGCGCTACAATAATATTGTGATCGCTACCGATGCCGACGTTGACGGTATGCACATCCGCCTGCTGCTTATTACGTTCTTTCTGCAGTTCTTCCCCGAGCTTATCAAAGAAAATCATTTGTATATTTTGCAAACACCATTGTTTAGGGTTCGGAATAAGAAAGAAACGATATACTGCTACAGTGAAGAGGAGCGCCGCAATGCGATTGAAAAACTGTCGGGCAAGCCGGAGATCACGCGATTTAAGGGACTGGGAGAGATATCACCGGATGAGTTCAAGCACTTTATAGGCCAGGAGATACGCCTTGACCCGGTACAGCTGGACAATGCGACCTCCATACAAACGCTGCTGGAGTTCTACATGGGTAAGAACACACCGGACAGGCAGGAGTTTATTATTAATAATTTGAAAGTGGAGTTGGATGCGGTGGAGTAGGATAGGAGTATAATTTTATTTAAAAACATCTGGAACTAAATTGAAGATTCGTAAGTAATCAATGAACGAAGAAGAAGAAAATATAAACTCCTTTGAAGGAGGACATTTTTACGACAGGGTTGATACCAATGAGTCGGGCGATACCATAACCAAGGTAACCGGCATGTACAAGGACTGGTTCCTGGACTATGCATCGTATGTTATCCTGGAGCGTGCCGTACCTGCCATTGAGGATGGCTTCAAGCCTGTGCAGCGCCGCATCATGCACTCGCTTCGCGAACTCGATGATGGCCGTTACAACAAAGTAGCCAACGTCGTAGGGCATACCATGCAGTACCACCCACACGGCGATGCAAGTATTGGCGATGCCATGGTACAAATAGGCCAGAAAGAACTACTAATTGACACGCAGGGAAACTGGGGTAATATCCTTACCGGCGACGGTGCCGCGGCCTCGCGTTATATTGAGGCACGCCTTTCGAAGTTTGCCCTTGAGGTATTATACAGCCCAAAGATCACGCCGTGGCAGCTTTCGTATGACGGCCGCCGTAACGAACCTATTAACCTGCCGGTAAAATTCCCATTGCTACTGGCACAGGGGGCGGAGGGTATCGCCGTAGGGCTATCGACGAAAGTGCTGCCCCATAACTTTATCGAACTTATAGACGCTTCCATCAAAATATTGAAAGGGAAGCCATTCACCATATTCCCGGATTTCCCGACTGCCGGTATTGCCGATGTTTCCAATTATAACGACGGTATGCGGGGCGGGCGCGTTCGTGTGCGCGCCAGGATAGGGCAGCAGGATAAAAGTACGCTTGTAATTACCCAAATACCTTTCAGTACCAATACAACCACGCTTATTGAGAGCATACTGAAAGCGAATGAAAAGGGCAAGATCAAGATAAAAAAGATTGAAGACAATACTGCCGCCGAGGTCGAGATACTTATCCATCTTCCGCCGGGAGTATCGCCGGATAAGACTATCGATGCGCTATTTGCATTCACAGCATGTGAGACTTCCGTTGCGCCGCTTGGCTGTGTTATTGAAGACCACAGTCCTCGTTTCGTTGGTGTAAGCGAAATGCTTAAAATTTCCACGGAGCGTACCGTCGACCTGTTGAAGCGTGAACTGGAAATTGAGCTGGGTGAATTGGAGGAAAGCTGGCATTTTCAGTCGCTGGAGCGGATATTCATTGAAAACAGGATCTACCGCCTTATTGAAGAAGAAGAAACGTGGGAGGGTGTGATAAAAGCCATCGACGAAGGGCTGAAGCCGTTTACAAAACACCTGAAGCGTGCCGTGACCGAGGAGGATATTGTACGCCTGACAGAAATCCGTATCAAGCGTATCTCCAAATTCGACATTGACAAAGCACAACAGAAAATAGAATCGCTGGAAGGCGAGATCGAGCAGGTGAAGCATCACCTGGCGCATATCATCGATTTTGCAATCGCCTATTTCCAAAGACTAAAAGATGTATACGGCAAGGGCCGGGAGCGCAAGACGGAACTCCGCAGCTTTGATAATATTGAAGCAACAAAGGTGGTGCTTCGAAATACCAAGCTTTATGTAAACCGCGAAGAGGGCTTTGTGGGTACGGGATTAAAGAAAGACGAATACGTTGCCGACTGTTCGGATATTGACGATGTTATCGTGTTTTTGCGAAACGGCAGCATGATGATCACCAAGGTGGATGTCAAGACTTTTGTCGGTAAAGATATTATACACGTAGCGGTTTTCGATAAGAACGACAAGCGCACAATATACAACATGATATACCGCGACGGAAAGTCGGGGCCATCTTATATCAAACGTTTTAATGTTTCGGGGGTGACGCGCGACAAGCCGTATGACCTTACCGCAGGGACAAAGGATTCGATGGTGCTGTATTTCTCCGACAACCCTAATGGCGAAGCTGAGGTTATCACCGTATTGCTGCGCCAGGTGGGAAGTGTAAAAAAACTGAAATTCGATATTGATTTTGCCACTATTGGTATAAAAGGCAGGGCATCACGAGGGAATACCGTTACCAAGTACCCGATAAAAAAAATCGAGCTTAAGGAGAAGGGCATTTCCACCCTCAAGCCACGCAGGATTTGGTTTGATGATACTGTACACCGGTTGAATGTAGATGGCAGGGGAGAGTTGTTGGGTGAATTCCGCCCGAACGACAGGCTGCTGATCATCAACCAGTCGGGTAAGCTGAAAACCATTATCCCGGAACTGACCACACACTTTGACGAAGGCATGATAACGCTGGAAAAATGGAACCCGAATAAGCCAATTTCAGCAATCTATTTTGACGGCGAAAAGGAACGCTATTATGTTAAGCGCTTTTTAGTTGAAAATGAGAATAAAGAGGAAATTTTTATAACAGAGCATCCTAAATCGCAACTGGAAATCGTTTCAACCGATTACCGCCCTGTGGCTGAAGTTGTTTTTGCCAAGGTAAAGGGAGTCCAAAAGGAAACACTTAGCGTTGACCTTGAAAATTTTATAGCGATAAAAGGCATAAAAGCGCTTGGTAACCAACTGACTGGAGACAAGATAAAACAGATAAACCTGTTAGATCCGTTGCCTTATGAAGAGCCGGAAGAAATAGTTCCTGAAGCGATGGAAGTAAAGGAAGGCATCGACCTTACAGACGGGAATACAACCATTACATTGGATGATGACGGGCAGATAACCCTCAGCCTTGAATAGAAAAAAGCAACGTGGCCAGGATAATTTTATTTTGGCCATATTTTTTTAATGTGTTTCAGGCCCTGGATTTGCTAAAAGACCTTAATCCTTATATACTGATGCTCATCATTCACCTCACCATCCGGTGACCAGTATTCTTTCGGATGATTGACCGAAACATAGAGCCATCCGTCACTGCCATAAAACGATTCCTGGGGCATCCAGTTTTTAAAACTTACTATAAATAAGGGAACAATAGCGCCGTTGTCGATACTGTCTACACTAAGATCGCCCGATTCCGGTGCATAGATATTGGCATACAACGAAACGATAAATTTTTTATCCGGGGAAATGAGAGGAAAAGCCTGATACGTTTCGGTATCCCTGCCGGTTGTCATGTCTATAAGCATATAGCCATAATCTTCATAGTAGGTGCCCAAAACTATAAACTGATTAATTACAGGCAGTTTTCCTTCATAACTAAATGTCTTATGTGTTTCTGTATCAGTTGTGTCGTCAACAAAAGTCAGTATGCTGTCACGGGCTTTTACCGTGAGGACACTATCGATCTTTGTGGCTCCGGCGGTATCTTCCACCCAAAAATTCACAGCCGTCTTTTGACTGCTTTCAAACATTTGCTGATTTATAATTTCAATCTTTAATTTGGAGGCAAGTATACTGTCGTTATTCCGGTATACTTCATTAAAATTTATATTCTCATCCCCGGGAAGATAAAGATCCGCTTTCATTACATTTTCGGTAGTAACTGTAGTTTCTTCGGTTACTGCCTCCGGATTTTCAGGCAAGGTAGCATCTGGAACCGGCATTTTGCTTTTGCAGGAGAAGAGTAGTATTAAGATAAGGGCTGTGAGTAGTTGTTTCATTTAATATGATTCATAAGTGGCCTGATTCCCAATTTGACCAATGATTATTACTTTTTAACGTTGGCTTCCAAAAAGAAGTATCACCGGTTGATAAAATTTTTGCGATCATTAAAAATGTTTCCTGATTGCTTGGGAAAATTGCATCATGGCTACTAATATAATGAAATTCACTAATAGTCATTATTTTTGGGATATCCGTAGGTAGATGCGTCATGATTTCTATTTCTGTTGCGGACACTAATTCTGGATATGTTTCATTATAGAATCGTATTATATCACCATATCCTATCAATTTTTCTGGATTATCAAATTCTCTGGGTTGGATGCCTAATTTTATATATTTATTAATGTCCTGATCTATTGGAACATTTCTCTCATGGATATTTATAGTTAAAGCTTCCGGACTGATAAGTTCAAACTGTTCCATCTCACTACCTTTTTTATTGCGTATTCTTTCATACTCTTCAGATGATACCAATTCTATTGTTTCACAATTTGTGATATAGCTTCTTTCAGGATATTTGCTAATTGGATAATCGATGCAATTTCCAATATAATCTAATTCAATTACGCCGGCACCACCACGATTTAGATAACCACATTTTTCAAATACAATTGCCCATCTGTTTTTATCACCGTACAAATGTATTTTGTTACCCGCAGTTTCGAAATACCCATGTTCCAGATCTATGAAAAAATTATATTTTATATCTTCCTCATTTCCATCAGGAAAATCATCAGAAGGAATTCCCTGAAATGCTAAATCTAATTTTTCTAAAATTTCCGTTTCGGTAAAATTCATTATCATTTTGCTTGATTGACAATATATAATTGTTGGCGAAATTAGGATAAATAGTATATATCTGTATACTGCTCTGGTATTCATATTGCTATCGCTATATAAAAATTAAAAATCCAGATCAAACATCTTCCTCAGCGTTTCCACAGCGGGATTAATAGCTTTTAATTTATCAAATTTCTCCTGTGGGGTAAAGGCGTGCCTTGAAGAAACCACTTCGTTCACATGCACATCAATAACAATATCATGGTTGTGGAGCTTGCCGCGAAGGTAGCCCAGAAGTTCGTGCTTATTATTGTCAAAATCCACTTTAGAGCCTCCATTGGGGAGTTCCAGACGGATGGTAAAGCCATCGGCATCCAGCACAGGGTCGTTGATGAGCATGTAGGTCGACATGATCTTTTGGCCGCTGTCACTAAGGCGCTGCGCGAACTTATTCCATTGCAGGCGCATGTCGGTCTCATTGAATGCTTCACGGGGAAGCTCGTCAGCATGCTTTATCAGGTTTTTCTGGGTTTCCTGCAGCTCCCGTTTCATCTTAAGCCCTGCAAGCGAGAATGCAGAAACCCTGACTTCGCCTTCATCCTGCACTTTCACAATAACAGGCTTAACCTCTTCAGGTTCCTCGACTTCAAGTTCAGTAGTAGGAAGGGGAGTGATGCCTGCGGGTTTTTCCTCTATCGAAACAGAAACGGTTTCAATCGTAACTTCAGGCGTTTGTACAATAGTTTCCTCGACCCTGACCTTAATAGCCGGGGCGTTATCCTTATAATAATGGGGAGGGATTATAAACTGGTCAGCTTTTTTTTTTCTCCATCAAAGGTGATGGAGGCAAGCTGCATGAGGCAAAGCTCAACGAGCAGGCGTTGGTTTTGGCTTACTTTGTATTTGAGGTCGCATTCGTTGGCAACGTCTATTCCTTTAAGCAAAAACTCCTGGCTGGCCTTTTGCGACTGCGCCCTGTACAACTGTTGTGCGGCTTCACCTGCTTCAAGCAATACCAGTGTAGCCGGGTTTTTACACACCAGCAGATCACGGAAGTGGGAGGCAAGCCCTGCCACAAAATGGTGACCGTCAAAGCCTTTTGCAAGGATATCATTATAAGCAAGTAATAGGTCAGGGATGCGGTTTTCCAGCAGCAGGTCGGTCACCTTTACATAGTACTCATAATCGAGTACGTTCAGGTTTTCGGTAACGGCCTGTCTTGTGAGGTTATTGCCGCAATAGCTCACCACACGGTCAAATATCGAAAGTGCATCACGCATGGCACCATCAGCCTTCTGTGCAATGATATGCAGTGCGTCGTCTTCAAAAGTAATTCCCTGGCTGCGCGCTACGTCGGCAAGGTGTTCTTTGGCATCTTTAACAGTTATCCGCTTAAAGTCGAATATCTGGCAGCGTGAAAGTATCGTTGGGATGATCTTGTGCTTCTCTGTAGTAGCGAGTATAAAAATGGCATGTCTTGGAGGTTCTTCCAGTGTTTTCAGGAACGCATTGAAGGCAGCCTGCGAAAGCATATGCACCTCATCTATAATATATACCTTATACTTTCCGGTCTGGGGTGGTATCCTTACCTGGTCGATAAGGCTCCTGATATCGTCAACGGAGTTATTGGAAGCAGCATCAAGCTCAAACACGTTGAAGGCAAAATCCTCATACGGGTCGTCATAGCCTTCCTGATTGATCTTGCGGGCAAGAATACGGGCGCAGGTAGTTTTACCCACACCACGCGGCCCGGTGAACAATAAGGCCTGCGCCAAATGGTTGCTCTCAATGGCATTAAGCAGCGTATTGGTAATAGCCTGCTGGCCCACGACATCTTTAAACGTCTGCGGGCGGTATTTACGGGCTGATACGATGAATTGTTCCATGGAGATAACTGTGGAACAAAGATAAGAATTGCATTGGGATTTTTAGATATTAGATTTTTGGATTGTTAGATTTTATCAACAATAGAACGTAATTATTTTAACCGTAACATCTAATGGTCTAAAATCTAATATCTAACAATCTATGCAACCACCTCCGCTATATCTTCAGTGCTTAGCAAATCCAATAGTGCTTTTTCTTTGGCATTAAGCTCACCAATATTGGTATGGTCTTCAGAATTGTAATTCCATATAGTCCCTTTTTCATAAGAGGCTATCACTGTAGGGTGGACGTAATATTTCCGGCTTACCGTGCGCGTATTGCCCAGCTTTTGCGCCACCGAATCGAGTACATTTACGATCTTCTTTTTGCAATCACTGTCGCTTGAAAATTCGCCCAGTTCATGGAAGGCACACAATGCATTGAGGCTGCCCGCCCACGCCCTGAAATCTTTGGCAGTAAAATCCTCTCCTGATATTTCCTTTATATAATGGTTCACATCGCCGGATCCTATCGCGTGGTGGTTGCCAGCATCGTCATAATACTGGAAAAGCTCCTGTCCCGGAATGTCCCTGCATTTCTTTACGAGGTTGGCCATGCGGCGGCTTTGCAATTTTATCTTATGCTTTACACCTTTTTTTCCAACAAAATCAAATTCCACCATCGCTCCATCGAATTTCACGTGTTTGTCGCGTAATGTGGTTAGCCCAAAAGACCCATAAAGCTTTTTATAGGCATCGTTGCCAATCCTTATGTTGGTCAACTCGATCAGTTTTACAACAAGGGCAATGACCTTTTCGCGCGGGAGTCCTTTTCGTGCAAGGTCTTTATCTACTTGTTCACGAATGTGCGGCAGCGCTTCGGCAAACCTGCGAAGGCGGAAGAATTTCGACTGGTTGCGTATCTTGTTCCAGTTGGGGTGGTAGCGGTATTGCTTACGGCCTTTAGTGTCAATACCGGTAACCTGCAGGTGGCCGTTCTCAAAAGGGGATATCCACACACTTTCCCATGCCGGGGGAATCACCAACGTTTTAATGCGTTCCAGGGCTTCTTTGTCTTTCACAGTTTTCCCCGACTCATCTATATATGAAAAGCCATTGGCCTTCCGCTTCCTGTAATAGCCTTTATCCGACTTTAAAGAATAGCGAAGGCCAACAGCTTTGGCAGTGATTTTTGGGTCACGCCCAATTTTTTCAAGTTTTGTAAGCAGCCTGCTCATAGCTTATTGCTGCTGTTCGGCACGGCCTCTTATCGACATATCGAGCAATACTTTCGAAGCGCCTTCTTCGCTGAATGATCCGGGGCTTACCACGAATACACCTTTTTCGCCTGTTTTAGATTTAATGCCATAAACAGTAGCCTCATCTCCGGGATCGCTTTCACCTTCATAGCGGTAGATATGAGAAATTTCAAAGTTTTCCGACTCGGTTTTTATGCGCTCTTCCTCAAGGTTGAAGTCGGTCGTATAGCCTTTGTCGTTAAGTTCCTGTAACGCCTTGGATACTGTGGCGTAATGATACATCTGTCTCTCCATGATATTTTGATTTATGTTAGCTGTTTTATTTACCTTAAAATTAGCCAATCCTTTCGTGTTGTTGCGCCAATGAATTGTTAAGGTTTTTCTTAAGGATTTTTTAAATTTCAGATTCAGAGTATAGATTTCAGATTGAACTTCACTCGGATCTGCTTATAGGTACTCATTAAGTGTATGAGTGGCAAATCTGAAATCAACACTCTGAAATCTGAAATAATAACGTACTTTTGCACCAGCAGGCCGCCTTATCGCGTTCTGACCACAGAGCGAGGAAAGTCCGGACACCAGAGGGCAGCATAGCGGGTAATGCCCGTCACTGCGGTATGCAGAACCGCGGGAGGACAAGTGCAACAGAAAGTATGTACAGGTAATGCTGTAGTGAAACCAGGTAAACTCTATGCGGTGAAATGCCATGTACACCGGCTATATGTAGGGCGGCCCGTCCGATGCCGGGGGGTAGGCAGATAGAACCATGCAGTAATGTATGGCCCAGATAAATGATAAGGGCTCCGAGGGAGTACAGAATCCGGCTTACAGGCCTGCTTTATTTTAACCTACTTTGGATATCCATCATTTGATGGAGTATCCTTACGATCTCAATAACATCGTTTTCTGCTTTTTTGTAAAAGATAAGATGTGATCTTACTTTAGAGACCATATATCCCTTTTTAACAATATCCATATTCCTTCCGCTTTCAAAATGTGAGGAGATATATTCAATTTCATCAAGAATGAGATCGTAATATCTGTCGGCCTGTTCAGCCGACCATGTTTCGAAAGTATAAAACCAAATATTGTTAAGATCTTTGAAAGCTTCTTCACTTATGTAGTACTTCATAAGTGTTTATTGTGCAGTTCCTGCAAATGTTTTTTACGGTCAAAATCCTTTACCATACCGCTCTTTTCACCGATTTCAAGTTCTTTACGTAATAACCTGATCTTTTGTTCTTCTATCTCAAGAAGACGGAGCGCAGACCTAACAACATCACTTGCAGAATTATACCTTCCTGAAGCTACTTCATCTTTAATAAAATCCTCAAAATGATCTCCTAACAAAATGGATGTGTTCTTTGCCATAAATTTAAATTTATTTAAAAGTACCAAAACATGGTATATTAAGCAAATATTTATTAAGAATTTTACTATTCCTCTCCATCGTCGCCTTCATCATCAATCCCACTATCATCTTTCTCAAACTCAAAAAAAGAAAATGTCGATCCCCCGTATTTCTTGGCGAACGAAAAATTCATCATGTGGTCCAGTGTGGTGTGTTTGGAATGCTCTATGATCATCATGCCGTCTTCGTGCAGCAGGTCATTTTCAAAAACAAGGCTCACCACATCCTCAAACTCTTTTTGCGATGAATTATAAGGCGGGTCGGCTACAATGATATCGTAGGCCGATTTATGGCTTTTCAGGAATTTATACACGTCGTTCTTTACGGCAGCAATGTTGAAGTCGAACTCTGCCGCTGTCTGCTTTATGAATTTTATGCAACCCAGGTCGGCATCCACGGCAGTAATGCTCGTTGCCCCGCGTGACCCGAACTCATAGCTAAGGTTGCCCGTGCCTGCAAAAATATCGAGCACCTTTAGCCCTTCAAAGTCAAAACGGTTGTTCAGTATGTTGAACAGCGATTCTTTAGACATATCGGTCGTTGGCCTTACAGGCAGCCCCTTTGGCGGACTTATCCTGCGGCCTTTATATTTTCCTGAAATGATCCTCATGAGTTGAATAGTATATAATGTTCCAATGCTTCTGCACTGGTTTTGCCCCATTTTTCCTGCAATGCCGTGGCATCATAGAGGGCGATATTTCGTATATAAGTATAAGCCAGCGCAAAGCAGGGGTGGCTTTCATCGATCTTGCCAAGCACGCTTACCTTCGCCGTTTCCGGGTTCAGGAACAGCTGCTCCATGGTAAAGAGCAGGTAGTATAAAAAGTCTTCCGGTGTCTTGTATTCGAATGAGTTGTACAGTAGCAGCTTCTGGTTGCGTACCACTACGATCTCAAAATGGCTGTGCTGAACGTGTACATATACCTGCTTCTCATCATTATTTTTGGAAGCATCCAGCAATTTTGCGACAAGCACGCTGTTTACATTCTTGTATTCAAACGCGCCAAACTGGTCAATTAGGAAGTTATTCACATTGATCAGCGGAACGTAAACGTTGTTCAGTTCGTAATTGCCAATAGCATCAAACGTAAAGAAATCGGTTTCAAAAACCTTAGTATTGTATTGAAGGTAGCTGCCAATGTAATTTTCATCGAAAAGTGCAACGGGCACGAACGTATTAAAGCTGTTGTCGTGCAGCACCATGATCTCGTCGTAGGGGCGGGTAAGCTGCGGGTGGTTCACGAACGCCTTCCAAAGTTCCTCTTCAATAGGGCTGTATTTTGAGAACGTCACCGACTTACAACTCGTTATCTCCCAGTTGAGCGTGTCAAAGCAGCAGAACGACATGCCGTTTTGCGCGATCTGAAGTGACAGTTTCTTGTAATTTTTAGCGGTGATGGTCTCAGTCATTGAACAGCTTGGGTTGGGTTACAAATTTACATTCTTTTTTGGTTAATCATACTGATAAAAGCCGTAATCGCTTATATTTGGCTTCAGGAAATAACCAATATAAAGATACACCTGTGGAGAAATTAGAAGATTACAAAGAAGATATAGATAAAAAGATTAAGAGCGGTTTTTTTGGCTCCAATGACATTATATCCAGTTACTCGGAGATAGGGCTTGACCGCGGGGAGCTGGAAAAATATGTAAAAGAAACCGCGAAACAACACGCTGCCACTGTGCAGGTTTCGGCTAATCTGCTTTCACTTAAAAAAGTATTCGACGAGCTTTCCGCAGAAGGCTATATTACTTTGCACAAGGCGGGTTATACGAGTTCGGATGCTTACGATATGATCGATGATGTGCTCGCAGAAACGAATTTTAAGCCCTACGGTTATATACTATATAATGAGCAGGACCTGAACAGGTGCCTGGATGACGGCGAACTGACATTGTCGTTTGGCGCTTTTCGCGATACCGAACAAACGCAGTCCAATGGTAAAAATAAAGTAGAAACAGGGGCCTATTTTAAATCAAAGCTTGAAGCGGAAGGGTTTATTGTCGATTGGGATGGAAGCCCTGACAGAAAGATAACGATACTGGATTTTGACTTCAAAAACTATTTTGATGGCGAGGACTGGTACTATACAAGGAGCCTTGGTATTTTAAATAAGAAAGCAGTATAAGCGTAATTATATAAAGAGAAAGGTAGCCACGAATTACACTAATTTCACAAATTTTTGCCAATCGGCCTGTTTTACAAATTCGTTTAATTGGTGCAATTCGCCGCTAAAACTTTCCCTATCTTTGAAATTCAAATAAACCCAATCCCATTAATGAATTCGCCTGCATTTTATAAGCTTCTCCGCCAAAATTTCCCGTTCAGCCCCACAGTCAAGCAGGACATATTTTTGCAGAAGGCAGCCGAATTCATTACCAATGACAGCAAGGACGAACTTTTTGTATTGAAAGGCTATGCGGGTACAGGAAAAACGACCATCATCTCTACAATAGTGAACAATTTGGCAGAAGCCAATAAAAAATATGTTCTGCTGGCGCCCACAGGCCGTGCTGCAAAAGTCATCGCCGGCTATTCCAACAAGCCTGCATTTACTATACATAAACGTATTTATTTCCCTAAAAAGGGGAGTGGCGGGATGGTAGGCTTTACGAAGCAACCGAATAAGTTTACTAACACGATCTTTATTGTTGATGAGGCTTCCATGATATCTGATACGGTACAGGAATCGAAAATGTATGAGAACGGCTCCCTGCTTGACGACCTGATATCCTATGTATACTCAGGGAAGAACTGTAAAATGATGCTCATAGGCGATACGGCACAGCTGCCCCCCGTGAATTCCGACCTAAGCCCCGCGCTGGATATCGACTCGCTTGCGCGAAATTATTACAAGGATGTACAGCATATTGAGCTTGATGAGGTTATGCGCCAGGAAGAGAATTCGGGGATATTATACAATGCAACGGAACTGAGGGAAATACTCAAATCGGCGTTTTTCGACAGCTTCCAGTTTCAGGTGAAAGGATTTAAGGATATCATTCGATTAGTAGATGGATATGATATACAGGACGCTATAACACAGGCCTACAGCAATTACAGTATTGAGGATACGGCGTTTATCGTGCGTTCCAACAAGCGCGCCAACCAGTACAACCAACAGATACGTACGCGGATTTTATCGCGCGAAAGCGAACTTTCTACCGGAGATTATATGATGGTGGTAAAGAATAACTATTTTTGGCTTGACGAAAAGAGTGAAGCCGGCTTTATCGCTAATGGCGACATAATTGAAATACTGGAAATTTTCAGGATAGAGGAGCTGTACGGTTTTAAGTTTGCCAAAGTAAAAGTGCGGATGGTCGATTATCCCAACCAACAGCCGTTGGAAACCGTGCTGTTGCTGGATACTGTGGAAAGCGAATCGCCATCATTGACATACGAGGAATCGAACCGCCTGTACCGGGAAGTGATGAAAGATTATGAGGGAGAGGCTCAGTACCGCAAGTTCCTGAAAGTGAAGAATAACCCACATTTCAATGCGTTGCAGGTCAAGTTCTCCTACGCCATCACCTGCCATAAATCGCAGGGCGGGCAGTGGAACACGGTCTTTATAGAGCAGCCTTATCTGCCGGATGGTATTACAAAGGATTATATCCGGTGGCTGTATACTGCCGTGACAAGGGCTAAAGATAAATTGTATTTGATTGGATTTAAGGATGAAAGTTTTGAATAGGACTCACCCCTCCCGATAGCTATCGGGACTCCAAAGGAGAGGGGGCAGCTACACTCTTGCTGGTCATTAATGACAAAATGAAAAATGAATTAACAACTTAATACTACGCCTAACTCCAACAGTGCCCTCTCCTTTGGAGAGGGGTCGGGTGAGGCCAAATTGTACGATATGAAAATAATAGCCGTAATCCCTGCACGATATGCCAGTACCCGTTTCCCAGCCAAGCTTATGCAGGACCTTGGTGGCAAGACCGTAATTACCCGCACCTACCAGGCAGCGCTAAACACCGGGCTGTTTGATGATGTATTTGTGGTAACCGATTCTGATATAATTTTCGATGAGATCGTTTCCAATGGCGGCAAGGCTATTATAAGCATAAAGAAGCACGAAAGCGGCAGTGACCGCATTGCCGAAGCTGTAGAGAACCTTGATGTAGATATAGTTGTGAATGTCCAAGGCGATGAGCCTTTCATTAATAAAGAACCGCTGGCTGATGTGCTCGAAGTTTTCAAGAGCGATACTGCCCACGAGATCGACCTTGCTTCTTTAATGATGCACATTACCGACTGGGACGACATAGAAAACCCCAACAATGTAAAAGTGATTGTAGACCAGAAGAACTTTGCGCTGTATTTTTCACGTTCCGTGATTCCATACCCGCGGGATAAGGAGGCAGGAGTAAGGTACTTCCGCCATATAGGTATATATGCCTTCAGGAAGCATGCGCTGCTGGATTTTTACAAACTGCCAATGAAGTCGCTTGAAGCTTCTGAAAAATTAGAGCAGTTGCGCTATCTCGAATATGGAAAAAAAATAAGGATGGTCGAAACAAGCCATGCCGGTATCGGGATCGATACGCCTGAAGATTTAGAGAAGGCGAAGAAAATGCTATAGGCCTCACCCCAACCCTCTCCAAAGGAGAGGGAGCAGCTTCACTCATATGTAATTCATCTGTGCAATAGCCACTAATATCCATGTCATGCCTGTTGCAATATCACTTCAGTTTCTTTATCGTAAAAAGCTCATTATGGTCCTCTACTTTTGGATACATCCGTACCGAATATTCATCTGAAAATCGTGACTTGTAATGTAAGTTTCGTTCTTTATTCTCATTGGTCAATGTCATGGTATTGAATAGAATGAAGCCATTTACCTTAAGTAAAAAATTGATACGGTTTATCCAAAAGTCCTCAAACAAAAAGTTAGGCATTTCGGTGTCCTTAAAGATATCAATAATGATTAGGTCGTATCTTTCTTTTGTCTTCAGAACGAACTCAAAAGCATCATCGATCACGATTTCGCAATTGGCTATTTTGTCAAGACCGAAGTAGGTATTGGCGATCTCAATAGCCGCCGGGTCTATTTCCACACCGGTTATTTTGCCTTTGAATTTTATCTCATCCGCAAGTGTTTTTATAACGCTTCCTGCAGCAACCCCAAGCACGAGCACCTTCTCAAAGCCCCGTATTCTTTCGAACCCGATGTAATTTAAGCCCTTCCGAAGGATACGTTGCAGGCTGCCATAGGAATAGTTGGTATTTTTTGAATCAAGCACCAACTGGCCATTATTCCAGGTGACTTCAAGTTTCTGGCTGGTCGCAGAATGCCTTTTGTAAATGTTAATCGGAATGAAAAAACTAAGTAGTCGTCTAAACATTTGATAGATTTCAATTCGTAAATATATAGTATTTTTACACCCTGTTTTTAAAGATCACATGAAAAAAATATACCGGTTTATCTTTTTCAGGCTAATGGGCTGGCATATAAAAGGCTCGATGGACAGCGACCTTAAAAAGTCTGTTATTATTGTAGCGCCGCATACCAGTTGGATGGATTTTATTATAGGTGTATTTGCGCGTGGGGCTATTGGCCTGGAAATGCATTTCGTAGCGAAGAAAGAACTGTTCCGGTTTCCATTCGGGGGCTATTTCCGTTGGATGGGCGGGGCGCCGCTCGACAGGCAAAAAAATGAAAACAAGGTTGATGCGATAGCTGCTATTTTTAAGGAAAGGGAAGTATTCCGGCTTGCTATTGCACCTGAAGGCACGAGGAAGAAAGTGGAGCAGTGGAAGACTGGTTTTTATTACATTGCCCTGAAAGCAGAGGTCCCTGTGATTGCGGTAGCTTTTGATTATAGTACTAAAACCGTGACATTAGCGCCTTCGTATTTACTTACAGGTAACAAGGAAACTGATTTTGCTGTTTTACAAAGCAACTATATCGGAGTCACAGGATTCCATAAAGAGAATACCTAAAAGGTTAAGAACAGTTTAACCTTTCCTTGTGGGTTTTTAACAAATGCCCGTTGTAAATTTACAATACAGATTTGAAGATACAAATTAGTCAATAAGATCAGCTTAAAGAAATACCTGTTAGAAGGGTTTATTTGTAAAGAAAATTTGTGTTTGTTTTATTGGTTAATGGCCCCGGCTCGCTTTTTATAAGGCAGTCGGGGTTTTTTAATTTTCAGGGGTATATTCTTTAAACGTACCATCAGAATAAAACAGCAGCACCCTTTCTATTTTCTTCTCTCTTTCCGGTCGTTTTTCAGCTGTTTTAATTTCCTGTTCGCCTTCCGGTGCTATTGTCGACAGAGGCAAAGGTATCTCTGCCTGCGAGAAAAGGTCAGTCACGGCCGCTTCCCTTTTTTCATTATCAGGGCCTGGCGTTGCGGGTGAAACGGGCTGAGCCGGTGCAGATGGAGCAGGGGACGCTATTGCAGGTCCTCCAGTTTCTTTCGGAAATGTACCGGTTCCATTCAGTAACCAATATAGGTCAACGTCCGGGAAATTCTCGGTGATTTTCATTATAAAATCCAGGCTCGGTTTATTTCTTCCCGACAATAAATGGGAGAGGCCTGAACGTTGTACGCCAACTTTATCGGCAAATACCGACGCAGAAAGAGAGTAGTAATCAAGGATTACCTCAAGACGTTTTAAGAAATCATCTGTGTTTACCATTGTAATATATTTAACGTATTACAAATGTAAACAATTCATTAATAACTACAACATTACCTTTGAGAATATTTAAAAAATTTAAACTTAAAGTTTAAATGAATTTACTTAAATCATTGAATTGCATATTTATATATAGATTATCAATACAGCTGATATATAAATACCATAAAAGTTAATTCACTGTGTTACAAATGTAAACAATACTTGAATTTATACTGTTTACATTTGTAAAATGTAAGATGTTTACTTTTGTAATCAAACTATATATCATGAATCTGGAGTCATTCTTTAGTACATATAAAGAAACAACCCTGTACGGTCGTTACATTACCAATAACCATATTGAACCAATACTTGAAGGTTACAAAAGTGTTTTTGAGATTGGCGAACAGGGAAAATCAGTATTGGGAAAACCTGTTTACAGCGTGATCGCGGGGACGGGAAAAACGAGTATTTTTATATGGTCGCAAATGCACGGGAATGAATCGACCACTACTAAAGCTGTTTTCGACTTTCTGTCATTTCTTAAAAGCGATGATGATTTTTCTAAAACCCTTAAAGACAATTTCACCTTTTTTATACTTCCAATAGTAAATCCCGATGGAGCTGAAGCCTATACGCGCGTAAATGCAAATGCTGTCGACCTAAACCGCGATTCGGTCAATCTCTCTCAGCCCGAAAGCAGGATATTGCGAAGATGTTTTGAGGAGTTCAAGCCCGACTACTGTTATAATATGCATGATCAGCGTACGATTTTCGGCGTTGGCGAAGGCCCTCAGCCTGCTACCGTGTCTTTTTTGGCTCCTTCTTATGATGAGGCAAGGGACCTGAATGAAGCGCGCTTAAAAGCTGTAAACGTCATTGTTGCTATGAATGAAACATTGCAACACTATATTCCGGGTCAGGTGGGGCGTTTTGATGACTCGTTCAATATAAACTGTATTGGCGATATGTTCCAATCTCTTGGAGTGCCTACAATACTATTTGAGGCCGGTCATTATGAGGGTGATTATGAAAGGGAAATAACGCGTAAGTTTATCTTTTTTGCATTTTTATCAGGATTTCGTGCGATTTACGAAAACGTTATAGTTGTTAACAAAAGCGTAGATTATTTCAATATTCCTCAAAATAAGATTGTTTTTTATGATATCATCTATAAAAAAGTCAAAATAAATTATGAAAATAAAGAAAAAATCACGAATTTTGCATCACAATATAGGGAAGTGCTATTTGATAATTCTGTAATTTTTCAAGCTATTATTAGCGAAATAGGCAATTTGACTGGTTTGCACGGGCACGCAGAATTTGACTGCAACGGCGCAGAATTTTGTGCTCAGGACCAAAGCAAAATGCCAAAAATTGGAGAAAAAGCAGATTTTTCTATCGGTAAGGGTAGGAAATTTGTTAATGGACAGGAGGTTTAAGCAGCTGTTTTCTTATAAATGTAAGTTATTATTAATTTGATGGGCTGTGCCCGACAACCTTAACCAACTAAAATATACATTTATGAGCAAGTTTCGTTTAGATGAAGTTGATCACCAAATATTAGATATGCTGATTGACAACACCAGGGTACCATTTACTGACATTGCAAAAAAGCTACTGATCTCTGCAGGAACAGTTCACGTAAGGGTTAAAAAGATGGAAGATGCCGGAATCATCATGGGATCATCCCTTACGCTGGATTATGAAAAACTGGGCTATTCTTTTATAGCTTATGTAGGTGTGTTCCTCCATAACACGTCGCAGACTAAATTTGTCCTTGAAAGGATAAATGAAATACCTTTTGTTACCGTGGCGCATGTTACAACCGGAAAATTCAATATCTTCTGTAAAATAAGGGCGAAAGACACCAAACACGCCAAAGAGGTTATCTTTATGATAGATGATATCGAAGGTGTATACAGGACAGAAACGATGATCTCCCTTGAAGAAAGCATCAACGACAAGAAACGCCTTATGCATACAATATTTAAAGATCTGTAAGATTTTTTATAAAAACTTTATAACCCCCATGTTTTTTTGCATGGGGGTTTTTTATTAAATTCAACAAAAAAATACTGTATGTATCCCTCCACGCGAATAGAGCGCTTTAACGAAGAAGTACAGCTCAAATACCAGCTATTCAACAGCATCTTTATAACACTGCCTTTTCAGTCCATCGATAATACCGGCGTATTACTGCCCCTGTTTTCAGAAATCTGTGATGAGGGCTATGAAAACCATAAAAGCCCTGAGCAGATTTTCGACGAATTTACCGGTAAGTATTTGCAAGATGCCACCGAGGAAGAAAAAATCAGCCTCATGTTCCGTTTCATACAATATGTCGAGCGGCAAATCGTGCTTTTTGATGCTATCGAGGATGCTGCCTTTACAAGCCTTAACAACCTTGAAGGCAATGGATCGATAAGGGACAGCCGCGAAAAGGCCGAGAACCGTGGGCAAATGGATGAACTACGGGAGTTTCTTGAAGATTTCCAGGTTCGTGCAGTACTAACGGCACACCCTACGCAATTTTATCCCGGCTCAGTACTCGGTATTATTACCGACCTGACCTCGGCTATAAAAAGGAACAGCCTTGCCGAAGTAAAGCTGCTGCTGTCGCAACTGGGCAAGACTCCTTTTATTAAAAAAGAAAAGCCTACCCCGTATGATGAAGCGGTTAGCCTTTTATGGTATTTGGAAAATGTATTTTACAAGGCTGCCGGCGATATCGTAGCTTTTGTCCAGGAAACGATATATAAAGGGGGAGCGCTCAGGCATCCGGTGCTGTCTTTTGGCTTCTGGCCGGGAGGCGACCGTGACGGCAACCCTTTTGTAACTACCGAAATTACATTAAAAGTTGCCGACAGGCTTCGTTGCTCGATACTGAAATGCTATTATAACGATATACGGCAACTGAAAAGAAAGCTGACGTTTGCAGGTGTTGAGGAAAAAATTACCGACATTGAGCAAAAGTTATACAGGTCAGTTTTCTATTCGAAAGGTGAAATCTACATTACATTGGAAGAATTGAGCGTTGCACTGGCAGATATAAGGGATCTGGTAGTCAATAACCATCAGTCGCTCTATTCTGATGAAATAGACGGGCTTATTAATAAGGTGAACCTTTTCGGGTTTCATTTCGCTTCGCTGGATATCCGGCAGAACAGTAAGATACATGATGCAGTATTTGAAGAGATAATAACATTCCTTTCAAAAGAGAATAAACAGCTTTCAGGTTACGAATCATTTGATGAAGCTGAAAAAATAAAAACACTGGAAGGATTGAAAGCTGCCGTTAAGCCTGAAGATTTTAAAGACGATACACGCAGTACACTGGAATCTATACTTCTTATAAAGACGATACAGGAAAAGAATGGCGAGCAGGGAGCCAACCGCTATATTATAAGCAACAATGAAAGCGCCCTGAACGTGCTGGAGCTTTTAACCATGTTCCGTCTTTTGGGCTGGGAAGAGCCCCCAATAGATATCGTACCGCTTTTCGAAACCGTAGATGATCTTAAAGACGCTGATTCGGTAATGAGATTATTATATGAGAATGACTTATACGCCGCCCACCTGAAACGAAGGGGCAACAGGCAAACAATAATGCTCGGTTTTTCTGACGGTACCAAGGACGGCGGTTACCTGATGGCTAACTGGAGTATCTATAAGGCGAAAGAAAACCTGACGCTTATGGCGCGGGAGCACGATATTAAAGTCGTGTTTTTCGACGGGCGTGGCGGACCGCCGGCAAGGGGAGGAGGCAAGACGCATAAATATTATGCCTCCCAGGGCGCCAGCATCGAAAATAACGAGATTCAGATAACCATACAGGGGCAGACAATAAGCTCTAATTTCGGTACGCTGGATTCGTGCCGCTTTAATCTTGAGAACCTTTTGAGCGCCGGTATAACCAACGGTGTTTTTGATAAAGATAAAAAACAGTTTACCGACGCGCAGAAAGAAACCGTTGATGACCTCGCCCGCCTTGGCTATGAAAAATATACAACTTTTAAGAAGCATCCTAAATTCCTGCCGTACCTTGACCAGATGAGTACGCTGAACTACTATGCCAAAACCAATATAGGCAGCCGCCCTTCGAAAAGGAGCAAATCCGAAGGGATCGTATTTGCCGACCTGCGGGCGATACCATTTGTAGGGTCTTGGAGCCAGCTGAAGCAAAATGTACCCGGCTTTTTTGGGGTGGGATATGCTCTTGGCCAATATGAGCAAAAAGGAGAGTGGGAGAAGGTGCAGGCGCTTTATGATACGTCGCTGTTTTTCAGGACGCTTTTGGAGAACAGCATGATGTCGCTTACCAAATCGTTCTTTCCATTAACAGCCTACATGAAAGAGGACAAAGAATTTGGTGAATTCTGGGAAATCATTTATAATGAATTTTTAGAAACTAAACGCCTGCTCCTCAAAATATCCGGCTATGAAGTACTCATGGAAAACTATCCTGACGGCAGGGCTTCGATAAAAATGCGGGAACATATTGTAGTGCCGCTGCTTACTATTCAGCAATATGCACTCAACAGGATAAGGCAGATAAAAAGTGGCAACAGCGATGAGGGTATGCTCGAAGTGTATGAAAAAATAGTGACTCGCTCCCTTTTTGGGAATATCAATGCCAGCAGGAACTCTGCTTAACGATTTACAGGAGAAACTACGAAAATGTTACTTGGAGCACAGTCGAAATAAGGCATTTTCGTAGTTTTGCCTTTAACCAATTTTAATTTAATGAAAATAACCGATATTTCCCCTGATGAATATGCACCCTACCAGGAAGCCTACATTCATTTAGTCAATGAAGAATATACATTAACTGAAGAACTTGAAATTAGTGTACATAACCTTATCCATTTTGTCCGTGAAATCCCAATGGATAAGTATGATTATCGTTATGCCGAGGGCAAATGGACGATAAAAGATATCCTCCAGCATATTATTGATTCGGAAAGGATATTTGCCTACCGTGCGCTGCGTTTTTCGCGCAATGACACCACACCGTTGCCTGGGTTCGATGAGAACAGCTATGCGGCCAATACCGATGCCGCCAAAAGGAGCATCAATGACCTGCTGACCGAAATGAGCGCCGTGCGCCATGCCAATATCATGATGTTCAAATCATTTACGGCAGAAGACCTTATACGAAAAGGCACGGCTTCAGGCTATACAGTATCGGTGAGGGCGCTTGGTTTCTTGTTAGTCGGTCATCAAAACCATCATATAAAAATATTTAAGGAAAGGTATTTGTAGTTTTCAGCCTGCCTGCCTGCAAAGGGAGGTCGCAGTCTCAGTTTTCACTACCGCCGGTTATTGCGAGCGGAGTTTACGTAGCGCGGCAATCTTTCATTATATGTGATATGGAAAGATTGCTTCGTCGTTCCTCCTCGCAATGACCGACACGGGAGAAAATCCGCGGGGATCAGCCTAATCCGCGTCATCCGCTTTCCCTTTCTTTTATAGACGCGTTACTTACAATCAACTTTATCAAGCACTTCTTTTGAAGTAGCATTCATATCCTTATACTTCCAGATACCATCTTTTCCTTCAACCATTTCGCCGAATTTCACTTCAAGGTTTTTACCGGTAACTATAAAAACAATCTCTTCCTTGTAATTCATTCCCTCTTGCTGGGATGATGCTACCACATTAGCCGTATTCCCGTTAAGGATACCTTTGTAGGTGCTTATCTTTTTATCTTTTTCGAAAGGTTTCCAGTGATAAATGCCATGAATGCTGTCGCCATTACGTTCCACTTCAACGATGATGCTATCCTTAGCCATGACTTTCAGGTAGCATTGTTTTTCCGCTACTGCTTCAGGAGCTGTTTGCTCAACGGTGGTATCTTCTACAACAGTGGTTTCTGTTTTATCTTCTTTTTTCTGGCACGAAACTGCCATAAGCAATCCGGATGCTAAAAGTGCTATTGTGTTTTTCATAAAGAAGTGTTTTTATAAAAGTACTTTATATAAAATAAAAAAAGAACCCTGTTAAGAGTTCTTTAATATATTCTCAGATTGGATTAATCCTCATCGTCATCCTCGTCTTCTTCGATCTCGTCAAGTCCGACATTGCGGTTACGCCTTGGCAGGCCATCTTCGTCCTCATCGTCGTCGTCGTCAGCATCAGTATCGTCATCCGTATCCGTAGTTTCTTCCTTTTCATCGGCTTCATCATCGCCAACTTCCAGGTCTTTCAATGCGTCCAGGTCATCTGCCGGCTCGTCGATATCATCGTCGTCAAAATTCTCTATCCTGTCGGCAAGCTTCGTGCTCACTTTCACGAGGTATATCGTATCCTCCGTTCTTACTTCGACAGCCTCAATAGTTTCGTTTCGGGCATTCTTAAAACGGACGATGTTAGAATCATCATATCCTTCGGGGAATTTTTCGACCAGCAGGGTCAAAATTTCATTAGTTAATTTAGCGTAGTCAACTATAACTCTTTTCATAAAGCTGTATTATAAATCTAACAAGTAAGCAAATATAAGCGGTGCAACGATGGTTGCATCAGATTCGATAATAAATTTTGGTGTATTGATGTCAAGTTTTCCCCAAGTGATTTTTTCGTTTGGTACGGCGCCCGAATAGGATCCGTAACTTGTCGTAGAATCAGATATCTGGCAGAAATAGCTCCAGAAAGGCACATCATGCATTTCCATATCCTGGTAAAGCATTGGCACCACACAGATAGGGAAATCCCCTGCGATACCGCCACCAATCTGGAAGAAGCCAACTCCATTACTGCTGTTTTTTGTATACCAGTCAGCAAGGAACGTCATGTATTCAATACCCGATTTCATGGTAGAAGCTTTCAATTCACCTTTAATGACATAAGAAGCAAAGATATTACCCATGGTACTGTCTTCCCATCCCGGTACAATTATCGGAAGGTTCTTCTCTGCAGCGGCATACATCCAGCTGTCTTTAAGGTCGATCTCATAATATTCTTCAAGAACTCCCGATAGCAGCATTTTGTACATAAACTCATGCGGGAAATAGCGCTCGCCCTTATCGTCTGCATCTTTCCATATTTTGTAAATATGTTTTTGCAGGCGGCGGAAAGCTTCATGCTCCGGGATACATGTATCGGTAACGCGGTTAAGGCCTCTTTCGAGCAGGTCCCATTCCTGTTGCGGCGTAAGGTCCCTGTAGTTAGGAACCCTCTCGTAATGGGAGTGTGCCACAAGGTTCATAATATCCTCTTCAAGATTGGCGCCCGTACATGAAATGATCTGAACCTTATCACGGCGGATCATTTCAGCAAATATCTTTCCGAGTTCAGCCGTACTCATAGCTCCGGCAAGTGTCACCATCATTTGGGCACCGTCCTGCAACTGCTTCTCATACCCTTTTGCGGCATCCACCAGGGCGGCAGCATTAAAATGCAGGTAGTACTTTTCAATAAATTGGCTAATAGGTCCTTTGTTCATCGTTGTTTTTTATCTAAATTCAAGTATCTTATTTCTTCTCTTTCCTGTCGTAGCCCAGGATATTCAGTATTTCTTCAGCCTGCTGCTGTTCAGAGAACACTTCTGTAGCCAATATGCCGTTCTCATCGCGGTCAATAAGGATGTGTTTCGGCTGCGGTATCAGGCAGTGGTGTAGTCCTCCGTAACCGCCTATGGTTTCCTGGTACGCCCCGGTGTTGAAGAAGCCAATGTACAAAGGCTTTTCCTTGTTGTATTTTGGCAGGTAAATAGCGTTCATATTTTGCTCGGAGTTGTAATAATCGTCGCTGTCGCATGTCATTCCGCCTAATAAAACCCTTTCATACTGGTCGTTCCACCGATTTACCGCAAGCATAATGAAACGCTTGTTGATAGCCCATGTATCCGGAAGCGTAGTAATGAACGACGAATCGATCATGTTCCATTTTTCCCTGTCGTTCTGCTGCTTTTGGTACAACACTTGGTATATAGCTCCGGCGCTTTCACCAACGGTAAACGATCCAAATTCGGTAAAGATATTCGGTACATCTACTTCAGCATCGTCGCACGCGATTTTTATCTGGTTGATGATCTCATCGATCATGTACTGGTAGTCGTATTCGAATGCTAGTGAGTTCTTGATAGGGAACCCGCCACCAATGTTGAGGCTGTCCAGTGTAGGGCATTCTTTTTTCAGGCTAACGTATACCTTAAGACATTTTACAAGCTCGTTCCAGTAGTACGACGTATCCCTTATTCCTGTATTGATAAAGAAATGGAGCATCTTTAGCTCTACTTTCTTGTTTTCGTGGATCTGCTTACGGTAGAAAGGCAATATGTTTTTGTACCCAATACCCAAACGCGAGGTATAAAACTCGAATTTAGGTTCTTCCTCAGCAGCAATACGGATTCCTATTTTGAATTTTCCGGGTATCTGCTCCTGAAGCAGGTCAAGCTCTTCATAATTATCAATGATCGGCATGGTCCTGTTATGGCCATTGTTTATAAGCCTCGCAATATTTTGTATATATTGATCCCTCTTGAAACCGTTGCAGATAACATAAGTGTTTTTGTTTATTTTTCCGTTTTCCAGCAGCTTTTCAACAATGTTTATGTCGAAAGCTGACGAGGTCTCAATATGGATATTATTTTTAAAAGCCTCATCCATTATGTATTCAAAGTGAGAGCTTTTCGTGCAATAGCAATAATAGTATTTGCCGTCGTATTTGTTCTTTTCCATCGCATTCCTAAACCACGTTTTAGCTTTGCGGATGTTATTGGAAATTTGTGGCAAATAGGTGAACTTCAGTGGTGTGCCATACTGCTCCACCAGTTTCATCAGGTCTATATTATGGAACTGAAGTGTGTCTTTGTTAAGCGTAAATTCTTCCTGAGGAAAATAAAATGTCTGGTTGATCAGGTCGAAATATTTAGTGTTCATGTTTGTTAAAGGGTAAAAAAGATTATAAAAATAAGAAAAATCCTAAAATGTGGCCTCTTTTCAAACCCTTATGTTGGCATATATAATCTGAAGTTTTTCCTGGCAATTAGAAACACTGTGAAAAGCCTCTCCTCCGGGTATATTCCTCAACGAAAACGTTACCTTGCCAATGTTTGCCAAAGCCGTGTATTTGCTGATACTCCCGATGAGGGAAAACATGTTTTTGTTTATTTTCATCCCGGCAAATGTAAAAAATAATAGTTCGTATTTAAAAACAAATCTCTTAAAAAATTGTTACTTTTGAAAGTCATGGAAAGCATTGATTATCAATATGTTTTCTACTTCCTGATTTATCACGGCTTTTCCGATGCCTTCCAGTAGTACGAACTGTACCTTACCACGCTCATTTTTTTTATCATGTACCAGTAGGGCTATGATGCTTTCTATGTCGTTTGAAGTAAAATCGGTCGTGCCAAAAATGGAAATTATAGCCGATTTTATAACTTCATATTCTTCTTTACTTATAAATCCTTTCGCCATCGAAAAATAACTTTCGAGTACCATGCCAATAGCAACTGCTTCGCCGTGAAGGAGGGGAGTAGCGCTGTTCAGAAATTGGGATTCTATCGCGTGCCCCATAGTATGCCCGAAATTCAACACCTTACGTATCCCTTTCTCATTCGGGTCCTGCGCTACAATAGTATTTTTTATCTCTACCGACCAATGGATGAGTGCGCCCAGGTCGTCGGTAGTCAGGCCGGTCAGGTCGGAAAAATTATTCCAGTACTTTTCATCAGCTATAAGTCCATGTTTCAGCATTTCAGCCAATCCTGAGCGCATTTCCGGCTGTGGCAATGTTTCAAGAAATTGGGTATCTATGAGAACCGCAATAGGATTATTGATAATACCCACCTGGTTCTTGACCACCCCAAGATCGACACCCGTTTTTCCACCAACCGATGCATCAACCATAGCCAGGAGCGTTGTAGGTACATTAATGAAATCCATGCCCCTTTTAAATGTCGATGCTGCAAAGCCCCCCAGATCGGTCACCACGCCACCGCCAAGGTTAATAATTATACCCTTCCTGTCGGCACCCAGGTCCGTTAATGCATGCCATACCTCTATACAGGTTTCTATCGACTTATTCACTTCGCCGGCTTCAATCTCTATTATTTCAATTGGTAGTTCTGTCGCTACCTGTGCCAGGAAATTGGGCAGGCAATACTGTGAGGTATTGGTATCGGCCAGTATAAATATGCCGGAATAGTTTTCGCTTGCGAGTAGGTCCTGCAGGTAGCCATAGCAGTCTTCATTAAAGTAAATGGTATATCCTGTGGTTTTTATTGCCTGCATGGTTATCTTTTAAAGAAAAAGCAAAATAAAGTATTTTATACCATTAATTATTGCACAGTATTTATATTTGCACAAATTTTTTAAACAATGGAAAAGATCTTCAACAATACGGCCGATGCTTTCGCTCTGAAAAGTGATACGGAACTGGACAGGGCTTATTTTCTTTTTAAAATGATAGCTTCCCAGCCATTGGTACGGATAGGTACAGCGGTCACTAATTTTGCACTGAACCTGCACCTGCCTGTTGAAGGGCTTATACGAGCCACTGTTTTCGACCATTTTTGCGGAGGCACTACCGAAGAAGATTGCCTTCCGGTGGTGGACAAGATGTTTACCAAAGGCGTATCATCTGTGCTTGATTATTCTGTGGAAGCAAAGGAAGATGAATCGGAATTTGATAAAGCACTCGAAAAGACATTAAAGACCATCGAATTTGCCAAAGAAAAGGAAGCTATACCATTCGCTGTATTTAAGCCAACGGGATTCGGCAGGTTTGAATTGTATGAGAAATTAGGCGAAGGCAAAACTTTTACTGTAGAAGAAGCCGATGAGTGGAAGCGGGTGCTGGAGCGCTTTGAAATAGTTTGCAAAACCGCACACGCGAATGATGTGGCGCTGCTGATAGACGCCGAAGAAAGCTGGATGCAGGATGCTGCCGATGATTTGGTAGCCGACATGATGCGCAAATACAATAAAGAGAAAGCTATTGTTTTTAATACATTGCAGATGTACCGCCATGACAGGCTTGATTACCTGAAAAAACTGCATGCACAAGCGCAGGAGGAAGGCTTTTATATCGGGATGAAAATTGTGCGTGGCGCCTATATGGAAAAAGAAAATAAGCGTGCCGAAGAGATGGGTTACCTTTCGCCGATATGCCTTTCTAAAGAGGCGACGGATATTAATTATGATGATGCTATACAATATATGGTGGAGCATCTTGATAAAATGGCGATATTTGCCGGTACCCACAATGAGGAGAGTTCGTATATGCTAATGGGCCTTATGCAACAAAATAATATTGCCAAAAATGACCAAAGGGTATGGTTTGGGCAGTTGTACGGCATGAGCGACAATATCAGTTTTAATCTTGCTGCTCATGGTTATAATGTTGCGAAATACCTGCCGTTCGGGCCGGTGCGCGACGTGATGCCCTACCTCATTAGGAGGGCAGAGGAGAATACCTCGGTAGCAGGGCAAACCAGCCGTGAGCTGAACCTGATAAGCGCCGAAAGGAAACGCAGGAAACTAAAGGATTAAGCTTTTAATTATTGTAATAAAACACACAAATGAAATTCGTACACAGGCTGGCATATTATCTTTTGGGCTTTCTTATAGGTGGGGTATTCCTGTATTTCATATTCGCCGAAAAGCGCACTGAATTTTGCTACATGCCTAATTGCAGGGTGCTGAAAGATATCCGTAAGAAAGGTATCCAGATATCAAAACAGGCCGAGGCAACACTTAAAGAGAAATGGGTGACCATGGATGATATCAAACGCAGCCTGGAATATGGCGATGTGGATTTTTCCAAAAGCAACAAGCCCAATCCGGGTGGAGGCAAGCTATATGTTATAGAAGGGAAAACCATTAAAGATGAGCCTATTGTATTAGAAGTAGTGAATTTTAGCGACAGAGCCGTTTTGCAGGATGTAAAAAAACAGTAAAAATTTTTCTGAAATCCTTGCAAATACAAATACTAAGCGTATATTTGCACTCGCAATACGGAACAAGATTGCAAAACATGTTGGGGCGATTAGCTCAGTTGGTTCAGAGCATCTCGTTTACACCGAGAGGGTCGGGGGTTCGAATCCCTCATCGCCCACAAGAAAAGCCGAAACGCAAGTTTCGGCTTTTTGCATTCAGAAAAGTGTGGAAAGAAATGGATCAATTAAAAAACCTTTAGGATTGATAAATTTATGCATATAAATTTAGTTAGCCTAAAAAGCATAAACGCTACACATCTCACCTATAAATTTACTCCTGAAGCTTTTATCTTTGCATTGAACGATTCTGCTGACGCACTAGTACTCTTGTTATCGAAGTAATTCAGTATAGTCTGATAAACATTCAATATGCTATCAGGACTATTTATGCCTTTCAGCGCGCTTTTATAACTTTAACTTTTCAGTCCATTAAACTTTAGATTAAAATTTTAGTTTTGTTTTTACAATCATCAATTATGAAAAAATTAATTGCCCTGCTAGTTTTAATTACCACGACCTCGTTAGTCACTGCGCAGAACATTACGCAGGTAGAATGTCAGATGCATTTTTTTAAGGTCTGGAACTATGTAAAATATTACCATCCATCTGTGGCGGGTGGCAGGATTAATGCAGACACTTTATTCCTGCAGAATATTGGTGCAGTTGATCAAATTAAAACAACAGAAGAATTCAATGCTTTTGTACGTTCTTTTTTAGATAAACTTCCTGAGGCAGAAAGTAAAAAAGCTCTGAAAAGCACTGCAAATTTGCTTACCAAAAACAGGGATAATAAATGGTTTACATCAGGCAGGCTCTTCAATAGAGATAATAAAAAAAGGCTGACCACTATTTTTGAGCGCCGTTACACCGACAGCATTCATCACTACATTCCTGATATTCGCTTTAGTAGCGAGATTCCAAACGAGCCCGAATATCCCTTTGCTGCAACGGAAAATATCCCATATAAATACCGTATGCTAACGCTGGCTAAGACACAGGGAGCGGTGGATTACCTGTTTCCGCACAAGTACCTGATGGATAAAAATTTTGACAGCCTGTTAAAGGAAAAACTACCTTTAGCAGCTGCCTGCAAGACCCGTGAGGAGCACGAGGCTATTTTGCTGGAACTGGTAGCTTCTTTTGACGACACACACGCTTTCAAATTCATAAAACAGGTAAAATTCAGAGACCAAATTTTTAAGAACAGCTTCTTTCCTCCCTTTAAATATGCGGTGTTTGATGACAGGATCATTGTAACGGAAATTATCCTCCCTGACTATTGCGCGAAAGCGGATATCAATGTTGGTGATGCTATTTTAAAGGTTAATGGTGAGCCTGTTACTGCTTTAGTGAACAGGACGGCGAGTTGGGTATCAGTATCAAACCGGCCAACCTTACGGAATTATTGTTCAGATTATCTTAAAAACCTTGTATGGCAGTCGGACAACAAAGTTTTTCAGCTTGCTGTTAAGCGAAATGGCGCTGAAAGTAATAAGGTTGTCGAATTTATCCACAACAGAGATGCCGCAAATATAACGCGGCTTTCGGACTATATTAACAATGCATCACCTGATAAGCGGACTGACAGGAACCTTGATATACTCCCTGGCGATATTGCGTATTTTAAGATAGGGGAGACCTTCCGCTTTATAGAGACGGTATCTGATGATAAGGCTTATAGTACAATGGATAGCTTACTGGGCATAGCAGCCCGCCAGAAGGGGATTATCCTGGATATGCGCAATTATCCCGACTGGGGTGGTTTTGTGTTTACCTTATTTAAGAATTTTGGCAGGTACCCCAATCGCTTTGCCAATTATTTTGAGATCAATAAAAAAGAAATTGGTACCTTCATACTTAATGATAGCTACGAGACCTACAACCATCCTGACATTAAAGCTGATGGTGGTTCCTATAACGGAAAGGTAGTCATCATTGTAAATCCTGAAACGTTAAGCATGAGTGAATGGAACGTAATGAACCTGCAAAATGTTTTTCCACAAAGTATAACCATAGGAGAACAGTCGGCCGGTGCGGATGGTGATGAAAAAATGTTCATGCTCCCGGGAGGCTATAAGATGAATTTCACGGGAAATGCTATTTTTTACACCAATGGAACCAATGCCCAGCGCAAAGGCGTACGAATTGATAAATACATGCCCTTAACGCCTGAAAATCTTTTAAATACCACAGATTATTTATTGGATGAAGCAATTAGGATTATTAAAAATTAAGTTCCTGTACTACAGGTGCCAACCATGTAATTATTTTTTATTAAAGGATTAAAATTTTTATTTTAATAGCCTGATAATGTATTACTTCATATCAGAAATTAAGTTTTGTTAAGCATACAAATAGGACCAAAACAGCTACAAGGTGTTTTACTATTATCCCTGACCTCACAAAAGCTATACGCAAGTGTGGCTTTTTTTATTCCCATCATGTTACGCTTTGATCGGTTTAAATAACCTACATAGTAAATTATTCTATGATCATCTCTTTAAGTTTAGCACGATAGGCTTCAAGCACTTTGTTTTTATATATAAAACCAAAATACCTGTCGTTTTTTAATACAGGAAGGTAGTCGGAATGTGTGGCTTCAAACTTATCCATAATCATTTCCATCGAATCGTCAAGCAATACTACTTCTTTGGGAGCCGTCATCATTTCTTCTAATGTAGAGTATTTTATCTGGAAGGGATTAAATACAATATGTCTGCTCTTGTTAAAGTCAATAATGCCCTGCAGCCTGTTCTTTTCGTTTATGACAGCAAAGACAGACTGTGTTGTAGTTGAAAGCAGCCCGATCAGGTCTTCCGGCTTTTGCGTTGGCTGTAATGTCTTCATTTCAGTATCTATAACTTCGAGTATGTCAATGCCGGAAAGGATATTCTTGTCTTTATCGGTAGTGAAAACCTGCCCTTTGGCCGCCAGGTGCTTTACATCCATAGAGTGTTTCTCAAATTGCTTCGATACCGCAAAACTGATAGAGGATACAATCATCAGCGGCACCATAAGGTTATAGCCGCCTGTTATTTCGCCAATAAGGAATATGGCCGTTAATGGTGCGTGGAAAAGCCCGCTAAGTATTCCCGCCATACCTACGATTGTGAAGTTACCTATAGGGATATTATCGATTCCGATAAGGCTTAAAAATTTGCCGACAAAAAAACCAAGGTAAGAACCGACAAAAAGGGAAGGTGCAAAGTTACCGCCATTACCACCGCTTGCCAATGTAAGGCCTGTTGCATAAGCTTTTAGCAGCATTGTTATACCTGCAAAAAGTAGCAGTACCCAGCCATTGTTTTTAAATTCTTCCAGCAGGGTATTGTCCAGAAGGATCTCGGGGCTGGCGTTGGAAAGTGTCTTTATCGTTTCATATCCCTCCCCAAAGAGTGTGGGGAACAAAAAGATCAGTAGGGCAAGTGGTATTGCGCCATACAGGGCTTTGCGGTATCCCGATATTTTCAGCCGGCCAAAATGTGCTTCGATCTTTTGGAAGGTACGTGCATGGTATAACGATACAAAACCGGCTAATATTCCCAAAAGAATATAGTAAGGGATATTATGGTAATTGAAAACCTGTTGTTGCTTAAAGGATAGCAATACCTCTTCATTCAGCATTATCGTAGAGATAAGCGCTCCGGATGCTGCTGAAATGATAATTGGGATAAACGCCGTTATGGTAACATCCGTCAATACTACTTCTATGGCGAATAAAACTCCTGCGATCGGCGCATTAAAAGCCGCTCCAATACCGGCCGCAACACCACAGGCCAGCAACAATATCCTGTCTTTTTGGGAGAGTTTGTATTTTTTGGCAAAATTGGATCCGAATGCCGCCCCGGTGATAGTTATAGGTGACTCAAGCCCCGCAGAACCCCCAAGGCCAACCGTAAGTGAGCTCGTTATTATCTGTGCATACATTTGCTTTCGCGGCATAATGCCGCCCTTTTTTGCAACTGCATATAGTATGCGGGAGCTTCCCTTTTCGATTTTATTGTCCAGTATTTTTTTTATGACCAGTACTGTGAGCAATATACCCACAATGGGCAATATACTGTTGATATAAGGAAGTTTCAGGTAACCATTTACATAGGTAGCAAACAAGAATACGTTGTGTGCGAAGCTTTTCAGTATTATCACGGCAAAAGCTGTAGAAACGGCGACCAATACACACGACAGGTATATAAAATGCCTTTCCGAAAGGAGGCCTTTCAGCAAAAAAAGCAAAGCTTCGAGACGGCTTAGTTGGTGCCTTAAAAACAGCCTGGCTTTAGCGACGGAACGTGTGGGCATTAAATAGTAAGATTAGTTTTTGGATATCTGCTAAGATACTCCATTTATTAAAAACACTAAAGCGAATTAGCTATTTTTTAATGCTTCCCGGGTGCTCAATGGCTTTAAATTGGCTGTTGCAACAAACTTTTTTACGGCTTCGGGATTGGTCTTTGTATATTCCCGTAATGCCCAGCCAATAGCTTTTTGTATAAAAAATTCTTTGGAATCCCTGTGCTTTTTGCATTCGCCGAAAAGTAGTTCCGTATCCGTATCCTTTTTATACCCAAGCTGGAAAAGAATGGCGGCGCGGTTGAGCCACATATTGCCTGAAGATGAAAACCGTTCTATAACTTTTCCGGTTTCTTCAGGATACTGCCTGAGGTATTCCCCTAACAGGTATTTGGAAATGGTATCTACACTGTCCCACCAGGAATGCGTAATCAGTAGTTTTTCAATCAGGATACTATCGTCTTTTACAAAATTCTTTTTAAGCTCTTTCATCAGGATCTCGATGGCGCTGTAATGGTATTCCCGTTGTTTTTTGCTATAAAGTTCAATGGCTATTTTACGTGCGTTTTCTTTAATTTCTGATTTATGTTTTTCGGCAGCGCCTTTGTGGAGCGAGCGCCGAAGGTCAGCTTTCAGGCCATGAAAAACAAAAAGGTTTTTCATGTATTTCTCCATCGGGCCGGCATTTTCCGGTGAGGCGTTTTCGGCATACGCCAAAGAAAGATCGTGTATAAAGTCCATTCTAATGTTTAATTTTAACCACACAGATACGTAGCTTCAGCCTATAAATTACAAGATAGTTTCTCTATAGTAAACACAGGATAATAGGAGCGTCATCAGCGCCTTTTTAAAATTCGGCAAGTTTTTCTTTTACATGATGCTGCATATCAATAAAGAATTCCCTGAATTCCTTTTCGTAATCATCATAAAATTCAAGCAATTCTTTAATGGATTTCCCCATGCCTGAACTGTTTTTGGTACGGTGGTCCATCTGGGTAAGTATCCTGGCAATGCCTTCGGTCGTGGCATAGCTTCCGAGCCAGTCATATTGTATCATGTGCGGCATCATGCCTTTTGCACGTTCGGTAAGGATGTCGTAATTATCTTCAAGCGACTTGTAAAAAGCGGCTGTAAATTTATGTAGTGGTTCTGTGCTGTATTCCTTCCAGTTCTTCGCCAGGAAATGGTCGTAAAAAATATCCATGATCACGCCTGCATAATGATGGTAAGCCGCATGCAGCCGCTTGGTGCCCTGGCGGAAAATCGGGTGGGCATCGGTGTACGTATCAATGGCACGATGAACGATAATACCCTTTCGCACATCCGGCGGAAAATCGTCCGGCTTCCCGTGAATGCCGTCTGCAATAAAGTTGCCTATCTTTATAAGGTCGTTTTCACCCGAAAGGTATATGTGCGCGAGGAAATTCATATCCCGAATTTAGGCATTACTTTTAAGGCGGCAAAATCTCCCGTCTTAAATCTTGAGGCAAATGTTAAAATCCTTATATTTGCCTCACCAAAAAATCAACCAAAATGACCTTAATTAAATCTATTTCAGGCATCCGCGGAACTATAGGCGGAAAGACAGGCGATAACCTTACACCTGTTGATGCCGTAAAATTCGCTTCGGCATACGGGACGTGGCTTAAAGGCCATGCCGGCAAGGAAAAACTGACTGTTGTAATAGGCCGCGATGCACGTATTTCGGGCCCTATGATACAAAACCTCGTGGTAAATACGCTTGTTGGGCTTGGCATCGATATCATCGACCTTGGACTTTCTACAACGCCTACTGTTGAAGTTGCCGTGCCGCTTGAAAAAGCCGATGGGGGAATCATTCTCACTGCGAGCCATAATCCAAAACAATGGAACGCACTGAAATTGCTTAATGAAAAAGGCGAATTCCTTAGCGGAGCTGATGGCGCAAAAATACTTGACATTGCCGAAAATGAAGCATTCGATTTTTCGGATGTGGACAGCCTTGGCGAAATCACCGTTAATGATGCTTACATGGATATCCATATCGATGAGGTACTGAACCTGCCGCTTGTTGATGCTGAGCTGGTTAAAAAGGCAGGCTTCAAAGTAGTGGTAGATGGCGTGAACTCATCAGGAGGCATTATCATCCCGAAACTGCTGGAGCAAATGGGAGTGGAGGTTGTCAAATTATACTGCGAGCCGAATGGCCATTTCCCGCACAACCCGGAGCCGCTGAAGGAACACCTTGGCGATATCTGTGAGCTTGTGGTTAAGGAAAAAGCGCACTTCGGTATCGTGGTTGACCCGGATGTAGACCGCCTTGCCTTTATATCCGAAGACGGCGAGATGTTCGGCGAAGAATATACGCTTGTGGCCTGCGCCGATTATGTGCTGAGTAAAACGCCGGGCAATGCGGTGAGCAATATGTCATCGTCACGCGCACTTCGTGATATTGCCCAAAAGCATGGCGGCAATTATGAAGCCAGCGCTGTAGGCGAGGTGAATGTTGTGGAACTAATGAAGAAGAACAATGCTATCATCGGTGGAGAAGGCAACGGCGGTATCATTTACCCTGAATTACATTACGGGCGCGACTCGCTCGTAGGTGTGGCCTTGTTCCTTACCTATTTGGCCGAAAACAATATCACCTCTGTAGCTGCATTGAGGGCTTCGTACCCGCAATACTACATGAGCAAAAATAAGATCGAGCTTACCCCGCAGATCGATGTAGATGCGATACTTGAAGGCATGGCTGCGAAATACAGCAATGAGCAGATCTCGACCATAGATGGCGTGAAGATCGATTTTGCTGAAGAGTGGGTACACCTTAGAAAATCGAATACCGAGCCGATCATCAGAATCTATACCGAAGCCCAAACGCAGGATAAAGCAGATGCGCTGGCTGTAAGGATCATCGATGAGATAAAAGCGGTGGCGGGAATATAATCTGCTACAGCATATTATTTATACTAATTCCTCCGTTATATAATGGAGGAATTTTTATTTTAGCCGGTATGAAAAACATTATTACTATACTTATTTGCTTTATAAGCCTTGCCGGCTTCTCGCAGGAATACAAATGCGGCTATTATGGAAAAAAAACGGTAGAACAGCGCAATAAAATGTTTCCTTTTAATAAAACTAAAAAGGCTGTACTTGTTTCTTATTCTAATCATGTTTTGCAAAACCCCGACGCAGAACTAACTGATGAGCTTACGCTGGATGAGGCTAAAGTAATCAATCCCAAAATTATTGGGAAATATGAATTTAAACTTGAAGGTTCAGAACGAACAAGGGTTTATTTTATTACTGAAGAAAAAGAACTGGATGTCAACGGGAAAAACGAAATAAGCAATATTTTGTGCAATTATACTATGGAGAAGCAACCAGGAAAATTTTCTGCGGTCGGTACTATGTGTTATTTTCCACGCAATTCGGTGTTGTTTTTCGATGCGAATGATACTATAATATGCTGCTTTGAGATATGTTTTGAGTGCCAAAATACCGCATTCTGGCCGGACCCTAACGGTATAAATAATTATTCTAAAGCTACAGCATGTGAGGGCCGTTTTGATGTATTAAAGCATTTTTTCGGTAAAATGGGTATTGTGTACGGAATAAAAGAATAGGATTGATGCACAACTTGAACCCCAACCCTGTACCTGAAACTTACTCCTCCTTAAACCACCTGTAATATAATCTCCCCACATATTCATGAAACGCTGTTTCAGTATACGTAAAATTCATGGACGAAGGCTTCCATGGGTACAGGCCGCTATCGGGTTCTTTTTGTATCAGATAGTTGGCAGGGGCGGGAACAGGCTTCAGGCCCAGTTTACGGAACGCCTCCACTGCCCGTGGCATGTGTGATGCGCTGGTTACTAAAATAAATTCCTTTTCCGTACCAAAGCGTTTCTTAAAGCAAAGCGCCTCTTGCCAGGTGGTCGCCGGTTTTACCATCATCATGGTGTCCTGTGCCGCTACACCCAACGAAAGCGCCGAACGCGCCATTATCACAGCACTGGGTGTTTTGCCCGATTCAGAATAACCAGATAAAATGATTTTACTGCCGGGATAGCGTTGGTAAAGCCGTACACCTTCTACCAGCCGCGACAGGGCAGGAGGGGAAAGGCGGTGTATATAGTTCATGGAGGGATCGTTTGTATGGCCCCCTCCCAAAATCAATATCGGCATGTGCTCATTATTGCCGGTGGGGTTATATGGGACATAATGCTGTTCCAGTTGCCGTACCATCCATATTGGAAGCGGTGTAACAGAAAAGAGGAAAAGAAAGATCAATGCGGTTGCTGTAAGTACCTGTGACATTTTTTTCCGCTTAAGCTTGTAGCATATAAAAGATAGTGCGAGTAAAAGCCAAAAAATGGAAACAGGATTCATAGGTGTGGTTTTAGGGGCTAATGTAAGAAGTTTTAACAAAAAAATCCTGCCTCTTTTGGGAGGCAGGATAAAAAAAATTAAAAAGTAAACAACTATTCAACGAGTAATTTCCGTGTAATGCCTTCAGCGGTTTTAATTAGGTAAATACCGGAAGCCATTTTTGAGGTGTCTATAGTAAGCGCCTGTTTTTGTGAAAGGATCAGCTTGCCGCTGTAATCGTATACTTCAATATCGGCAGCGCGGTTGAAGTAAGCAATGCCGCCAACCGACGGATTAGGGAACACACTGAAAGCTTTCGGGCTGTTATTGAATTCCCCAGTACTAAGATTTTCAGTATTTATTTCAAATATGGTAAGCGTTCCGCTGATCTCATTTGCTACAATAACATAAGGCTTGCTGTCAGGGCTATCGGTACCGTTAATGTAGATGATGCCTTCAGGGCCGTGGTCGCCTTCATAAGCCGATACGCTCCTGCTGTTTTTATAATCCACAAATTGTACATTATTAGGGTTGGTTACATCGTATACCATTATCCCACCAATACGCTCAAGGCCAATGAACGCAAATGTCCTGTCCATTATAGTAGCTGTTGTTACACCTTCCGGCTCAGGGCCTTTGGCACGGCTCCTTGACTTTGGTGTGTTGCTTTCACTATCGGCATTAAATAATGTTGGCAGGGCTGCTGAGGTGTACATCTCAAAATCGTCACCACTGTCATAAGCAATTGTTTGCGTATCGGCATTGAAGATAGAGAATGAACGTGTACCCACGCTGTAGATCTGCTCAAATTCGGCATCAGCATCGGTGTTACCGTTAAGGTTGGTTACCCTCATCCTTCCGGCATTGTAACTCTTTTTAAGCATTGCCGCCTGTGGGTAAGTAGCTGCGTCAAGCAGGTAACTTCCGGCACCGATGGTTGTCCTTTCTTCAAAGCCTGTATATTCTTTTTCGTCACCTTCGTTAGCAGTGATGATATAGTTGGTTCCGCCCACATTGTAAGTAGCAACGCCATCAGGTATAAAATACGACTGTATCGGCCAGTTGGCAATCAGTACTTCGTTATTATTATCCGAGATATCAAAACCATTGCCGGGCAGGCTCATGTCTTTGGTACCCAATGCCCAAACATCAGTAATGGTGTTGTTACTAAGGTTTATCTCTGCAATTGCGTTGTTTTCCTGAAGTGTAACCCATGCCTTTTGCGAATCGGCACTGGTTGAAATGTATTCCGGCTCAAAGTCTTGCGACATTGTGCTTGTAAGCTTCAGTTTCCTTACGCCCGAAGCGATAAGCGCCGCCTCCTGTGAATTATATGCGGTAAACAGCAATGTAGTCACATCATCCTGTGTAAGGGCATCTATACCGCCCGATATATCAATGATGCTCACAGAACCTTCCGGGTCTATGCTGTAATCGCTGTTCGGCTGGCCTTCATTAGCGGTAAGAACTTTTGTACCGTCCGGTGTAAAAGAAATATTGTCAGGAAGTGCACCAACAGTTACCTGCTTAAGGAAAGTACCCGATGTGTTGAAGAATACCACTTTACCGTCAAGGTGTTCCTCAGCATTTGGTGAAGCTACGGCAACAATACCGTTCTTAACCGCAACGCTTGTCACGCCGCCATAAACCGACATATCTATCGAACTGATCGTCACCGGCGCTTCAGGGTTGGCAAAGTTTATGATATCCAGCCTGTCTTCTATGGCGCTTGTAGAGAATAATTTTTTGCTTGCCGGGTCATATACCACAATTTCGCAAGTACTCTCGTTTACACCCGATGGGTCAAAGCTTGTAACGTATTCCAGCTGTATATCCTGGTTAGGCACCGGGGCAAGGCGGTCATTATCCTTAATATAGATCGTTGCAAGTGTTTCGCCTGTAATCGTCAAACCAACAGGGTTTTCAAGGCTTAGTACAAAATATTCAGCTTGTTGCTCTTCTGTTGTATCGTCGATAATCGGGATGCTGATGGTTTGCGTAAGCGCGCTTGTACCTGTAAAAGTCAGCGTCTGTGTTGCAAGGGTAAAGTCGATGCTGTCAGCTGTGCTGAACGGTGCGGCTTTTACCACAAGGTTTACCGAACCTGCCGCAGGGCTGGCAAGGTTGATCACAAAATCAAGTGTACCCGCATCTTCATTTACTACGATAAAATCATCTGCAAATGAAACGGTAGTTGAATAGGTGAAGTTGAAAGTATAAGCACATGCCATAGTAAGGCCGTTCTCATCTTCGATATTGTTTACTGTAAGAGCATAAGCCGTATTCGATGCAAACGGGGTAGTGTAGGTTAATGTCACCGTGTTTCCCGCAGCTACCGCAGTTCCAAGGCCGGTAATCCCGGTATAGTTGGCATTGGCTGCAGCCGAAACCGCATCAAGCTCGTTGTTGAAAACCAGTTGTATCGTAGTACTGTTCACAACAGTGGCGGTCTGTACATTTGGTGAGCTTGGGAAAGTCCATGCCGGCCATGTTTGCGGGGCAGTAGCAGCGGCAACACCTGTCCAGTTGGCAGGGTTTAGTATAGCAGTCCTTAGTACAGCAGGCGTACCTGTTTGCACTCCACTGTAGAAAGCGTTTACGGTATTTCCTGTAACGTTACCCGGTGCCGTGCTTGTGTTAAGGGCGCTTGTAACATCTGTAAGTGCGGCAGGAAGCATAGAGCTGCTTCCGCTGCAGCTTGTATTCGCAGCCACCCATCCGTTAGATGAAAGCGCTGTAATATAATTCGGTGAAGCAGCAGTACCTGTGTAAACAATTACCTGGTCACCGCTGGAGCTTAGGCCAAAACCACTTCCGGCTACGGTACCTGTATTGGCAACAAGCCCTTCGGTCTGGATGGTTATTACTGTTCCGGCAGGCACGCAGCTTGTGGCGGTCCATACAATTCCGTTAGGGCATTGTGGCTGTGCATTGGTAGTATATTTTGAATCGGTAAGGTTGATGAATGTTCCCGGTGCAATATCTACAAATGTAAGAAGCGCTACCTGGTCTTCTGCTCCTGTGGCATTCATCCTGTATCCTACAAAAACCATATCACCTGCGCCAATAGCTGTCTGCGTTGCAATAGTTGTAAAAGACGATGATTGTACCGTTGCTATCGCGTTATCACTCATGTCTTCTATAGTATTCTCTAAAAGCGCAACGTAATATTGCTGGCTGTTTAGCAGTGCCGTAGTTGGAATGATAGTTATCGTGTTATCAGCAAAAGTAGCATCGAAGGGAACTACTGTACCTGTTGCATTGGTAAGCCTTAATTCAACAAGCGCATCAACATTAGTATTATTAATAGGAGAATCATTAACAAGCCTTACATTTTCATTGAATGTGATGGTTGGGTTTATACCCGTTGTAATGTTTACACCATTAGCAGCAGGGGCAATCACAACGGTTGGAGCCGTGGTATCTTCTGTACCTTCCATAGCTTCGGCATGTACGGTAAAGTTGTCAAAGCGGTTATTGCCTTCCACGCCGCCTGCACCTTGTGTAAATTCTACCTTCAATTTAAAGTTAGGGTTGTTATCTGCGGCAGCAATATCCGAAAAATCAAGCGTAGCCAAAGCCGGGTCGCCACTAATAGGGTGGATGGTTGTGAAAGCAGTATAATTTGTCCCATCCGTAGAATACGACCACAACTGGTTTTCTGCGCCCTGTGCCGAACGGCGGGTAGCAAATTTTACAATGATATTTTCATATCCTGTAGTAGGCACTGTAAATACAAGCGCACCACCTATAGGGTTATTGAAACGCAAATGGTTGCCTGCTGGATCGCCATTTTGGGCATTCAGGTTCAATACATTAAAATTCTGGCCTGTTCCGGGAACCTCAATAGCGCTTGTTCCGCCGGCAATTGCAACAATAGAAGAACCTCCAACAATGGTTTCTGTTACTGCCAAAACATCCGGTATAGTAGTCCCTGCGTTAAAGTTCCAGTAGTGTATTAGGACAGGTTCTGCGATTTCGGTACCGTGTGCCGTAAAGTTGTCAAAGCGGTTGTTGCCTTCTACACCACCTGCGCCTTGGGCGAATTCTACTTTCAGTTTAAAGTTCGCGTTGTTATCAGCGGCTGCGATTTCAGAGAAATCAAGTGTTGCCAAAGCCGGGTCACCACTGATGGGGTTGATGGTGGTAAAAGCAACAAACGTTGTCCCGTCTGTAGAGTACGACCATAATTGGTTTGCCGCTCCCTGGGCCGAACGACGGGTAGCAAACCTCACGATAAGGTTTTCATAACCTGTAGTAGGCAATGCAAAAATCAACGCACCGCCAATAGGGTTGTTCAAACGCAAATGGTTGCCTGAAGGATCGCCGTTTTGGGCATTCAGGTTTTGTACGTTAAAATTCTGGCCTGTACCGGGAACCTCGATAACGCTTGTTCCGCCTGCAATCGCAGTTAGAGATGCACCGCCTACAGTTGATGTGGCGGTAGTAACTTCCGTTGCTGTGGCACCGTCATTAAAATTCCAGTAATGGAGCAGGGTCTGTGCTCCCGACAAGTGTGTTATCATGCAAATCGCAAATAACAACAACCCTTTTTTTGTGTAGTTGTGTAACATTGGTTGTAGTTGTTTAAGTAAGGCACAAAAGTCCGTGTTGTATTTTATGCTGGTATTATCGCAACGCCAAGGAACTGTTACCATGAAGATGATTTATGTTTTTTAATTGTTAATCTGTTAATAAAACCTTAATATTTAGTATGTTTGCGCCCTATGTAACTGAAAGTAGATGCCGTTACCACTGTAAAAAGCGGGACATTATCCGAAGAGCCTGAGTAAAAACTTAACCAACAAAGTATATGAACACTAATTTTTTTGATTCTAACAGCTATTTTATTGACGAGAAAGTAAATTTCTTAAAATTCGAAAATGCCTATACGCTTTATAATGATAAAGGCGAAAACATTGGCGCCATCAAGCAAAAGTTAAGCGGCGGACAAAAAGTGCTGCGCTTATTCTTAAACAAAGCGATGCTGCCTTTCCACCTTGAGATACGCAATGCCAACAACGGCCTGGAAGCTACCATTTCGAGAGGATGGACATTCTTTATGTCAAAAATTGTGATCCAGGATGGGAATGGCCTGCCTGTAGGCAACATTAAGCAGAAGTTCAAGTTGTTCAAGCCTACCTTCACAATAACTGATATGGCGGAAAATGTGGTTGGCCGTATATCGGGCGACTGGAAAGCATGGAACTTTGTAATTAAGGATGCCCGTGAGATGCAGATTGGCGCCATCTCTAAAAAATGGGCCGGGGCAGCAAGGGAGATATTCACTTCCGCCGATAAATACAACGTAATGATCAACCCTGATTATTCCGATAAAAAGAATAAAATGATCATACTGGCTGGCGCTATCACTATTGATATGGTACTTAAGGAGAGCAAATAATAGATGAAATATTCCCTATGGATTGTCTTTATAATTCTGCTTTTCCCTTTTACAGGAGAGGCGCAGGATATTGATTCCTTCAGGCAGAAATTTATTAGTGCTGATTCAATACAGATAGTGAGCCATGAAGATTTGGATCTTATGAATAAGAAAACCGGTACTATCGCTTACAGGAAAATTTTTCCGGGAAACAAACCCAACTATGCCATAGTAAAGGAAGTAGTAACGTTAGATAAACATAGATCGGATCAGCTTTATAAGCTGTTAGTGTCGGGCAAAACCGAAGAATACGACAGGGCATCGTGTTTTGTTCCGCACCACGCTATCTTTATATTTAAGGATGGTGTTTGCTATGGCCTTGATTTTTGCTTTGAGTGCCGGGGAACTGCCAGGACCGATAATTACACGATTGATGTCCCAATCTTCCACAATGAAAAAGTATGGACATCGGTTTGTGATTTTTTCAGGGAGCAGGGTATACAATATGAAATGCCACCAGCAGGCAGGTATGGATATTAAAAAAATGGCAACTCATTTGAGTTGCCATTTCTATTTAAAGACTATTGTTAGTAAAATTCAATATCCATCTGAGTGAAGCTCCTCCCTCTCCTTTGGAGAGGGCCGGGGTGAGGCCTATATCCCATTCACGATCTCAAGGAAATCATTCGCCTTAAGCGATGCACCACCAATAAGTCCTCCATCAACATCCGGCTTGGAGAATATCTCGTTTGCATTGTCAGGCTTAACACTTCCGCCGTATAATATAGAAGTTTCTTCTGCGATCTTGTTGCCAATGTTGTTGCGAAGCAGGGTGCGGATAAACGCGTGCATTTCCTGTGCCTGTTCCGGTGAAGCGGTTTCGCCTGTTCCTATAGCCCAGACCGGTTCGTAGGCCAGTACGACGCTTCCCCATTCGCTTTCGCTGATGTGGAACAAGCCTTCTTTCAGCTGCGATTCTACCACCGCAAAATGATTGCCCGACTGCCTGTCGGCCAACTCTTCGCCAAAACAGAAAATAATAGTAAGGTTGTGTGCCAATGCCGTATTTACCTTTTGGGCAAGAAGCGCGTTAGTTTCGCCAAAGTAAGCCCTTCTTTCCGAGTGGCCTAAAATAACGGTATTTACATTAATGCTTTTCAGCATCCCTACAGATACTTCACCGGTATACGCGCCGCTTTCAGCCTGGTGCATGTTTTGTGCTGCAACAATAATGCTGGTTCCGTGAGTTTGCTCAACGGCAGCCTGCAGGTTTATAAAACTTGGGGCGATAACAATTTTAGCAATGGTATTTTCCGGTTTTTTAGCCAGTAATTCCGCTATAAGCACTTCGGTCTGGGCACTGTCGTTATTCATCTTCCAGTTTCCTGCAACGATCTTTTTTCTCATTATTTAAGGTTTTTTAAAGTAGCAATAAGTTTTTCGTCATCGGCTTCAATAGCTTTAAACAGGGCAATCTTCCCGTTTTTATCTACCAACATGTAGCGAGGTATCCAGTCGAGTTTTATTGCGGGTGCGAAATCACCCTGCTTCATACTGGTTCCGGCGTGGTAGTGATGGTATTTTTGTATCCCATGTTTTTCGATGCCTTTTTTCCAGGCATCATCTGCACGGTCATAGGACAGGAACAAGTAAACCGCATCAGGGAATTGCTTTTGCAGGGCGTGCACTTTAGGCATGCCTTTCACGCAGTCCGGACACCACGAGGCCCATACGTCTATCACTATGGTTTTTCCTTTGTATTGCGCAAGTATATCTTTAAAAGCGATTTCTTTTCCGTCCAGTCCCGACATTTTTGCATTAAGCGCTTCCTTGGAAAAAGAGGTTTCCTGCGCTTCGGTACAGCCTATCATCCCGAAAAGTATAAGTGGCAGCAAGAGTAATTTTTTCATTTTTTTGGATTAAGAATATCAAATTTACAACAACTGCCTGAAACAATTATGCGATACCTTCTGTTTTTTAGGGTAAATTATGAATGATCCGCAGCTATTTCGTTATAGTTAGTAGCAGTAATCTATTCGCTTATTGCTACACGCCGTCCCGTGCTGCGCTACATCTGCCTTTCGTGCCTCAGGCAGGATGCCGCTTCGCCCGGGGCTAAAGGGCAGAGGCTCGTGTGTTTTTGCTTTCGCCATTCAGCGGTAAGTTTTTATTCACCCGAGGGCACCTTCTGAATTTTGTATACTTCCTTAAAATCAGTAAGCTCCCCATTTTCAATCGTAAACTCACCCGTTACCAAAAGCCCTTCATCTGACTTGAAATGCAACTTGTCTTCCGGGATATATTTTGCCAGCGATTCCGGGTCGGAACCCGAATCCATATAACTGTAGTTCACTTTATGCAGGGCGCTGTCATATTCTATTTTTCCAAGATCGGATGCCCACCACGGACTGAATATCGAGAACTGCGGCTGCTGGTAATCAACGAACCTTTGCAGGGCGGGTTCAGCCTCAGCAGCATAAATCAGGGGATGAAAGGTAAGGCTATTATTTTCAATGGAAAACAAACTTAAAGACAGGGTATTGCCTCCAATAGTTCCGCCTGACCAGCTGGAATCTATTGAAATATAAGTGTCCTTATCATATTTTTCAAGCGAAAGAATATCAGCAAAACCTACATCGTCAGACACTTTCCCTGAAGCGAATTGGACATACGACTCGAAAATATTGCTGCAATGCGCCCCGCAGCTATCACCAGTGAATACAAATATCTTAAAAAGCCCGTCAGGAGAGTAGTGCACATTTCCTTCATAATAGCCGCCGTTAATCGAACCGGATATCTTATTTTCCTCGTCAAAATAGTCGAGGGCCATTTCTCCGTTTAACTTGTCCAGCCCGCGTTGTATAATAATGCTGTCATACTTAGCAGAAAAATCGGTACCCTCAAAAACAGTAATATTGCTTTTTGTAGCTCTGTCAAGGCGAACGATGCGGTTATCCTCTGTTATGCCGGCCAGTTGGTTATCATAATTTTCACCAGAAGGTATAAGCAGGTTTTGACTGTCTTTAAATTGCAGCTGTTTCTTTTTAGTGAAAGCTTTTACGGTTAGTGTTGATGGCTTAACCAATGTATCTGTGTATATATTGTGTCCAAGGCCAGTGTCAAACGATTTTAAAACTACAGTATTAGCAAATGATAGCACGAGTGTCTCTTTGTTTAATACATACCTTCCGGATGCGAGGGTTTCAATGCGGTTGCAGCGGGTAGTAGAATAGAAAGTGCTGTCAGCATTAAAGAGTATGTGTTGGAGGCTGCATTCGGAAGTGGTGTTCTTTGCAGTAACCGCTTTTTTGTCCCCGAATTTGTAAACGGTATTGGCAAGTGGATTAAGTTCCTGGGCCGCTAGTGAAAGCGCGCTGATTAAAGATAATAGTATAAATAGCGCTTTCTTCATAGTTCTAAAAAATTACCCCAGTCTGATCTTAGGGTCGAGCCACGCATAGATTAGGTCAACAAGTATATTGATGATAACGAATGTTGCCGCAATGACCAGCACTGATCCCATAATAACAGGCAGGTCGAGCGTGTTAAGTGCTTCTACAACTTCCTTGCCAAGGCCGTTCCACCCAAAAATGTATTCTACAAAAACTGCCCCTGCGAGCATCGAGGCAAACCATCCCGATATGGCAGTAACCACAGGGTTGAGCGCATTTTTCAAGGCATGCTTACGAATGATGCGTACCTCACTAAGGCCTTTTGCCCTTGCGGTGCGGATGTAATCCTGACCCATAACCTCAAGCAGTGAGTTGCGCATGAGCTGTATCACTACGCCTAGCGGACGTATACCCAACACAATGGACGGTAGTATAATATTTTTCCATTTAATATACGACCCTTCGCCAAAATCGTCAACTTCATAAAGGCTTCCGGTCATGTCAAGATGTGTATATTTATGCAGCAGGAACCCAAACAGCCATGCAAAAAGGATGGCCGCAAAAAAGGAGGGGAGGCTCATGCCCAGCGTACTCACCAATGCAATAGTGCGGTCTATCCATGTGTCTTTATACAACGCCGAAACGATACCGAAAAATATCCCGACAACAATGGCGATAATTATTGCAAAGAAAGCCAGTACAACGGTATTAGGCAAAGTATCACCTATTACCTGTGTCACCTTCTTACCGCTTTTCTGGAAACTTTCACGAAGGTATGGTGCTTTGATCACTGTAGTTGTATTACCTATGGTAAACAGCTTCGCGGTAGTATATTTCCCTTCGGATAAAAAAGTATAATCGCCTTCAGTCGTACTGTGGAAGGAAATGGGGGAAAGGTCGTTCAGGTAATAAAAATACTGTGTGGAAACCGGTTGGTCGAACCCGTATTTTTTCTTGATAATGGCCAGCTGCTCTGAGTTCTCGTTCTGGTCGAGCATCATCCGCGCAGGATCGCCCGGCAATACCGTAAACAAAAAGAATATAACCGTAACCACACCAAAAAGCGTGAGCAGTGCATATCCTGTTTTGTATATAAAGTATTTTACCAATGGATTTCAGATTTTAGATTTCAGATTTTAGATTCCACTCTTACCCTTAAAAAGGATACTAAAAGTTATTCAGCATGAGTGAAGCTCAATCTGAAATCTGAAATCTACAATCTGAAATAATTAATTTAACGGAATATATTCAATATCTTTCCAGTGCGCCTTTTGTTTTATGGTACCGTTTTCAAGGATTACGATACTTGGGTTAGCCCTTTCAATGGTTTTGAGGGTAGTGGAATCACAGAAATAATAATCGAACGTCAGCCCGAATTGTTTTTTCTTCTGCTCGATAACAGTAGTGTCGGAAGCTGTCACGCCTATCACCATATAGCCTTTATCCTGTGCATCTTTAGAGAATTTTTCCAATTGTGCCAGGCCGTCATCGCTGGCTTTTGTGAGGTCGTAAGAGATCAACATAATGAGCTTTGGCTGCTCCAGTACCGAATCAGTATAGTCTTCTCCGTCTTTTTCTATCGTAAAATCATGTATTGGCGGTACATAGCCTTCAACGATAACTTTTTCTTTACGGTCTATATATTCCGCATTTGCTGGTATCTTATCAAGCTCCTTATCAGTGAATTCTTTTTCAACACCATTCACTTTATAAAGGAAAACAATTTCATATTCCGACTTAGGAGCGCCTTCCGGTACGCTCATACCTTCCTTAATATTAGTCCCCACTTTATACGTCCTGAAATCAATAGCCGGCAGATGGTTCAGTACATAATAACCGAAAAGGATACATAAAGCCAGGCTCGCATAAACGACCACATTTACGGCTACTTTTCCAAACAGGCGTTTGATGTGCTTCTTGTTGAAGAACAGGATAAGGATAAGCGCCAGCAGCACAACATCTTTTGTAAAGGACTGCCATGGTGTTAGTTTAAGCGCATCACCAAAACATCCGCAATCGGTTACTTTGTTAAAATAAGCCGAATAGAACGTGAGGAACGTAAAGAAAACGATCATGATGAGCAGGCTCCATAGCGTGAACTTTTTCTTGTATCCTACGAGCAGCATTACGCCCAGCACCGCTTCAAAAATAACAATGACTACCGCCAGTGCGAGTGCATAAGGTACCAAAAATTCAAGGTTCAGCACATTCGCGCTAAAATATTCTTCAAGCTTAAAAGAGAATCCTATAGGGTCATTGAGCTTGATAAGCCCTGAAATGATGAATAGTACCCCGACAAGAATCCGGCAAATATTTGTTATTATCTTCATTAGTTCTTTTTTGTAAGGTGTTACAATTTTTTTTCCAGTATCAGTGCGAATACTGCATAATTTATCATGTCCTGGTAATTGGCATCAATGCCTTCAGATACCAGGGTTTTTCCTTTATTGTCTTCAATTTGTTTTACACGGAGGAGTTTTTGCAGGATCAGGTCGGTTAGCGAACTCACCCGCATGTCGCGCCACGCCTCGCCATAATCGTGGTTCTTGGCTTCCATCAGTGTTTTGGTAAGGAGTACTTTCTCGTCATACAGCCTTGTTGCTTCTTCTACTTCAAGGTCGGGCTGGTCGGCAACACCCTTATCGAGCTGTATCAATGCCATGATGGAGTAGTTGATAATACCAATAAATTCCCCGGTTTCGTCCTCATCAATTTTGCGTACCTCGTTTTCCTGCAGGCTGCGGATGCGTTGTGCCTTAATAAAAATCTGGTCGGTAAGCGACGGCAGCCTTAGTATGCGCCAGGCACTTCCGTAATCTTTCATTTTATTGATGTATAGCTGCCTGCAAACTGCAATCACGCTGTCATATTCCCGGGAGGTAGAACTCATTTAAGTAGTATCTTTGTATTTTAATTTTTTCAAATGTACTAAAAAAGACCCCCAAAGGCAAGGGCGGTTTTAAAAAAGAATAACCATGTTTATCAACTGTAAAGGCACGCTGGTCGATTTGTCAAAACCCAAAGTAATGGGCATCCTCAATGTTACACCCGACTCTTTTTTTGATGGCGGAAAGTATAAAGACGAAGCGAAATTGCTGAACCACGCTGAGAAAATGCTTGCAGAAGGTGCCGACTTCATTGACATCGGTGCCTACTCGTCCAAACCCAATGCCGAATTCGTTAGTCAAACCGAAGAGCTACAACGGATAGTGCCTGTGGTTGAATTGATACGGAAGCATTTCCCTGCTACGCTTATTTCTATAGATACTTTTCGTGCGGTTGTAGCCAAAGCCTGCGTGGAGAGCGGCGCGGCAATAATAAACGATATCTCTGCCGGGATGCTCGATGATAAAATGCTGGAGACTGTCGGGCAGCTAAAAGTCCCATACATCATGATGCACATGCGTGGCACGCCGCAAACCATGGTAAAGCTGACGCAGTATGACGACATAGTAAAAGAAATGCTGTCCTATTTTGCCGAAAGGATCAACACTGCAAGAACCTTTGGCATCAACGATATTGTAATCGACCCGGGATTCGGGTTTGCCAAAACACTTCAGCAAAATTATGAAGTGCTCAGTAAAATGGAGCTTTTTAAAATAGCAGGCTTACCAGTACTCGCAGGAATGTCACGCAAGTCAATGATCTACAAACTACTTGGCACCACCCCGCAGGAAGCGCTGAATGGTACTACGGTATTGAATACTATTGCTTTAAGTAAAGGAGCGAATATACTTCGTGTACACGATGTTAAGGAAGCGAAAGAAACGGTAAAAATATTTCAGATTTCAGAATGTAGATTTGCTTCGCCTGTTCGGGCTTTGCCCTCGGGTCAGATTTAGCTTCACTCTTGCTGACGAAACTTCTATACCATTACTAAGTATGAGTGTAGCTCAATCTGAAATCTGAAATCTGAAATCAAAAATCTGAAATGGTTACTGATGATGATAAGGCTCATTCCTCAATATCGTAAATGCCCGGTACACCTGTTCGATAAAAAACAGGCGTACCATCTGATGGGAGAATGTCATAGCTGATAAGGAAATCTTGCCTTGTGCTTTATTATACACCTCCTGCGAGAAGCCGTATGGCCCGCCGATCACAAATACCAATGTCTTTATTCCCGAGTTCATCTTCTTCTGTAATTCTTCTGAAAAGCCTATGCTGCTGAACGACTTCCCATTCTCATCCAAAAGGATAAGCTGGTCGGCAGGGGAGAGCTTCGACAATATGAGTTCGCCTTCCTTTTCTTTTTGCTGGGCTTCGCTAAGGTTCTTTACATTCTTAATGTCGGGAATAATTTCAAGGTCGAATTTTATATAGAAAGACAGCCGCTTCATGTAGTCGTCCATGAGCTGCTGCAGTGCTTTGTTGTCGGTCTTTCCTATGGCGATGAGCTTGATGTTCATTTTAATTTTAAGTTTCAAAGTCGCAAAGTTACAAAGTAAAGAACAGGCTGCTACAAAAAAACTTTGCCACTTTAAAACTTTGCTACTCTGCCACTAATCCAATAAACTCCTCCTCACTAATGATCTTTACACCCAGCTGATTCGCCTTTTCAAGCTTGGCAGGTCCCATATTATCTCCTGCAACAACACAATCCGTTTTGGAAGAGATGGAACTTCCTACTTTTCCGCCGTTATCTTCAATGGCTTTTTTGAGGTCATCGCGGGAGAATTTTTCAAATACACCCGATACTACAAATATTTTTCCGGCCAGCTTGTTGCTTACGGTAGTATCGGCTTTAGCCAAAGCTTCCAGTTGCACCCCATAGCTTTTAAGGCGCTCTACAAGTTTTCTGTTTTCTTCATTCTCAAAAAACTCAATCACGCTTTGCGCAATGCGTTCGCCTATCTCATCTACTAAGACCAAGTCCATTAGCGAGGCATTCGCCAGATTGTCAATGTTTTTATAGTGCTTGGCGAGTTTTTTGGCAACGGTTTCGCCAACATAGCGTATCCCCAATGCATAAAGCACACGCTCGAACGGTATTTGTTTGGAAGCGGCAATGCCGTTAACAAGGTTCTCCGCCGATTTGTCAGCCATACGCTCCAACGGCACCACCTGTTCTTTTTTAAGTTCGTATAGGTCTGCGTAGTTGTGCACCAGGCCTGAATTATAAAGCAACGCAACGGTTTCGCCGCCAAGGCCTTCAATATCCATCGCTTTGCGCGAAATATAATGCTGTATGCGCCCAATGATCTGTGGCGGGCAGCCATAATAGTTAGGGCAGTAGTGCTGTGCCTCGCCTTCCTTGCGTTCCAGTTCGGTAAAGCACTCCGGGCATTTGTCAATATAAATGGTCGGTTTTGAATTTTCCGGCCTTTTCGTAAAATCAACCGCTATAATTTTCGGGATGATCTCCCCGCCTTTCTCTACAAATACCTCGTCGCCTTCGCGAATGTCCAGCTTTTCTATCTGGTCGGCATTGTGGAGGGAAGCACGTTTTACTGTAGTACCTCCAAGCTGAACCGGTTCCAGGTTGGCAACCGGGGTTATAGCTCCCGTGCGTCCCACCTGGTAGGTGATGGCTTTAAGGCGTGTTAATGCACGTTCTGCCTTGAATTTATAGGCTATGGCCCAGCGGGGCGATTTGGATGTAAAGCCTAGTTCTTCCTGCTGGTGGATGTCGTTTACTTTTATCACTACGCCATCAGTTTCATAGGGCAGGTCATGGCGGTGCGTGTCCCAATGATCAATGAACTGCATCACTTCTTCCATACTATTGGCTAGACGGGCTTCCTTAGGGACTTTAAAGCCCCAATGGCGCGCCTTGCCCAGGCCTTCAAACTGTGTTTTTACCGGGAGGTTATTCCCAATGAGGGAATACAATAAACAGTCCAGCGGACGTTTGGCCACTTCAGCACTGTCCTGTAGCTTTAGTGAACCTGATGCAGTATTGCGTGGATTAGCATAAGCCGTACCTCCATTTGCCAGTATTTCCTGGTTCATTTTCGCAAAACCTTCAAGAGGCAGGATGATCTCGCCGCGTATCTCGAATTTTTCAGGATAATCGCCTTTTAGCTTAAGCGGTACCGCACGAATGGTTTTTATATTGGTAGTCACTTCATCGCCCTGGAAACCGTCGCCACGTGTTACGGCCCTGCTCAGTTTACCATTCTCGTAAGTGATGCTTATTGAGGCGCCGTCGTATTTTAATTCGCAGGTATATTGTATATCAGTAGTGCCGATGCCTTTCTGTACACGCTTTTCCCATTCTAAAAGTTCTTCTTTAGAATAGCTGTTGTCCAGTGAATACATCCGGTATTCATGCGGTATTGTATTGAAGTTTTTGGTAACGGCACCGCCTACACGCAGCGTAGGGGAGTCGGCATCGAAAAATTCAGGGTGCTTTGCCTCCAGCTCCTGTAGTTCCTTCAGTTTTATGTCAAAATCAAAGTCGGATATAGTCGGGGCATCAAGTACGTAGTAATTATGATTGTGCTGGTTGAGTTCTTCGCGAAGTGCGTTTATCTGCTGTTCGATGTTCATTGGCTGAAATTTGTTTGCTCCGCTAATTTAGCCAACTTTTTTGAAAAATTAAAAAGAACAGTTATAGTTTATAAGGGTTAATTATTTTTAATCCCTTGATATTTCTGAAATCTTTTTCATTAGAAGTGATAAGAGTGAAATTATTTGCCACTGCTGTTGCAGCTATAATAGCATCTGGAGTTTTGATGTTTTTCCTTCTTCGGATATTTACAGATATTTCAACAATTTCCGGTGTTATACCAAATACTATCCCGTCAGATACAAAGTCTCTTACAACATCTTCAACATCTGTAGATGTTTTCCAACTTAGTATTTCTATCTCAGTGATTACTGATATGTTTGGAATCAGATTAGTTACAATATCTAAAAAATCCAGTGAATTTTCACTGAACAATTCAGAGAAATAACCTGAAATGACATTAGTGTCAATTAGATATTCCTGTCCCATTCGTTCCGGCTGTCTTCAATGTGTTTATTAAGTTTTTCTCCTTCTTCTTTACTGATGCTTCCCCGATATTTATCAGAAAGCTTTTGTTTTGGGGCAATATTTTCCTTTATGACTTTGATGATTTTAAGATCTTCAAGGTCACGCAACAGCTTTGCAGCTTTTTTATCTGTCAATTGTATCAGCATTGTATCTTCCATGGCAGTATTTATTATAAAACGATATAAAGATATTAAATATTGTTGTAAGTAGCTAAGGTTCTTAGTCCCTAAGTCCCTATGCAACTCAGCCCCTTCTTCTAAAACATATCTTCCAACTGCTTATACAACGTCCCGTCACTCAAAATTGCGCCCTGCTCGATGAGGCTGAATATCTCGTCATTCCTTTCCTGGCTGAAAGGCTTGGCACCGCGTTGGATCTGCACTTCGTCCGAAAAGATATTTTCATTGAGCCATTGCAGTCCGCCTTCGGTAAGGAAATCAGCTACAGGCGTATGCGCATGGATAACAATGCTTTCCATTTTCTCCTGGTCGAGCTTAAAAAGGAAAATGTGGTTTTTAGAATAATGTTCCAGCCATTCCGCTTTAGAGACTACATTTTCCCATATCAGGTCGGAGAAGATATCAATCTCCTGTTCGGCTACTTCGGGCTTCTCCTGCTTCAGGGTATCCCATTCCTTTTTATCTATAGACTGTGATGCGAGGAAGTTTATAAATTCCGGGTGCAGTTCCTCAAGTTGTTCTTTGGTAAGTCTTGCGTATTTCATTGTAAGTTCTAAAGTTTCAAAGTGGCAAAGTTACAAAGTTGTGTGGGTATGTAAAACAAAAAAAGCCTTCCGTTTGGAAGGCTTTCTAGATATTTCAGAAAATTATTTTTCCTGCTCAGCAACGATCTCGTAAGGAAGGTCTACGATCACATCCCTGTGAAGCCTGATGCTTGCAGAGTATTTACCGGTACGTTTAACGATACCGCTTGTGATGAATTTCCTGTCGATAGTTTGTCCTGCTTTTTCAAGCGCTTCAGCGATATCAGCATTGGTTACAGAACCAAATAGTTTTTCGCCGCCTGCTTTTGCAGTTAGTTTTATTTCAAGTGCTTTAAGCGCTTCAGCAGTTGCTTTAGCTTCGTTTACCACTTTTTGCTCTTTAAAAGCCCTTTGTTTAAGGTTTTCAGCCAAAACTTTTTTAGCTGTAGGAGTTGCCATATGTGCAAAACCTTGTGGAATCAGGAAGTTACGGCCATATCCGGCTTTCACGGTAACTACATCATCTTTAAAACCTAAATTCTGTACGTCTTGTTTAAGTATAAGTTCCATAATATTGACTCCTTTTTATTTTAATAAATCAGCCACATATGGCATTAATGCTAAATGACGTGCCCTTTTTACAGCTACAGATACTTTCCTTTGGTATTTAAGGGAAGTTCCTGTTAAACGGCGCGGAAGCAATTTTCCCTGCTCGTTTACGAATTTCAGTAAGAAATCAGGATCTTTGTAATCTACATATTTGATACCTGATTTTTTGAAACGGCAATACTTTTTAGTCTTGTTCGTCTCTATGTTCAAAGGCGTAAGATACCTGATATCCCCGTCTTTTTTTCCTTTAGCTGACTGCTCTATTGTTGACATAATTAGTTCGCTGCTTTAGTTTTTAGTTTTTCTCTTCTTCTTTCTGCCCATGAGATGGCATGTTTGTCAAGGCTTACGGTTAAGAAACGCATAACCCTCTCGTCGCGGCGGAATTCGGTTTCAAAGCCGATTAGCACCTCGCCCGGAGCCTGGAATTGCAATAGTGTGTAAAATCCGCTTTTCTTGTGCTGGATCTCGTAAGCTAATTTTTTCAATCCCCAGTCTTCTTTAGACACGATCTGGGCACCTCTTGAAGTAAGATAATCTTCAAACTTGCTTACTGTTTCCTTTACCTGGGTTTCAGATAAAACGGGATTCAAGATGAAAACAGTTTCATAGTGATTCATAATAAAAAATATTTATTTGTTATAAAATTGGGTGCAAATTTAGTGATTTATATTTAATGCGCAAGGGATAAAATTGCTTTTTTTCGAATTGTTAAAAGTGTTTTTTTTATTTATATTTGTCTTATCCCAAACTAAAAAAACGAAATAAAATTACTGAACATTATAACAGAGCATGACAAATGAAACTTAACTGTGTTGTTGTTGATGATAGCACAATACATAGGATTACTGTAGCCAAACTTGTTAATGAGCACCCGGAACTGACACTTGTTGGAGATTTTTCAAATGCGTCAGATGCCCGTAATTGTATTCTTAACAAAACTGTCGACCTTCTGTTCCTGGATATCGAAATGCCGGTGCAAACAGGTTTTGACCTGCTTGACGGACTTAAATCCAGGCCGCAGATCATCTTTGTGTCGTCAAAATCAGATTATGCCCTTAAAGCTTTTGATTATGCTGCGGTTGACTATTTGCATAAACCCGTCAACAAAGAGCGTTTTTATAAGGCGGTGCAAAAAGCCATAGAAATGCACCAGATGAAAAATGAAGGTTCCGAAGAGGAAGCCGAATTTATTTTTGTAAAAAGCAACCTCAAAAATTTTAAGGTCTACATAGCAAAAATAAAATGGATCGAGGCTTTTGGCGACTATGTAAAGATCAATACCGAAGACGATACACACCTAGTACTTTCTACTATGAAATCTTTTGAAAACGACCTGCCTGCCGATAAATTCCTGAGGGTGCATAAATCCTTTATAATAAATATTGACAAAGTGCAGCGCTTCAACAGTAAATTCGCTGAAATAGGGAAGACCCAAATTCCCCTGAGCCGAAATAAAAAAGAGGATTTGGCCAAAGTGCTAAACAAGCCTTCTTAATAGTCTGAATAAAAATTACATTGGAAAATGTCATATTGAGCGCAGTCGAAATGCGGCATTTTCCAATGTAATTTTTGCTTCCCGACTTCCAGCCAAAGCAACTGTTATTCCTGGAATTATCAATACGGATCCGCGTTTAGCGTTACCCTTACAGCCCTGTATTGTGGTACGGCATCAAAGCTTGCCAGTATTCTCTCTATAGCTTTTTTCGTGCCCCCCAGCGCAGCCCCCTGTGGTATCTTTATCATTATAGTACGGATATACTCATTGCGTATCCTGTTGATGCCCGGCTCTTCCGGCCCCAGCACTGTTACGCCCAACTGCTGCGATAGTACATTGAACAGCCAGATAGCCGCATCCTTTACCTTTTCATAATCCTTGTGCCGCAATGTTACCCGCACCAGCCTGAAGAAAGGAGGGTACTTAAAATTATGTCTTTCATACAGCTGCTCTTTATACATTCCTTCGTAATCATTGTCCGTTACCTGGCGGATGATGTTGTGCAGTGGGTTGTACGTCTGTATCAATACTTTTCCGCGCTGGTCTTTCCTGCCTGCACGCCCTGCAACCTGAACCATCATTTGGTAAGCACGCTCAAACGCCCTGAAATCAGGCTGGTAGAGCATGTTGTCGGCATTGAGTATCCCAACAAGGGCCACATTGTCAAAGTGCAGCCCCTTGGCGAGCATTTGTGTACCTACTAAAATATCGATCTCCCTGTTTTTAAAGGAATCTATTATCTTTTCGTATCCATGCTTGCCGCGGGTAGTGTCCTGATCCATACGCCAGGAATGCTTATCAGGAAATAATGTTTTCAATTCCAGCTCTATCTGTTCTGTGCCAAAGCCTTTGGTGTCAAGGTCGGGCGACTGGCACTGATGGCAGTGTGTTGGCTTCGCAATATGGTGCCCGCAATAATGGCAACGCAATTGGTTTTTATATTTGTAATAGGTGAGGCTCACATCGCATTGCGGGCATTGCGGTACATGGCCGCACGTTAAGCACTCTACCCATGGCGAGTACCCCCGGCGGTTCTGGAACAGGATGACCTGCTTGCCATTAGCCAGTGTTTCGGTAATGGCCTCAATCATCATGTCGCTGAAATGCCCGGTCATCTGCTTACGCTTGTATTTGTCCTTCAGGTCGATAAGAAGGATTTCGGGAGGCATTACGTTGCCGTAACGTTCTTTAAGTTCTACATAGCCGTACTTGCCGCCCGATGCGTTGTAATACGTCTCAATTGCCGGTGTAGCCGATCCCAACAGCACCTTAGCTTTATGGGCATTCGCCAAAACGATCGCCGCATCACGCGCATGATAGCGGGGCGCCGGATCCTGCTGCTTGAAGGTAGGCTCGTGCTCTTCGTCAATGATAATGAGGCCGAGATGTTGATAGGGAAGGAACAGGGCAGAGCGCGCGCCAATAACTACTTTTGCTTTTTCAGAAGCAGAAAGCACCTGGTTCCAAACCTCCACACGTTCGTTGTTCGAATATTTGGAATGGAATACCGCCACCTGATTGCCAAAGTAGGCAGTCAGCCTCACGACAAGCTGTGTCGTCAGTGCGATTTCCGGCAGGAGGTAAAGCACCTGCTGTCCGGAATTGATATATTCTTCAATGAGCTTTATGTAGATCTCGGTCTTGCCGCTGGAGGTAATGCCATGCAGCAATGTAACGTCTTTCTGTTCAAAGCTCGTTTTTATTTCGTCAAAGGCTTCTTTTTGTTTCGGGCTGAGGCCAAAGCCGGCATCGTCATTGCCTTCAAACTTTACCCGGTCTTCATCAATGTAATATTCCTCAAAAATGCCTTTATCTACAAGGGATTTTATAATAGTCGAATTTATTCCCGCATCATTCAGCTTTTTGGCTGTAACAGGTTTCTTTTCCGAAGCCTGCAGTTGGAAATACTGCATCACTGCTTCGCGCTGCTTTTGCGCACGGGACAATACTTCAATTAATTCGGACAGTTGTTCCTCGCGCATGAATTCTTCCGGCAGGCGGATGTAGCGGATGCTCTTCGGCTTGTACTTTTCGGACATTTCCTCCTGCAGCATCACTGCGTTCTTGGTAATTAATCTGTTGATAACCGGAAGGATGGTTTTTTTATTGAGTATCGCCGCTACTTCCTGCACCTTGAGTGCCGACTGTTTTTGCAAGGCTTCGTAAACCAGGTATTCATCGTCTGTAAGGTCGCCGGTTTCGCTGTTGAAATCCTTGTGCTGTGTAATGATGGTTTCGCTCTCCAGCAAAAAACCGCTGGGCATTGCCGACCTGTATACTTCGCCAATGCTGCACATATAATAATTCGCCACCCATTGCCAATGGGAAAGCTGGATAGCTGTCACCAAAGGATCATCATCCAGTATCTGGTGAATTTCCCTGGCTTCATAAAGCTGTGGAGGGTTTTCATGCAATGCTATTACCAATCCCGTATAGATCTTATTCCGACCAAAAGGAACCGCTACCCGCATTCCTGGCTTCAGGAAGGCATATTCTGCCTGTGTGACGGAGTAGGTGAAGGGCTTTGGAAGCGCAAGGGGAAGGATAACTTCGATGAAGAATGGCATATAGTTTTTGCTGATGGGTTATATACCACAAAGATACTAAAATTCTTAAGTCTGTGATTTAGCGGTAAATTCCAAAGATCATCAAGATAGGTTGTGTAGAGATGCATTGAATGCGTCTCGCGTATAAGTAAGCTAACAGCATGTGAGACCCAGGCACTGCATTTCTATTGAATCATCACTATGATATTTAGCAGTAGAAACGATCCTCATTCCATTTGTGCCAGGTTTTTTATTTCTTCAACTTTTCAGCAAGGCTGATCTTTTCTTTCAGCTTGTCGCGTGAGTAGGTGTCATCTATTATTTCAACCCTTTTGCGGGCTTTATCAAACTCTTTGGATTTTATTAATTCCGTTATTTCTATAGTGAGGATTTTTTCAATCTGAGTGTCGCGTTCAATAACGCTGGGTTCAAGATTTACAACTTCTAAAGCCCCATCATAATCTTTCGCTCCTATCAGGCTGTCAAGTTCCATTTGTTGGAGTGTTGCCTGAAAATTGGTTTTTTCTGCAAAGCCGGTAATGTCAGGGAGCAGGGCTTTCGCTTTACCTATATTTTTTTCCTTAATATATTGTTCGATTTTTTCCGAGGTTGTAGGCGCTTTATCAGGGCGCTGCATAATGTAAGTTGTAATTCCAAGTATAGTGAAAATAAGTAATCCTTTACTTAAAATGCCGGACATTTGCTTTTTAGACTTGTGTGCTTTTACAATCGTTTCTTTTTCTTTCGCATGGCTCTGTAGCATTGACTTTATTTCCGGATTATTCCCGTAGCTCATAGTGATAGTTTCTATTTGGGAATCTATATCCGTTAAAAGCTCATTATAATCATCGGGGGTACCTTTCCTGAAATTTTTAAGCTCAGTGATCAGTCCACGCAATTCCTCAAGTTGGCTTTTCAGCAAATCTGACTCAAAAATATATTGGCACGAATCGCAGATATTGCTAATGCCCGATTTGATATTGCCACAGCGCGGGCATTTTACCGGCCCGTCATCATCGTCATCATCAGAATCATTGTCGTTAAGATTCATCCTCTTTCCGTTCACTGTAACTTTTATTTGCTGCCGCGAAATATTCCCGCCGCCCGCGAGCGCATCGTCGATGATCTTCTGTATGTCCAGGTTCATAACATAATTATTGGTTTTCCAAATATACGCATAGGATTGAAATGTGCAAGTACTGCAAGCTAACGGTTAAAAAATATATGAACACTGCCGCATAATTCCTATTTTTGCACCAACAACACAACAACAATGTACAAATCAGTCATCAGGCCATTGCTTTTTCGCTTCGACCCCGAAAAAGTGCACCACTTTACTTTTTCTTTAATACGTTTCCTCAACAAGATCCCGGGCATGCCGTCCGCATTAAACTCGGTTTACGAAGTTTCCGACCCAAGGCTCGAGCGCGAAGTTTTCGGGCTGAAATTCAAAAATCCCGTTGGCCTCGCTGCAGGAATGGATAAGGATGCCAAATTATACAAAGAACTTTCCGGGCTGGGCTTTGGATTTATCGAAATTGGTACACTTACGCCAAAACCCCAGGAAGGCAACCCGAAAAAAAGATTGTTCCGCCTTCGCGAAGACAGCGCCATTATCAATCGGATGGGGTTTAATAATGGGGGCGTAGCCGCTGCTGTAGAACGGCTTAAGAAAAATCCGAAAGGCAAAGGCCATGTATTGATAGGCGGAAACATCGGGAAAAACAAGGTAACGCAGAATGAAGATGCAGTCAGCGATTATGAAATTTGCTTTGATGCCTTATACGATCATGTAGATTATTTTGTGGTGAATGTGAGCTCACCCAATACACCGAACCTCCGCGAATTACAGGACAAGGAACCGCTTACAAAACTGCTTCAAACGCTGCAGGACAAGAACAATAACATGCCTAAAGCAAAACCCATACTTTTAAAAATCGCACCCGACCTGACCGATGAGCAACTGCTCGATATAATCGATATTGTGAAAACGACAAAGATCGCTGGGGTTATTGCTACGAATACCACCATTTCCCGCGAAGGATTGCAATCGGAAAACAAATCGGAAATGGGTGGCCTGAGCGGTAAGCCACTGGCAAAACGCTCGACCGAGGTTATCCGCTTCCTATCGGAAAAGAGCAACAAGGCATTCCCTATCATTGGCGTAGGCGGAATCCATACCGCCGAAGATGCACTGGAAAAACTGGAAGCCGGGGCAAGCCTGGTGCAGCTCTATACAGGCTTTATATATGAAGGCCCTGGGCTTATTAAGGATATTTGTAAAAGGCTATTAGTTGCAAAGTAGCAGAGTGTCAAAGTAGCAAAGTTGCAGATTTTTTCACCAGTCTGATGAAGCTAAACTTTGAAACTTTGACACTCTGCAACTTTGTAACTTAAAATAAAGAAATCGATTTCGTAAACACTAATTCTTTTTTATCTTTGGGGTTCTATGAATAAAGTCAAACTTATCGAATGTCCGAGGGATGCTATGCAGGGCATTAAGGCATTTATAGCTACCGAAAAGAAAGCAGCTTACATACAATCCATTCTGAGGGTTGGGTTTGATACGATTGATTTCGGCAGTTTCGTTTCGCCAAAGGCCATCCCACAAATGCAGGATACTGCTGAAGTTTTAGCAATGCTCGACCTCTCGGCTACCGAAAGCAAGCTGCTCGCTATTATCGCCAATACACAGGGTGCAGCCGCCGCGGCACAGCATGCCCAGATACAATACCTGGGTTATCCGTTCTCTATTTCGGAAAACTTCCAAATGCGGAATACCCACAAGACCATAGCAGAATCGATTGTGACCTTGCAGGAGATACTAAACATTGCTGATAAGTCAAATAAAGAGGTCGTTGCCTATCTTTCCATGGGGTTCGGCAATCCCTACGGCGACCCGTGGAATGTAGATGTGGTAGGGGAGTGGACCGAAAAGCTGGCCGGGATGGGCGTAAAAATATTGTCATTGTCCGATACCATAGGCAGTTCTACGCCTGAAGTTATTAGCTATTTATTCTCCAACCTTATAACGAAATATCCCAACATAGAATTTGGAGCACACCTGCATACCACACCCGATAAATGGCATGAAAAAGTAAATGCGGCCTACAAAGCCGGCTGCCTTCGTTTTGATGGTGCGATACAGGGCTTTGGTGGATGCCCAATGGCAAAGGATGACCTCACCGGCAATATGCCTACCGAAAAAATGCTGTCCTACTTTACAGCCCAAAAAGCCGACCACAACCTCCGCGCCATGAGCTTCGAGAGCGCTTATAATGAAGCTACGAAACTATTTGGGGAGTATCATTAGTGATTGTTGATAAGTTGATTTGGTACTTTTTCAATCAAATGCAACGGGAGAATAACACATTCTATATTGTAAAATGCAGGAGACTCAAAATAAACCGAATTGGCTAATTACCTGGTTCTTAAAATTTAAGTTGCCTGTCATAGTGTCTGTTTTGTTTTTTATATTACAGATCATAATGGGTTATGGAGTATTTGAATCCATAACCAAGATATTCTTCATTTTACTTATACTGTGGGTGTATAAAAAGATTTAAATTCAAAGGATAACCCAAAAACATTTCATTCTTTCGTCCCGATACTATTTTTTCGCTAAAAACAAAAAATTAATTTTCCTGTAAATTTATTTATCGTAATATTGCAATATATAAATAAAGATAATGGGAACTACCAAGACCGATCTTTTCACCGATGCGCAAAACCAGATCGCCACAATAGCAAAAGCACTTGGGCATCCCGCACGAGTGGCGATACTCGAATACCTGCTGAAGGTAAATGAATGCATCTGCGGGGACATCGTGAACGAACTTCCATTAGCACAGCCAACCGTTTCGCAGCACCTTAAAGAGCTTAAGAATGCAGGGCTTATTAAAGGCAATGTGGAAGGCACAGCCATCTGCTATTGTATTGATGAGGCAGCGATAGAAAGACTGCAAGCGTACTTTGCAGGAATAGCCTCCAAACTTAGTGAGAAGAAAAAAGATTGCTGTTAATTAAAAACTACACTACCATGAAACTATCTGAAATTAAAACGATTTTACCGCAACTTGATACTGTTGCTTTCCAATTGGAGAATGGAAATTTTGTGCCGGAACATTTTCATGTAACAGAGGTCGGTATTATTGACAAACGATTTATCGATTGTGGCGGGACCGTACGCCACGAGCAGAACGTGAATTTCCAGCTATGGGATGCCAATGATTTTGATCACCGCCTTAAACCCTGGAAACTACTTAACATCATAAAGCTTTCGGAAGAAAAGCTGGATATCGGCGATTTTGAAATCGAGGTAGAATACCAGGGAACTACTATAGGGAAATATGACCTTGATTTTAACGGTACAAATTTCATCCTGAAAAATAAGGCTACAGCCTGTCTGGCTCAGGATGCCTGCGGCGTACCAACCAGCAAGCAAAAGCTCGCACTGTCTGACATAGGTACCAATAGTTGTGCTCCCGGGGGAGGCTGCTGTTAAATAAGAGTTATGTCAGTAAATAATTGCACCCCTGCGGCTAACCGGAAAAAATTAGGCTTTCTTGACAGATTCCTGACCTTATGGATATTTCTTGCTATGGCTATAGGAGTAGGATTAGGCTATTTCATTCCATCCAGTAGCGATTTTATCAACTCCTTTTCAAGTGGCACGACTAACATTCCCCTCGCAATAGGACTAATCCTTATGATGTATCCGCCGCTTGCAAAAGTGAAATATGAGGAAATGGGAGAGGTGCTGAAAAACACCAAAATATTGGGTGCTTCACTTTTTCTTAACTGGATAGTAGGGCCATTGCTGATGTTTTTTTTGGCACTCCTGTTTTTGCACAGCTATCCTGAGTACATGGTCGGGCTGATACTTATAGGCCTTGCCCGCTGCATTGCCATGGTTGTAGTATGGAACGACCTTGCAGAAGGCAACCGTGAGTATGCTGCGGGGCTGATCGCTCTCAACAGCATCTTCCAGGTGCTGCTTTACAGCGTTTACGCCTACCTTTTTATAACGGTACTTCCGCCTTACTTTGGGTACGATGGCTTTGTTGTGGATATCAGCATTGTACAAATAGCCGAAAGCGTGGGTATTTATCTCGGCATTCCCTTTGCATTGGGTATTATCACTCGTTATGTGCTCATAAAGATGAAAGGGGAGGAGTGGTTCGCCAAAAAATTCATTCCGTTCATTTCGCCTGTAACGCTTATAGCATTACTGTTTACGATAATCATTATGTTTAGCCTTAAGGGCGAACTCATAGTGCAGATCCCGATGGACGTTATCCGCATCGCTATACCGTTGGTCATTTACTTTGCCGTAATGTTTATAGCCAGTTTTTTTACGGGCAAATACTTTGGGGCCGATTATTCAAAAAGCGCTTCCATTGCCTTTACGGCAACCGGCAATAATTTCGAGCTTGCCATAGCCGTTGCCATCGGTGTCTTTGGCATCAACAGCGGACAGGCTTTCGCGGGCGTTATAGGCCCTTTGGTAGAAGTGCCTGCGCTTATAGCATTGGTAAACGTAGCCTTCTGGTTCCGGAGAAAATATTTTGCAGTCAAAACTTAAAGATACTACCGGTTCAACGCCGACCTATATCAAACCTAAAACTAAAACAAATTATGGAAACAAAGAAAATTTTAGTGCTGTGTACCGGCAATAGCTGCCGCAGCCAGATCGCAGAAGGCTACCTGCGCCTTTTTGCAGGGGAGAAATCGGAAGTATACAGCGCGGGTATAGAAACGCATGGTGTCAACCCGAAAGCTATTGCGGTGATGAAGGAAGACGGCATCGACATATCCGGCCATACATCCAACAATATCGACGAATATGGCGATATTACGTTTGATTATGTCATTACCGTTTGCGACAACGCAAAGGAGCATTGCCCGTACTTTCCCGGCAAGGCGCAAAAATTCCACTATAACTTTCCGGATCCTGCCAAAGCAACCGGAACCGAAGAGGAGGTTATGGAGGAGTTCAGGCGGGTGAGGGGAATGATAAAAGAGTATTGTAAAGATTTTGTGATGGAGCGAAACGATTTAATCAATTAAAGCGCGATTTATTCGATTAATTCTTTTGCTGATGCGTATACATTGTCTAAAGGTATTATCGATTGAATTTTGAACATTCAAATCGGTCCCTAAAATTTATTATTCCTTCAAGGCTACCAAGTCTAAATTTCATTTCAATTTTTTCACCCCACAATAAGTCCCCAATTTCATTTGCATAGATGATTAATAATTTGATATAATTGTCATACTCCAAAAATTCGTCAATTCTTAAATCTTCAAGATAATTCAAATGTGCGATTCTTATATTTCGATGTTTTGTCTTTAGATTATTAATTTTTTTACGATATATACCAACTCTATTTGTTATCATTTTCTTTTCTTTGACATTCAGTGTACCTTTATTTATCTCTTTTAAAACCGCCTTAAAAGAGAAATCAGAACTGTCATCATCAAGATTTGTAAGATGAAGAATAATTCCATTTTCCATATATCGTAAAGCAATAAATTCTTCCATGACCTTTTGTCTTGTAGATTTCTGAAAAAGATTTGCGAGATTATTTAATTTTTCAGTATAAAAATATGCAAGTATATTTAAGTCGATGATTTCGACACATAAACTCATAAATTTAGATTTTTGCTCACTTGATAACATACTTAAAATAATTATATATTAGAATTATGATTTTAGTATTTCAGCCGATTGATATCATTCAAATGCTGTTAGTATACTTTAGGCATCATATAAGGGCAAATTTATAGCTTCTCGGGCATCATAAATTAGTTTTAAGTATTTCATCTAACTCATTTTGAAATTCATTCTCACTATTTATATTAAAAAGTAATTTTCTACTAGTTACTAAGTCTTCTAAAATTTTAAATTCTTTTAATAGTTTTTTCAAAATTGGACTACTTTCATTAGATGTACAGTAATAGAATATTAAAATTTTTTCGAAGACGGTCATATTGCTTTTTAGATAATCAAAATAAAAATCATTTTCTTTATGTTGTTTTATAAATTTTAGTAAATATTCAATATTAATAATATAACTATTAATGAATCCTCCAAAATCTTCAAATATTCTATTATATATGTCATTGTAAATATTTCGACGATTTTCAAAAGATAAAAAGTAAAATTCACTTTTCCCAATATTTTTGTAAACATCACCCATTTTGAATCTTAGTTCATTCAGTGCAATTCGTCTATCATTTTCTAATTCAAAAGACTCTATGTGTAATTTTAAGTCATTGCCAGTTGAAAAACTGCTCAATGATAAATCTTCAACTATCATGTCAAAATACTCATTTTTTAAATCTTGCGGATTTGTTACTAATAAATTAAATCCAATATTTTGACAAGCTCCGCTTAAATGACTACGAAATCTTTTACTTAATAAGGTAAGTACCTGATGCCCTGTTTGCTCATTTCCTTTTATGTCGGATATGACAGCACTCCTAATCCTGTCATATAACCCATCCATTAATTTAAAAAATAAAAAATCTTCACTTTGTTGTTGAAATTGATTTTTTATATCTTGGTTCGCCCTGTATTGAGCTTTAAATGCAATATATACAAGTATGCTGCTTAATAACCCAATAAAAGGTGCTGTAATGCCGCCAATTGAATCACCAATTTTTGCAGAGGTATCATTGTCTAACGAAAACCAAAACGAGGTTTGGATAAAAATATATGGGCTTGTCAAGATTGCTACTGTTAGTACTAAAAGCCAAATAATTTCTTTAGATGATAACAAATTGTTTTTCTTTCGATTCATGGATTATAATTAAAAACTAAATTTAATAATAAAGTTCACTAAGTTTATTTTACTACTCATAATTTAAAAGGCATTACGTGTAAATTTTGAAATTTGGTATTTGCCTTTTGTAATTTAAAAATGCTTATATTTGCATGCAATTTAACTACAAATTGCAACATGAAAGCACACACAGCTAAAATCATCGGCGAAGGCCTTACCTACGATGATGTTCTACTTGTTCCTAACTACTCTGAAGTTTTACCCCGCGACGTAAGCATACAGTCGAAATTTTCACGCAATATTACCCTTAACGTGCCAATCGTTTCCGCAGCAATGGATACCGTTACCGAAAGCGCTATGGCAATCGCTATGGCCCGCGAAGGCGGCATTGGCGTTCTCCACAAAAACATGACCATTGAGCAGCAGGCTACTGAGGTGCGCAAAGTGAAAAGGGCGGAGTCAGGAATGATAATCGACCCGGTTACGCTTCCGCTTACGTCTGTCGTAGGTGATGCCAAAAATGTTATGAAAGAATACGGCATTGGCGGTATCCCTGTGGTTGACGAAAACGGCACCCTGAAAGGCATTGTTACCAACCGTGACCTGCGTTTTGAGAAAGACAACAGCCGTTCGATCCTTGAGGTAATGACATCGGAAAACCTTGTTACTGCCGGCGAAGGAACGACCCTTACGGTAGCAGAAGGCATCCTCCAGAAAAATAAGATCGAAAAACTTCCGGTAGTAAACGGCGATTATAAGCTCGTTGGCCTCATCACATTCAGGGACATTACAAAACTGACACAAAAACCTATAGCGAATAAAGATAAATTTGGCCGCCTACGCGTTGCCGCTGCCCTTGGCGTTACTGCCGATGCGGTGCAAAGGGCCGAAGCGCTCGTAAACGCGGGTGTTGACGCAGTTATTATAGATACTGCGCATGGCCATACTAAAGGCGTGGTTGATGTGTTAAAGTTGGTAAAAGCCAAATTCCCGAACCTTGATGTGGTCGTTGGCAACATCGCCACACCGGAAGCCGCACTATACCTTGCCGAGAATGGCGCTGATGCCGTGAAAGTAGGTATAGGGCCGGGTTCCATCTGTACTACACGTGTGGTGGCAGGTGTGGGCTTCCCGCAATTCTCAGCTGTGCTCGAGGTTGCTGCTGCATTGCGCGGCACCGGCGTACCGGTTATTGCCGATGGCGGTATCCGTTATACAGGCGACATTCCGAAAGCCATTGCTGCAGGAGCTGATTGCGTGATGCTTGGCTCGCTACTAGCGGGTACGATGGAATCGCCGGGTGAAACTATTATTTTCGAGGGCAGGAAATTCAAATCCTATCGTGGCATGGGATCAGTGGAGGCTATGAAAGAAGGATCGAAAGACCGTTATTTCCAGGATGTGGAAGACGATGTTAAAAAACTGGTACCGGAAGGTATCGTAGGCCGCGTACCTTACAAAGGCGAACTGTTCGAGAGCATGCTCCAGTTCGTGGGCGGACTTCGTGCCGGTATGGGCTATTGCGGATCTAAAGACATCCCGACCTTGCAGGAAACAGGAAGGTTCGTGCGTATTACGTCAAGCGGAATTTCAGAAAGTCATCCGCACAATGTGACCATCACACAGGAATCACCGAATTATTCGAGATAAAATCAGGTTATTATTGTAGCCCCGAATTACGCAAATTTCACCAATTCAATATTGGAGAATTTAGATAATTCGGGGCTATTTTTATTTAAGTTCTTCTTCAAACTTTTCATCCATCAGGTTGGCGAAAGCATTTTTGATCGTGCCGCCGGGATTGAGGATAATGGTACGGCTTATTTTGGTAATTACCCACTTGTCACGCAAAGCGGTAAAGTCAGCAGCACGGAGTTGCAGCACTTTTTCTGCACTGAATTGCGGCACTGTTTTTTTCCACTCACGATCCTCATCTACATTAACAGCTATGAAATCAGTAGCAGGATGCGTTTTTTTCAGGCTGTTTATTTTTTCGTAAATCATTTCGGCCTGGGCCATGGCACAACCCGTCCAGAAGAAGATGACAGTCTCCTTTTTTATAGTATTACTATCAAAGGGCTTGTTATTGCTGTCTACTAATTTCACATCGGGTAATTTGCTGCCTTCCTTAAGCAACTGTATGGCATTTCCTATTTTACGGATCTCGTTATCTTCACTGTCATCAGTAGAGAGTTGCAGGTAGCGGTCAAGGAATTTTTTGTTGTTGGCTATGTTTTGGTCTTCAAGCAGGTAACTAAAAGCGATGTTGTTTAGGACTACATTTTTCACCTTATTGTTAGAAAAAATGGAATCGGCAATGTTAAGTTTTTCGATGTTATCCCTGTATAATTGTTCCTGTAAGCTGCTGCTTTTATGATCTTTGGTAATTGCCATATTGTTGAGCATGGCCGATAAATAGCGCAGATAGGGCGAATAGTGCAGCAGTTTGGTATCATTGTAATCAATGGTTTTCCTGAAGTCATAGAAACCTTTCGGAAGCTGCGACCTTACTTCTTTTCCTGTCCGCCTGGCATGTATGTATGGGTAGTATTCTTTTTTAGTGTAATAGTTAAGGTTAACCCGGGATAATGCATAAAAATCAAACTCATTGCTCCATTTTATTGCTGCCTTGTTTTTTTCATAAAAAGCTTTCCTGAGCCGGTAGGTTGAGTCTATTGATTTTATGAACTTGCTGTATTCGAGATCATATACATTATATGTCTTGTTCCTGTCGGCATCATGAAGGAGATAAAGCTCCATCATAAAATTATTTTTCTTTTCACCCCGTCCGCTGAATACTATCGACTCATCAAAATCCGAAGGGTCAATAGAAACCATTATGCTGTCATTTTTCTCGAAATAAACATATTGATAATCAGGCTCGTTCTTGAAACTGTAGAGCCCGGGGGTAAGGGAGTCGAATTTTATAAAAAAGCGGTTGTCTTTATCCAGGCGGAGGGTATCGATAACTTTATCGTCTTTGCTGAATACAATATAGTTGTTACGCGGGTTTATAACCTGTCCTCCAAAATAGGCCGTAAAATCGTCATCTTTTTTACAAGATGTGATCAGGAGCAGAAAGCAAAATAGTAATCCGGTCTTGCTGAGGTATGACATTAGGTGATAATTGCGCAAAAGCAAAAATATTTTATTATGGCTTTAATAGTGTTAACACGGCGTTAAAATAAGAATTCATTATCCATTATGGTGCAATATACCTAATGATGCTTAAATTTTTGTATTTTTGCAAAAATTTTTTAAAATGCTATCAGTTTCTAATTTATCGGTACAATTCGGTAAAAGGATTTTATTTGACGAAGTAAATACATCGTTCACACAAGGCAATTGCTACGGAATCATCGGGGCTAACGGTGCCGGTAAATCGACATTCCTTAAAATACTGGCAGGCGATATCGACCCGACTTCAGGGCATGTATACCTTGAGCCGGGCAAAAGGATGTCGGTACTGAACCAGAACCACAATATGTTTGATGAGCATACCGTGCTCGAAACGATATTAATGGGCAACAAAACGCTCTATGCCGTAAAAAAAGAAATGGACGAGATTTACCTTAAGCCTGATTTCTCTGATAAAGATGGCGAAAGGGTAGGAGAGCTTCAGGTAATCTTTGAAGAAATGAACGGCTGGAATGCTGATTCTGACGCTGCTTCCATGCTTTCTAACCTTGGTATCTCTGAAGACTACCATTATACATTGATGGGCGATCTTGACAGCAAGCTGAAAGTACGTGTACTATTGGCGCAGGCCTTATTTGGCAACCCGGATGTGCTAATTATGGATGAGCCTACCAACGACCTGGATTTTGAAACCATTTCCTGGCTTGAAAATTTCCTGGCAAATTACGACAATACTGTAATTGTTGTATCGCACGACAGGCACTTCCTTGATGCGGTATGTACACATATATCCGATATTGATTTTAGCAAGATAAACCAGTATTCAGGCAACTATACGTTCTGGTACGAATCAAGCCAATTGGCTGCAAGGCAAAGGGCCCAGCAGAACAAGAAAGCGGATGAGAAGAAAAAAGAGCTCCAGGATTTCATCATGCGTTTCAGCGCCAACGTAGCCAAATCGAAACAGGCTACCAGCCGTAAAAAAATGCTTGAAAAACTTAAAGTAGATGATATCAAGCCATCGAGCAGGAGGTATCCGGCCATTATTTTCGAGCAGGAGCGTGAGGCGGGCGACCAGATACTTAACGTAAAAGACCTTAGCGCATCTGTAGATGGCGAAGTGTTGTTTAAGAACGTTGACCTTAATATGGCCAAAGGCGATAAGATCGTTATTTTCTCAAGGGATTCCCGTGCTACATCTGCTTTTTATGAGATACTTAACGGTAACATACAACCGGAGAGCGGTACTTTCGATTGGGGTATTACAACCATACAGTCCTACCTTCCGGCAGATAACCACTCATTTTTTGAGAACGACCTTACCCTTGTTGACTGGCTTCGCCAATGGGCCAAGACAGAAGAGGAACGCGATGAGGTATATATCCGTGGCTTCCTTGGTAAGATGATCTTCAGCGGCGAAGAGGCGCTGAAAACGGGCAGGGTATTATCGGGAGGCGAGAAAGTGCGTTGTATGCTTTCGCGTATGATGATGATGCGTGCAAATGTGCTGATGCTTGACGAGCCTACAAACCACCTTGACCTTGAGTCGATCACCGCATTTAATAATTCGTTGAAGAACTTTAAAGGCTCAGTGCTCTTCACAACCCATGACCACGAGTTTGCACAAACCGTTGCCAACCGTGTGCTGGAAATCACACCAAAAGGGGTTATCGACCGCTACATGACGTTCGATGACTACCTTGATGATGACAAAGTAAAAGAGCTGCGCTCGAAAATGTATAATTAATGGACTAGCTTATAATTGAGCAAAATTTATAAAGAACAAAGGGCCTTAACGGCCCTTTTATTATTTCCTGAAACGGCTGATGAGCCAAATGATCAGTCCTACTACAGCAATTACTATAATAACACCGACCCACATACCGGCTTTAAAAATATCGCCTACCACTTCGCAGCTTGTCACTAATGATAACAGCATTGCAAATAAGCTGAGTTTGATTACCCTGTTTTGCATGATTTTTTGTTTTTTAGGTTATTACTATAAAATTAAGTCAGTTAAAAGATGTTTTTGTTAAAATTGAATTAATTGGCTCCACATTAGCATTTTTGAAATGTCGGTCAGGTTTTAATTTTTTGAAATTTTTACCTACTTTTACAAACCAAACACAACACCGCATTATGAGCCAGAAAATATTGCTCACTTCAACGGAAGTCAATATCATCCTCCACCGTTTGGCCTGCCAGTTAATTGAAAAGCATCTCGATTTTTCCGATACCGTACTCATTGGGCTACAGCCCCGCGGGCGCTTCCTTGCGGCTCGTATTAAGCAGATACTTGAGGACGAATACAATGTTCCCGAAATAAAGCTTGGGTTCCTGGACATAACTTTCTTCAGGGACGATTTCCGCAGGTCGGATAAGCCATTGGAGGCCAACCGTACCGAGATTGACTTTTTAGTGGAAAACAAGAAAGTCATCTTTATAGATGATGTGCTTTACACCGGGCGAAGCATCCGCGCCGCGCTTACCGCGATACAATCGTTCGGACGCCCTGCAGAGATCGAACTGATGGTGCTCATAGACCGCCGTTTCAGCCGCCACCTGCCCATACAGCCCGATTACCGCGGCCGCCAGGTAGATGCCATCAACGATGAGAAAGTAAAGGTGTCCTGGAAAGAGAATGACGGCGATGACAGTGTTTTTTTAATATAAGCCCTAACTACAAACAACACAATGAAAGAACTAAGCGTGAATCATTTACTCGGGATAAAATATATCAACAAAAGCGATATAGACCTGATATTTGAAACTGCCGACCAGTTTAAGGAAGTGATCAACCGCCCCATAAAGAAAGTCCCTTCACTACGCGATATAACCATAGCCAACATATTTTTCGAGAACAGTACGCGAACCAAGCTCTCCTTTGAGCTGGCGCAGAAAAGGCTTTCTGCCGATGTGATAAGTTTCTCTGCGGCACAGTCGTCGGTAAAGAAAGGAGAAACGCTGATCGATACCGTAAACAATATCCTTTCGATGAAAGTGGATATGGTGGTAATGCGCCATGAAAGGCCGGGAGCTGCCCATTTCCTTTCGAGAAATGTGTCAGCAAGCATCGTAAATGCAGGTGATGGTGCGCACGAACACCCGACTCAGGGATTGCTTGACTCCTATACCATTCGCGAAAAGCTGGGTGGTGTAGAAGGTAAGAAGGTAGTGATAGTAGGTGATATTCTCCACTCAAGGGTGGCTTTATCCAATATATATGCGTTGCAGATGCAGGGTGCCGAAGTGAAAGTATGCGGCCCGAAAACCCTTATACCACGATACATAGAGTCGCTTGGTGTGACTGTTGAGACAAACCTGCGCAAAGCACTCGAATGGGCTGATGTGGCCAACATGCTGCGGGTACAGAATGAAAGGCTGGATGTGAATTACTTCCCGTCAACACGCGAATATGCCCAACAGTATGGTGTAGATAAGGAACTACTCGATTCATTAAATAAAGAGATAGTCATCATGCACCCGGGCCCGATAAACCGCGGGGTTGAGATTACCAGCGATGTAGCCGATTCACAGCAGTCCGTAATACTGGAGCAAGTAGAGAATGGCGTTGCCATACGGATGGCAGTGATATACCTGCTGGCATCGAAAATAAAGCAGTAAACAGTCGCGGTCTCAGTTTTCAGCGGATATAAAATATTGTAAATAGCATTTGAATTATCGTTCAACTTTGTACCTTAGCTAATAAGAGTCTAAGACACTCAGTTCCTAAGAACCTAAGCACCTCAAAAAAATGAAAGTAGAAGAAAAAGGACATACCATAACCATTAAGGACACACAGGGAGACGTAGCTTCTTTCCTTGGCAAAGTAACCGCCGAATACAAAAGCTACAAAGAGCATAATATTATCCTCGACCTGAGTCAGGACGCAACCATAACCCTCGATGCCATCCTTACGTTCCTGCCGTTGTCAAACACACACAGGGAAGCAAAGAAATCCTTTGTGCTTGTGGCAAAAGACATCGACTTTAATGATCTACCGGACGAGATGGTGGTTGTCCCTACGCCGCTTGAAGCCAATGATATCATAGAGATGGAGGAGATAGAGCGCGACCTCGGCTTTTAATTTTATAATTTTTATTTTCTAAGGTTTAACTGTTCCCAAGAGCAACCTGAAACCTTAAACCTGGAACAAATGCACTTAACCATTCTTGGCTGTTATGCCGCCACGCCACGCACGATGACCAACCCGACATCGCAGGTATTGGAAATGAAGAACAGGATGTTCCTCATAGACTGTGGCGAGGGTACGCAGGTACAGCTCAGGAAAAACAAACTGCGGTTCTCTAAAATAAACCACGTATTTATATCCCACCTGCACGGCGACCATTTTTACGGACTTATCGGGCTTATATCGACATTTTCGCTGCTTAACAGGAAAACCGACCTTCATGTGTACGGCCCGAAAGGCACGAAAGAGATTACGCTGTTGCAATTAAAGCTCTCCAACTCCTGGACAGGATATAACCTGTATTTTCAAGAGCTTGACAGCAAAGAGCCTGAAGTGATATTTGAGGACGATAAGGTTATAGTTTCGACGATACCACTAAAACACAGGGTATACACCAATGGCTTTTTATTCAGGGAAAAACCGGGTGAACGAAAGCTGAACATTGATGTAGTACAAAGCTATGGCATTCATACAGCGTATTACCAAAAGATAAAAAACGGCAGCGATATCACCCTTGATGATGGCAGGACAATACCTAACGCTGAACTGACCTTCGACCCGCCACCGCCAAAGAGCTATGCATTTTGTTCGGATACGGTTTATGATGAAACCATAGTGCCGTTGATCAGGGATGTGGATGTTGTTTACCATGAAAGCACTTTCCTGGATTCCGAGGCACACCTTTGCGAAAAGACAATGCATACCACCGCTAAACAGGCCGCTGCAATAGCCAAGATGGCTAACGTGAAACAATTGATACTGGGGCATTTTTCGACGCGTTACAGCTCAATAGAATTATTTAAAGAAGAGGCACAGACTATTTTCGAAAACGTGCTGCTGGCAGATGATAGGAAGGTTTTTGAGTTTTAGTATTTCAGGTTACTAGATATTGAATTATTAGACTTTCAGAGTGATCAAAATTCAATATATTTAATATTCGTTTCATGCCTTGCTGTCTAACATCTAATAATCTAACAGTCTAATAAAAATGACCGACTTAAGCAACTATAGAAAATCCTACGAAAAAAACCAGCTAACCGAAGACAACCTGCCTGAAGACCCCATAACGCTTTTCAGGAACTGGTTTCTTGAAGTGGAAGAATTTGGCAGCACCGCAGAAGTAAATGCCATGACAGTCTCCACTCTTGGGCTGGATGGCTTCCCGAAGTCACGAGTTGTATTATTAAAGCAATTCACTTATGAGGGTTTTATTTTCTATACCAATTATAATTCTGAGAAGGGCAGGGCTATCGCTGCGAACCCGAACGTATGCCTTTCATTTTTCTGGCATGAACTCGAAAGGCAGGTCATAATTAAAGGTGTGGCCGAAAAGGTAGCTGAAAATATCTCAGACGGCTATTTTGAAAGCCGCCCTGAAGGCAGCAGGCTGGGTGCTATAGTATCACCCCAAAGTGAGGTAATACCCTCAAGGGAATTTTTAGAGGGAAATCTTACAGCGTTGGAAAAAAAATACTCAGGTAAAGAAATAACCCGTCCAAATAACTGGGGAGGCTATATCGTAAAACCTGTGGAGATAGAATTCTGGCAGGGAAGGCCAAACCGCCTGCATGACCGCATCCGATATAAAATTCAGGAGGATTTTTCCTGGCAGACCGACAGGCTTGCGCCATAAAAAGAAACATTAATAGCGAATTAACATTTTCTAGGGAGTGAAGCTGTCTGTTTTTTTAGATATTTAAATTTCTGATACACAAAATGTAAACCTAAAAAGTATGAAAAATTTAATCCTGATCCGTCATGCCAAATCAAGTTGGGATGCACCGCTTGTCGATAAAGACCGCCCGCTATCCAATCGCGGTATTAATGATGCGCACCTTATGGCGGCCGGGGTAGATGAGTTTTTACCCAAATCGTTTATCGTGTGGAGCAGCACGGCGCAGAGGGCTAAGAACACCGCTTATATTTTTGCAGAAACCCTTTCTATTCCTATTGATACTATAGTTTTTAAGGAGGATCTCTATACGTTTGATGAAAATAAGCTTGCGAATATCATAAAAACCTGCGATAACCAATTTGATAACCTAATTCTTTTTGGACATAACGACGCTATTACTAATTTTGTTAATACCTTTGGAAACCACGCTGTGGACCATGTGCCAACGGCGGGTTTCGTATCGCTGTCATTTGACGAAAATGACTGGAAAGCGATCACGAAAGGAAAAATAAAAAAAACGTTATTTCCAAGAGAATTAAAAAAGCATGATTCACCACTCACCGGTAAACAGATACATTGACAGGGAAAAAAGCTGGCTGGCATTTAATGCAAGAGTACTGCAGGAAGCAGGAGACGAGAAAGTTCCGCTTTTGGACAGGCTTCGGTTTTTAGGAATATTTTCAAACAACTTCGACGAATTTTTCAGGGTGCGGTATGCCGCTATCCGCCGCCTTAGCCTTGAAGGAAAGACCGGCGAAAAAATTCTTGGGGGCATAAGCGCCCAAAAGCTCCTCAAAGAAATTACAGAAATTGTTATTGAACAACAATCGGACAGTCTTCGCATTTTGAGCGTTATTGAAAAGGAGCTCGAAAAAGAGAACATCTTCATGGTCAATGAGACCCAGATCAATAAGGAGCAGGAGATATTCATTAAAGATTTTTTCATACAAAAGGTAAGCCCTGAACTTGTCACGATCATCCTTAACGACCTCGACGAATTCCCCTTGCTGAAAGACACATCCGGATATCTGGCAGTAAGGCTTGCCCTTAAAGATGAAGGGGTTCGGTATGCAGTAATTGAGATCCCTAAAACCGTTAACCGGTTTGTGCAGCTTCCGTCAGGTACAGAAAAAAAGTATATCATTATGCTTGATGATGTTATACGTCTTAACCTCGACAATATATTTAATATTTTTGAATATGAAAGTATCTGCGCGCACATGATCAAGATCACACGCGATGCGCAGCTCGAGATTGATAGCGACCAAAGTAAAAGTCTTATGGAGAAAATCTCCACAAGCGTTAAAGAACGCCGTATAGGGGAGCCTGTACGGTTCGTATACGATCAGGCCATTGGCAGCGATACGCTCGAATTTTTCCTTACACACATGGAAATCGATTCCTCCGACAGTATCATACCGGGAGGGCGCTACCATAACCGCAGGGACTATATGGATTTTCCAAGCCTTGGCAGGCAGGACCTCTTATACCAGCAAAACACTCCGCTTCCGGTTACGGGGCTAAGCCTGGAAGGCAGTATATTGCAAAAGCTTAAACATAAGGATTACCTTTTGAATGCGCCTTACCAGTCTTTTTCCTATATCATTAAGTTTTTAAGAGAGGCCGCACTGGACCCAAAAGTGGTTACCATAAAAATAACACTCTACAGACTTGCACGGAATTCACAGATCGTGAGCTCTCTCATAAATGCTGCGAAGAACGGGAAAAAAGTTACGGTACAAATAGAGCTCCAGGCACGTTTTGACGAAGCCAGCAATATTTCTTATGCAGAGCAGATGCAGACGGAAGGCATTAACCTGATATTTGGGGTAAAAGGGCTGAAAGTGCACAGCAAAATATGTGTTGTGGAACGGCTTGAAGAAGGGAAAATAAAACGCTACGGCATTATCTCAACAGGGAATTTTAACGAATCTACCGCTAAAATATATACCGATGTGACACTGTTTACCAGCCATCCGCAGATAATGAAAGAGGTAAGCAAGGTGTTCGAATTTTTCGATGTCAATTATCGTGTACATCGTTACAGGCACCTTTTTGTGTCGCCGCATTATACCAGGAGTAAGTTTTACAAGCTGATCGACAGGGAAATACTTAATGCCATAGGCGGCAAGGAAGCTTATATAAAACTGAAAATGAATAGCCTCACTGATTTCAGGATGATAGATAAGCTCTATGAGGCCAGCAGGGAAGGCGTTAAGATACAGCTGATTATCCGTGGTATATGCTGCCTTATACCGGGGGTTGAAGGCATGAGTGAAAATATTGAGGCAATTAGTATAGTTGATAATTACCTGGAGCATTCGAGGGTTTATATTTTTGCCAATTGCGGCGACCCGGAAGTGTATATCTCATCGGCCGATTTTATGACGCGAAACCTTGACGCAAGGGTGGAAGTTACCTGTCCTATTTATGAGGAGGATATAAAACAGGAATTGATCGAAACATTTGAAATTGGATGGAAGGCCAATGTAAAAGCCCGGCTACACAGCGAAACGCTCGAAAACAAATACAGGAAAAAGCCGGACGAAAAGCCTTTCCGGGCCCAGCTGGAAACCTACAACTATTACAGGAACAAACTCGAAGTTATTTACGAACAATTATAAAGCGCAAGGCACTTAGGATCTTAGTTGCTTAGGGCCTAAGAACCTAAGTGCCTCAGTACCTTCCTCAGAAAAATGATTACAATAAAGAAATATGCTGCTATAGATATAGGGTCCAATGCCATGAGGCTTTTGGTATCTAATATTGTAGAGCAGCCCGGAAAAGACCCCCAGTTCAATAAAGGCTCGCTTGTACGTGTGCCCATACGCCTTGGACAGGATGCTTTTACCGTAGGCGAAATTACCGAAGAGAATATCGAACGAATGATAGATGCCATGAAGGCCTACAAACTGCTAATGAAGGTACATGGAGTGGAGCGCTATATGGCCTGCGCTACATCAGCAATGCGGGAGGCTTATAATGGTAAAGAAGTTGCAGACCTCATAGAGCAGGAAGCAGGTATAAAAATCGATATTATTGATGGCAAGAAGGAAGCAGCTATTATCGCATCTACGGACCTGCACCATCTTTTGAAAACCGACCAGACCTACCTGTACGTAGATGTAGGAGGCGGCAGTACCGAATTCTCGTTATTCGCAGAAGGCAAGATCGTGGCCTCAAGGTCATTTAAGAACGGGACTGTGCGCCTGCTGAATAATATGGTAAATGAAGTGGTGTGGCAGGAAATCGAGAAATGGATCAAGCACGCAGTTGAGCCTTATGAAAACGTGACCCTGATAGGTTCGGGCGGGAACATCAATAAGCTATTCAAAATGTCAGGTAAGCAGCAGGAAAAGCCATTGTCATATTTCTATGTGAATTCACAATACCAGTTCCTTAACAGTCTTACTTATGAGCAACGTATTACCGATCTGGGACTAAACCCTGATCGTGCCGACGTTATAATTTACGCGACCCGCATTTACCTCAATGCCATGAAGTGGAGCGGTGCGCGCAATATTTATGTTCCTAAGATAGGCCTTTCAGATGGTATTGTAAAAGCGATGTATTACGGTAAAATATAAGCTATGAAATCAGGAATAGAAGTTGTTAAGGGGGATATTACAAAAATTGAAGCCGATGCTATTGTTAATGCGGCCAACTCGTCGCTTCTGGGGGGTGGCGGTGTAGATGGTGCAATACATAGTGCTGGCGGCAAAGCCATATTAGATGAGTGCGTTGCAATACGCAACAGGCAGGGCGGCTGCCGGACCGGGGAAGCGGTAATAACTACTGGAGGTAAGCTTAAGGCCAAATATGTCATCCATACCGTTGGGCCTGTATGGAATGGCGGGAAAAGTGGTGAAGAACAACTGCTTGGAGATGCGTACCGTAACAGCCTGAAAATTGCCGTAGACAATGGAATACAAACGATAGCCTTCCCCAATATCAGTACGGGTATTTATCATTTCCCGAAAAGTAAAGCCGCTGAAATTGCGATAGCAACGGTATCCGATTTCCTTGCAGAAAATGACAGTATAAACAAAGTGGTTTTCGTTTGCTTTGATGATGAGAATTATAAATTGTATCAGGATTTGCTGAAAGAGTGATGAAGGGCTTATAACCTTTCGCAAGACAAATGCATTGAGTAAATACCAATTTTATTGCTGCTGACGTTAATTTTGATGTGCTAGTATCATTATCGTATTCTTCATCACTTAAAACTATAGCCTAGTCGATCCTGGTTACTGTCCCTTTTTGCTTGTTTGAATCTCCTACCAGGGAAAACTCAAAAGTATAGGAATTTTCATTTGTCGTGAGTATTTTTATATCCACTGCTTTTCTTTCCTGCATATTTTTCGGATTGATCTTTTGTCCGATATATTCACAGTCACTGAGCCATCGAATAGAAGTCGAGTCTGTCTTTCCTCCAAAAGTCTCGATTTCCAGATTTTCAGTGCGCTCAAATACAGAAACCTGCTTCTTCCCGTCAATCGCATATTCGGCCCTGAATTTTCCGGTTTTAAAATCTTTGCAGTTGCGTTCCTGCTGATAGCATGCCGTAAACAGGAAACTTAAAAGTAGAAGGTAAGTGTAATTTTTCATGAGTCAAAAAGGCTTTTCATTATAGTGCGCAATCCCAGGAACATAAGTAAGATAGCCAGGGCACAGAAGATAATCCCCAATCCTAATACCGGTATAAAAAACGGATGCCCCTGATTTTTAAAGGAACTGTGTATCACTACCGGTCCCATAAGGATTAAAGGCAGTGCGCCTCCCATATATTTAAGGCCTTTTACAAGTACTTTTTTATCGGTTCCCATACGCGTCTATTGCTTTTCTTACGTTTTCATGTTCTTCAAGGAGCAATGCCGCTTCTTCCTGTGGTATACCAAGCTCATCCATGATCATTTGAACTCCACGTGCTATAAGCTTGTGGTTGCTCAGTTGCATATCAACCATTCTGTTGCCCTTTACGCGGCCAAGTTGTATCATCGTGGCGGTAGATAGCATATTAAGTACCAGTTTTTGCGCAGTACCTGCTTTCATGCGCGAACTCCCCGTAACAAATTCCGGCCCTGTAACAACTTCTACAGGGTAGTGCGCCACTGCTGCCAGCGGGCTTCCTGCATTGCAGGTAATGCAACCTGTAGGGATATTATTTTCATTGCATTTTTCGATGCCGCTTATAACATACGGGGTGGTACCCGAAGCAGCTATTCCCACTACAATATCATTTTCATTGAGGTTCCATACAGAAAGGTCGGCCCATGCCTGCTCATCATCGTCTTCCGCAAACTCTACTGCTTTGCGTATGGCCATGTCGCCACCTGCAATAATCCCAATAACGAGGTCGAAAGGTACGCCAAAGGTAGGAGGACACTCGGAAGCATCAACTATCCCAAGCCTTCCGCTGGTGCCGGCTCCTATGTAAAACAAACGCCCGCCTGCCTTTAGTTGCTCTATGGTTTTTTCTACCAGCTTTTCTATCTGCGGAAGCGCCTTTTCAACAGCGAGCGGAACGGTTTTATCTTCGTTGTTGATATTGCTGAGCAATTCGGCTACCGGCATTTTTTCAAGATGCCCATACTTTGAAGGTTGCTCTGTTGTTCTTATAAACGGCATAGGTTTTTTAGGTAAAATTAAAGAAAATAAGCCATGATTACGCCTAATATTATAACCAACAGCTTGGCAAGGTTGAACTTGTGCCCCTCGCTGCTCTCAAAAATTATAGTCGATGAAATATGGAATAATATACCAACTACTATGGCTGAGAGTTCGGTATAATAGTCACCTATGAAATGCAGCTGCCCGGATGCCAGTGTGCCCAGCGGTGTCATGGCGGCAAACACCATCATGAACAGGAATATAGCTGTTTTATTAAGCCCTGAATTAACAAAGAACGCAGTGAGTATAATTGCGATAGGAAAGTGGTGTACCGCAATTCCCCACGCCAGGTCATTGTGGTGGCTTACCGGCATACCTTCCAGCAGCGCATGGATGCAAAGGCTAAGAAAAAGCAGCCAGGGCATTGCATTGGAATGTGCATGGTCGTGGCCGTGCGGGCTCGCATGTACATGGCCGTGCTCGGCACCTTTGGAAAAATATTCGAGTATGATCTGGAAAACGATACCAGCCATGATATAAATCCCGACGATACCATTATGTGAATGTTCATGACCGTGGTCATGCCCTTCATGGCCCTGTATACTGCTTTCATATACTTCCGGAAGTAAATGCATTACTGTGAGGGACAACAGGAAAGACCCACTAAATGCAAGCAGGAGTTTAAGGCTCTTTTTGTTACTTGGCTTTAAGATAAGGGCAATTATGTAACCAAAAATAACCGATAGTAGGGGTAATATGTATATCATTATTTAAAGATCATTATTAAACGCTCGGAATCATTCTTAAAGAATTTCCTTAGCTTGTAGTCACCAAAAATATCGAGAAGGTAAATACCGGCCTCTTCCATCATCCGCTCAAAATCCTCCAGTGTCAGCGCCTGTACTTTTTCGGTAAAATGGTAGTGCTCACCACAGGCATCAAAGTCTATTTCCTTGAATATATGGCCGTCTTCTACATACCTTTTTATATGGAAATCAATGCCCTCCACGGTTTTTACCTCTTCAGGCACAAGATTATTGATCACATGATTCACATTCATGAAGTCAATAACCCCAAATCCATATTCCGCGAGGCTTTCACAAATAGCTTTTAGCGTTTTTACATTATCGGCATCATCTTCAAAGTAGCCAAAACTGGTGAAAAGATTGAATATTGCATCAAATTTCTCATCGAAAGGCTCCCGCATATCGTGCACTGTAAAATGCAGTTTTTCATTGCTGTATTTAGAAGCTTCATCAATACTGTTTTCTGAAAGGTCGGCGCCGGTAACATCGTATCCGAGCTGGTTCAGGTACACCGAATGGCGGCCTTTGCCACAGGCAAGATCCAGTATTTTGGCATCCTCGGGAAGGTTAAGGTAATTGGTTAGATTATCCATAAAGAGTTGTGCTTCTCCATAGTCCCGGTCCTTATAAAGTATATGGTAGTAAGGCGTATCAAACCACGAAGCGAACCATTTTTTTTTCTCTTGATGCATAGACTGTGTACGATATCTCGTTTACGGTTAAAGGGCAAATTTACTATAATTTCAGTGGTGTTACTATTAAATTGAACATAAAAAACTTTCGGATTATTACTAAACTGACATGAATAAAAAAACTAAATACGTTTGCCCGATATTTTAAATTAGCAGCTATTTACCAAATCTTTTACCCTTTTTTCTCATAATTCGTGGTAAAAATCCGCAGAAAAATTACTATAATTACTAAAGGATTGTATCTTTACAACTCCAAAAAAACACGCGCAAAATGAGTTATTACCAGGTAAAAAGCCTTGAGCAGTATTTTAAGCATTATAATAAATCCATCCGCGAGCCCCGGAAATTCTGGGATAAAATTGCTGATGAGAACTTTACATGGTACCAGAAATGGGATAAAGTTGTAGAGTTCGATATGCAGGAAGCCGATGTAAAATGGTTCCTGAATGCCAAAGTGAATATCACGAAGAACTGTATTGACAGGCATTTGGCGAAAAGAGGAGAGAAAACGGCCATCATTTTCGAACCGAATGACCCTAAAGAAGAGTCACTTCATATTACTTATAATGAATTATACGACCGTGTTGCCAAAATGGCAAATGTGCTGAGAGACCAGGGCATTAAAAAAGGCGACAGGATATGCATTTACCTTCCGATGATTCCCGAACTGGCAATTGCGGTATTGGCATGCGCGCGTATCGGTGCGATACATTCTGTGGTATTTGCAGGTTTTTCTGCGTCTGCTGTAGCGGCGAGGATAATGGATTCGCAATGCAAAATGGTGATAACATCCGATGGCGGCTTCCGCGGTAATAAAACCATAGAACTGAAAAGTATTGTAGATGAAGCACTAGAGAAATGCCTTTCTGTAACGCAGGTTTTAGTCGTAAAACGCACGGGTAGCCAGGTGAATATGAAAGAAGGGCGCGACCTGTGGCTGCAGCCATTACTGGATGATGCTGTTCCTAATAACGTGGCTGAGATCATGGATGCTGAAGACCCGCTATTCATACTTTATACTTCAGGTTCTACCGGCAAACCAAAAGGGATGCTGCACACCACAGCCGGCTACATGGTCCATACCGCCTATACATTCAAGAATATATTTGCTTACGAAGAGAATGACGTGTTTTGGTGTACTGCCGATATTGGCTGGATAACCGGCCACTCCTATATATTATACGGCCCGTTATTGAACGGTGCTACAACAATTATTTTCGAAGGCGTTCCTTCATACCCTGACTTCGGGCGTTTCTGGGAAGTTATCGACAAGCATAAGGTTACCCAATTCTATACTGCGCCTACAGCTATACGCTCGCTCGCAAAAGAGAACTGGGAGTGGGTAGACAAGCACGACCTTTCGACACTGAAAGTCATTGGGTCGGTAGGCGAGCCTATTAACGAAGAGGCATGGCACTGGTACAACGACCACGTTGGCAAGAAGAAATCGCCTATTGTAGATACCTGGTGGCAGACAGAGACCGGCGGCATCATGATATCACCGATACCATTCGTCACACCAACAAAACCAACCTACGCAACACTTCCGTTACCGGGAATACAGCCTGTACTGATGGACGAAAAACGCAACGAGATAGAGGGCAACCAGGTAGTGGGAAGCCTTTGCATCAAGTTCCCTTGGCCGGGAATGGCGCGCACAATATGGGGCGACCACCAGCGCTTTAAAGAAACCTATTTTTCAACTTTCCCCGGCAAGTATTTTACAGGAGATGGCGCGCTTCGTGACGAAGTGGGTTATTACAGAATTACCGGAAGGGTAGATGATGTAGTGATCGTTTCGGGCCATAACCTTGGTACAGCGCCTATTGAAGACGCTATTAACGAACACCCGGCTGTAGCAGAATCGGCTATTGTGGGATATCCGCACGATATAAAAGGCAACGCGCTTTATGGCTTCATCATATTAAAAGAGATAGGCGAAGGCCGCGACAGGGATAACCTTAGCCGCGAAATCAACGAGCATATTTCGAGCCACATCGGGCCTATTGCCAAACTGGATAAGATACAATTCGTATCCGGTTTACCAAAGACACGCTCCGGTAAAATCATGCGAAGAATACTGCGCAAAATAGCAGAAGGGGACTTCTCAAATTTTGGTGATACGAGTACACTCCTGAATCCGGAAATTGTTGAGGAAATAAAGAACGAGAGAGTATAAAGACAAACATTGATGTAAAAGGCAGCCTGTGGGTTGCCTTTTTTTGTTAAAAATATTGGCAAAACTATAACATCAACATCCTAACCCTTTGCCTAAATTAGTTTCATGGAAAGAAACCCCGATGTGCTCATTATTGGCGGTGGCCTTGCAGGGCTTACGGCAGGTATTCACCTGTCTAAAAAGGGGCTTTCGGTTACACTGATTGAGAAGTCGGGTTATCCTAAGCACAAGGTTTGCGGGGAGTATATTTCCAATGAAATACTGCCCTACCTCAAATGGCTTGGCGCCGATGTAGCCGGGCTTAACCCTATATCCATAAGCAAATTCGAATTTTCATCTGTTTCAGGCCACCCGGTTACTGCACAGCTTCCGTTGGGAGGTTTTGGCGTAAGCCGGTATGCGCTGGATAATTATTTGTGTGAAAAAGCAAGGGAAAGCGGCTGTAAAGTGATTTCTGCAGAAGTAACCGGCATTAATTTTATTGACGATAAATTTTATGTTGAAACTTCCGGTGCGATCTACACCTCAAAAATAGTATTGGGCGCTTTTGGAAAACGATCGAATCTCGACAAGGAAATGAACCGGGAATTTATCCAAAAGAAATCGCCATGGTTAGCCGTTAAAGCACATTATAAAGGAAAATTCCCTGATGATACCGTGGGGCTGCATAATTTTCCGGGCGGCTATTGCGGGGTTTCTAAAGTAGAGAACGGCGCCATCAACATTTGCTACCTTGCGAGTTATACGACTTTTAAAAAATATAAGAGCATCGAGGAATACCAAAAAGGGCAGGTATATAAAAACCCGCGCCTGAAAGAAATCTTTGAAAATGCTAAAATTCTTTTCGAAAAACCGCTGACCATAAGCCAGGTATCTTTCGATAAAAAACTCCCTGTTGAAAATAATATTCTTATGATGGGCGATACGGCCGGCCTCATCCATCCGCTATGCGGCAATGGCATGGCAATGGCTATACACAGCGCTAAAATAGCTTCTGAACTCGTAATGCTTTATGCTGAAGGAGCCATATCAAGGGAAGAACTTGAAAAACGCTATGCGGCAGCATGGAAAACCCAGTTCAGCAAAAGGATACGGACGGGAAGATTACTAGGAAAGGCTTTGGAAAACAAAATGCTTACGAGACCGCTTATGGATATGATGGCATTGTTTCCCTCGCTGCTGCCAAAGATCATAAAGCAGACGCACGGCAAACCTGTAAACATAGCCTCGGAATGGGAATAGATACTACACACCGCACGCAGGAGCCGGAAATAATGGATGATTTTTTGCTGGAAGGCGAGGAGCTGCGCGATGCACTGGATAAAATAGCCTCCATAAACCAATTGCTGGGTGGCAACAAGCTCACACTGGAAGGTGTGGAAGAATTGCTCCAAAAAGCGGATAAGACCAAAACGATAACTATAGCCGATGTAGGTTGCGGCAACGGCGACATGCTGCGGATGCTTTCGGCGTATGCCAAAAAGAAGGGTTATAGCTTTAGGCTAATTGGCGTTGATGCCAACCGATTTACAGTCACGTATGCCGAAAAGCTGTCAAAAGATTTTCCGGATATTGAATATAAATGCATCGACATTTTTAAGGAAGAATTCGAAAGCCTGAAATACGATATTGTATTATGTACGCTGACACTCCATCATTTTAAAGATGATGAAATATTGAAAATAATAACGACCTTTAACAGGAATGCATCGGTAGGGGTGGTAATAAACGACCTGCACCGGAGCAAGATGGCTTATAGGCTTTTCGAAATGCTTTGCCGGATTTTTGCCCTGAACCGAATGTCCCGTGAAGATGGATTGGTATCGATACTAAGAGGATTTAAAAAAGAAGAGCTTGAGGCGTTCGCCAAAAAATTAAACATAAAAAACAGCCGCATCCGCTGGAGGTGGGCGTTCCGCTACCAATGGATACTATCAAAACTATGAGTGTAAAGATCATTACGGTTGCAAAGCAGCTGCCCAATTATTCCCGTTCTACAAAAGAAATACTCCCACTGCTCGACGGCTGGCTTGACGGGCAGGACGAGCGCTTCATCCGGAAAGTGAAAAAGATTTTTGAGGGCGCTGCTGTGGACAAACGCTATTCTATTATGGAGCCTAAAGAGGTTTTTACCGCCACATCTTTTGAAGAAAAGAACGACATTTATACGCGGGAAGTAATAGAGCTAGGGGAAAAAGTCCTGCAAAATGCATTGGACAAATCAGGATGGAAGCCGCAATCCTTAGATTATATCATCACGGTAAGCTGTACCGGCATTATGATCCCCTCGCTGGATGCTTATTTGGTAAACCGCATGAAGCTGAAGCAGGATATTGTACGCCTGCCGGTAACCGAAATGGGCTGTGCCGCAGGAATTTCGGGAATTATCTATGCGAAGAATTTCCTGAAAGCCAACCCCAATAAAAGGGCTGCCGTTATTGCGGTGGAAGCTCCTACAGCTACATTCCAGTTGAATGACTTCTCGATGCCAAATATCATTAGCGCGGCCATTTTTGGCGATGGCGCCGCGTGCTGCCTTTTGTCATCCTACGAAGAAGATAAAGGCCCGGAAATACTGGATGAGCAGATGTATCATTTTTATGATGCCGAGCACATGATGGGCTTTAAGCTCACTAATGGCGGCCTGCAGATGGTGCTGGATATTGAAGTGCCTGAAACGATCGCTTCACATTTTCCTGATATAATACACCCATTTCTGGAACGGAATAAGTTGAAGATTGAAGATATAGACCACCTCATTTTCCATCCCGGCGGCAGGAAGATAGTGAGTACGGTTGAGGAATTATTCTCCGGATTGGGAAAGAACATTGACGCAACTAAGGAAGTACTGAAACAATACGGCAATATGTCGAGCGCCACGGTACTGTATGTATTGGAACAGATTATGGATAGCAACCCGCAGCCGGGCGACAAAGGCGTAATGCTGAGTTTTGGCCCGGGATTCTCGGCGCAACGGGTTTTATTACAATGGTAATGAATTCAAAACAGATCATAACCCAACTCCCATACGAAAAGCCCTTCCTCTTTGTGGATGAGCTGCTGCATGTAGATGAAAATGGCGTAACAGGAACGTACACTTTTGATGAAAACCTTGACTTTTACAAAGGGCATTTCAAAGGACATCCGGTAACGCCGGGCGTGATATTAGCGGAGTGCATGGCACAGATAGGGGTGGTGTGCCTTGGGATTTTTTTATTAAATAATGAATTGAATAAAGATGTTGCAATTGCTTTAACATCAACGGATATTGAATTTTTAAAACCGATATATCCGAATGAAAAGGTAACAGTAATTTCAGAGAAAATATATTTCAGGTTTGGAAAGCTGAAGTGCAAAGTTGTTATGAAAAACGAAGCAGGGGAGGATGTGTGTACAGGCACAATTGCAGGCATGATAACAAATAGTAAATGAGCAGAAGGGTTGTAATAACAGGGCTTGGCATTGCCGCTCCGAACGGGGTGGGCATTCCTGCGTTTACACACGCTATAAAAAACGGCATCTCCGGTATAAAACATGATACCGAACTGGAAAGGTTGCAGTTCTCCTGTCAGATAGCCGGAAAACCGGATATAACAGATGAAATGAAGCAGCGCTATTTTTCGGAACTGGAGCTGAGGGGATTCAATAGTACTGGCATTCTTTACGGTGTTATTGCCGGGATGGAAGCCTGGGCCGATGCCAAACTGGACGTTAATAATAGTGACCAGCCCGACTGGGACAGCGGTATTATTTTCGGGTCAGGTACGTCCGGCATTGATAAATTTCGCGAAAGCATTTATAAGATAGATGACTTGCAAACCCGCAGACTGGGCAGCACTGTTGTGGTACAAACCATGAACAGCGGCATCAGCGCCTACCTTGGCGGTAAGCTGGGACTTGGCAACCAGATAACCACCAATTCGTCGGCGTGCGTTACCGGAACCGAAAGCATCCTGATGGCGTATGAGCGCATAAAAAATGGGCAGGCCAAACGAATGCTTGCCGGCAGCACAGGCGACAGCGGCCCCTACATCTGGGCGGGATTTGATGCCATGCGCGTATGTACTTTTAAACACAACGATTCGCCCGAACAAGGCTCAAGGCCAATGAGTGCCTCGGCATCGGGATTTGTACCCGGTAGTGGAGCAGGGGCAATGGTGTTGGAAGAATTGGAAAGTGCCCTGGAACGCGGTGCAACAATATATGGTGAGGTACTGGGAGGTCATGTAAATTCAGGAGGGCAAAGGGGAGAAGGCACTATGACCGCACCCAACAGTATTGCTGTACAGCGGTGCATTAAAGGGGCGATAAAAGATTCGGGAATAACAGCAAATGATATTGACGCTATCAACGGACACCTTACAGCCACATCAAAAGACAGCCTTGAGATAAAAAACTGGGCAGAAGCATTGGGAAGGAGCGGCAGTAATTTCCCGTACATCAATTCATTAAAGTCGATGACCGGGCATTGCCTGAGCGGGGCGGGAAGCGTGGAAAGCGTGGCAGCAGTGCTGCAACTGCATGAAGGGTTTGTGTTCCCGAACATTAATTGTGAGGATATTCATCCTGAAATCGTATCTTTGGTTGATCTTTTAAAGATTCCGCAACAAAAAATTAACACAGAAATAAATATTCTGGCGAAAGCCAGTTTCGGTTTTGGCGATGTGAATGCCTGCATTATATTTAAGAAATTCACATAAAAACGATATGGATAAAGAACAAATTACCGGCAAGCTGAAAGCCATCATAAAGCCCTACACTGCTGAAGTGGAGGCTTTTGACAGGCTAACAGAAGATACCGATTTTATAAATGATCTCAAAATCAATTCGGCTAACCTGGTTGATATCATTTTGGATATAGAAACCGCGTTTGATATCAGGATAGAAAATGAAGAAATGGAGCGCATGCTGAATGTTAAAGCCGCCCTTGACATCATTGAAATTAAGCTTACGGAAAAATGATAGGCAATGATGTAATTGATCTTGCTGCCGCAAAAACGCAGAGTAACTGGCGGAGGCAAGGTTTCCTGCAAAGGCTGTTCTCTGAGGACGAACAGCACTGCATCATGAGCCATACCGAACAGGAAACAATGGTTTGGGTGTTGTGGAGCATGAAGGAAGCGGCCTATAAAGCATGGAACCGACAAACGGGAACAAGGGCCTTTATCCCGCACCTGCTGCATTGTTCTGTAAAGGTTTTGGATTCGGATAATTTTATGGGAAAAGTAGTTTGCGGGGATTTTAAATACCATACGCAAACTTCTATCTCAGATGAAGCGCTTCATACCGTAGCCGTTGCCGACAGCTCACAAAAAATATATGAGCCGGAAAACCCCGACATTATAAAAGATGAAGGAGGGCTGCCGTTTATCCAAAACAATAGGAAGCTTTTACCCGCTTCTGTAAGCCACCACGGCAGGTACCGGAGGGTTGTTTCTGTATGCGATTAATTCTTATTCAAAGATCGCGATTATCCTCCAAAACCTCCCACATACGCGTTCCTTATTACCTATTATAAATTTAAACCCGATTTTCCTTTTTAATTTATCCCTTAAAAATTAAATTAGCGCATATTTAATTTACAATGGACAATAACGCTATCGATAGCCTGCGGGAGGCACTTAAATTCTCGCCTACCAACATTCCCCTGAGGCTGCACTTAGCAGAAAGCCTGCTGAACCTGAACAGGCTTGACGAAGCCGAAAAAGAATATAAAGAGGTATTGGCACAACAGGAACATCCAGGAGCTAAATACGGACTGGCGCAAACCTATTTCAGGCAGGGACAATACGCCACCTGTAGCGTAATCCTTGAAGACGCACTCCACAATGATCCTGACAATATAAATTTTTTGGTACTTTATTCCAAAACACTTCTCAGGGAAAACCTGTACCAACAGGCTGTTGAAACCTACAGGAAAGTACTGGAAATGGTTCCCGGATACACCGATGAGGAACTGGATGCCCAACTGCGTGTAGGCATGGGCCCGCAGCCGCAATTTCAGGAAGAAGAGAACAACGTATTCCTTACCAAGCCCAAGACCAACTTCGCGGATGTGGGCGGTATGGAAAAGATAAAAAAAGAGATAGAGCTAAAGATCATTCACCCGCTGAACCATGCCGACCTGTACAAGGCGTATGGGAAAAAGACAGGTGGGGGTATATTGCTTTATGGCCCTCCCGGGTGCGGCAAGACTTTTATTGCCAAAGCAACGGCAGGTGAGATCAATGCTAATTTTATAAGTGTAGGGTTGAACGATATCCTCGATATGTGGATAGGCAACAGTGAGAAAAACCTGCACGAAGTATTTGAAACTGCAAGAAGAAATAAACCCTGCGTATTGTTCTTTGATGAAATAGACGCGCTGGGGGCGAGCAGGAGCGACATGAAGAACTCAGGTTCCCGCCACCTTATTAACCAGTTTTTGCAGGAGCTTAATGGACTGGATTCAGATAACGATGGCATACTGGTATTGGGCGCAACTAACGCACCGTGGCATCTGGATACTGCTTTCAGGAGGCCGGGCAGGTTCGACAGGATCATTTTTATTCCGCCGCCAGACGAAGAAGCGAGGGAATCTATACTCAATATAAAACTTAAAGGGAAGCCTGTTGGCAGCATTAATTTGGGCAAACTGGCCAAACAAACCGATAACTATTCAGGTGCTGATATAGAGGCTATTATCGATATTGCCATTGAAAGCAAGCTGGAAGAATCGTTTAAAACAGGTATTCCTGAACCCATACAGGAAAAGGATTTGGCAAATGCTATAAAAAAACACAATGCCAGTACAAAGGAATGGTTTGTCTCGGCGAAGAATTTTGCGCTTTATGCCAATGAATCGGGACTATACAACGATGTGCTGTCCTATCTAAAAATAAAGAAATAATGACGGAAGGCCTTTTGGAAAGAGCCACGCTGCTCCTGCAGCAGCAACGCTATAATGATGCCGAAAAAATACTGGGCGAACTCTTAAGTATAAACCCAAATGACGACCATGTGCTGTACCTGCTGAGTGAAATTAGCCTGCATAAGGAAAATTATGCAAAAGCAGAGGAACTCATTAACAGCGCGATAGCATTACACCCCACTGCAAGCCACTATTTTTTTCTTAAGTCAAGGCTTTATCTGGCAAAGGAAAAAATAAACGAAGCCGAAAAATACATAACCGAAGCCATTAGTATGGACCCTTACCAGGCAGAATACTTTGCTTTTTGGGGCCATATCAAGCTGATGCAAAAAAAATACAGTGAAGCGCTGGATATTGCGAACCAGGCACTGGCGCTGGATTCTTCCCATCTTTTTGCTTTGAACGTGCGAAGTACAGCCCTGCTAAAGCTTGACAGGAAAGAGGAATCCTTCGATACTATTGCTGAGGCATTGCATGAAAACCCCAATAATGCCTACACACATTCTAATTATGGTTGGGGGCTTTTGGAAAAAGGCGAAACCAAAAAGGCACTGGACCATTTTAGCCAGGCATTGAGCAATGACCCGAATTCGCTTCATGCACAGTCCGGAATGACAGAGGCGTTAAAGGCACGTTTTTTACTTTACCGGTGGTTCCTGCAATACTCATTTTGGATGTCGAATATGGCATCTAAGTATCAATGGCTGTTCATTCTCGGTTTTTATTTTGGTTCAAAAACATTATCAAAGATCGCTGAATCAAACGAAACATTGCGCCCTTTCCTTTACCCGTTGGTAATGCTGCTCTTCATCTTTGCATTTTCGACCTGGATAATTATGCCGTTGAGCAACCTGTTCCTGCTGATTAATCCTTATGGCAAGCACCTTTTGGATAAAGAGCAGAAGATAAGCTCATCGGCGATCGGAATCTTCCTGCTTGTATCCCTATTGAGCGGAATTACTTATTTTATGACAGGGTATGACCAATACATTGTCCTTGCTGTTTTTGCCTTTACCATGATGATCCCGTTAAGTAAATTGTTTGCAAAACCACAGGCGTTGTTCATGAGTTATAATGCGATAATGTTTCTTGCAGGCGTTACAGTTGTAGCGATGGTTTTTGCAAATGGTATTTTGATAGAAGGCCTTGCTACTGTTTATATTATCGGGCTTGTTGCTTTCCAGTTTTTAGCGAACTTCTTTATTACAAGGCGATGAAAGCGCTGGTGCAAATAGCATTTTTGTTGCTGATTAGCCTTACGGGTTACAGCCAGAAAAGCTATTTATTTGATTATGTTATGGAATATGAGGTGGTTAATGCAATCGAAAAAGGCAGCCCAAAACTAAGATATTACTGTTTTATAAGCTCTACCGATAGCCGCTATATGATGATAGTTACAGAAAATGATAAAGAGGTTAGGATGAGGCTGGTACTCGAAGGAGGCAGATATTACTACGGAACCATTGCCAAAGAGGATTTCTTTGTTGAGGCGATCAGCCTGAAATGCCCCCGAAGCGGGACAATTTCTGAAACGGAAAAATTGCGGAACTTTCAGCTGGAAACGAAAAGTGATACAGTAATAAATTCGGGATCTTTTAGCCATGTGGTCGTGCAGCCTGTCAGCAGGAAGAAAGCAGAGAACCGTAAGCTATTTACCACACATTATATCATGGATAACAGCCTTTACCTTAATTTTCCTTCGCTGTCGCCAGACGATATAGGCTACCGTTTTTGGAAAGATAAACAGACAATGCCGAATGGTTTTTTAAAAGAATGTATTGTAACGGATAACAAAGGCAATGTTACTACCCACACACGCCTGGTGCAATTCATTAAGTTAAAAAAGCTTATAATGATCGATAAAAACTGCAAATAACGCCATTTCAATTCTATTTAATTCGCGTTAAAGCTTTCTTAATATTTACAGTGCTGTAAAAATAATAAGCGGGTTTTAATTAAATTTGATATTCATCGCCTTACTTGCATTGCATTTTTTATAATTTTAAAACGACTGGATATGAAGAGCGGATTGACAATTTTTTACACGGATGATGACCAGGACGATTTGGATTTCTTCAAAGAAATAGTAGACATGATAGATGCAGGGGTGATTGTGGTAACACAAAAGAACGGCAATCAGCTTATTGATGCGTTAAATAATCCTCCGCCACATCCGCACGTTTTATTCCTGGATATAAACATGCCCGGGATGACAGGCTTTGATATACTGAAAAAAGTGAGGCAGTCGGATAAAAAGCTTCCTATCGTAATGTTTTCTACATCTGGCGATGAGCAGACAATTAAAAGAAGCAGGGAACTTGGGGCGAGTTATTATGTGCCTAAATCAGGGGTTTTCGAACAGTTGAAAAAATCTATTGAGTATGCCCTTGGAATAAATTGGGGAAGCTTTGTCCCTACTGATAAAAATTTTGTTTACTGCTACTAATTTATAAAATGAACGAGACGACTAACGCCCCCTTCTTAGAAAATTTACGCCAGGCTACAGCACAATCACATAAAGACCTTGAAGACCTGCCACTTTCAGCCTCAATAATGAACCCCGATGTTAGCAATAGCGAATATGCCGCTTACCTTGGCCTGATGCACGATGTAACAGCCGATACTGAAGAGAATATTTTTCCGCTTCTTGAAGGCATTATTCCTGACCTGAAACAGCGCGCCAAAGCGCATTGTATTGATACAGATCTCCGGGTATTGCATATTGATAATACTGCGACACACAGCAGGCCGATAACCCGCAACCTGAAAGAAATATCTACGGGTTTTGCTTTGGGTATTATGTATGTAGTAGAAGGCTCGTCACTGGGCGGAAGGGTTATCCTTAAGAATATCACTGCAGCATTAGGCTACGACGCTGATAATGGCGCTTCCTATTTTGCGGGATACGGTGGCCAGACCGGCAGTTACTGGAAAAATTTTCTTTCGGCGTTATCACAATATGAAACCGATAACCAATGCGCCTCCGAAATAATTAAAGGAGCCAACTTTACATTTGATGCAATAAACGCACATTTCAGGTCAAACGCCCCTCAAGCGATATGAAGATAAAGGATATTGTAAACCGTGAGATCGTTAACCTCACTAATTGCGAACAGGAACCCATACACATACCCGGCAGCATACAGCCCCACGGCTTCTTGCTTGGGCTTAAGGAACATTCATTTACCATAGATTTTTGCAGTGAAAATTGTGCGGCTTTTATAGGCCACACACATTCCAAATTATTAGGAAATTCTTTTGCAGCTGTTTTTGGCGACGATGCTTTAAGGCAATTAAAAGAATATATAGCCAATGGACATATGCTTTCGTCAGCATTGTTGAGGCTCCATCTCAATAATAATGATTTTTTATGCACAGTACATTATAATAAAGCTGTTTATATCCTTGAAGCAGAGCCTGTAAGCAGCGAAATAAGGGAAGCAAGTGTGGTGTACGACCATACTTCGCAATTCCTTACTTACATGCATGACACCCATACCCTAAAGGAACTCTGCGGACTTGTTGCTAAAGGTACCCGTGAAATTACCGGCTATGACAGGGTAATGGTATACCGCTTTGACAAGGATTATAATGGTGAAGTTTTTGCAGAAAGCGTGCGGGAAGACCTCGAGCCATTCCTCGGCCTGCATTACCCGCATACTGACATTCCGCCGCAGGCACGCGAACTGTACATGCAAAACCTGTTACGGCTTATTACAGATATCAATTATACGCCTGTACCGATTTACACTGTGGATGACGTTGAAAATAAAAACCTTGACCTGAGTCTTTCCATTTTACGCAGCACATCGCCCATGCATGTGCAATACCTTCACAATATGTGTGTAGGGGCAACACTAACGATATCGCTCATTTATAAAAAGAAACTCTGGGGACTGATAGCGTGCCACCATTATTCGGCTAAAAATATCAGCCCGGAAATACGCCTTGCCGCGCAGTTACAAGGCCACTTCATCACATCGCAAATTGATGTAAGGCAGGCTTCTGAAGAATATGAGGAAGCCAGGAGGGCGACTATTTCACTGGAAAAAATGAATACCTTTACGCTGAATAGTGCCGCCGCGCTGCAGGAAATTGCCAATGCTCCGGACATACTCAAACTTTGTAATGCCACAGGGGTGTCAATAGTATTCAACGATAAGGTTTACAAAAATGGTAATACGCCCGAAGACGATGAAGTAAAACAGATGGCCAACTGGCTGGCAACGTATACTGAAAATGGCAGCTTCCATACAGATAAGCTTGTTAATTACTTATCTGAGATGAAAAGTGTTTGCGATAAGACTTCAGGCATCATTTATCACTCGCTCGATATGGACAGCAACAACTGTATTATCTGGTACAGGCCGGAAACCATTACGGAAGTGAATTGGGCCGGTGATCCTGCAAAATCTATTATCAAAGACAAGAAAGGGCTTTCCCCAAGGAATTCTTTTTCCCTTTGGAAAGAAATTGTAAGTTGCACGAGCAAACCCTGGCTGCAACCCGAAATAGACACGGCCGCGGCCTATGCATTTAGCCTGCAGCGCCATATCAACCTGCTTATCATTTCGCTGGAAGAAGAAAAATACCGCAGGCTGAGCGAATTGCTTAAGCAAACTAACTCAGAGCTGGAGAACATCAACTGGATAAGTACGCATGACCTTCAGGAGCCTTTGCGAAAAATACAGCTGATATCGTCACGCATATTAACCAAAGAAGAAGATATGTCGCCTGGTGTGCATGATTCGCTTACCCGTATGAATTCGTCGGCGCAGCGCATGCAGACACTGCTTATCGATATCCTGAAATACACGCGGCTGAAACACACCGATGAATCGTTTGAAATGGTCGACCTGGACAACCTTATAGAAAATGTAAGGGAAGATATGACCGAAACAATTGCAGAGAAATCGACTGAATTTATTATGGGTAACCTGCCATCAGTAAATGGTATCCCTTTCCTGTTAAGGCAATTGTTCTCTAACCTTATTGCCAATTCTATCAAATATGCATCGCCGGAGCGACTCCCGGTTATAAAGATAACAGCAGAACAGCAGCCGATAGCTTATTCTCCGGATGACAAAGAGGTATACCAGGTGATATATGTTGCTGATAATGGGATAGGGTTTGAACAGCAATATGCCGAATCAATTTTTAATATATTTACAAAGCTGCATGCTTCTTCAGATTTTAAGGGATCCGGGGTAGGCCTGGCGCTTTGCAGAAAGATCATGCAGAACCATAATGGCTATATTACAGCTTCGGGAGAATTAGGGAAAGGGGCCGTTATAAGCTTATATTTCCCCGTAAACGAAATATAATATCCGTTTAAAAACAAATTTCGAATAATATCGAGCTAATCTGAAATTATCAGAATGGGAACATTGCATGAAGTATATCAATTAAAACCATGGGTTTTAATGCCCGGAGCTATCCTTAAGGTTAGTAAAGACAGGGAAGATTTATTTTTAGAAAAATATCCGGCAAGCAAAGATATTTTTAATGAGGCACGAGGTTTTTCTTCAGACACCTTTATAACAAATTCTACCGATGGAAAAATTGAAAGGTTTGCGATGTATGCTACTGAAAGAAAAATTGATTTTGGGGAATCCGGTATATATATTTCTGTTCAGGATGGCAGTAAGCATGGGTTTATAAATTTCGAGAATTTTCTGGAGGAGTTGGCACCTTATTTACATGACGCTTTATTCTATGTAATTTGGGATCATATAATAAGCAGGTATGAGATTAAAGATGAAAAATTATTTTTCGAAACTAAGAAGAATTTTGCCGACTGGGATTACGATTTTGAAGAATATATACTTGCCAACTACGTATCTTCCAAACAACTTATTGCCGAATTTTATATAGAAAAAGTCACTGAAATGATGTTGCACCATGTTGAAATAATTAACGATGGCGAAGATCCTAAAGAAAGATTTTATGAAGAGGAAGATTATGAAAACCTACTGCTAAAACTGCGAGACTACAAGGAATTCATTTCACAGGAAAAATTCCGGGAATTAGAAGGATGGCTCAAGCTTCAGATGATAGATTGAATAATAATAATCAAAACTATACTATGCAGTCATTGCGTGCATAGCAGGAAATTTTTGGTCAGTTATATTCCCAACTTCCGCTTCAATTTTAAAAAAACAAGCGCTGTAGTATATGCGTTCCCCGACGCAGTATGGCGGTCGCTTTTGCCTATCCTCATGGCATCGCACAAATCGTCGAGGCTGGATTGGCTGTCTTCGGGAAGGCCTTTCAGGCGCTGGTAAAGAGTATTGGTATCCATTACAGGATTTTTGATACGGCCCAGGTCAAGCCTTTTCAAAGCCTGGTTGATCATTTCGATATCAAGGTTCACATTATGGCCAACAAGCGTTGCATCCTTTATAAAATTCAGGAACTGTATCATTGCTTCGGCCTCTACAAATTTTTCCTGTTTCGGTTCTTTCAGCACACCACTCAATGCCACTGACTGTGGACTGAATTTATCCTGCTGCACGAAAACCTGCAAAAAATCGCCTACCTCAATAGCGTTGCCTAAAACACCAATTGCCCCGATAGACAATATAACGTCTTCCTTCCAGTCGAGGCCGGAAGCTTCCATATCAAAAACCACATAACGCCTGTGCTCTTTGTCGTCACCGTCAAAAAGGGCAATATAATTTTTCCAGAATTGGGGCGTACTGCCACCTGTCAGCCAGTCAAATGCCATGGTTACTTAATAGAGGTTATGGAAAATCGGTTTTTTATCATGTCCTGAATGTCGCTTATGGGCTGGAAACAGTTCTTAAGCTTTACTTTATCGGACTTTGATAACTCATTTAAATTTAAATACTTACCATTTGAGTTGTTCAATAATCCTTCTTCCGTCCTGAAGCGCATCAATGTATTAAAGGCCTCAGCACATTCTTCATAAAGATCAGCATTCTTCGGCTCTAATTCAGCTAATTTTTTGAAGCGATGGTAGGTATTTGTAATCTCAATAAGGTTCATGCTTAAAGCCAATAGCCTTGCAGCATCGGTTAACGGCTCAAGTGCACGGCTCTTTATATCAAAATAATCTTTGTGTTCGCCATCGCTTTCTACCAAAAATTGCCTGAAAAAGCCTAGCGGTGGCGGATTTTGCAAGGTATCGGAAGCAAGATAGGCAAAGAATTTTTTGTTCCTTGCAATGTTCATTTCTATATGTGATGCCAACGCATCTTCTATTGCCGGCGCGCCGTAGATAAAGTCAAAATCAAAGAAAATAGTACTCACCTCTACATTTTTCTCTGCCGGTGTATTGATCCAGGAATCATATTGTTTCATCCAGTCTGTCAATGATTTGCACCACAGTGTATTGCTTGCCAGTAATTTATTTTGAGATGGTTCGTAGCCCACTTTTCCCAGGTATTCAATCACCATTTCTGCAAGTTCAAGAAAATACCGCTTCACATTGTTGTATTGCTCCGGTTCTACATCTTCAAAAATAAGGGCGTTATCCTGGTCGGTAAGCAATAGTTGTTCTTTACGGCCCTGACTGCCAATGTTCATCCACACAAAGCGGACAGGAGGGGGGGAGCCTATTTTTTCAACGGCCAGCTCAATTGAACGGCGGGTTATCGCAATATTTATCTCGGCTACAATGTTTGAAATGTGCGAAATAGGGATGAGTGTATCAATCGAATTCTGGATTAGGTCAGTAAGTTTTTCACGGACATATTTGAGCTCTTTGGCGTTAGAAGCCCTCCGGGTTTGTTTCAGCAGCACACCTGGGGTGTTGGTCTGTGCCGCTACTACATCATGCTCAGAAATAATACCGCTTACAGGCGATTTGTCGCTGCCGTCCCTTGTTACGCAAAGGTGGCCCACATCGTGCTTCAGCATCAGCATTTGGGCTTCGGCAACCGAAATATTTTCAGGAACAGTAATTACAGGGGTTGTCATCACTTCACGCGCCTCAACATCAATGGATAACAATCCGGTAGCGATCTTGGTACGCAGGTCTTTATCAGTGATAATGCCTATAGGCAATTGATCTTTTTGTATAATGACGCTGCCTACAGCGCTATTTGCCATTGTTTTAGCAATAAATTTCAATATATCTTCGGCATTGGCAGTGATAGGATTGCGCGTATATTTTATGGGCTGAAAATATTGGATATCAGCCACCTGGTCGCTAAACACTACATTTTCGGCCATTAGCTTACCGCTCCGTTCTTTATCATAAGGATTTCGCGTCTGTGAGGCAAAGCTCTCCAAAAGAAATTCCAATACTTTGGAATTGCCTGTGATATAAGGCCTAAACACTTCGATAGGTATACCATATATAATTGATTCCTCACGGGCGCGGGCCGTCATGAGGTAATCATTTTTTGCAAAGAAAGGGCGGAGGCCAAGTATATCGCCTTCGTCGCATTTGTCTATAAGGGTCTCTTCAGCATCTGAGGTGAGCGAAAGGCCTACAGCTCCGTCTTTTACAATATAAAAATCGGCATGTGTTGCATCGCCTCCTTTAAATAATACCTGGTTTTTTTCCAGGTAAATTACTTTCGATTGCGAGGCAATATGCATCAGGTCGGCATATTCCAGGCTGCTGAAAGGGGGGAAGTGCATTAAAAAATCGGCAATGCCTTGGGCAACAGGGTTTTTCATAGTAGGCCAATTGAAATCTAAATATACAGTTTTTTAATGTTTCGCAAAAAAAATGCTTACAGGAAAAGCATAAAGGTTTGTTAAAATACCATTATGATCAAACAAACACTAAGCCAATAACAACGCAATCATTAAATTTACGGTACAAATAAATATTTACAACCATGAAATTAATGACCAAAACCGTATTGCTGTTTGTCGCAATACTCACAACAGCATTCGCAACAGCACAGGACAAAAAACCGGCAAGCCCTCCGGCGACAGCGACAGGTAAGATCAATGGCGCAACTATTACAATTAACTACAGCAGCCCATTTGTTAAAGGAAGAGTTATCTGGGGAGAACTTGTTCCGTACGGAAAAGTTTGGCGCGCAGGCGCTAACAAGCCAACAACCTTTGAAACCGATAAAGCGCTTATGGTTGAAGGAAAAGAATTGCCGGCAGGAAAATATGCCGTATATGTGATTCCTGAAAAAGATAATGCTACAGTAATTTTTGGAAAAGATCCTGCAATTGGCTTTAACAATTATGACGAGTCAAAAGACCAGATCCGAGTAAATGTTAAACCAAAAAAATCGGCAAAGATGAACGAAAGCCTGGTTTATACAATTAATAAAGATAACGTGACCCTGAGCTGGGAAAATTGGGATATCCCTGTGAAGATAAAATAAATTGTAACTTATGATTTAAGCACATTATCTGATAATAGGGTAATGTGCTTTTTTATTATATACAACTATAATAAAGATATAAAGAAGAGGAACGTTTTACATTTATTATTTTACATAATATAAATTATATGTCAAATATAAGATGTTGAAAAGCGGGCAGAACCCGCTAATCATATTGTTATTGTGTTTATTTCTTGATATCACCAGTATAAACAAACTTCTCGCCCTGGTAAACAGTAACCTGTACAACGCCTGTTTTAAGCGTATGCATCACATAGCCAAAAACCTGGTTATTTGGGAAACGTATATAATAAGTACTGTCGGTCATACTTGGCGCCGGTTTTTTCATTTTAAAACGGAACTCACCATCTGCCATGATCTGTAGCGTAAATTTATCTGTTTCAGCAGCTGTGTAAAGTAATTGTCCGCCAACGTAATGTTCGGTAACTGTTTCCGGCAATGATGGGAAATCCTTAAATGAATTTGATTTTTTTAGTATCGAATACAATTCAAAGTTTCTGATCGACAACGGCACCTGCTTATCCTGTGCTGCCATATTCATTGCAAAAGCCATCAGTAAGCAAACAAGTAATTTTTTCATTTTTGAAATTTTTTAGTTTAAGAACGTAAATATAAAAAGATTTTCAATAGCGTTACAAATTGGCCTGTACATACATTAAAAATATACTTACGGTAATTTCTGATTAAAATAATAGCCGGATATTTGCGTTCATAAGGCAAAAAATAATAAACTATTATGTCTGACAATGTAAAGATCATAGCGTCAACAGTGCTTTCTGAAAACTGGGGGAAACTCAACAAGGTTAAATATGAAAACCGGCTGAAAGACGGCACCTGGCAAACACACGAACGCGAAGTTTATAACCGTGGTAACGGCGCTGTAATCCTATTATATAATAAAGAAAAAGGCACCGTAATACTCACACGGCAGTTCCGGATACCGACATGGTTCAATGGCAATACCGATGGAATGATGATCGAGGCTCCTGCCGGGTTATTGGATGAGAACGATCCGGAAGAATGCATCCGTCGTGAAACTGAAGAAGAAACGGGATACACTGTAACCGATGTAAAAAAAGTTATGGAAGTATATATGTCTCCTGGATCTGTCACAGAGATACTTTATTTCTTTATTGCTGCTTATTCCGATGCCATGAAAACCGGTGAAGGCGGCGGCGTTGAAAAAGAACAGGAAAATATAGAAGTACTCGAAACATCATTTACCAGGGCACTAGAAATGGTGACTTCGGGCGAAATTAAAGATGCCAAAACTATAATGCTGCTCCAATACGCGCAGATTAACAGGCTCTTAGAGGCTTAGTTGTTTAGTTTTATAAGCATCTCAGTATCTAAGAACCTAAGCAGCTTTTTTTAACTCTATTTTAAATCCATTCTGTAGGTAATTGCTTATTTTTAAGTTTAAAAAATTTACAGAATGGATATTACTTTTAATAACGATCCCAAACTTACTATACTTCTTCCGTTTATCTATTTCGCATGGCACGACGATGTGCTTACCAAAAAAGAGATAAATGTCATAAATGATTTTATCGGTGCCCAGGAATGGCTTACCAAAGCTGAAAAAGAATTCCTGAAATCAAAAATGGATGCCGGCTCCCCTCCTTCCAGATCAGACCTTTTTCATTGGAAAGAAAAAATAGATGCAGCACTTGCAAACAAAACAACGCCCACCAGCCTGACGGAGCTTGGCCTTTTGATAGCAAATGCCGAAAGAGAATCGTTTAAGAAAGAGGATATTAAAAAGATCGCGCCTGCTTTTGCAGTATTCGAATCGGGCCTTGGCATCATGAGCCGTGAGGTGATTTCCGGCTTTCGCCAAAACAGGGATACCATTACCGATAAATATAAGACCGCTGAAAGCTTTAATGTTGGGCAAATGACCGCTTTCCTTGACGGAAGCCAGGCAGATATTATTAATAAAGTAAAACAATTAATCGGCAGCCCTGAATTTGCGTTAAATACTTCAACAGATGCAGCAGAATACCGGGAAAAAGTGCTGGAATGGTCGAAATTACTGGCAAAAAATGGCTTAGGCTCTTATGCATATCCTAAAGCACAAGGCGGGAAAGACGACATCGAAGGGTACTTTTCGATTATGGAAACCCTTAGCTACCATGACCTGAGCCTTGTTATTAAGTTTGGCGTACAGTTCGGGTTGTGGGGCATGAGTATTTTATCGCTCGGTACAGAAAAGCATTATAAGAAATACCTTCAGGCTATAGGCAAAATGGAACTTATAGGCTGTTTTGCCATGACCGAAACGCATCATGGATCGAATGTAAAAGGTATCCAGACTACAGCGACTTACGACAATAAAACCAAGTCATTCACAATCCATACTCCGGAAAAATATGCCCGTAAAGAATATATAGGGAATGCTGCCAACCACGGCGAAATGGCGACTGTTTTTGCCAAGCTTATCATCAACGGCAAGGATTATGGTGTAAATGCTTTTATTGTCCCGATACGTGATAATGAAAATAACACACTGCCCGGCATTACTATTGAAGACTGCGGCCACAAGATGGGCCTGAACGGTGTGGATAATGGTATTATCTCTTTTGATAACATCGAAATACCTTATGAAAACATGCTCGACCGTTTTGCTCAAGTGAGTGAATCCGGAGAATTCGAAAGCCCGATACCAAGCGATAACAGGCGTTTCTTTACCATGTTGGGGACGCTTGTTGGTGGACGTATAGGCATACCACGATCGGCATTGGCAGCAGCCAAAACGGGACTGGCCATTGCTATAAAATACGGCGATAAGCGCAGGCAGTTTGGTCCCGAAGGCGGTAGCGAAGTACCGATACTCAATTACAGGATGCACCAGCGCAGGCTTATGCCCTACCTCGCCAATGCGTACGCCATACATTTTGGGCTTCAATACCTCACAAAACGTTTCATAGAACGCACCGAAGACCAAATGCAGGAAATTGAAGCACTTGCAGCGGGGATGAAAGCCTACTCCACCTGGAACACGCGCGATACATTGCAGGAATGCCGTGAGGCATGTGGCGGCAAGGGTTACCTGAGCGAAAACCGCATCGGTGACCTGAAGAACGATACCGAAATATATACCACCTTTGAAGGCGATAATACAGTGCTGATGCAACTTACCGCAAAGAACAGGCTGGGCGAATTCCGGAAAGAGTTTGGCGAAATGAATGTCGCTACTATATTTAACTACGTTGTTGATCAGGCGAAAACAGCTGTTGTTGAGAAGAACCCGTTTACAACCCGCAATACGGATGAAGAGCATTTGAAAAGCCGTGATTTTCATCTCCAGGCATTTCAGTACCGCGAAAAAGAAATTGTAAGCACTGGTGCACGACGTTTTAAGAAGCTTATTGACGATGGCCTGGATGCTTTTGATGCCGCCAACGTTATGCACCCGCACATGCTGCAGATTGCTGATGCCTACCTGGACCGGGTATTTTTAGAACAATTCCAATTACAGCTTGATACTATAACCGATGAAGGGCTAAAGCAGGTGCTGGAAAAACTATACAGCCTTTTCGCCCTGAATAAAATTGAGGAGCATAAAGCGTGGTACCTTGAGCAGGGCTATATGGAAGGCAGCAAAACCAAGGCTATACGAAAGTTAGTGAGCCAACTTTGCTGGGAGATACGGCAGGATGCTGTGCCGTTGGTTGATGCGTTCAATATCCCTGAAAGCTGCCTGGCACCTATTGTCACTACAAAGAGCGCTGAGGCGTAACATTATTTTTGTCCTTATTGCTATTTGGAGAAGACAAAACGCAACCTGTGATAACCAGTATGAGCGCAGCAATAGCGGCTATTGTACGGATGCTGTGGAACATATTCCATGACGATTCAAACACTCTTCTTTGCTCAGCTATTTCATTGACGGAATTTGAATTAATATCGAAAGCATCAAGTGTTTCATTAAGCGGTACATTGCCTGCCATCGTAATTACAAACGTACCTGCAGCATAGAGAATGGTTGCAGCCAAAAGCAGCCAGAATGCAATCGTATCACCGCTTTTATATTTTAAAAATGTACTGACGGGGAGCATAACCAGCGTTCCCATAAAGCTCAGGAAGAACACAGGATTCAGTATTTCCTTATTGATGGACTGCATTGCCAGCAGGTATTCTTTGTCTGCAAGTTTACCCAATCCAGGATTTACAGAGCAACTATAGGAATAAAACAGGCCGGCTATGAGGGCCGTTAGTGTGGCGGTAATGATGAGTACCAGGTTTTGTGTGTTCATAGTTTATCGATTTTAGATATATAACACGAAGCCTTCTACAAATTTATTTTCCAGTCTGTTGCAGGATTATAACCAAGTTCGCCATTTTTAACTTCAAGCGGCGAATCAAAATTATTGGTATATAGCGCTCCTGTACCTAATCCCTGGGGCATCGGGTTGTTTTGCAGAAAGGTCCATTGCGCAATAGCATTTAGCCCGACATTGCTTTCCAGTGCAGAGGTAACCCACCAACCGATATTGTAATTGTCCGCAATATCGATCCATTCCTTTGTACCACGAAAACCACCGACCAGGCTTGGCTTCAGAATAATGTATTGCGGCTGGATTTTTTGCAGGAGTTCTACCTTTTTTTCTTTACCGAATACACCTATAAGCTCTTCATCCAAAGCAATAGGAAAAGGAGTGTTTCTGCATAGCTCTGCCATACTGTCAGGTTGGTTTTTTTGAATCGGCTGCTCAATGCTATGTAATTGAAATTCTGACAATTTAATTAATTTACTTAAAGCATTATTTACATCAAAAGCACCATTAGCATCAACCCTTATTTCTATTTCTTCCGGGCTGAAATTCGTCCTTATAAACCGTAATAAGTCCAGTTCTTTGTCGAAATCTATTGCCCCGATTTTTAGCTTTATACACGTAAATCCCTGCTGCAATTTCTCTTCGATCTGCTGCTTCATGTAATGCTCCTCTCCCATCCAAACCAGTCCGTTTATCGGGATATTCTCCTGCCCTTTTGTAAATGCAGAAGGAAATAAAAGATACGGACTTTCACCTTCAAGCGACCGGAAAGCAGTTTCTAATCCAAATTGTATCGAAGGGAATTCAATAAGTTCTTCCCAAAGATTTTCTTCTCCTAAATGGATATTTTCGCACGCCCATTTTAATTTCTCTTCATAGCCGGGACGGTCATCAATGCTAAGGCCTTTTAGAAGCCCGCACTCCCCTATTCCTCGTTTGCCATCTTTTTCAAGGATGATAAACCAGGTTTCTTTTTCAGTCATCACACCACGGGAAGTACCGCTTGGGCGTTTGAAGTTAAGGATGTATTTTTTATAAATTGCTTTCATAAAAAAAATTACGAATTACGAATTACGAATTACGCAGGGTTTTTTGAATACTGCCAATGATTTTTAATAGTTCTTCCGAATCTTGCAGTAAACTATTAGCCTGCTCTTCAGTTAAATAATTTGTATCCCTCAGCAATCGAAGCCAATATTTACTTTCCCTGGCTTCTTTGTAAGCTATAGTAAGCTTTGCGAAGAAATCTTTCTGACTTTGTCCGCCCAGAGCTTCTTCGATATTGGCACCTACAGATGTTCCGCATCTCAAAAGTTGCTTTGAAAGAACATATTCTTTGCGTTCCTCAATAAGATACTTATATGCGTTTATAATTCTTATTGCGAAAGCATAGCTTTTTTGCTGAACGACATTATCCGTCTTCATCAATTCATAATTCGTAATTTCACATTCATAATTCTATAGACTCACCTATTGGCAACAGCATTAAATCTTTTCCTTTATCAAAGAATTTTTTGATTGATTCCTCATGGTTAATCTTTATGTATCCAAAAGTATCATAGTGGTAACCCAGTATCTTATCACATTCCAGGAAGTCGGACGCAATAATGGCATCTTCCACATCCATAGTAAAATTGCTGCCTATAGGAAGGATAGCAAGGTCAAGCTTAGTGCGTAATGGAATCAGTTTCATATCATACGTAAGCGCAGTGTCACCGGCAATATAAATGTTCTTATGCTCGCTTTCAATAACAAAACCGCCCTGGTTGCCGCCATAACTTCCATCAGGGAATGAACTTGAGTGTACTGCTGTCACATATTTAACTTTCCCGAAATCAAACTGCCAGCTGCCGCCATGGTTCATTGGATGTACATTGAAGCCTTTTTTGTCATAATAGCCGGTAATTTCAGCATTAGAAACTATGGTCGCACCTGTGTTATTGGCAATAGTCTCGACATCCAGGATATGGTCGCCATGTGCGTGCGTGATCAGTATGTAATCTGCTTTAAGGTCCTGTATATTTACGTGCGAAGCCATTTCATTGGCTGTAATATAAGGGTCTACAATAATGTTTTTGCCACCTACCTCTATCCCGAGGCTCGCGTGGCCGTAAAAAGTAATTTTCATAATTATAGTTTATTTGTTGATACGTTGATTTGTTTATTTGCTTTAATATGTGTTTAAAACTGAAGTACTATACATAGCAGTACCGACAGGAAAAATGTACCGAGAGCCACCTTCTTCAGTTCAGGGTCAAGACTGCGCGGCACTGTATTTTTGGCAACCGTCCTTAAATGCATGATAAAAGGCACGTAAGCAATTAAAAATAAATACTGCAATGGCTTAAAGTTAGAGAGTATAGCGAATAAAAGCACCAATCCCAATGCCGATACTATAATTGTATAATGATACATTTTGGCATTTTCTGCGCCCATTTTTACCACCAATGTGTTTTTGCCCGACATCGCATCCGATACCTGGTCGCGCATGTTGTTCAAATTAAGAACAGCAACGCTTAATAATCCTATGGAAATAGCAGGCAGCACGATCAGCGGATCAATTTCCTTAGCAAAAAGGAAATAGCAGCCTATTACGCTTACCAAACCGAAAAATATAAAAACAAATATATCGCCCAATCCTCTATAACCATAGGCGGAACCGCCCACGGTGTATTTTATAGCAGCTGCAATCGCGGCCAATCCTAAAAAGAAAAAGAGCAACGAATAGGTGAAATTATCTTTTCCGAAAGAAAGATAGATCAGCGTAATGGCTGTCGCTAATGTCAGCAGCGCTGTGATAATAATGCCTTTTTTCATGGCGCTAACCGTAATGGCACCACTCTGGATCGCGCGCTGTGGCCCAATGCGGTTTTCGTTATCCGTACCTTTTACGCCATCGCCATAATCATTGGCAAAATTAGACAGCACCTGCAATCCAAGCGTTGTAAGTAGTGCAAAACCGAGTATCCAGCCATTAAATAGAATTTCTGGTTTGGAATAAGCATAAAAGCTTCCCACTAATATCCCCGAAACCGATAATGGCAGCGTCCTTAAACGTGCGGCTTGCAGCCATGCTTTTGTATTTGACATAAATACTGTTGATTCGTTTATTTGTTGATGTGTTTATTTGTTCACCAAGTCTAAAAATCCAATAATCTAATATCTAAAAATCTTCCCGATTACATCCAATTCTTTTTCCCCGTTTCCACTTGGTAAAGCCAGTAATTTACGAACTGCTTGAGACGTGTATAATTGGCAAGGCCAAACGAAATAGTCCCCCCCGCCGTATGAAGCGAAACGATACCAATATCCGACCCTTTTTGCCAAAAGTACTGTGTAACTGAAATGGTCTGTATTCTGTGCGGGGCAATAAAGTCATTATCAATATCCCAGGCACCGCTTTGCCTGATGATGAAATCGTTATTGACAAACAACCTGCTGTGCCTGAAGGCGAAATAAATCATTATCCCGACAAGTAGCACGTATACAGGTACAAACAATATAAAGTTATATACTTCGGGGCCAACAGTATTGCCAACCCAGAAATAGGCTGATAACGGAATAATCAGGAACATAACTGTCGGCACCAGCATCTTGCGTATGTTGGGCTTTAGCATCACACCCCGTACGGGAACTTCGCCAAGCAAGAATTCGAGCAATATATCTTTTTCCGAATTGTTACACCCTGGTATCTCGATAGCAGTTTTTTTTTGGTCCTGGTTATTAGCTTCCTTATTAGAAGCCTGCCGAATCTTAAGGTCCTGTATGTCCAGCTTTTTTTGGAAGTAATTACGGGTTACGGTAACGATCTGGACTTTATCAGGCCGCAGAATGGTACTTTTTGTATTAATCAAACCGTAAGATAACAATAATGAATCCCGCTGTTTGGTTATCTTATATCCGAAATATTTGAATATTGTCCTCACCAGATTGATTACCAAAATAAGCGCCATGACACCGATAACGATGAAGGCAAGAAACTTAAGCATTACTGCCCCGGTAATATAATTATCTAAAGAGCCACTGTTAAAACCAACAAGATTGCCATACTCATCGATGTGCTGGAACGTTGTAATTACAAAAGCCAGCAGCAGCGCAAATGTGCGTACATAATTTGAGGTGAGGCCGGTTTTGATCAGGCTCAAAAGGCTTATTTTTATAAAAGGATGGCCTTTTGTACTATCTTGTGGCGCTATGTAAAAATCCGTATCCTCAATAGCAACACTTTTGCTGTCGCGCGACCCATCGAGCAATCGTTCTTTTAGTGAAGTGGCAAGATCATGTGAAATAGCTTTAATAGATACCTCTTTTTTTCCTGTACCTGCAGTATCCACTTCGAGCGCATGGACACCGATAATTCTTTGCAATAGCGACTGGTTGATGTTTACCTGCTGTATTTTATCTAATGGAATAGCAAGCCGGCTTTTATTGAATATACCTTCTTTTATAACAAATTCTTCGTTTTCCTCATCCAACTGGAAGGTAAAATTCAGGTACCTGAAATAGGCTATGACAGCGACTAAAATAAATACAGCCAATGCGCCCAGTCCAAGATAAGCCTTGTTGAATTCATTGATCTTCAAAACCCAGATAATCAGTATCGGCCAAAGTGCGCGCACCGTTTTCTGGAAAGTATTCCCGAACATAATGACGACCCCTACAAGGGATTGCCGCTGCGGCTGGCTGAAATCATTATTCATCCGTATCCTGTTTTAGGATTTTGCCCATCAGCAGCTGCTTGATGTTTTCGGCATGCTCTTTTTCAAGCCCCGGAATTTTTATATCGCTTTTGTCTCCGCCGGCGGTAAATATTTCAACTTCCGCAAGCCCGAGCCTTCGCGAAAGCCAGCCCTCATGCATAGCAACGTGCTGTGCCCTGTTGTAGGGTATTATCGCTGTAGTTATCGCAATGGCACCACTGCGGTATATCACATCATGCGCCCGGAAAGCGAATCCACGATTCCTGAAATTGATGAACGATATCAGTATGGTGAGTAGCAATATAACAACATATACTATAGTAACAGGAATCCAGTATGGCTGTACTTCTTCTGCAAGATAAAAAACAGCCCCGGCTGCTATTGCTATAATTCCAAACACAATGGCAAGGTTAAGCCAAACAACGTTTAAATACGATGGATGTAACGGCGTAAGCTTTACCTCCTCAAATTTTGGAAGTGTTGTTGTATCAATAGTCTCGTTGGTAAATTCGTTCATAGTTTTTAATCATTACCAAAGGTTAGTCTTAGTAGTGAGCCAGTTTCAAGTTGTACTATAATTGTAATGTAATAATCGTAAACATTAACTTCAAATAGACTTGATTCAGGAAAATTATCTGCATTCAAATAATAAAAAGAAGCCCCTTCAATTCCATCGTCCCTCAACTTATCCAGAGTTGCATAAAATAATTTTCGAAATGAAATCAATACGTAATCTTCCGGATCATTTGCAATGTAAGTCTCGATTTCTACTAATAAATCATCATAATTTAATTTTTTAAAGTCAGATGTTGAAATCTTATCAGTATAAATTGGACCCGTAAGATAATTTATTGCTTGCTCTTCTCTGGGAATAAATTTTTCTACATCCTCTAAACTATAAATAGCCGTAAATCTGTCATTAAGAATGTCTGTTTTTAAAATATCATCTAGTTGTGCATTTCCATCAGTTGTGAAAATATTTACAATTGAAAAACTTTCACCAAATATTCTATCAAAATAAGTTTTATTATAATTAAAAGTCATAATTAAGGAATCCACTTTATATCCTTAAAGTTAGGCTTCCTCTTTTCAAGAAAAGCATCACGGCCTTCTTTAGCTTCATCGGTCATGTAGGTAAGGCGGGTAGCTTCGCCGGCAAATACCTGCTGGCCCACCATACCATCGTCGGTAAGGTTGAATGCAAACTTAAGCATCTTGATAGATGTCGGCGATTTGGCCAGTATTTCCTGTGCCCATTCGTAGGCAGTATCTTCAAGGTCATTATGAGGGATAACAGCATTTACCATTCCCATATCATAAGCATCCTGTGCAGAATAGTTGCGTCCCAAAAAGAAAATTTCGCGTGCACGTTTTTGTCCTACCATTTTGGCAAGATAAGCCGATCCGTAGCCACCGTCAAAGCTGGTTACATCGGCATCAGTTTGTTTAAAAATGGCGTGCTCTTTACTGGCAAGGGTAAGGTCGCAAACCACATGCAGGCTATGCCCTCCCCCTACGGCCCATCCGGGAACCACGGCAATTACTACTTTAGGCATAAAACGGATAAGGCGCTGTACCTCAAGAATGTTGAGCCTGTGCATTCCGTCATCGCCCACATACCCCTGCTGGCCACGCGCTTTCTGGTCGCCGCCGCTGCAAAATGAATAAATACCATCTTTAGACGATGGCCCTTCGGCAGAAAGCAGCACCACTCCTATCGATGTGTCTTCCCTTGCATCAAGGAAAGCCTCAAAAAGTTCGGCTGTCGTTTTCGGGCGGAAGGCATTGCGCACATCAGGCCTGTTGAAGGCAATACGTGCTACACCATCACATTTTTTATACGTTATATCTTCAAACTCCTTTACGGTTTTCCAGTTTATCTTGTCCATTACAAATAGTATATTTACTGTAAAAATAAGGGATTTTTTGCATAAACCAATAAAAATTAAAATTGGTAAAATTTGATATCCTACAGTCATTAATTGTAAAATGTTTGGAGTCAAAACATTAACTTTTACAGCGCAATAAATCACTTTTTTTAGTGTTAACCTTCTTTTAAAAGGCATTTCAAAAAGCATTGTTTAGCTATATTTGCCGTTTTACGTATTCACAAATGAGATTTTTACGACCATTACCCTATATAGTCCTGCTCTTGCTGGTATCTTGCAAAAAGGAGGACAAACATATTGCCGAAAATACAGCCTCAGCAACCGATTCACCGTTTTACGTGGCATTTAATAAGCTTAGCAAAGGCTATACAAAGGAAAAGCAAAACAGCATTTCCCGATTTTATGACAAGATATGGCCAAAAGATGACCTCAGTGGTGGTTTTTTGGTTGCAAAAAATGGAGAAATAATTTTTGAGCATTACGGAGGATTTTCCAACAGTAAAGCTAAAACGGAGATCAGTTCGGATACTCCTATTCACCTTGCTTCAGTAAGCAAAGTGCTTACGGCTGCACTTGTGTTGAAGCTTATCGACGGCAAGCAACTTGACCTTGACCAGAAAGTAAATATGGTACTGCCCGAATTTCCCTATGAGGCTATAACGATAAAGATGCTGCTGAACCATCGCAGCGGGCTTCCTAATTATGCCTATTTTAGCGATGATCGTGCTATTTGGGACAGGAGTATGCTGCACAACCAAGATATACTTAACCTGTTGGCAGAACACAAATTCAACCTTTATTTCCAGCCCGACAAGAAATTCGGCTATTGCAACACCAATTATGCCATACTTGCCCTTGTTATAGAAAAAGTCACCCAATTGAATTATCGTGAGGCGATGAAGAAGATGATCTTTGAGCCATTAGGAATGAAAAATACTTTTGTATTTGATTACGAAAAAGATAAAAGTAAGGTGAGTCTGTCCTATAAAGGCAACGGCGTCCTGTATGATTTTGATTTCCTCGATGATATATATGGGGATAAGAACATCTATTCTACCCCGCGTGACCTGTTAAAATTCGACCTTGCCACCTACTCCAAAAGCTTCCTTGACCCTAAACTTTATAAGCAGGTTTTCCAGGGATACAGCTATGAGCATAAGGGCGAAAAGAATTATGGCCTCGGTATCCGCATGCACGAATGGGAAACCGGCGAGAAACTGTTTTACCACAACGGCTGGTGGCATGGTAATACATCGTCGTATGTAACATTAAAAAGAGACACTGTCACGATGATCGCTTTATCTAATAAATTCTCCTATAAGCCTTATAAGATATGGAAGATGTCGCCTTTGTTCGGGAAATATCCGATCAAAGAAGATAAGGACGATGTGCCTGAATAGCAATTTTTTGTAAATTAGTAAAAATTTCTGCCATGGACATCGAAAAATTACGACAGGAGATAATAAAAAAAATAGAGGAAACAGACGATATGGAATTGCTTTTAAAGATAAGGGCTATTATTGATGATTATTGGATGGTCAATGAGCCTTCTGTACAATACGGTATTGAAAGCGATGAAGACATAGTTGCTTACACCGTTGACGGAAAGCCATTGACAAAAGCTGAATATATTGCTGATATTGATTCGATTATCAATAGTAATGAGAAAGGCATTCCACATCACGAAGTTAAAGCTCAAATGGATAAATGGATACAAGACCGGTTAAGTGGCACCCTGTAGCTATTGACAGTTTGAAGGATATTTTCGACTTTATTTTTGAAGATAGCCCTCAAAATGCCGTGATGGTATATAAAACGCTATTCGAATTAGCTGAAACTGCAAACCTTTTTCCTGAAAAATATCCAATTGAAAAAAGCTATAAGAACTCTTATGTACGATTTATACCTAAATGGAATTTTAAAATTGTATACCAAATCCTGGAGGATAAAATTCTTATTCTAAAAATATTCCCCACTCATCAAAACCCTAAAAAAATTAGGCGCTAATCACCCTATTTTTACCGATGTCATGTTCAGCGACCCGCCTACCATCCTGTCGTTGAAAAAGCTTACACTGTCTTTATTATCCTGCAATCCTAGGCTATAAAGCAATGGATAATAATGGTCAGGCGTGGGAATGGCGAGCGTTGCGGCTTTATTGAGATTTTGGTAATCAACAAGGGCTTTATGGTCGCCATTGCCTATCTTTTCCTTAAAAATAGAATTCATTTCAATAGCCCAATCAAAGCCATAGTCCGGTTCGTTAAGCTTACGCCAGTCAACCATTCTTAAATTATGCACCATGTTGCCGCTGCCAATAATCAGCACGCCTTTTTTTCGGAGCGCTGCAATCTCTTTTGCCAGATTGTAATGGTATTGTGGTGGCATTCCATAATCGATACTCAGCTGTAACACCGGAATATCCGCATCGGGGTACATGTGCCTTACAACTGTCCACGTGCCATGATCCAAGCCCCAGTCGTGGTCAAGGCCAACATTTGTTGAAGTAATTAATTTTGAAACATCTTCCGCCAGTTCAGGGCTGCCCTTAGCGGGATATTGCACATCGAACAATGCCTGAGGAAAGCCGCCAAAATCGTGAATAGTCTTTGGCGCTTCCATCGCGGTAATGTGTGTTCCGCGGGTAAGCCAATGTGCCGAAATAACGAGTACCGCTTTCGGGCGGGCTATCTCCTTCCCCATCTTAGCCCATGTTTGAGAGAATTCGTTGTCCTCGATACCATTCATTGGCGAACCATGCCCTATAAAAAGCACCGGATGCTTTTCATCTTCTTCGCTAAGGTCATCTGTCCAGTTTTTGAAGTTGTGTAATGACATGTGCAGTCGGGTTTTTGGTTAAGGATATGGGTTGCTCAACAGTACTGGAAAACGGAGACCGGGACTGAAAACTATTCTCTCACCAAATATATCCCATCTTCCTTAATTTCAATAAGCTTTTGTTTGTAAAGAGTGCCTATTGCTTTTTTGAAAGTCTTCTTGCTCATTTTCAGGACGGTCTTGATGTCTTCGGGATGGCTGTCATCATTAAGACGCAGGAAGCCCCGGCTGGCACGGAGTTCATCAAGCACTTTTTCGGCATTCGGTTCAATGTTTTCAAATCCTTTTTTCTGTAGTGATACATCGATCTTGTTATCAGGACGTATGGTTTTGATGTAACCCTTTACCCTGTCTCCGGTACGCAGGTCTTCGTAGACTTCGTCCTTATACATCAGGCCTTTGTGCTGCTCATTGATGATTACGTTGATACCCATTTCGGTAATGTGAGAAACAATAAGGTCCACCTCATCGCCTTCTTCTACCGTAAGCTCATCATTTTTCAGGAATTGGTTGATCTTACTCGTACCTACCAACCTGTTCGACTTTTCATCCATATACATATATATGAGATAGCGCTTGCCTTTTTCCATAGGCCTTGCCTGCTCCCGGAACGGAACGAAAAGATCTTTTTCAAGTCCCCAATCCAAAAAAGCACCGAATTTATTGGTAAAGTTAACGCGGAGAAGCGCAAATTCATTAAGATAAATATACGGCTCTAGTGTAGTCGCAACTGGACGTTCCTCATGGTCAAGGTAAACGAAGACAATGATCTCTTCCTCAAGATCCCACTCACGCGGCACATATTTATTAGGCAGCAGTATATCTTCATTTCCGTCGCTAAGGTAAAGGCCTACCTGTGTATCCCTTACTATCTTAAGCGTATTGTATTTTCCTATCTCGATCATTTCTGTAATTTTCAGGCGTAAAGGTACGAAGATATATAGTATAATTCAGGCTGTACAGCGCAAAGCCACACAGCCTGAAATTATATTTGCTTTAAATTACTTCGCAGCATACAACAGCCCCGCCAGCCTGCCGTCGCGCTCGTAGATATCATCATAGAAGGCAACGTTGCCATCTTCATCGGCAAGGGCGGTAAAATATGTAAGGTAAACAGGTATCTTATGTTTCAGGCTAAAGTTTGTTTCCTTGTCGCCGTTCATGGCTTTGTCTACCTTACTTTCGTTCCAGCCTGCCTGGTCTTTGGTAATTGCAATAGCCAGCTCACGTGCTTTTTCCACTCTCACACAACCGTGGCTGAACGCCCTGTCATCGGCATTGAAAAGGCTTTTTGCAGGCGTATCGTGCAGGTAAATGTTGTTGGAATTAGGGAACATGAATTTCACTTTTCCTAAAGAATTTTGGCCCCCGGGTTTTTGCCTTACACTTTTACCATTCCATTCCATATTATGCTCTGCAAGATAATTGGGGTTTTTCGCTATTCCCGGCTTGATCTCTTTTTCAAGAATGCTCGTTGGAACATTCCAGTACGGGCTAAACACCAGGTAACTCATCTGCCCGCTGAATACTACCGTTTTATTAAGGTCTTTACCCACAACTACATTAGACGTAAGGAATGGCTTCCCATCGCGCACGTAGCGCATCCTGTAGGATGGTATGTTCACAACAATATATTCCTTTTGCGTATTGATAGTTGGCGGCACCCAGCGGCAACGTTCCATGTTTACGGTTAGCTTCTTAATAAGGTCTCCTACCGGGACATTAAGGTCTTTCACCATAGCAGGCCCTATTTTTCCGTCAAAGGTACGGTTGTGTTTTTCTTCATACAGTTTTAGTGCACTGGCAAGGTCAGTATCATATATTGCACTTTTAGAATCGCTTTTCAGGTAGCCTTCCAATGCAAGGCGTTTGCGTATCTGTACAATTGCAGCGGCAGAATCACCCTTTTTAAGTGATTTCACACCTTTATCAAGCGCTATAGCACCCCAACCTCCTTTTTTTTCTATATCACGATATTTTTGAAGGCCTTTTTTCAGGTTAAAATACTGTGCGAATAGCTCTGTTTTATCACCTTTTATAAGTTTTGGGTCCTGCATTAGTGTATCAAGGTAAGCCACATAATCCATTTTTTCACGTGGAAGGTACCATCCTGTCTCACGGCTCTTTTGCGTATCGAGGCCATTGAGCACTTTTTTAGCATAATAAAAATACATCGAGCTTATTAGCAATTCCGATTCCATATTTGGCTTCTCACCCCTTCCGGAATCATCAAAAAGCGCATCGAGGTTCTTTTTATATGGTATTTTTAAAGGCAGGCCTTCGTCATCCAATTGGTTGACACGGTTGTACAATACCTCTGCAAATTCTATCAGTCCCCTCTTTTCATGCCATACATAATGGTTATGCTTTTGATATAATTCGCGAATGTCTTTTTCAAATTCTTTGTATTGAGGGAATTTAGCGAAGAACGGATCAAAACCCGCAGCATCCAGTGGTATATCTTCCCCGTCATGGTCATGGACTTCGGTGGCAGATGTTGCGTCTCCCTTGTCTTTCTTACAGGAAACAGTTGTAAGGGCGAACCCAAAAATAATTGCTATCAGTAAACTTGCTTTTCTCATGGCGTTAAATTTCTTTTCAATAAAAGTAGCTATTTTAACATATAGCGGTGATGAATATTGTCAGATTTAACTAACAATTATGAGGTTATGGCGTGTAATCACAATTTTATGCTAACGCGATAATGTGTCAACAAAATTGTTTAGTAAATTTAGGGCTTAATTGCACGATTATGGATAATTTCAACACACTTATTAATAGTAAGGAACCTGTATTGGTTGACTTTTTTGCGACATGGTGCGGCCCTTGCCAAATGCTGGCACCGATACTCAAAGAAGTAAAGGAAACGCTCGGAGACGGTATAAGGATCATTAAGATCGATGTTGACAAAAACCAGGCGCTGATGAGCAACCCTCAGTTCCAGGTAAAGGGCGTGCCCACGCTGATGCTGTTCCAAAATGGGAAAATGCTGTGGCGGCAATCGGGTGTTCTTCCTAAAGAAGAGATCATAAAAACAATAAACACCCTGAGACAATAATATATAAGCCCCAAAAGATTTTAAACTTCGGGGCTTATTATTTACTATTCCGGTTTTGACTAGTCGGTCATTAATTCTGTATCAGGCATATCTTTAGTTACCTTCTTGTCAAGCTCTTCAATATATTTTTCTGAAAAGGCGTTATCAAAAAGTATCAGCTCTTTTAACTGTTTCAGCTTAAATAACCCCTCGGGCAATTTTTTAAGGGCATTTCCGGCAAGGCTGAGGGTTTTAAGTTTCGTAAGGCTGCCAATCTCTTTTGGCACTGAAGTGAGGCCGTGGTCTGTCAGCATCAGTTCCTCAAGGTTAGTAAACTGCTTAATGCTGGCCGGGATTTCTTTCAGTTGTTTGTCCTGGGCAGCATTAATAATGATCGATTTTACTTTAGCAGGATCTTTTGCAGCTTCTTCAAATGAGCGGCATTTTACGCATTGGCCAAAAGAGGCAAAGGATAGCGATAGTGCGGCAATTACAAGTAGTGACTTCATAAATATTGGTTTGGTTAGATTTCAAATATACTATTTTCCGAAACGTGAATAATTTTAATTTCATTTGATTATGCGTACTTTTTCAATCATAATAAAATTTATGGCTATAGTCTTAATCTAATTATATCCTGTTGCGGCCTAATTTACCAAATCAACAATTTTAAAGCTACATCGTTATAGTATTATCAATTTATTTACCTTTACGCGCACAAAATAAAGTACCTTTACAATAAATCGCGTAAGTTGCTATGAATGAATGTATCTCCGTTTTCGACATGCTTAAAATTGGTGTCGGCCCTTCAAGTTCGCACACCCTTGGCCCATGGCGCGGGGCAGAACGCTTCCTTAAAGAACTCCGTACAGAAGGTATATTTGAAAACGTTACCCGTGTAAAGGTGGACCTTTATGGATCGTTGTCGCTTACAGGAAAAGGCCACGCGACAGACCTCGCAGTAATGCTGGGCCTTAGCGGTGCCGATCCGGAGTATGTACCAATTGACGAGATTGCGAACATTATAGATGACATTAACCTGAACAGGCATATTTTCCTGGGAGGGCTTCGTTACATTCCTTTTGATATTGCTACTGATATTGTTTTCAATAAAAATTTCCTTCCTTTCCATGCCAACGGATTCACATTTACTGCTTACACGGATACCGGAGAATACGGCTCTACTTTCTACTCCATTGGTGGCGGTTTTGTCGTAAAAGAAGAACGTACAGTGGCACAGGAAAAGGAAAAGATAAAATGCGCGTTTCCCTTCCCTATCGACCTTGCCGATGAGTTGCTGAACTATACAATTAATGAAAAAAAGCAGATATCTGAGATCGTTTATGAAAACGAAAAATCCATACGCAGCGAAGAGGACATTCATAAAGAGCTGATGCGGGTTTGGAACACGATGCTGGAATGTATGTATATCGGTTGCCACAGCGAAGGGATACTTCCCGGCGGGCTCAATGTACGGCGACGTGCTTTCGATATGCATAAAGGCCTTATTGGCGATGCGGTTTATGAAACACCCCAGGAATGGCTACAGGTAATCCGTAAAACAGAAGTGAAGTTCAGGCAGATACTGAAATGGGTTAGCTGTTTTGCACTTGCCGTAAATGAAGTGAATGCAGCATTAGGCCGCGTTGTTACTGCACCTACCAATGGTAGTGCGGGCGTTATCCCTGCTGTGCTAATGTATTATATGGTTATTGAAAATCACCAGGCTGACGAAAGTCACATAAAGCAATTCCTTATGGTTGCCGGCGAAATAGGCAGCATCTTTAAAAAAGGCGCAACCATATCGGCAGCGATGGGCGGATGCCAGGCGGAGATTGGCGTATCGTCGGCAATGGCGGCAGCAGCGCTATGCGAAGTTATGAGCGGTACACCGGCACAATGCCTTATGGCAGCCGAGATCGCTATGGAGCACCACCTTGGCATGACCTGCGACCCTATAGGCGGACTGGTACAAATACCTTGTATCGAGCGCAATACCATGGGAGCGATTAAGTCTATTAATGCTGCAGAACTCGCCCTGGAAACTGACCCTGAAAATGCTAAAGTACCTTTGGATCAGGTAGTGAATACCATGTGGCGGACAGCACAGGATATGAATAATAAATATAAAGAGACTTCCGAAGGCGGGCTTGCCGTTACGGTGAATAATGCGGATTGCTAAGCCCCCTTGCCCCCGAAGGGGGGAAGTACGGATAGGATTTTCCGCTTACTCCCCCTTCGGGGGTCGGGGGGCTCTCCTCGTATCAATAATATAAACGATCTTCCAGGCACCATTGTCTTTATAAAACTGGAACGAGTTTACGCCGCTATGGCTCAGCTTTCCGTTTACATAAAAGTCATAGGGTGTCCAGGCATGCGCCATGCTTCCGTCAATCAGAATTTTATAATCAAGCAGCCTCTCCTCTATCGTGATATCTTTAGGGATAGATGCAATGGATTTATAGAATTCAGAAATAGGCTCATTCGAGAATTTGCTGCCTTTATCAGTTTCCATAACCGATTGCAGTATCATTTTATCGGCGCAAACGGATTTAATCTTTAACGTATCTCCGCTGTGCAACCCTTCAAAAAAGGTGGTTATTGATTTTTTAACGTCGGCCTCCTGTGCCTGGAGCTGCATTGCTAATAGAGAAATGGCTAATAAGGCTATTTTTTTCACTGGTTGTAGATTAGTGTTGAAGCATTAGTAACTGTCCCGGTGAGAAAGTTACAATTAATCCTAATAAAATTAGAACGATTCCGCTATTCTTAACGCAATTTAGTACATTTACCAGCTAAAATTCCACTTATGTCAGTTGCAAAAAAAGATTATAAAAGGATCACTACCAAATCGCTGATAGAGATGAAAGCCAATGGCGAAAAGATCTCCATGCTTACCTCATATGATTATACGATGGCAAAAATCGTAGATACTGCCGGGGTTGACGTAATACTTGTAGGCGATTCGGCTTCGAATGTAATGGCAGGCCACGAAACTACACTTCCTATCACCCTCGACCAGATGATATACCATGCCTCGAGTGTCGTAAGGGCGATCAACAGGGCGCTGGTTGTGGTTGACCTTCCTTTTGGCAGCTACCAGAGCGACCCCAAAGAGGCGTTGCGTTCGTCGATCAGGATTATGAAGGAAAGCGGAGGCCACGCGGTAAAGCTGGAAGGCGGAAGCGAGATCAAGGACTCAATCAAAAAAATACTGAATGCAGGCATACCGGTTATGGGCCACCTTGGCCTTACACCACAATCTATATATAAATTCGGTACGTATACCGTGCGTGCCCGTGAAGAAGAAGAGGCGGACAAGCTCCTTGAAGATGCCAAAATGCTTGAGAGAATCGGCTGTTTTGCCATAGTGCTCGAAAAAATCCCGGCACAACTGGCGCAAAAAGTTGCAGAAAGCATTTCCATACCTGTTATAGGGATTGGTGCGGGCGGCGGCGTTGACGGACAGGTTTTGGTAATCCATGATATGCTTGGTATGAACAACGAATTCAGTCCGCGCTTCCTGCGCAGGTATATGGACTTATACGACGGCATGACCAAGGCCATAGGCCAATATGTAACTGATGTAAAATCTAAGGATTTTCCTAATGAGAAGGAACAATACTAATTTCAGATTTCAGATTATAGATTTCAGATTGCCACTCATTCCCTAAACATGAAAATCCTTTCTAATAAAGAAAATTTACAAGTCCTTTATGAGGATAATCATGTAATCGCCGTCAATAAACGCGTTGGCGATATTGTGCAGGGCGACAAAACAGGAGATAAGCCCCTTAGTGATGTGGTTAAAGAGTATCTTAAAGACAAATATAACAAACCGGGAGAAGTGTTTTTGGGCGTTGTACACCGGCTCGACCGGCCCACTACCGGCATAGTCATCTTTGCGCGTACATCAAAGGCTCTTACCCGTTTAAATGATTTGTTTAAAAACCGGGAAACACAAAAAAACTATTGGGCAGTTGTAAAAAACAAACCGCAAAAGGATAATGATACCTTGGTGCATTACCTGAAGCGCAACGAAAAAACCAACACCTCTAAAGCGCACATAAAAGAAGTGCCTGACAGCAAATTGGCCAGTCTGGAATATACAGTTATTAAAGAACTCAACAACTACTCAGTGCTCGAGATTGGGTTGCATACCGGGCGGCACCACCAGATACGGGCACAACTGTCTGCAATAGGGTCTCCAATCAAGGGCGACCTTAAATATGGGTTCGATCGCAGCAACCCTGACGGAGGTATACACCTGCATGCGCGAAAGCTTGAATTTATCCATCCCGTTACAAAAGAAAAGATTGAAATTACTGCTCCTGTTCCGGATGATGTGATCTGGAAGGCAATTTAATAAGCGATATACGGCATATAATAAATGGCTGTTTGAATTTGTCTAATAAAGCCGAACTTTGCAATAAAAATAGAAAGCATTTTCGTATTATATTTATGTTAAAAGATAATGTATTTATTTGTAAATTACTAAATTAGTATGTAAACAATATCCAATTATGAAAAAAACTTTACTATTTACTTTCGGGCTTCTCAGCTCAGCGACGTTTGCACAGGAACACTTTTCCGGGATCAATATCTCACGCAGGACGGGGCTTCTTAACGCCTCCATTAATCCCGCGGAACTCACCAACCTTAAAAATGATTATGAAGTCAATGTATTCAGTTTTAGCGGTAACATTGCAAATAACAAAATGACTTTTGGCGACCTTGTTGGCAGCAATGATAATTTTGATGATATGCTTTTTGCGGGTAATGAGCCCGTGAATATGCGTGCCGATGTTGAGATATTAGGACCTGCTTTTGGTTTTAAGATGAAGAAATGGGCATTTGCAATAACTACCGGAGCAAAAATAAAAGCTGACATTATTGATGTAAATCCGGCGTTAGGACGGGCGCTGACAAATGGCGTTAACTCAATTGACCAGGCTACTGCTATTATTGCAAATTACAACCAGAAGACATCCGCTACCACCTGGGGCGAAATAGGGCTTTCTGCAGCACGGGAACTTTACAATTCTGAAGAGCATAAATTTTCAGCCGGTGTAACATTTAAGATGCTTTTCCCTGGATCGTATGCCAATATCGCTGCCGGTAATTTCAGGGGGACTATTCAAAGCAATCTGGGTGATGTAAACCTCACCGATGCCAGCGCTATGGTGAACGTTGCCTACTCAGGATCCCTCGCCGATGATTTTACGGACAGTGGCAATTTTAATGACTTTTTTGGTGGAGGGCTTAACGGTTTCGCTACAGATATCGGTGTAGATTACCAATGGAAAGATACAGAGAGCACAGGCTACAAGCTAAATGCCGGACTTGCGGTGCGTAACATTGGCAGCATGACGTTTAAGGACAGTAACAACGTTAGCAGAAACTATAGCCTTGTTGTGCCTCAGGGCCAGTCGCTGGATCTGAACCAGTTTGAAAATGTGAGTGACCTGAAAGAACTGGAGCAGATCCTCCTGAACAATCCCCAATTCTTTACGGCGCAGCAAGCCGAAAAGAATTTTAAAGTAAGCCTGCCGACAATGCTATCTGCCTATACAGATGTAAAGCTTTACATGAAATGGTTTGCCAGCTTTTATATGCAGCAAAAAATGAATAAGGACAACGACAACCAACAGATAGCAATACAAAACATATTCACTATTACCCCAAGGTATTCTGCCAACTCTTTTGAAGTATATACACCGCTATCAAACAATGAGATATCAGGATTTACTGCAGGTGTAGGTTTAAGGCTTGGCGGTTTCTTTATCGGTTCCGGCTCAATACTTTCGGCAGCACTCGGAGATACAGATCAGGCAGATGCCTATATGGGATTCCGTTTTGGATTTTAACCTTAAGTACGTATTCTCGCTGAACTCTTAAGACAAAAAATCTAATCCACATGGCAATTACTATCAGTAAATGAGAACTCCTAACAACAAAAATAATGGCTGGATACTGCATTTACTTATAGTAATTGCGATGTATGCTTATTACCTGTATTTGTGGTTTGGTTTTATTTTTTATCATGGCAAGGCCGGCTGGAACGGTTTTGAAATATTTATGATGACGCTGTTTACTGCGCCGTTTTACATTATTTTCCATATAATAGCTTTTTTAATTTCACGCTCGGTTGGGGCAAATAAAGTCACAGTGGTTAGCCTGGTGGGGGTTGTTGTATGCATAGTACACAGTTGTGCAGTTGCAGCATTTTTATAGTATATGCTAAATTGTTGGTAAAATGTTTCTGTTAAAACTTATATTTTATAACTTCATTACTTAAAATTTTAGCTTATGAAATGGGGAGGCAGAAGATCAAGTGGCAATTTAGATGACCGCCGTGGCGTATCGGGTGGCCAGGTAGCCGTGGGTGGTGGTATAATTGGTGTAATTATACTTGTTATAAATATGTTTATGGGTGGTGACAGCGGTGCCGTACTCAGCGGCATAGAGAACCAGATACAAACCCAGGGCGGCGATCCGGTTGAGCTTACCGAAAAAGACAAAGAACTCGGAAAAATGGTAGATGCCATATTGGTAGATACCGAAGATGTGTGGCATAAGCTATTTGAAGAAAACGGCCTTACTTATGAAGAGCCAACACTGGTGCTGTTCCGTAATTCCGTACAGACAGAATGTGGCGGAGCGACATCTGCTTCCGGTCCGTTCTATTGTCCTGCTGATCGTAAAGTGTATATGGACCTCGCTTTTTTTGATGAACTCCAATCGCGTTACGGCGCTAAAGGCGGAGATTTCGCTATTGCGTATGTGATTGCGCACGAAATAGGCCACCATGTGCAGACACTGCTAGGAACATCGGAAAAGGTGACACAGATGCAGCAGCAAACCGATGAAGCCGGGGCTAACAGGTTATCGGTCGCGTTAGAACTTCAGGCCGATTTTTACGCAGGAGTATGGACCTACCACAACCAAAAAACGAAAAATTTTCTGGAAGAAGGCGATATTGAAGAAGGACTGAGTGCAGCTAATGCTGTAGGCGATGATGCCATACAAAAAAGGTCATCGGGCCATGTAGTACCGGATTCGTTTACACACGGTACTTCTGCACAGCGTATGTACTGGTTTAAAAAGGGTTTCGAAACAGGAGATATGAAACAGGGCGATACTTTTAAAGAACTACAGTAACAGAAATATCGAATAATTTTTGAGGCCACTGATTTTAGTGGCCTCTTATTTTTTAATTATTTTTCTTTGCATTCATGATCTGCCATTGGTCGTTAAGGTATTTCACCTTATGGACTTCCTTCATAATATCTTCCCGCTCCTCTTCATAATAATCAGGGTCTTTTGAGCCATGCTCGTCAAGCTCCCCTGCCCTTTCCAGCAGGTTGTCCATAACCGGCTGTAATTTATCTTTTACTATTTGCGGCATAGCGGTAAATAGCGTTTCAAGTTCTTGTTTTAACATTGATGATTTTTTTAGATGTCATTTAAAGATAAGAAAAAACGAATAAATATCCAATCATTACGCAAGCATGACATTCATAATTCTTGATTTAAAATTCACAATTTTATCCCAGCCACCCTTCGCGGTCAAGGCTCCTGTATTGTATGGCTTCGGATATATGCTGCGGCCCGACATTTTCGGCGCCATCAAGGTCGGCAATAGTGCGGGACACTTTCAGTATCCTGTCATACGCACGCGCAGAAAGGTTGAGACGCTCCATAGCAGTCTTTAAAAGCTGTAAGGAGGTTTCGTCAAGCTGACAGTATTCCCGAATCTGCTTGGTGCTCATCTGGGCGTTGTAATGTACGTTCTCCAGGTGTTCGAAACGCTGCGTCTGTATTTCCCGTGCTTTCGTTACGCGCTCACGAATCTCAACACTACTTTCTGCTTTTTGATTGTCCGATAATTTTTCAAAAGGCACAGGCGTAACTTCGATATGGATATCAATACGGTCCAGTAGCGGGCCGGATATTTTACTCAGGTAACGCTGCATTTCGTGGGGCGATGAACTTACCGGAGCGTCGGGGTCATTAAAGTAACCACCCGGGCTTGGGTTCATACTTGCCACCAGCATAAAAGATGATGGATAGGTTATGGTGAACTTAGCGCGGCTAATGGTTACCTCGCGGTCTTCCAAAGGCTGGCGCATTACCTCAAGAACTTCCCGCTTAAATTCGGGTAATTCATCAAGAAAAAGGACTCCATTGTGTGCCATTGAAATTTCACCGGGCTGCGGGTAGCTCCCACCACCGACCAGGGCGACGTTCGAAATTGTGTGGTGCGGACTTCTGAACGGACGTTGGTTCATCAGTCCGGCATTTTTTAGCTTGCCTGCAACACTGTGTATCTTTGTGGTTTCGAGCGCTTCACGCAGCGTCATTGGCGGCAATATACTTGGTATTCGTTTGGCAAGCATGGTTTTACCTGCCCCGGGAGGGCCGATAAGTATAACGTTATGCCCCCCGGATGCGGCAATTTCCATGCACCGCTTGATGCTCTCCTGCCCTTTTACATCGCTAAAGTCAAATTCGGGAAAGTCGAGTGTTTTATAAAATTCCTCACGGGTATTGAAGATAGTTGGCTCTAATGTTCCGCGGCCTTCAAAAAAGTCGATGATCTCGCTGATATTTTCCAGTCCGTAAACATCAAGCCCCGATACGATTGCAGCCTCTTTTGCATTTTGCTTCGGGAGGAAAAATCCTTTAAAGCCTTCTTCCTTTGCTTTTATGGCTATAGGAAGCACACCCTTTATAGGTTGCAGGCCTCCGTCAAGCGAAAGCTCGCCCATAATTATGTACTTGTCAATCTCATCCGATTTTATCTGTCCCGAAGCGGCGAGTATCCCTATAGCAAGCGTAAGGTCGTAAGCAGAACCTTCTTTCCTGAGGTCAGCAGGCGCCATGTTGATGGTGATTTTCTTTATAGGAAGCGAATAGCCATTATTCTTCAGTGCGGCAGCAATGCGGTAACTGCTTTCCTTTATGGCGTTATCGGGAAGGCCTACAAGGTGGTACCCCACTCCCTTATCGATATTAACTTCAACGGTAATGGTAGTGGCCTCTACCCCAAAAACGGCGCTCCCGAATATTTTTATCAGCATATAGAAAATTTAGAGAGTGAAAATAAGGAAAATTATGGGAAGTCATAAATTCCCCTTAAAAATAAACATATAAATTTTGGTGTTAAAAAACAATCCTTAATTTTAATATCTTTAAAATAAAACAAGACAAATGGGACTATTTAATGCCATACTCGGCAACGCATCAGAAGTATCTATAGACAAAATAAGGACTGAATTCCAGCCAATGCTCATACAGGGCGAGAACATCGAGAAAGCATTTAAGGTGATACGGGATATGTTCGTCTTCACTAATAAAAGGCTGATACTTGTTGACAAGCAGGGAATAACCGGCTCAAAGGTGGATTATATATCAATCCCTTACAGCAGCATCATTAAATTCTCAAAGGAAAGCGCAGGGCTTTTAGACCTTGACGCGGAACTTAAAATATGGGTGCGTGGGGAAAGTATGCCAATCAAAAAGCAATTTGGCAAAGACAACAACATCAATGAAGTGTACCAGATTCTCAGCCAGTACATATTAAAATAAATTTCCTAAGCCTGATCTTAATTTTCTTTAGCCAAAACACGCAACGTTTTGGCTAATTTTTTAACTTATAGCTATGTCAGAATTTTTCAAAATAGATGCACACCTGTTATTGATTGCCATTGCCGGCATAATGGCGCTGCTCGCAGCCGTAGTTCCTGAAATGCTTAAAAAGCTCCACCTTTCCGCACCTATAATTTACTTAATTCTTGGAGGAATTGCTTTCTGGATATCGGGGGCGGGTGTCATAAAGCCGCTCCGGCAGCTTGAAGAAATTAAGTACATAACCGAATTTGTTGTTCTGGTAGCGCTTACAAACGCCGGGCTGCGTATAAAAGACCCGTTTAAATGGTCTACATGGAAGTACTCCTTCCGGTTATTGATCATCGCGATGCCTGTTACCATTGCCGCAGCAACTTTTCTCGGATGGTGGGTAGTGGGCTTTGCCCCTGCAACAGCGTTGCTGTTTGGGGCGTTAATATCGCCTACAGACCCCGTATTGGCCAGCGAACTGCAGACCTCCGAGCCGGGAAAAGAAGACACTTCAAAGGTTAAACTTGGGCTTACGGCAGAAGCGGGTATCAATGACGGGCTGGCGTTTCCTTTTACCTGGTTTGCCATACTTTTTATAACGAAAGGCCCTGACTACCAAAATTGGCTGGGAGAATGGTTCCTGTATTATTTTCTGCTCAAGATCGCCATTGGCGTTGTAGTGGGGCTTTTATGCGGATGGTTGCTTTACAAGCTCATCTTCAGCATTAGCAATAAAGATACTATCGGAAAGATAAGCCGCGGGATATTATCGCTCGCACTAATATTACTGCCCTACGCCCTCAGCGAAATAATTGGGGGTTACGGCTTTTTGGCCGTCTTTTTCGCGGCCTGCATCTTCAGCGATTACGAAAAGCATATAGAGCACATGAACAATCTGCACGATTTTAACGAAGAGCTTGAGAGTTTTGTTGTTGCAGTAATTTTTATCGGAACGGGTGTATTCATTGCCATGCATTATGAGTTATTGTTCGACCTGCAAATACTGGCAGTTGCATTACTGATGGTGCTGGTTGTAAGGCCGTTGGCAGGCTACATCTCATTCATTAATACAGGCCTTAATCACTTCCAGAGGTTCGCGCTATCTTTCTACGGAATGAGAGGCATAGGCTCAATGTTTTATCTTGCTTATGCTCTTACCTCTGCTGAATTTGACGAACCTAAAAAATTGATGGCAGTAACTACTGCAACGATCTTTTTTTCGGTGCTGATACACGGTGTTTCGGCACGATCGGTTCAAAAACGTATTAAAAAATATGACGCAACAAATGAAGATGCAAAATAACAGACTCGTAATAGTAGGCGGAGATGCGGCAGGGATGTCGGCAGCTTCTAAAGTGCGCCGCGAACAGCCGGACAGGGAAATTGTTGTATTCGAAAAATCGCAATATACCTCCTACTCGGCTTGTGGCATCCCGTACTTTATTTCCGAAACGGTAAAGGAAGTTGAAGAGCTCATTGTGCGCTCTCCTGAGGAATTCAGGGAGAAATACCATATCGATGTCCGCACCATGCATCTTGTACTCGAAGTGGATACTGATAAAAAGCGCATCCGGGTACTGGATAAAGAAAAAAAAGAAGAATCGTGGGAGGAATACGGGCAGCTGCTGATAGCAACGGGCGGAACAGCTTTTTGCCCTGATATTGAAGGCCATGATGCGGAGAATGTATTTGGCATCTCTACTCTAAAAAGCGGTATTAATCTTGAAAATTATATTGAATGGGAAAGTCCTAAAACAGCCGTAATCATTGGCGGTGGGTATATTGGGCTTGAAATGGCAGAAGCACTGCTGATGCGGGGATTAAAAGTAGCGCTCGTCAACCGTGGCCCACAGGTAATGAACACGCTTGACCCTGATATGGGCGAGATAGTTTCGGAAGCTATGCGTAACCTCGGTGTCACGCTCTATCTGGAAGAGGAACTTGTTTCTTTTGAAATGAATAATAAGCGTGTCAGCGCTGTGGTTACTAAGAAGCAATCGATTCCCACAGATATCGTAGTCTTGGGAATGGGAACTTCGCCTAATACAAAATTTTTAAAAGGTTCGAAAATTGCGCTTGGCGCGAAAGATGCTATAAAAGCTGATGCGCATATGCAGACCAACATTAAAGATGTATGGGCTGCCGGAGACTGCACCGAAACCCTGAACCTAGTCAGCAAACAGCATATTTATATCGCTATGGGAACGCTGGCCAACAAAACAGGGCTTGTTGCCGGGAGTAACATTGCAGGTGAAAACCTCATGTTTCCCGGTGGCGTGGGCACGGCAGTTTGCAAAATATGTAAATATGAAGTCGCGCGGACCGGCCTTTTGGAGAAAGACCTAAAAAAACTGGGGATTGATTATGTGAGCGCTGTCATCGTGAGCAAAACACGGGCTCATTATTATCCCAATGCCAAAAATATCACTGTAAAGCTTATTGCCGAAAAAAATAGCGGAAGGCTGCTTGGCGGACAGATCATCGGTGAAGAAGATGCGGCAAAACGCATCGATGTACTGGCAACCGCATTGACACACAACCTGACTTTACAGAATATCATTGACCTTGACCTGTCTTACGCTCCGCCCTTCTCCCCTGTTTGGGATCCGGTACAGACTGCTGCGAGAAAGCTAATAAATGAGATATAAAAAAGGGCGCTAAATGCGCCCCGATTCTATTTATTGAATTTTGAAACCCCTTCTTTCAGCCATTGTGCATACTCTTCTATGTTTGGCGTATAACCTACAGGTTCGTTAAGATTCTCTTCCTGCAAATTCATCAATACATAATAAGGTTGAGCGTTTATTTTGTACCGGCTAAGTTGCAGGTCACTCCATTTGTTTCCTATGGTCTTTACTTTCCGGCCTGTAACTTCCGAAATATATTGTTCTTTTTCAGGTAATTCCTTTTTGTAATCTACGTAAAGCGAAATAAGAACAACTTCCTCTTTTAATATTGGCAATATACGTCCATCATTCCATACGTTGTCCTCCATTTTACGGCAGTTAACGCAGGCGTAGCCTGTAAAATCCAACAATACAGGTTTATTAACTTCTTTTGCATAGGCAAGGCCCTTATCATAATCTTCAAAAGCTACAATACCGTGTGCAGCGAGTTTGGCTCCCTCAGGTAGTTCTCCCTTACCGGCCACTGAAGTTCCTCCAACCCCAAACGGGGATTCGCTATAGGTAGATGGAGGCGGAAAACCGCTGACCAATTTTAGAGGCGCCCCCCATAGTCCCGGAACTAAATAGATTGTAAACGCAAGGGTCAGCAATCCTAATGAAAGCCTTCCTACTGATATATAACCTCCCGGCGTGTCATGGGGCAATGTTATTTTTCCAAAGAGATATAATGCTAAGCCTCCAAAAACAGCTATCCATATAGCCAGGAATGTTTCCCTTTCCAGTATGTGCATTTGCAGTACGAGGTCGGCATTCGATAAAAATTTAAAGGCAAAAGCAAGCTCCAGAAAACCTAAAAATACTTTAACGGTATTAAGCCATCCGCCTGATTTTGGCAGCGAGTTAAGCCATCCGGGGAACATTGCAAACAACATGAAAGGCAAAGCTAATGCACTTGAAAAGCCCAACATTCCCACTACAGGTGCTATACCGCCTTTTGAAGCTGCTGCAAAAATTATGTTTCCAACAATAGGCCCTGTACATGAAAAAGATACTATTGCTAATGCCATAGCCATGAACAATATTCCTATCACTCCACCCCTGTCAGCCTGCCTGTCAACTTTATTTGCCCAGGAATTAGGCAGCATGATTTCAAAAGCCCCTAAAAATGAAAAGGCGAAAACTATTAAAATAATGAAGAATGCAAGATTGAACCAAACGTTTGTGGAGAGAGCATTTAGAGCATCGGCTCCAAAAATTGCCGTGACCACGATGCCAAGAACTACGTATATAACAATAATGGAGATACCATAAAATATAGAATTCCTAATGCCTGCTGACTTTGTTTTACTTTGCTTTGTGAAAAAGCTTACAGTCATTGGGATCATCGGAAATACGCATGGTGTAAGCAGTGCCGCAAAACCACCAAGGGCTGCTAAAAAAAATGTAGCTAAAAGACCTCTGTCTTCTTCACCTTTTGATGGAGCCGTTTCTACCGTCTTTACATCATTTTTTTTTTCAGGAGCAGGTTGAGCCGCAGCCTCAAAACTTTTTACTTCCTTTGATGTTAAGTCTTTGATATTGAATTCAAAATTATTTTCTTCCTGTATACACACTTCCTTACACACCTGGTAATACAGCTGCAGCTGAGCAACAGTGTTAGCAGGATTGGTTATTTTAATCGTCTGCTTTAACTGCACCGTGTGGCTGAAAAAGTACTCATCAACACCAAAAACCTTATTGAAAGCTTTTTCATAAGTACTTTCTTCTGCCTTGCCGACCGCTTCAAAATTGCCTTTATCGTTATTAAAAGTAATTTCAAGGGGTAATGCGCCGCCATCCGGTGTAAACTGCGAATAAACATGCCAGTTTTCTTCTATGGTACCGTCAAGAATGAGCACATACTCGGTATCCGACTTCTTTTCTATTTTTGAGGTCCATTTTACAGGATGCTGGATATTCTGCGCGTGTGAAGCTAAAAAAGCGAATAAAAGAAAGAATGTATAAGTGAACTTTTTCATTATTATAAGACTTCTATTTTTAAAATTGTGTTTGTTGTTTCGGTTACTTTAAATCGCTCATCGGCACGGTGCCCAATTATCCATACAATGTCGCTGCCGGAGCATAACAGCCATGTATTTTCTTTTTCTCCTAATGAGAATTTTTCATCCTTGAAATATTTGGAAACTTTCTTTTTCAGGCCGTTCATTCCGATAGGGCAAAAATAATCACCTTCCTGCCATCTACGAAGTATTAACGGGAATTTTATTAATTGATTATCAACAAAAATAATCTTTTTTGTTGCATTTTTATTAATTGTTTGTGTAATTCCCAATGTGAGTTTTATAGGTTCCTCAATAGCCAGGCTTCCTTCTGAAATTTCAAAAGCAGCATTATCTTCACTTTGAACCCGTTCTAATATCAAAACCTCCCTATCTTTCAACAGCCTGAAATTACCCGCCAAAATATACTTACCCGATTGTGCATCTGCTAATGCATAGATATCCTCCCAAGCCGTAAATCCAAACGGGTTCAGCCATTGGTACAGGTAGGCCCTATAATTAGGCAGCCTTTTCAGATGCGCTATATCAAAATGTTTCTGGTTATCCTTTTCTGTCACAACTTGTTTATATATCAATACAGAAGCATCTTCCATCATCGACTTAGCCTGTTGCAGGTTTTCGAGTGTCTGCTGGAACGATTCAGCAAAAGCAGGGTTTAGTGTTTTTAGCAGAGGGACAACATCGTGTCGTAGTCTATTCCGCAGGTATTTATCTGATGCATTGCTGCTGTCTTCCCGCCACTGGATATCGTTTTCTTTGGCATACGCCAGAATTTCATCACGGGTAAAGGGTAATAGTGGACGCACTATTTTCCCGTTTTGCTGTGGGATGCCTGTAAGCCCTTCCAGCCCTGTACCGCGTGTAAAGTTGATGAGGAATGTTTCAAGCGAATCATCCAGGTGGTGGGCAGTCAGGAGGAAGTCAAGATTATTTTCCTGCAATAATTCATCAAACCAAAGGTAGCGCAACTGGCGCGCCGCTACCTGAATCGATAGTTTATTATCGGATGCAAAAAGTGCTGTATTAAAATTAGTTACAAATAATTGTAATTTGTTTTCTTTAGCATAAGTGGTAATAAAATCCTCATCTCCATCGCTCTCCTCTCCGCGAAGGTTGAAGTTGCAGTGTGCTATCGAAATGTCGTAATTTAATTGATGTAGCAGGTGAACTAAAACCATGCTGTCCAATCCTCCACTTACCGCAACGAGAAGTTTCCTTTCTTTAAGGAAAGCCAGGTCATTATTTAGGTGTTCGGGTAATTTCGAAAGCATCCCCAAAAGTAAGGAATTTTCGTGAAAGCTACTCCTCCAGCACAGTTCTCATCGCCCTGGCTTTTAATAAACATTCCTCATACTCCTGCTCAGGGGTTGCCTTTGAAGTTATAGCGCTTCCCACCGAGAAGGAAACATATTTATTTTCAGCATTATAAAGAATGCTGCGAATAACAACATTAAAATCAAAATCTCCGGCAGGAGTAAAATACCCGACTGCCCCACTGTACAGCCCGCGTTTGGTTTCCTCTAGCTTTTCGATGATCTGCATAGCCGATATTTTTGGCGCGCCCGTCATGCTCCCCATGGGGAAAGTTGTCCTGATAATGTCCACTGGCGAATGCCCTTCCGCAACCTGAGAAACCACGGTGGAAATAAGATGGTGTACCTGCTTAAAGGAGTACGCACCGCAAAGTTCCTCAACTTCCACCGAGCCTTTAGCAGCAGTACGTGACAGGTCATTGCGCACGAGGTCGACGATCATGATATTTTCCGACCGCTCCTTTTCATTAGCGGAAAGCTCTTGCTTAATAGCATTATCCTCATCTCCATCGGTGCTTCGTCTTGCAGTACCTTTTATAGGTTGGGAAATAATCTTATCGCCTTCCTTCCGTATATACCTTTCCGGAGAAGCGCACATCAAATATTGCTTGTAGTTCTTAAAATAAACAGCAAACGGCGGTTCTGAAATGAAATTGAGCTTTTCATATATAGAAGGCGGATCAATTACAGCATTCTCAGCGTAAAACTCCATGCAGAAATTGGCTTCATAAATATCCCCCCGATGGATATGCTCCAGCATTTGCCCGACTTTCTCCAGATAGCTGTCTTTGGAAATACGCTGGTTTATGGTTGGCAGTTGTTGGTTGCTGGTTGTCGACGTGATTCGTAATTGATAATTCGTAATTTCCTCAAAATCTGCTTCAATTTCATCATCGCACATCCTGAGGTATTGCATTTCCAATTGATCTCCTTTTAATAAAAATAGTTTTTTCGGCTGGAAGAAAAACAGGTCAGGAAATTCAAGCCCATCGAAATTACTAGATTGCAGTTCTTCGGTATCATTCTTCAGGTCATAAGAAAGGTAGCCAAATAGCCAATCTTTAGTGATTCGCTGGTATTCGTTAAGCTTATCAAACGCGTTATGGTAATCGGTTTTAATAGAAGTGAGTGCATCCACAGCCAGCACGGCCTCATAGGAAGTATAGCGTTGCTCATAACTATTGCTATCCAAAAACACTACTTCACGAAATTGCTGTGCCCATTGCAGGAGTTGCTTTTTAAAGGCAGCCGGATTTTGTATGGTAAAAGTTGCTGTAGTTCTCAATTTAGTTGGTTTAGATTGCGAAAATACTAAAGATTAAATACTCTTGTTATATACATGAAAAATAAGTATCTTCGAATAAATACATTGCCATGATAACTAAAACAAAAGTAAAAGAGACTCTTGAAAAATTTCCGGAAGAATTTTCAATTGATGAGTTGGTTGAAAAACTTATTATAATTGATAAAGTTGAGAGAGCCAGGCAACAATCCAGGAATGGAGAGGTGATTTCTGAAGAAGAACTTGATGCTGATGTTGAAAAATGGTTCGAATAAGCTGGACTATACTTGCACGGAATGATTTGAAGGGCATTGCTGAATATATTGCACGAGATTCTGCGTACTATGCAAAAATACAAGTACAAAGAATTATTCTCAAAACAAAAATTTTGAAATTACAGCCTTATTCAGGAAGGATGGTTCCTGAAGTTAATGAAGAAAGTGTAAGGGAACTAATTGAAGGTAATTACAGAATTATTTATGAGATTATAAACAATAATCACCTTGAAATTTTAACAATACATCATTCTTCAAGAGATTTAAACCAAAGGAAATTTCTATAAACACAAAACCCATCCTTGAAGATGGGTTTCATTATTCTAAAAGCTATAATTATATATGTATCGGCCTGTTATCAGTCGCTGCCAGTGCCGCTTCCTTAACTGCTTCCGCATACGTTGGGTGCGCGTGGCTCATCCTTGAGATATCCTCGGCAGATGCCTTAAATTCCATAGCCGTTACTGCCTCAGCAATAAGGTCGGCGGTACGGGCCCCTATCATGTGGACACCCAGTACTTCGTCCGTTTTGGCATCAGCAAGTATCTTTACAAAACCATCGGTATCCATACTTGCACGGCTGCGTCCCAAGGCTTTGAACGGAAAGCTGCCTGATTTATAAGCTACACCGGCTTCTTTAAGTTGCTCTTCGGTTTTACCAACTGCTGCAACCTCAGGCCATGTGTACACAACTCCCGGTATCAGGTTATAGTCAATATGCGGCTTTTGACCAGCTATGGTTTCGGCTACAAATACGCCTTCTTCCTCCGCTTTATGAGCAAGCATTGCACCTTTGATAACATCACCGATCGCATAAATGTTCGATGCAGCTGTTTGCAGGTGATCGTTTACTTCCACCTGTCCCCTTTCGGTAATTTTTACTCCGGCGGTTTCAGCGTTGAGTCCTTCGGTAAAAGGACGGCGGCCCACCGATACCAATGCGTAATCGCCATCAAGTGTTATAGTCTCGCCTTTGGCATTCTCAGCCTGAACCTGTACGCCTTCGCCCGCACGCTCTACCGACTTCACTTTGTGCGACGTGTAGAACTTCATGCCTTGCTTTTTAAGCACTTTGGTAAGCTCTTTAGAAAGGCCTGCGTCCATACCCGGGATAATGCGGTCAAGATATTCTACCACCGATACCTGGGCGCCAAGGCGAAGGTACACCTGGCCCAGCTCAAGACCGATAACGCCACCTCCTATAACGATAAGGTGTTTCGGGACTTCTTTCAGCTTAAGGGCTTCGGTAGAGGTGATTATTTTTTCTTTGTCTATTGTGATGAAAGGCAATGATGATGGTTTTGAACCGGTAGCGATAATAGTGTATTTCGCTTCAATGGTTTCTGATGCTCCGTCAGCTTTGGTTACCTTGATATGTTTCGCATCTTCAAACGATCCTGTACCTTCCAGTACCGTGATCTTATTTTTGTCCATAAGGTATTTGATGCCACTCACGTTTTGGTCCACAACACCCTGCTTGCGCGCGATCATCTGCTCAAAATTGACTTTTATCTCGCCGGCAATGTCGATACCGTGCTCTTTAAAATGCGATATGGCATCATGGTAATGGTGCGACGAATCAAGCAATGCTTTTGAAGGGATACAGCCCACGTTAAGGCAGGTGCCGCCAAGGGTTGGATATTTTTCGATGATTGCGGTATTGAAACCCAACTGTGCGCAACGGATGGCTGCCACATAACCGCCGGGACCGGAACCTATAACGACTACATCAAATGAACTCATGGTATATTTTTTTGTTGTTTGAAAATTTGTCACGCAAATTTAGTCAATATGATTTATATGGTGCCAATAAAAAAAGAGGAATTTGCATGCTGGTTATTTGAGCGTGTCCCCTGCCTGCCTAACGCCAACGCACGGGTCGGGCTCTCGGCTTTATCTGCTCCGTGCCTCCGCAGGATATCGCCTCTATCCCTCACGCAAGCTTCACTCGGGTGCAAGTAATCCGCGAAATCTGGAGAATTCGCAAAGGGTATTTTTATTCGAAGTATAGAGTTCCAAGTCTGCATATGAAACCGCCTTACGCAAAACTTGTTAGCAATAGCTTGATTATTTTTTAAAAAAAATCAGTATTGTAAAAATAATTTGAATGGAATTTTTATATTTGTATAAGGTGTTTTTGGAATGCCTGCTCGTTCGTGCGAAGATTTCATCATCCAATAACTAGATAATATAACCTTCAGAGCTTATTATCCAACAATAGCATACGGACGCATAATATCAGGATAATAATCTTTGAACTTAAGGATTATATTATGAACACTATTGATTACTTCAAACTTCAAGCAAAAAATTTACACAGAGATTTCAAGACCCAAACTCCTCTTATTAACAAAACGACAGGTGGTTTTCAGTACGAGTATTCGCCAAAGTATTTTCAAATTTATGATATCATTTCAGATTTTGATATCGATGAGGAAAATTTTACTCTAATGAACGCACAACATGTAATAGCCAATATTGCAGGCTTTGATAAATGGAATATTCTGATAAAAGTATCGGAATCAGAATTACAACTTGCGAAATTATTATTTGAGAATCAAGATAAAATTGATTTGATTTCGTGGAATTTCTATATTGCCGACGCACAATCTATGAATGAAAACGAACTAGACGCAGAGATTCAAGTAGAAATATTCAAACAAGTTGTAATTGAAGATAATATTTTTAACATGGTAATAGATAGTTATCTTATAAAAGAATACTATTAATATCTTCCCTAAATAGCGCGGATTTACAATTCGTGCATGTAAGAAAGAGTAATCACGATAATAAAAGCTCTTACAGCATCTGATGATTGTTATTTGGCAAGGATTACAAATCCACTCCAAATAACAATCATAAAATTACTTCTTCCCACCAAAATACCCATCCAAAAACAAATACCTTTCCCTATACTGCTCTTTATGAGCCTTGGGCTGCACATTGATATCCATAATACTCATCTCTCCTTCCGGCTTACTTACAGGCCATTTGGGGAGGCTTTTGCCGTTGGGATCGCCCGTTTTTATAAAATTAGCAAAATAATCTTCCCCTGTTTGGGAAACCCTGTAATCATCAGGCCGCCATTTATAGACTTTATTGGTAGCCAGGTTGCCCAATAAGTATTCAATATCGGCAGAATGGTTGGCTCCGGGAAGCGCAGGCGGCATATTATCCTTTGCCTTTTCGCCCGGTACTGTTGGGCGGGCTTTGGAGAAAACATAAGCATATACGGGCTGCCCTGAAGTCCTGCGATGGGTATCGAGCCATTTCCAGGTACCGAAGACGATGAACCCGTCACTTGCAAGCGCTGAGGCCGATGCAATTACTTCTACCTGTGTGCTGCCGGGATATAGCTTCATTATTTCTTCGGCCTTATCGCCAAAGACCGTTTTTACCCTTGCAGCATAATTTTCAGGATTGGGATATTGACCTTCCATAAAGCCCATGTAAGATGATTCGGCAGATGTCCACCCCGCAAGCAAAGGCACTTTGGCCTGTTCGCCTGCGGCAAATACATCAACAGGAGATTTCTTCAGGAAGTATCCGTCGATAGTTGCCTCGGTATTGAAAACACCCTCTTTCCAGGCTTCATCCTGTAGTTTATCGGCCGGCATGGCGCGCAGTTCCGCCAGTGATCCTTTCTTTATTTTTTCGGCGAAAGCAACGCCTATTTTCTCATGCTCAGCTAAAGGCACAACACGCTCGGTAGGCGCTATCATTGCACCGCTCTGCCCAATGGCCCCTGCTATAAGGTTTTTCGACAAAGGTGATGCCATCTGCGCTGATACTGATATTGACCCGGCCGATTCGCCAGCAATAGTTATCCTGTTTGGGTCGCCGCCAAAGGCGGAAATATTTTTCTTTACCCAAAGCAATGCGGCATTCTGGTCGAGCAGGCCATAGTTGCCCGAAGCATGGTTAGGCGATTCTTTTGTAAGTTCAGGGTGAGAGAAGAACCCAAAGATCCCCAACCTGTAATTTACAGTTATCGTTATAATACCCTTTTTTGCAAGGCTCTCGCCGTCATAACGGTATTCCGATGCATCTCCTGCTATAAATCCGCCACCATAAAAATAGACCAGCACCGGCATTTTCTCATTCTCTTTCTTGTCAGGGGCCCATATATTCAGGTAAAGGCAGTCTTCGCTCACCTGTGCGCTTCGAAAGTTCATATCACTGAAGATAGGTTTCTGCATGGGCCTGTTTCCGAATTCGGTAGCTTTGCGTACGCCCGTCCAGCTTTGTGGAGGCTGCGGGGCTTTCCAGCGCAGGCTGCCGACAGGCGGTGCGGCAAACGGAACACCTTTGTAATTCTGGATGCCTGAAGGGAGTACTACACCTTCCAGTATTCCCTGCTCCACTTTTACCTGCGGGCCTTTTTGCTGTGCATAGGAAATAGCTGTAAAGGATAAGATAATGGCGATTGCAATGTTTTTCATAAGATGTCTGTTTGGTATCTCAAATATAACAATTAGAAGAGTAAATTTTAGCCACAAATTACACGAATTTCACAAATCCTGTTCTTTATATTTTAATTCTTAAATAAAGAAATTCGGGAAATTCGTGTAATTCGTGGCTAAAACTAAACCGTTATCACATTCGTGTTCTTCACCTCGCTGATCATGAAAGTGCTGTGCGTGCTGCCAATGTGTTGTAGCGTTGTCAGTTTGGTTACCATGAATTCGCGGTATTCTTCCATATTGGCGACATATATCTTTAAAATATAATCGTAATCGCCGCTCACGTGGTAGCATTCCAGCACTTCGTCAAGCTGTACTACCTGCTGTTCAAATTTGGTAAGGTATTCCTTGGTATGCTGAATCAGCTTCAGGTGACAGAAAACCACGAAGCCACGATTGACCTTGTTGCGGTCAACCAATGCGACATATTTACTGATAATACCTTCACGCTCGAGTTTTTTGACCCGCTCGTAAACCGCCGTAACAGACAGGTTCAGCTTTAGCGAAAGCTGTTTAGTAGTTTGGGTACTGTCTTCCTGTAAAAGAAGGAGCAGTTTTTTATCGATTGCATCTAAAGCCATGTGAAAAATTTTCAGGATTAGTTCTAATTTCTAATTGTATTTAAAACAGTAATCTAATTAATTTCAAATTTATAGAAAATAAAACTAAATAATTTACATGTAGTTGATTTTAAGTTTAAAAAAACTTCTCTTTGACCTTATAAACACATGAAAACTATAGTATGAAAACATTCAACCCCGCCGACAATATCCAGGATCTCCAGTATTTTGGGGAATTTGGAGGCGTAAACCCATCAATATCCGATTCATCTACCTATACTTTCCTTTCGGCAAAGACTATGTTCGATGCTTTTGAAGGCAATGCCGAAGGATGCTACCTTTACTCCCGCCATGCCTCTCCAAGCAACCTGTACCTGGGCCAGGCCCTTGCCGCAATGGAAGGCACCGAGACCGCCAATGTAGCCGCATCCGGTATGGGAGCTATTACTCCTGTATTATTACAGTTATGCGGTATGGGCGACCATATCGTATCCAGCCGCACTATTTATGGAGGTACTTATGCATTCATGAAAAACTTTATGCCAAAGCTGGGTATTACTACATCTTTCGTAGATATTACAAAACTGGATGTTGTAGAGGCAGCCATAACGCCAGAGACTAAAATATTATACTGCGAAACGGTAAGCAACCCGCTGCTTGAAGTAGCCGATATTGAAAGCCTGGCCAAAATAGCTAAAAAACACAACCTGAAACTGGTGGTGGACAACACCTTCTCCCCGCTTTCGGTATCACCAGCCAAAATGGGCGCCGATGTGGTGATCCACAGCCTTACCAAATTCATAAATGGAAGTAGCGATACTGTGGGCGGCGTTACCTGCGGAACACAGGAATTTATCGACCAGTTGCGTAACGTGAATAACGGCGCGAGCATGCTTTTAGGCCCAACAATGGACAGCCTCCGTGCGGCGAGCGTCCTGAAAAACCTTCGTACACTGCACATCAGGATGAAGCAGCACAGCCACAATGCTTTGTACCTCGCACAACGTTTCGAGCAGGATGGACTGAAAACCGTATATCCAGGACTTGAAAGCCACCCAAGCCATGAGTTGTACAAAAACATGATCAATCCTGAATACGGATTTGGAGGCATGATGACTATTGATGTTGGCGACCTGCACAAGGCCAATGAACTTATGGAACTGATGCAGGACCGTAACCTTGGCTATCTTGCAGTGAGCCTTGGTTTCTATAAAACACTGTTCAGCGCGCCGGGAACATCGACATCAAGCGAAATACCTTTGGAAGAGCAAATGGAAATGGGCCTAACTGACGGGCTTATCCGATTCTCTATAGGACTTGACAACGATATTGAAAGGACGTACAGGATAATGAAAGAATGTATGGAGCAAGTTGGCGTTTTGGCGAAGGCCGAGGCTGTTTAATAAACTTCTAAATTATACTATAACCGGGGCAATCGCTCCGGTTTTTTATTTTAGATTTAAGGCAATAATAATTGTGCTTATATTGTTAGCAAAGAAATCACCATTTTATGAAACCGTTCGCTATTACCTTGTTATTTTGTTTTTTAGGCTGCCAAAAGTCGGAAAAGATAGTCATCAATGAACCACAACAAGTAAAGCCTCAAAAACCCGCTCCTGAGTATCTTGTTGATTCGATAGCTATTAATGGGAAAATGTATACTGTAATGCAGGGGCATCCGGCTAATAATAACAACTGCCCTTTATGTATCCTCCACGAAGGCGATACCATTTATAAGCATACTAATTGGGCCGTAAATGGTTTTGAATTTGAAGATCTTGATAGAGATGGAAATGCGGATATTCGTTTGAATCAACTTAGTAATGTTGGCGGTGTAAAAGAATGGATCATGTTTGATAGCAAAACAGGCGTGTTCAAAGAAATAAAAAACTTCAGCGAATTTCCGGCATCTAAAAAACTGGAAGACACAAAATATTTTTACAGCGACCATAAAATGGGATGCGCCGGAGGGATGTGGGGCAGCGAATTGTTTTACATTGATAAATTTGAAGTAAAGCCAATTGGCCGGATTTTTATTGTGACTTGTCGTGATGCCGATTATGCAATGGGTGTTACCATTTATAAAATTGAAGGTAAAAATGAACGTAAGATAGAACAGATGCTCAAAGTACCTGAAAAATATATGGACGAAACAGTGTTCTTTAAAGACTACTGGCTAAAAAACTATAAGAAGTTTGAGTAAAGTTATTGCGTAACGATTACAATGTACGGATAAGATATACAATGAGTAAAGCGCTTACCAGCAATACACCCAGAGTTATCATAGCCAGCATAGCCGAAGAATGGTGATAAATGCCCTGTCTCAGCTGCTTTTTGGTTTGCCTGTACCGGAGATAGGATACACTTGAAATAACGGATCCGGCCATTACAAGTATGATCCCTACAATTGCAGTAAACATTTCTCCGGGGATCATCGTTTCCTCGGTATTCGAAACTACAGGTTCACTAACGAATATTGTTGATTTAACCACTACGAACCCAAATGCCATCATTGCTATTCCGGTACGTACCCATGCCAGGAACGTCCTTTCGTTGGCTAAATGTTCCCTGGCGAGGGTCTGGTCATCAAGATTTTCCATAGGCGTGTAAAAAAGTTTCCTTATTATGAAACGAATTTACAAAAACGGCTACTAATTACCATTATAATGTCCGGCACATTTATACATTCCTTAAATTCGCCCGACAAACAACAAACAAACGTATGAGAAAACTTTTACTGTTGTTCCTTTTTACGGGAATAGCCGCAACCGCACAAAAAAATCTTACCCTTCAGCAGGCCACATCGGGTAAGTACCAGGAATTTGCTCCCAAAAGCCTCGTTTCCCCGCTATGGCGGAAGGATGACAGAGCAATAACCTACATGAGTGACAACTATGCAAGCCTCATGCAACGCAGCGAGGCCGCAAACTGGGCTGAGACGACACTTGTTACAAAAACAGAATTGGCGGCAGCCATGAAAGCCAAATTCCCTGATGATGCTTTCATGCTTCAGATCTTTCCTTACAATTATCAATGGAAAGACAAAGGCACCCTTCAGCTTGAGGTTTCAGGTAAAAACAAAATGTACCTTGTGCTTTTTGATGCCGATAAAAAGGAAGTGAAAAATGCAATTGCTATTTCTGCTGATGCCAAAAACCAGGTGCTTTCACCGGACGGAAGCACTGTTGCATGGCTAAATGATAATAATATAATGTTATCGGGTAAAAGTGATAAAACTGTTACAAACGACATCGATAAAGGTATCGTGAATGGCAGCGACTACACGCACCGCCAGGAATTCGGTATCAATAAAGGGATGTGGTGGAGCCCGGACAGCGGTAAGCTGCTGTACTATCGTAAAGACGAAACCATGGTAGCCGATTACCCGCTTATACAATGGGATAGCCGTATTGCAGAAACTAAGAACATAAAGTACCCGATGGCAGGTATGAAAAGCGAGGAAGTGACACTAGTTGCTTATGATGTTGCTTCAGGCAATAAAGTAACGCTAAAAACAGAAGGCCCTAAAGAGCAGTTCCTTACCTGTGTTACCTGGTCACCTGATAGTAAATATGTGTTTGTAGGTGTCCTGAACCGTGAGCAGAACCACCTGAAACTGAATAAATATGATGCTGCTACTGGAAATTTCATAAAAACATTATTCGAGGAAAAAGCCACAACCTATGTAGAGCCGCTGCACGACTTTACTTTTGTGCCGGGACATAGTGACCAGTTTTTATACCGCACGGAGAAAGAAGGGTATGAGCAGTTGTATCTGTATACTACTGAGGGGAAACAATTGAAAAAACTCGGCTACCTTAATGTGGTCATACAGGATTTCCTTGGCTTTGATGCGAGTGGGAAAAATGCTTTCTATATTGGGGCAACCAATAATGGCCTCGACAGGCAGCTCTATAAAGTAGATCTGGGTTCAGGTAAAACCATTGCTGTTACTACTGCCAATGGTACACATAATACGATCGTAAGCACAGATGGTGGATTGGTACTGGATAGCTACAGCAGCATTACAACACCTAACAGGGTATCTATAACCGACCTCAAAAGCAAAAAAGTGACGGAGATACTGAATGCGGAAGACCCTTATAAAGGCAAAACCGTATTGCCTAAAATGGAACTTGTTACTGTAACGGCGGCCGATGGCAAAACCCCGCTGAACGGCAGGCTTATTTATCCGGCGAATTTTGATGCTAATAAAAAATATCCTGTAATGGTGTACGTTTACGGTGGGCCGCATGCACAGCTTGTTACGAATGAATGGCTTTGCGGTGCCGGGCTGTTCGATTATTATATGGCACAGCAGGGCTATGTTGTATTTACGCTGGATAACCGTGGCAGCGATGCACGCGGGCGTGATTTTGAGCACGTGGTACACCGCAATTTGGGCGTAAACGAAATGGCCGACCAAATGAAAGGCGTCGACTTCCTGAAAAGCAAATCATTTGTGGATGCCGACAGGATCGGGGTTTACGGCTGGAGCTTTGGCGGCTTTATGACGACTTCTCTAATGCTTGACCATGGCGATGTATTTAAAGTAGGTGTTGCGGGCGGGCCTGTGTGCGACTGGAAATACTATGAAGTAATGTATGGCGAGCGCTATATGGATATGCCGCAGGAAAACCCGGAAGGCTATGCCGGTAACAGCGTGATAAGCAAAGCAGCGAAACTGAAAGGCAGGCTGCTCGTGATTCACGGCGCGCAGGATCCGGTTGTGGTACAGCAAAACAGTATGGAATTCATACAGGCATGCATAGCAGCAGGAAAACAGGTCGACTACTTCCTCTACCCTACGCACGAGCACAATGTACGCGGCAAGGACAGGGTGCACCTGAACCAGAAGATAGAGGAATATTTTGATACGTATTTGAAGAAATAATTTTGAGGAGGCTACGGCCTCTTTTTTTTATTTTCTTACAACACCAAAAAATTCACCCCAACATTCAGGGCATTCCTGATATTCGTCACATCCGGGATAGTGCTATCCTTATAAATGTTGTTAAGGCCGCCCTGGCAGTCGTACTCAATATATATCTTAAGGTATTTCGTAACCGGTATCTTTGCCCCTATGCCAAAAGTTATCCCGAAATCTGTACTACGGAAAGCTTCCTTTACATCGGCATTAGAGGTTTCTTCACCGGCAGCCAACAAGAAGCCCCAGTAGGTTCCAAAATTAAGATACCAATTACGCTTACCTCCAAAATGCCAGTTGAGCATTAGCGGCACGGTTATATAATGCAAGTCCACATCGGCATTCCTTAGCTGCCCACCACGAAAGTAAAGTGTACCGCCATCCCACCCTTTGGTGTCGTAAATCAATTTTGTTTTTACGCTCCAGCGATTGGCAAAATTATAATCTGCCGATCCAATAATACTAAGGCTGCTGTTAGTGTCAGCATCATTAAAATTTTCACTATAGTTTACATTGCCGCCATTAGACCCAATGCCGATGCCAACTTCAAGTTCGCCTTTTACCTGCCCATAAGACAGTGCTGAAAATAAGAATAGAAAGAGGAGTATATAATAATTTTTCATAGGGTATGTTGCGACGTTAATCCTCCAGCATGTCTTTTAAGGCTTTAACGACGTCCGGGCTTAAATATTTATAAAGGGCTGTAGGGGTTTCATCAATTGGGATAACAATCAGCTTAAAATATTCTGCCGGATACAGAAAGTTATCTTTGTCATTAAGGTAATCCTGCATTTTTACGACCGTAATGTGAAGGGCCTGCTCTCCCGGTTCGGGGTTGTGCGCCTCGGTCATTTCGTCCTCGCCGTAAGCAGGAAGCTTCTCAATTTTTTCGCCTTCAATAAATTTTGTAAAGCCAGCTGTAACAGCATTCATATCAAGCTGCCTGAAATTCTCTTCGCCATTAAAGGTAACGCTGCCATCCGCGTTAATAAGGACTATCTTATCGGTAAGCTCACCTTCAGAATTCTCCGCCCACCTGAAGATATTTACGTTATAGAGCTGCTTATCCGCAGGTATCTTTTGTGCTGTGCTAACAATGCTAAATACCATTGCTATAACAAGTAGGATGGTTTTCATAGAAAATATATTTATTCCAAATATATAGGTTTTACGGGCATAATTTAAGTTTCTTAAAAATATTTCGTCATTTTATTTGTATACATTGTAATAAAATGTATATTTGTCCTATGTATAGTAAAGAACTTACCAAAGGAACCCTTCAGCCCATCATATTGAAGCTGCTTAGCCAAAGCGATAAGATGTATGGCTATGAGATAACGCAAAAAGTAAAAGAACTTACCCGTGGAAAGATAGACATTAGTGAGGGGGCCCTGTACCCCATACTCCACAAGCTGGAAGCCGATGGCATACTGGATACCGAAAAAGTGTATCTTGGCAAGCGTGTAAGGAAATATTATACGGTTACCGGCAGCGGTAAAAAAGCTGCACAGGAAATAACGGATGAGCTCAATGATTTTATAGCAACACTGTCGCTGATCTTTAACGAAAAACAACTTGCCAAATGATACTGACCGAAGAACAAGTGGATTATATTGACACGAACCTTGAGTTTTATGGGATAGCATCTGCCGGGCTTCGGGCCGATGTTCTGGACCATATCTGTACGCATATTGAAACAGGTAATTTTGAAGATTTTGATACTGCATACAATAGCGCAATCCAACAGTTTGGAGGCTATCATGCTATGAAAGGTATTGAAAGGGATACCTACCTTATGGTCAGTTTTAAGAACAACCTCAGAAGGCAGAAATTGGTAAATATCCTGGGTTGCTTATCTATTGCTGGCATAGTTACCGGTATATTATTTAAGGCTATGCACTGGCCGGGTGCCAACCTGAGTTTTTTCATTGGTTGTGTCCTATTCGTCATTGCATTCCTGCCGCTCTTTTTTTACCAACGGTATCAGAATTTTTATAAAAAGGCAATTTCGCAATAGAAATGATATTTTATACATTTTTAAAGGCTTCGGCCTTTATTTTTTAAAGTAAATACATTTTAATAAAATGCATTCTAATAAACACCTATAATATTAACCGCCTTGAAAGGCATAAATCAATTACATTATGAAACGAAGTATTTATTTGTTCGGCTTTTTAGCCTCATTTCTTCTAAGTTCAGGCTTCATTTTTAAAATGATGCATTGGCCTGCAGCTAACTTGCTGATATTTTCAGGCTTCCTGGTTTTAAACTTCGCATTCCTGCCTGTTTACTTTTTCGAAAAGTTCAGGTCTGCAAAATAGTTTGCTTTTTTGAGTTAGTTAGAGTAAGGGAGCCATGGCTCCCTTACTTATTTTTAGCATTAACCGGCTTTATTTTACCTCTTTCACACCTTTCACAAAGAGCCATCTCATAAATATCTTTTCTTCTCCCATATATTTTACCACCTGGAATTTTGGAGCCAGTATGGTTGTTGCTACCGCAGAAGTAACCGGTATCCAAAAACCTGTAAGCCCTGTAAATTTCTCAATGAGGTAACACAGTAGCATAAAAAATGGCGCAAAGCCAAGGAAGTTATATAAAAATGCTTTTACTTTTTTGTTCATGGTATAATTACAATTTACAGATCGACATCTGCACTTTTACTATTTAAGTAATTGAGCGTTTTATCCGGTTTGAGTGACGCTCAATATAAAATCTACATTCTGAAATCTGAAATTATGATTCTTCCTCCCGTTGAAATTTCGTCCGCTTACTGCCTTCATACATCTCATACTTTACCAATCTTGCCTCAAGCTTGCCGTTGAAGAGCTTTATTTTTCGGGAAGGTTTCAGGCCTACATATTTCAGCGCTTCAAGATTAGCGGTTATAAACCACGCATTGGTTCCCGGGTAACCCTGTTTCAGCGTGTCGCCTATCTCGCGGTAAAAACGCTCCATGTCAATATCGAGCCTTTCGCCATACGGTGGGTTAAACACCATGTGCAGCGGTCCGCGGGTTTCTTTTTCAGTTTCAAAGAAATTGAGCTGCTCAACAGTGACATATTCGTCAAGGTTGGCATTGGTAATGTTGTCTTTCGCTTTATTTACAGCAGAAGGCGCTTTGTCGTAGCCTTTTATGCTATAATGGAATTCCCTTGTTTTCTTCATCAGCGAATCAACTATCATGTCGAAAAGATCGTTATCCCAGTCGTTCCATTTTTCAAAGCCGAATTCTTTGCGGTTGATGTTAGCGGGGATATTACAGGCTATCATGGCAGCTTCGGCAAGAAGGGTACCACTACCGCACATCGGGTCAAGAAAATCGCCCTGGCCATCCCATCCGGAGAGCAACAGCATTCCTGCGGCCAATACTTCGTTGATAGGTGCTATATTGGTCGCCGTCCTGTAGCCGCGCTGGTGCAGTGACGCGCCTGAAGTATCGAGCGCTACCGAGCACTGATCGGCGTGGATATGCAGGTTGATGCGTACATCCGGGAAATCTTTATCAATATCCGGCCTTTTACCATAACGCTCACGAAACTGGTCTACAATCGCATCTTTGGCCTTGAGCGCTACGAATTGCGAGTGGTTGAAATGGTCGGAATGAATGGTCACATCAATTACAAATGACTGATTGGCATTAAGATACTTAGACCAGTCCATTGACATTATTCCTTTATATAAACTCTCCTCATTATAAGCCCTGAAAAAGTAAACGGGTTTAAGTATTTTAAGTGCCGTACGCAGGGCGAGATTGGCTTTGTACATAAAACCTTTATCACCCTTAAAACTAACCATACGTACCCCCTGCTCTACTTCCTGAGCACCCAACATTTGCAGTTCCTTAGCCAGTATCTCTTCAAAACCAAAAAAGGTTTTGGCAATCATTTTAAAGTTGTCTTCCATCCCTATTATAAATTAGCGCAAAAATAGGTTATTTTTTTGTTGCCAAAGCTTAAATCGCGCTTTCGTTATAGCAAACACAAAAAAATTAGCTATGAAAAGCTTCCACTAGCGTGGATACTTTTCATAGCTAACTTTAATAAAATAAGCAGGACTTACAATTTACTAATATAACTACCGTAAATATCCTTGAACTGGTAGCCTTCGCTAAAGCGGTCCTTGCTCAGCTTGTTGTTTTCTGCAAGCCCCCACAGGATGAATTCCTTCATAAAGTACATGTCTTCAGTTGGAGTATCGGGTTGGTATTTTTGTACCAATTGCTTTAACGGAATAATGCTGTCGAGCAGCTTGCGGTAATTGGCATCTGAGATATCGTCTTCCATTTCCACACCCGACTCGTCGTTAAAGAACCAGTCGATAACATCCTGAAACGGGCCTTTGCCATCATTTTTTTCGAGCTTCTCTATTTTCGGGAAGTAGTCGGCAAAAACGGTTTTCACGGCTGCACCTATCAGGTGTTCGGCTACCATGGCCGAGCCTTCCTGCTCACCTTCATATACCAGTTCCACCTTGCCTGTTATAGCAGGGACAATGCCCATGAAATCGGCCAGGCGTATGCTGGTCTTATCCTCCCCTGCCCTAAGTACCCTGCGCTCGGCAGTACTTAGCAGGTTCTCAAAAGCCGTGATGCTCATACGTGCACTCACGCCGCTCTTGTAATCGACGAACTCGCTGCTGCGTGCCTCGAAGCCTATCTGTTCCAGCAGGTCTCGTGCGAGGTCCGGTACGTGTATGGTATCGCTTTGGCGGCCGTCACGGTTGGCTTCCTGCTCGGTTATGGTGCGGGCTATCTTTACGGTTTCCGGGTAGTGCGTTATGATCTGCGAACCTATCCTGTCTTTGAGTGGTGTTACGATGCTGCCACGGTTGGTATAGTCTTCAGGGTTTGCGGTGAACACGAACTGTATGTCAAGGTTCAGGCGCACCTTGAAGCCACGAATCTGGATATCGCCTTCCTGCAATATGTTGAATAGCGCCACCTGTATTCGCGCCTGAAGATCGGGTAATTCGTTGATAACGAATATACAGCGGTTAGCACGCGGTATCATCCCGAAGTGGATTACGCGGTCATCGGCATAGGACAGCCTTAGGCTCGCGGCCTTTATCGGGTCGATATCGCCTATAAGGTCGGCCACGGTAACATCGGGCGTTGCCAGCTTTTCATAGAAGCGCTCGCTACGGTGCAGCCAGCTTATCGGGGTGTCATCGCCTTTTTCAGCAATGAGTTCTTTCGCATAGCGCGAAATAGGCTGTAACGGGTCATCGTTTATCTCGGAGCCTTCCACAAACGGAATGTACTCATCCAGCAGGTTCACCATCAGCCGTGCAAGTCGCGTCTTTGCCTGACCGCGAAGACCCAGTAAGTTGATGTTATGTTTCGAAAGTATAGCGCGCTCCAGTTCGGGTATTACCGTGTTCTCAAATCCCCAAACCCCTTCAAATACTTTTTCGCCGTTCCTTATCTTATCCCGCAGGTTTCCGCGAAGCTCATCTTTAATGTGTTTGCTTTGGTAGCCTGCTTTTTTTAATTCGCCTAATGTTTTTATGTTTTCTGTGTTCATTGTCTTTTATCTATCGTCTATTATCTAATAATCTATTTAACCCTCTTTTTCCTGTTCGTCTCATAATCCTCAAATATCATTTCGCCCAATCCTTTCAGCCCCGTATAGAATGCCTTGCCCTGGTTGGCCTCGGTAAAATGCTGAATGAATTCCTGCAAATACGGGTCGGTAGCTATCATAAAGGTCGTGATGGGAATGTGCAGCTTGCGGGCCTGCTGTGCCATGGCGTAGCATTTATCCACAATATAATCGTCGAGGCCGTTACTGTTCATGTAATAGGTGCCGTCAGACTGGCGTATGCAGCTCGGCTTGCCATCCGTAATCATGAATATCTGCTTGTTGGTGTTGCGCTTGCGGCGAAGCAGGTCCATTGCCAATTGCAGCCCTGCTACCGTATTGGTATGGTAGGGCCCTACATTAAGGTACGGCAGGTCTTTAATAGCAATAGGCCAGGCATCGTTACCAAATACAAGGATGTCCAGCGTGTCTTTCGGGTAGCGTGTGGTGATGAGCTCAGCCAAAGCCATGGCCACTTTTTTGGCTGGTGTTATTCGGTCTTCACCATAAAGTATCATACTGTGGCTGATGTCGATCATCAATACGGTGCTCATTTGCGCCTTGAACTGTGAATCCTCCACCACAAGGTCGCTCTCGAACAGTTGGAAGTCATCGATACCATTGTTCACCTGGGCGTTGCGGAGGCTTTCCGTAAGCGATATCCTTTCAAGGCTGTCGCCAAAGCGGTACTCCCTGAATTCACCCGTGTGCTCATCGCCGCTGCCCGAATATTTCGTCCGGTGGGTGCCCGACCCGGCACGCTTAAGGTTGCCGAATATCTGTTCCAATGCCTGCTGGCGGATAGAACGCTCGGTTTTTGAAGTTATCTTTAATCCGCCTGCACCATCCGGCTTTATCTCTTCGCGGATATAGCCCTTCTTCTTGAGGTCTTCTATAAAGTCATCGATAGTGTAATTTTTGTCGGTCAGCTTGTATTCTTTGTCCAGCTGCCTCAGCCAGTCGATCGCTTCATCGAGGTCGCCCGAAGTGTGGGTTATCAGTTCTGTAAATATCTCGAATAGCTTATCGAACGGCGATATATAAGGGGCTTCGTACGTCTTAAATACAAAGCCTTTTTTTCTGTTCGTTTCCATAGCCATAAAATTAGCACATTAGAGCGAGAAGAATGTAAAATGTAATATAAATTTTTACAGTAGAGGGTTCTCATCCCCGCCCTCTCCGAAAGAGAGGAGCCCTGAAGTAAATAAGAGTATTTATCATTAATCATGATATGTACAGCACTTAAGAATCCCGGAAGCTTTCGGGACGGCATCCCCGTAGCTTGTAGAAGCTAAATACCCGAAAAAAGAGAAATAAATCTTTAGACTTTTGGATTACATGATCTTACGCCGAAAGATGCGTACCTCCATAATAATGCCCTGTGATATCTCGGTCGGTCATGTCCAGATAATCACGCATTATTAGTTGGAAATTATCATTCGCATCAATTACTACCTCATAGTTAGCAACTTTCAGAAGATCTGATATTTTCTGAAATATAACATTCTTATTCATAGCCTCCTCTTTACTAAGCATAAGGTAAAACAACAGATACGTTTCAAACTGGTCACTACAGTCGGCATGGCTGCGCAAATCTTCCGAAACGCCTGTATCCTGTCTCACGGATATGATATCCGATTTTCCATTACTGATAATGGTCGCGGCATATTGCCAGAAGTTTTCCGGGCTGTACTTCCCTTCGACGAATTTTAGTTCCGTACTGCCCGGCAACTGCAGAACAACGAAATAGGTTTCCATAAGTAAGGTATTTACCTTAAAGATACTAACACCTTACGAAGTTATAATGCTATTTATAAACAGGTTAACACAAAATTCAAAATATAGCTACGCAATAACTAAATCGCGATTTTTTAGTCAATTTGTAAATCGAACCTTAGTGTTTACTCCTTTGCACGAGGTTGTTTCTGACCACCAAAAAGGCGTGGTAACTCAATTATAAGCTGCTTATAATATACCTGTTGCTCCGGCCTGCAAATGGACTTAATATCGCTGAAATGCTTAAAATGGGTCTCCTCTATTTCTTTGTGCAGACCGGATATGACGGTGATAAGGCTGTCCTTTTTTGAGGTATTATTTTCGGCAAGCAATGCATATAGCTCTTCTTTTGCTTTCCTGATCCGGCCATCCAGCTGGTTAATACGTGTCCGGTGCCATACGATTTGCTCTTCGTACTGATGGCGCTGGCCCTCATCAAAATGGAGCATCTTCGAAATAACTTCTTTCGGTTCGGGATGCTGCGGCGGACGTCCTGCCTTAAAGTAGATAAAGCCGAGTGTCAAAGCATTTATAATCAAAAGGAGTACGATCCCTGTCCCTAATAATGTTGTCTTCTTCATTTTAATAAAGCTGGTTATTGGTATAAAGCGGTGTTTCGGATGTTGAAGTTTTTTCGTTGCCGGCACTTCCTGCCGCCTTTACAGCAGCAAAGTTCAACGCTATCAGTACAGCGACAGAAGCCGCAGCCATCCAGACTTTCCTGGCGGGTACTTCAGCAAGCGTAGCTACACTTCTTTCAATGGCTTCCAACAGGCTGTCACGCGGGGCGAGCTTGCGCACCCTGGTTCCGTTATCGATAACTTCTTCTATCCATTTTTGCTTGTCCATACTCTTTTAGACGCTAATTATTATTTTTTCCTGCGGTATCCTTCAAATTTTCCCTCAAGTTTTTCCTGTAATGTTCTCTTTGCCCTTACCAATAGCGATTCTACCGCACCAACACTGGTCTCCATAATAGTAGCAATTTCTTGATTGCCAAGGCCTTCGAGCTTTGATAGCAGGAAAGCGGTCTTTTGGGTTTCGGGCAAAAGATCAATTATAGAAAAAAGCAACTTTGACTTTTCCTTATCCTCAAGCGCAATACCTGGATGCTCAAAAGTGGACTGGTTTAGGTATTCTTTTTCGGACGTGCTTTTCCTTCCGAAGATGAAAAACCGCTTTTTGCTGTCGCGGCGCTTTATAAAGTCAAGGGACTGGTTTATGGTAATCCTGTAAATCCAGGTTTTCAGTGACGACTCGTTTTTGAAGGTGGTAAACGATTCATGTACTTTTACAAACACATCCTGAGTGATCTCTTCGGCATCCTCAATGTTCAGGACATAATGGAGCGCCAGGTTATACACGAGTATCCTGTGCTCAAAATAAACCTTCCTGAAATTATCCTGTGTATCGCTCATATTTGTGGGCCTAATTTATGGGAAATAAAAAAGCCCTGACGAATCAGGGCTAAAATATTTTTATAATGACAAAATTAAAACACGAATATCGGCCTTTCGCTCATCATGTCGTTTACCTCATCGGCAACCTGCTCGAGCACGTCTTCATTGGTATGGTCGACAATTACACGGTCGATTAGCGCAACGATGGTTTCCATATCGGCTTCCAATAATCCGCGTGTCGTGATCGCTGCCGTCCCCACACGGATGCCGGAAGTCACGAATGGCGATTTGTCATCGAACGGAACCATATTCTTGTTCACGGTGATCTCCGCTTTTACCAATGCATTCTCAGCTTCTTTACCGGAAAGGTTCTTGTTCCTGAGGTCGATAAGCATCATGTGGTTATCGGTACCGCCGGAAATGATATCATAGCCTCTTTTTACAAACGCTTCTGCCATCGCCTTGGCATTCTTTTGCACCTGCATTGCGTAACGGAAGAACTCATCCGTTAAAGCCTCACCAAACGCTACGGCCTTGGCTGCGATAATATGTTCTAACGGCCCGCCCTGATTGCCCGGGAATACAGCGCCATCAAGCAATGACGACATCATCCTGATCTCGCCTTTAGGTGTCTTAATGCCAAATGGATTCTCGAAATCCTTACCCATCATGATCATGCCGCCACGTGGCCCGCGAAGGGTTTTGTGGGTTGTAGTCGTAACGATGTGGCAATGCGGAATAGGGTCGTTCATAAGACCTTTTGCGATAAGCCCTGCCGGGTGTGCAATATCGGCCAAAAGCAGTGCGCCAACGCTATCTGCAATTTCGCGGAAGCGCTTAAAGTCCATATCCCTTGAATAGGCAGAAGCGCCTGCAATGATCACCTGCGGCTTTTCCCTTTCGGCTATTTCCTGTATCTTGTCATAATTTAAACGGCCTGTCTCCTTCTCTACCCCATAAAATACAGGATTGTACAGCTTACCGGAAAAATTAACCGGCGAACCGTGGGTAAGGTGTCCACCATGTGAAAGGTCAAAACCTAATATTTTATCGCCCGGCTTAAGGATCGCGGCAAAAGCTGCAGTATTGGCCTGCGAGCCGGAATGCGGTTGCACGTTTACATATTCGGCGCCGAAAAGCTCTTTTGCCCTGTCGATAGCGATTTGCTCGATAACGTCAACTACCTCACATCCGCCATAGTAGCGCTTGCCGGGGTAGCCTTCGGCATATTTATTCGTTAAAACAGAACCTGCGGCTTCCAGCACCTGGTCGCTCACAAAATTTTCTGATGCAATTAGTTCCAGTCCGTGTATCTGCCTGTCCTGCTCTTCAAGGATAAGGTCGAAAATTTGTTCGTCGCGTTGCATTTTATAATTTTTCGTTAATTTGATGTCAAAAGTACAAAAAAACGTTTGGTAAAACGACAGAGGAAACTATATTTGATGATTCAATAAAACAAAAAAACACATACTTAGAATATGCCACTTACAGCAAATGACCCATCCCGGAAATCCTGGCTTAACGTACCGAAAGACAGCGATTTCCCAATTCAGAACATCCCATTTGGCGTGTTTATTACCAAAGACGATGTTGTGACGATTGGCACGCGGATCGGCGATTATGCCATCGATCTCGGCGCCCTTCAGCAGCTTAATTATTTTGAGGGCATCGAACTTACCGACGATATGTTCATGCAGGATACACTGAACGACTTCATTTCTGATGGGAAAAAGACATGGAGACTGGTACGCAACCGCATTGCAGACCTTTTTGATGTGACCAACAACGAACTTAAGGACAATGAAGAGCATAAGGCCGTTGTCATTTTTAACATGGAAGATGTAGAAATGCAGCTGCCGGTACTTATCGGCGATTATACTGATTTTTATTCAAGCCGCGAGCACGCCACCAATGTAGGCATCATGTTTCGCGATCCTGAAAATGCATTATTGCCCAACTGGCTGCACCTGCCCGTGGGCTACCACGGAAGGTCGTCAACGATAGTGCCTTCGGGAATTCCGGTACATCGCCCTTACGGACAGACATTGCCGCCAGGAGCTGAAAAACCGGTATACGGTCCATCTAAGCTGGTAGACTTTGAACTTGAAATGGCGTTCATCACTACCGATGCCAACGTTATGGGTGAGCAGATACCCGTTGAAGAGGCCGAAGAGCATATCTTCGGGATGGTGCTGTTCAACGACTGGAGCGCCCGCGATATCCAGAAATGGGAGTATGTGCCGCTCGGGCCATTCCTAGCTAAAAATTTCGCATCGTCCATGTCGCCGTGGATCGTGACGCTTGATGCACTGGAGTCGTTCCGTACACAGGGGCCGTCGCAAAACGACCCGCAGCCATTGGAGTACCTTCAACAGGAAGGCGCGCATGCTTTTGATATAAAACTACAGGTGGCCATAGAGCCTGAAAACGGCGAAGAGACTGTAATATCCAACTCGAACTTTAAATATATGTACTGGAGTATGGCGCAGCAGCTGGCGCACCACACCGTAAATGGCTGCCGCATCAATAGTGGTGACCTTATGGGAAGCGGTACCATATCCGGCCCTACGCCCGATAGTTTTGGCTCGATGCTGGAACTTACCTGGGGCGGCAAAAACCCTATCACTCTTAAGGATGGTACCGAACGTAAGTTCATCAACGATGGCGACAGCGTGATCATGCGCGGCTATTGTGAGAACGATGAGGTACGGATAGGCTTTGGGGAAGTGTGCAGTAAGTTGCTGGCACCTTATAAGAAATAATATAGTAAAGCCCCGGAAGGGGCTTTTACAATGCAATATGGAAGCATCCAAAGATTTATTTTTATTTAAAGGTAAAATATTTACAGCCATATACACTATAACAGTTATAGAAGATGGCAATGAATTCGTGCAAGACAACACGTTACTATTTGAATGTAGCGATGGTACCTTTTTGCAAATCCTGGTTGACCATATACTCGAATCGCATGAACTATTAACTTTGGATAAAATAGTTATCAAAGGTGACTATGAGATGCAAAACTGCAAGATTATTACCAACGTTTTCAAAAATTTACCTGGCGTAGCTGTAGATAGAATTTATAATTATTTCCAAGGCAAATATTATCATTTCGGATCAAAATTTATTGACCCAGATGGACAATATATATTCGGAATTTGCTATGGGTTTGACGAATTGGTGCTCTTAGATGAAATGGATTTTAAAGATATGTTAAGTAAGTATCAGGGGTGTCAAATGATGTCCTTATAATTTACTTGTACAGATTTCAATAAATCAATCATTTTCCGCTAAACCAATTATGCTCGCGCTAGTTGGGGGGAATAAATGATTGACTCTAATTAAAGTTAATTATGAAATATTTTTTAGTTTGTTTCTTACTGGTTATGAGTTGCAAGTCAGGAAAAGATGCAGGTAATCCTAATATTGTCATTGGAACCGCACTAAATGAAAAATACGGAGCTGTATTACGTGCTAATGATGAAGTCTATGCAATTGCAGGTTTGCAAAAGCTGGGATAGTATTTACCTGGAAAAAAAAGTAAAGGTAAAGGGACACTTTAAGTTAATGATAGATACGGATAAGGTTGAGATTAAAAATTTTGGTACATTTCAAGCTCAAAGTTACGCCAGGTATTATATTGTAGAAGATGCTACATGGGAATTGTATAATTCCAATTAACTCAAATAATGTATCAAACGTGTGAGTTTTGATCTTTAAAACTACCGAAATGAATTCCCTACGGAAAATTAGGAATCGTTTGTGGTTGTTACTACCGAAATGGATTCCCTAAAGGGAATTTGGGATTATGTACACTTCTTGTGACCCAAATAGATTCCCGAAAGGGAAATTTGAAAATCGTGTACGCCTGCTACCCAAATGGATTCTCTAAAGGGAAACTGTATTGCATTCCACTAAGTGAATTTCCCGTAGGGAAATAATTTCGGTAGAAAATATTCGGTATTGCGAGGAATTTCCCTTTAGGGAATTAATCAATTTATTATGTTTGTTATATTATAAAGATAAAATGCCAAATACCTACACTCAGATTCATCTTCAGTTTGTTTTTGCCGTAAAGCACAGATACGGAATAATTGCACCACATTGGAAGCAGGAATTGTATCTATACATTTCCGGAATAATTGAAAAACAGGGACACAAACTTTTAGCAATAAATGGAATGCCCGACCATGTACATATTTTTATAGGCATGAGGCCTAATCAATCTGTTTCTGATCTATTACAGGATATTAAGCGAAACTCTTCTCTTTGGATAAACCAAAAAGGATTTGTCAATGGCAAATTCGAATGGCAGGAAGGCTATGGAGCATTCTCTTATAGTAAATATCAAGTTAAGGCAGTCATTGATTATATTGAAAATCAGGAAATTCATCATAAGAAAATTTCATTTCGGGAAGAATACCTAGATTTCCTCCAGAAATTTGAAGTTGAATATGATGAGCGGTATATCTTTAGAGAGTTAGAATGATTATCAATTCCCTAAGGGAAATTTAGAATCATGTATGTCTATTGCTACCAAAATGGATTCCCTAAAGGGAAAATTGATGTATGGTTTATTGCTGCCGAAATTAACCTCCTAAACAGAAAATCGAATTGCTTAACCTGCTTAACAAATTTCTCTTAAGGAAATAATTTCTGTAGCAATTCACGGTAGCACAGCGTATTTTCCTGTAGGGAATAAATAATCATAATTTCCCCTTCACCAACCCCACATCGATCCCCCCATGTGAAGCATGGTACACAGACTTCCCGCCTTTTATCACTATAATTTGCGGCGACTGGTGCACCACGCCAAAACGTGATGCAATTTCATTGGAAATATGCCGGTTCGCTATAAGGTCTAAAAAGTAAGGCCTGCACTCCACCCCGATAAGATCATAACCGGCTTCAAATTTTCTCAGCATGGTACTGCTCATATCGCAGCGGGTACTGTGCTTGAAAATAACAACAGGCGTGTGAAACGACAAGGCAATAATTTCATCCAGTTGTTTTATATCGGTCAGGTCGTTCCATTCGGAAACCAATGTATACTGATTCTGAGGTTTAAAAAATTTATGCCGTAAACCCACACTATCCTATTTTTGCTTTCACTTCTCCGGCATTAATATCCCCGTGCGAGGTATGATAAGTAACCACCCCGTCCTTTACCAACAGCAATTGCGGTGACTGGTGCTCGACATGGAAGATAGTGGCAATTTCATTCGAAATATCCCTGTGTTCCAATAGGTCCAGATAATAAGGTTTTACCTTATCGGCATCGATAGCATATTCGCTTTCAAATCCTTTTAGCGCCATACGGCTGATCCCGCAACGCGTGCTGTGCTTGAAGATTAGTACCGGCATCTCTGCCGATTCCTGGATGATATCATCAAGTTGTTTTGATGACGTTAAATTGTTCCACTCTAAACCCGAAGATGATGTATCTTTACTATCAGATTCGCCAAATATTTTATTAAATAAGCCCATTGTGCCATTTTTAGGACATTTTGTCTGTTGAAACACCTGTAAACAGTAGTCTTTCAGGACAATTTGTCGGATTTTACTTTACGGAATACAAATTGAAATAGTCTTATCAAATTTAAAGAAATTAGAATATGAACTTTGCCAATTTTACTATAAAATCACAGGAAGCGATACAAAGGGCGCAGCAAATCGCCCAAAGTCTTGGCCAGCAGCAGATAGAGAACGAGCACATCGTGAAAGCTGTACTGGAAGTGGACGAGAACGTAACGCCTTTCCTCCTTAAAAAACTCAATGTAAATCTCCCCATGTTCCTGCAAGTATTGGACAGGGTAATTGAAAGCTTCCCGAAAGTATCGGGCGGCGAGCTCGGGCTTTCGCGGGATGCCAGCACAGCCCTTACCGAAGCCTCTAACATTGCACGCAAAATGAACGATGAATTCGTTTCTATCGAACATTTGCTGCTGGCTATTTTTGCTTCTAAAAGTAAGGTAGCCCAAATACTGAAAGACCAGGGCGTGACCGAAAAAGGCCTCAGGGCCGCAATAGACGAACTCCGCAAAGGCGAACGGGTAACCTCTGCAAGCGCAGAAGAGACTTACAATTCGCTTAACAAATATGCAAAAAATCTTAACCAGTTGGCTAACGAAGGCAAGCTGGATCCGGTGATCGGGCGTGATGAGGAGATACGACGTGTGCTGCAGATATTGTCGCGCCGTACCAAGAACAACCCGATGCTCGTGGGTGAGCCGGGCGTGGGTAAGACCGCTATTGCCGAGGGACTTGCGCACCGTATCATCCAGGGCGACGTACCGGAGAACCTGAAAAATAAGGTTGTGTATTCGCTTGATATGGGCGCATTGATAGCAGGCGCCAAATATAAAGGTGAATTTGAAGAGCGATTGAAATCGGTGGTAAAGGAAGTGACCTCTGCCGAGGGTGATATCGTACTCTTTATTGACGAGATACATACCCTTGTGGGTGCCGGTGGCGGCGAGGGCGCGATGGATGCCGCGAACATCCTGAAACCTGCACTTGCCCGTGGTGAGCTGCGTGCGATAGGTGCAACGACATTAGATGAATACCAAAAATATTTCGAAAAAGACAAAGCGCTGGAACGCCGTTTCCAAAAGGTAATGGTAGATGAGCCGGATACCGAAAGCGCTATATCCATCCTTCGCGGTATCAAGGAAAAATATGAGACCCACCACCAGGTGCGGATTAAAGATGATGCTATCATTGCAGCAGTGGAATTGTCGCAACGCTATATTACGAACCGTTTCCTACCCGATAAGGCTATCGACCTTATGGATGAGGCGGCCTCTAAACTGCGAATGGAGATCAACTCCAAGCCGGAAGAGCTGGATGTGCTTGACCGTAAGATCATGCAGCTGGAGATCGAGATCGAAGCCATCAAGCGTGAAAATGACGAGCCGAAACTGAAATCGCTCGGCATGGAGCTCGCCAACCTGAAAGAGGATCGCAACGAGATCTACGCCCAATGGAAAAGCGAGAAGGATGTTGTTGATAACATACAAGCCGCTAAAACCGAGATCGAGAACTTTAAGGCAGAAGCCGAAAGGGCCGAACGCGAAGGCAACTACGGTAAAGTAGCCGAGCTTCGTTATGGTAAGATCAAGGAAGCACAGGACAAATTGGATACCCTTGAAAGTCAATTGGCAGAAACCCATAAAGGCCAAAGCCTGATAAAAGAGGAAGTGACCCAGGAGGATATCGCTGAAGTGGTTGCTAAATGGACGGGCATACCGGTAACCAAAATGCTGCAAAGCGAGCGTGAAAAACTGCTCAACCTTGAGGATGAACTGCACAGGCGCGTTGTAGGCCAGGAAGAAGCTATTGAGGCCGTGAGCGATGCTGTGCGCAGGAGCCGTGCCGGATTGCAGGACCAGAAGAAACCGATAGGATCCTTCCTGTTCCTGGGTACAACGGGTGTGGGTAAAACCGAATTAGCGAAAGCCCTTGCCTCCTACCTGTTTGATGATGAGAACGCAATGACCCGTATCGATATGAGCGAGTATAGCGAACGCCACAGTGTGAGCCGCCTTGTTGGTGCGCCTCCGGGATATGTGGGTTATGATGAGGGTGGCCAGCTTACCGAAGCTGTGAGGAGAAAACCGTATTCGGTAGTATTGCTGGATGAGATCGAGAAAGCACACCCGGACACTTTCAATATACTCTTGCAAGTGCTAGATGAAGGAAGGCTTACCGACAACAAAGGCCGTGTAGCAGACTTTAAGAACACGATCATTATTATGACTTCCAATATGGGAAGCAGTATTATACAGGAGAAATTCGAAACTTTTAAAGGCAATATCGAAAATGCTATTGAAGCCGCCAAAGTTGAAGTGCTTGGTCTGCTGAAACAAACCGTTCGCCCGGAGTTCATCAACCGTATAGACGATATCGTGATGTTCACCCCGCTGAGCGCTGATAATATTAAGGAGATCGTAGGGCTTCAGCTGAAATCGGTAACCAAATTACTGGCAAAGCAGAATATTACACTGGACGCCACACCGGAAGCTATCGACTATCTCGCTAAAAAAGGCTACGACCCTGACTTTGGCGCACGCCCTGTAAAACGTGTGATCCAAAAAGAAGTGATGAACGAGCTTTCGAAACAGATACTTTCCGGTAAGGTAACTACAGATAGCATCATCCTGCTTGATAGCTTTGACGGCGAACTGGTATTCAGGAACCAAAGCGACCTTGTGAAAAACTAAATAATTTTTTATTTTTTATTTTCTATTGATGATTGGCTTACTCATGCTATAACCATTAGAAAATTGATTCAAAACCCTCAACGTTGTTGGGGGTTATTTTAATTTATCTATAATAACTTAATTTCTTATAAAATATAATTATTAAATTCATAAAAATTTCCTACCTATATGAATGAACACGTAAATAGATATTTAAATTACTATATAAATATAGAAAACCCACCTGAATTTGCAGTTTTTATTAGAGGAAATTGGGGTACTGGAAAATCGTGGTTTTTAGATAATTTTATACAACAAAATTCTTCAACAACATTTTTAAGAGTAAGCTTATATGGGATGGGTAGCTTTAAAGATATTGATGAAAGTATATTTCAGCAATTGCATCCTATTTTATCTTCAAAAGGAATGAGGCTTGCAGGGAAAGTTTTAAAAGGTCTTATTAAAACCACTATCAATCTAGATTTGAATGGAGATAAAAAAAGTGACGTTACAATAAATCAAGGTATTCCAGATATAGTTCTTCCCGAATATTTAAATAATCTTGATAATAATGTAATTGTTTTTGATGATTTGGAAAGATGTAGTATACCAATAGAAGATCTATTGGGTTATATCAATCAATTTGTTGAAAATAAAGGACTGAAAGTTATCATTGTTGGAAATGAAGAAGAAATTATAAAATCAGACGGAGAATCAAAAAAAAATAAATTTGCATTCATTAAAGAAAAATTAATCGGTAAAAGTTTTGACATTAAACCAGATTTTGATAGTTCTGTAGACCATTTTATTAGTCAACTAACCAATACCCATGTCATAGACCTATTAAATTCTAAAAAAGATATAATTAAAAATATTTTTGAAACCGCTGGTTATAATAATTTAAGACATTTAAAACAATCTATACTGGACTATGAAAGGTTTCATTACTATCTACCGAAAATAGAGAATAATAAAATAGATCTTCTTAATCATATCATCGAATCATTTTTCATCTTATCTTTCGAATTAAAGAAAGGAGATATGATAGAAAAAGACATTAATGATTTTTTCTTAAACTTCACTTTTGATGAAAATGATAAAAAACCCATAGATATTTTAAGAGATAAATATTCCATGTTTAACACAGGGCAATCACCTATTTTACCTCAAGATTATTCATCTTTTTTTATTTATGGAGAATCAGATGATAAAAGCATAAAAAACTCCATAGATTCGAGTAAATACTATGATAATGAAAAAACACCTACTTGGATTAAGTTTTGGAGGTTATATGATCTTGATGATGATACTTTTTTGAGCTATTATACTAATGTAATTGAAGATTTTAAAAATTTTAAATTTATTGACAAATATGTTATAATACATGTAACTGCCGTTTTATTAAATTATTCCGAATTAAATTTGATTAATTTGAATCAAGAGGATATAATAGAATATGGTAAAGAAAATATACTTAATTTAAAAGAAAAGAGGCTATTAAACACAAATATTCTTGAAGAACTTAATTATGAATATGCATACGGCTTAGCATTTCATTCGAAAAGAAATCCAAAATTTATAGAATTTCTTGACTTTACTAAAAACATTTTAATTGAGTCAGCTAGTGATTTTCAGCCGGAAAATATTGAGATATTAATCTCTGAATTGAAAGAAAACCTAACTACATTTTACAGTAAAATTGTTTTAGTTGGAACTCATCACGCAATTTATTACGATATACCAATACTAAATTATATTGATTATAAAGTTTTTGGTGATATCTGGATGACTTCAAGCAGCAATAATAAACGTCTAATAGCGAACATTTTCAACAAACGATATAAACATGAAGCTTTTATACTTAAACTTAAAAATGAATTATCATGGATAGAATCTTTGAAGGATTACATTCAAACAAATTATTTGACTCAAGAAATTAAAATCAGTTCATTAATTCTTGGGGAAACAGTACTTCCTTCATTAGAGTATGCTATTGGCCAATTATCAAAAATTTAGAAACAAAAACCCGGGCTTACATTCCCGGGTTTTCTATAAAGCGTGTCCGTGAATTAACGCGCGCTTTTATAAGCGTAGTATTGACGTATAGTCATCATATCTTTATAATTGCTTTTCCTTCTTGAAAATAGCCATAAAATTCCACCAATAACCAGGCATGACGACAATAATATTGCCAGCGTACTAATAAGATAATTACTGAAGCTTATATTATCAAAACTGAAATCATTAAGGAAAAGATAACCTGTAAGCATCAGGCCAAAAACGAATAATAGGAGGTATAATAATTTCATAATATTTTTATTAAGAGTTAAACTTCCGTTCAAATCATGGTGCAATTTCAGCAATTAAATCATTCCTTCATAACGGTTTAAGACTAAATAACTTTTATTTAGCTTTTCGTTTGTAAGTATTATTGTACGTGATATTGATAAGCTCAATAATTACTGATATTTTCAAAATTATTTGAACTAAATATGATGTTAGTGTTAATGTTTTTACAAACACTCATCGGAATATTTAAATAAGGCTGAAATTTGTAAACATCTTATTAAAACAACCTATTATGAATTTGAAACGAATTTTTGGTGCCATCCTGACTGTTCTTGGGATCATCGGCCTTATCTATGCGGCTTATATATTTGCCAATACGACAACCGGCGAGCAGAATATAAAAACGACAGCTATATACGGAGTTATAGGGCTAATTTTTTTTATTGCAGGCATTGGCCTGGTGAAAAAGACCCGCGACGATTCGCGGGCATAAACTGGCTTAGTCGAACTTCACGAACATTGCGCTGAAGTTGATGGTCATTTTTTGGAACTGTTTTATAAGGTCCTGCCCTATGTTCCCGTAGAAATGACTCTCTTCGCTATCAATTTTTTCAGTAAACAGCTGTACGCCTTCGAGTGTCAGCTGTTTACTGTTTATAATGAGCGGTAAGTTTACGCTGTAACCTCTTTTGGTCGTCATACCCCCTGCCCCGCCAAAATCCAGATCGGTTTCTTTGTAAGCACCAATTATTTCGTCCTTATGTTTTTCAAGATATTTGGTATACAGTGAAGTGCTTACAGCACCGGTATCGAAAGTATAATACTCATCGTTTATCTTTATTACAGGTGTAAGGAAATCGAGCGCCATTTCCTGCCCGCTTTTTGCCGTCATGTTTTTAGGGACAATGAATTCATCCTCCTGCGTAACCTGTATCTCTTTCATAGCCTCGATCACGGGGAAGCCAATGATACCGTTTATCTGGTAATCTATCTGCGGGAAAGCCAGCGCGCTATCAGGGAAAACCAGGAAAACAGCATTTTTTATGGTTATACTTCCTATCGTAAACTGCGGGCAAATTGCCATTTTTGCGTTGACTGTAGCACCTGTGATCGAACCTACCTGAATGCTTCCGCCCAATATCTTCATACCAAGTTTAACGGCAGTAGTTTCCGTCACTGTCGAAAGATTAGCACCGGTATCAAAAATAAAGTCAATGGTTACATTTCCAGCCTTTACCGGAAGATTGGTGAGTTGTGCCTTATCCCTTTTCATTTTTATAAATGTAGCCTCACTAACGATCACTTCCTGTTTTGGCTGCCCGGCCAGCAATGTCCATATATTGCCCATGTTGTAATAATCGGCAATTTCCGCAGCATCCAGAAATCGTGTAGGTGTCGCAAGAATATCTTTTACCACAGCATTGGCTTCGGCATACTGAAAAAGGCGTGCATGGTTGGCATGTTTCAGCCGCCTAAGGCTCAATTGAAGGGAGTCGCTTAGCTGATCAGGGAATTTATTGAAAGCTTCAACTATTTTCTCATTCGACTGCGATGCTCTGTTAAAAATATTATCGGTATTCGCTTGTAGCACAAGTCTTTCAAATTTGCTGAAATGCTTATCGTTTATAGAAATATAGTCACGTGCATTAAAATAATCTTTATCCTTAAGGAGTTGCTGCGCATGCCTGTATTCGGCAGAAGCTTTTGTGGCATTCTTTTGGGCGTTGCAGGTGATTGTAAACAGTAAGAGCAGTGGCAATAAAAATCTGTCCATGGCTAAAATTAAAGTTACGGCAAGATAACGATTTGGATAATGCAATAGTACATACCCATTGCAATCGGTTGCCTGTTATTAGACAATTGCCTAAATTAGCCTTTGCAACCAACACAAAATATAACGTGAATATTACGATCAACAACGACATCCTTACTGCTACCATCAACCCGAGGGGAGCCGAACTGAATTCTTTAAAAGACACTACCGGCAACGAATACATGTGGGAAGGCAATCCTGACTTTTGGGGAAAACATTCGCCTGTATTATTCCCGATAGTAGGCACATTACGAAACAACAGCTACCTTTTTGAAGGAAAAACCTATGCTATGACACGCCACGGATTTGCCAGGGATAAAGAATTCGCCGTAAAAAGCCATAACGGACACAGCGTAGTTTTTTCATTATTATCCGATGATGATACAAAACGGTTGTATCCTTTTGATTTTGAGTTGGAACTCACCTACACGCTCGAGGGAAAAACGCTTCGTATCGACTACACCGTAAGCAATAAAAGCGGAGGTGATATGCCATTTTCTATAGGGGCGCACCCTGCTTTTGCCCTGCCCGGAAATTTTGAGGAGTACAGCCTGATCTTCGAAAACGACGAACAGCCCATAAGCACGCAGCTGGAAAACGACCTGCTATCTGACAAAACGATAACATTACCTGTTCAAAACAAGGTGCTCCCGCTTACTTATGAACTGTTTAAAAATGATGCGCTTATCCTGAAAAACCATACCTCACGCACGTTAGAGATCGTAAAGAATGGCGACCCTCTCCTGAAGGTGGCGTTCAGCGATTTTCCGCACCTGGGCATTTGGACAAAACAAAATGCGCCATTTTTATGCATTGAGCCATGGAAAGGATATTCAGACCCGCATGACGCTTCCGGCAATATTGTTGAAAAAGAAAGCATTACGATTTTAGCATCAGGGCAAAGTTTTCAGGCGGGTTTCAGCATTGTAATTTTACGTTAAAAAAAGCCTCGCCGCTACGCAACCAATCGCATAAAATATCATCTATAATAGAAAACCACTTTTATGAAGACGCTTAAAATAAAATTTATTGGATTTTTGATTGCCATATCGGCAATAACGGCATGCAGTGTTGATGATAACAATAACAACTATTGCTTTTATAACGGCCAGATGACATCACTCGAAGTGACCGGGCCTACTACCACTACCGTAAACGTGCCGATAACACTTAACGTGACATTCAGGGTTGCCAACAGTTGTGGAGCATTCAACCGTTTTGTACAAACCACTACGTTCCCAAAAAACATTGTCGCCCTTGTGGACTATTCGGGATGCCAGTGTACCGATACCCCTAGCGGATCGCTAACTAAGCCGTATACCTTTACTGCAACGGCAGCAGGGACCTATGAACTGAGGTTCTTACAGGAGAACAACCTGTATATCACCAGGACTATCACGGTTACAGAATAATTTTTCAGTTCAGCCAAAATAAAAAAATCTTCCGCCGGGAAGATTTTTTTTGTTATAGGCAGCCACAAGACTATTTCATTTTTGGCAATGCCCTTATATAAAGTTCCTCCACTTTTTTGCGGGCCCATTCGGTTTTTCGCAGGAAGGTGAGGCTGGACTTAATGCTTGGATCCTCATTAAAGCATTTTATCTTTATCAGCTCTCCAAGGGTATCGAAACCGTAAAAGCCTACGAGGTCTTCAAGGATCTTTTTGAGCGTAACGCCGTGCATTGGGTCTTTTGAAACTGGGTTTTCCATGGTGTAAAGATAATGATAAGGCGGGAAATATAAGATATGTCCCAATTTCTCAATAATAGTTATCTTCGTACCTATAATATCAGCTGCCCTAATGTTGGTATATGCATGGAAGAATTACTTTTTTAAATGAACAACCTGCTCGAAACTCCTATAGAATACCTCAAGGGCGTAGGCCCCGCACGCGGCGAACTGTTGCGTAAAGAACTCGGCATCCATAAATATGGCGACCTCCTGCACCTGTTTCCTAACCGTTATATCGACCGTACGCGCTATTACCGCATCAATGAGCTAATAAACAGTGGCGCGGAGGTACAGGTAGTGGGAAAAGTAATCAATATAAAAACAGTAGGTGAAAAGAAGGCACGCCTTGTGGCAACGTTTACCGATGGCACCGGTGAAATGGAACTGGTTTGGTTTCAGGGACAAAAATGGATCCGCGAGAACCTGAAGCTCAATACGCCCTATGTCATTTTCGGAAAGGCAAGCTCGTTTAACGGTGTGTTCAATATGGCACACCCTGAAATGGAACCACTTGCAGAGCATGAGCAAAGCCTTCGTTCAGCCATGCAGCCTTTTTATCCTTCAACCGAAAAGCTGGCACAGAAAGGAATTACCAATAAAGTAGTGAACAATATCATGCAGCAGCTGTTCCGGGAGACTCAGGCAAAGTTTTCAGACCCCCTCCCACCTGCCCTGATTCAGGAATTGCAACTGATACCGAAAAATGCAGCGTTATTCAACATTCATTTCCCGAAGAGCCATGAAATACTGGCACGGGCGCAGTTCCGCCTGAAGTTTGAAGAATTATTTTTCATACAATTGCAGCTCATTACCAAAAATCTCATCCGGAAGCACAAGATAAAAGGCCACCCTTTTACCCAGGTAGGCCACTACTTTAATGACTTTTATAATAACCACCTGCCCTTCGGCCTGACCAATGCGCAAAAACGCGTTATCAAAGAGATACGCAACGACATGGGGCAGCCCGCACAAATGAACCGCCTTTTGCAGGGTGACGTAGGATCCGGCAAGACGATTGTAGCCATGATGAGTATGCTGCTGGCGCTTGACAACGGTTTCCAGGCCTGCCTTATGGCGCCCACAGAGATACTCGCCAACCAGCATTTTACAGGGTTAAGCGAGTTAGCCAATCCATTAGGTATCAATATAAAGATACTAACCGGCTCAACCAAAACTTCAGAACGAAAAATCATTCATGAACAACTGGAAAGCGGCGAATTGCATATCATTATTGGAACCCATGCCCTGCTGGAAGATAAGGTGCAGTTTAAAAACCTGGGGCTTGCCGTTATAGATGAGCAGCACCGCTTTGGCGTAGAGCAGCGCAGCAAGCTGTGGCGCAAGAACGACATACCGCCACATGTGCTGGTAATGACTGCCACTCCTATTCCTCGGACACTGGCTATGAGCCTGTATGGGGACCTCGATATATCAGTCATTGATGAATTGCCGCCCGGCCGAAAACCTATACAAACGGTACACCGGTTTGATAGTAACCGTCTTAAGGTGTGGAAATTCCTGAAGGATGAGATTGCGAAAGGCCGTCAGATCTATATCGTGTACCCACTGATACAGGAAAGCGAGAAGATGGACTACAAAGACCTGATGGATGGCTATGAGAGCATTTCGCGTGATTTCCCATTGCCGCAATATAGCGTGAGTATCGTGCACGGGAAGATGAAGCCTGCCGAAAAAGACAGCGAAATGGCCCGCTTTGCTTCTGGAAAAACAAATATTATGGTTGCTACAACAGTGATTGAAGTAGGTGTGAATGTTCCCAACGCCAGTGTGATGGTTATAGAGAGCGCCGAGCGCTTTGGTTTGTCACAGCTGCACCAGTTACGCGGGCGTGTAGGACGTGGCGCCGAACAGAGTTACTGCATCCTGATGACCGGGCACAAGCTGGGCAACGATACCAAAACCCGCCTGGAAACCATGACCCGAACGAATGACGGCTTCGAGATAGCGGAGGTTGATCTGAAACTGCGCGGCCCAGGCGACATTATGGGGACACAGCAGAGTGGCGTACTCAACCTCCAGATTGCCGATCTTGTGAAAGACCGCGATATACTGATGCTTGCCCGTGAGCACGCCCTGAAGCTCCTTAAAGATGATGCCCCAATGGAAAAACCCGAGCATGCTGCGTTGCGCCATGCATTTATCGAAATGGGGAAAAAGAAGAATATTTGGAATTACATCAGCTAATTTGTGTTTTAGCTTATTACATAATCATTAAAGCTAAATCGCACATAAGGAAAGTACTATCAGATTTGCGGTGCTATAACAAAGACATTTTTTTGTATTAATTTTCTGTAAAGTTTGTAACATTCAGCAATTTAAAGCGTCATACCTGCGTTATCAAATCGAAAAAGAAAAATAAGAGATGTAAAATTGCAGGCTTTCCGGAAAATGCATAAATGTATCTGCGGAAAATAACGCAACTTTGCACACAATTCGTCAATCAATCAAAACAAACAAACCACATCATGATCTTACGAACGAAAGGCTATCTTACGGTATTCCTAATCATGTTCCTGGGCAGCGTATTTGCACAGGAAAAATTTACCCTTAGCGGTACCATTGCCGATGGCAGCAGTAACGAAACGCTCATTGGCGCAAGCGTTTACATTAAAGAGGTACAAAAAGCCGCCACAACTAACGAATACGGTTTCTTCTCTATTTCGCTCCCTCCCGGGACTTATACTGTCCAGATAAGCTATGTAAGCTTCGCCACGCAGGAAGAGACCATCGTACTGACCAGTAACGTGCGGAAGAACTTCAGCCTTACTTCAAGCAGCCAGGAATTACAGGAGGTTGTAATCTCGGGCGATCAAAGAAAAGCAGACATAAGGAAACCCGAAATGAGTGTTAACAGGCTGTCATCTGAAGAAATAAAGAAAATGCCGGTTGTAATGGGCGAAGTGGATGTACTGAAATCACTTCTTACCCTTCCCGGTGTAACCAATGCCGGCGAAGGCGCTTCGGGCTTTAACGTGCGTGGCGGTTCTGCCGACCAAAATCTTATCCTCCTGGACGAAGCCACTATTTTCAACTCCTCCCACCTTTTTGGTTTCTTTTCGGTTTTTAATGCGGATGCCATTAAAGACCTGAAATTATACAAGGGCGGCATACCGGCACGCTACGGCGGAAGGCTGTCATCAGTATTGGATATTTACCAGAAAGAAGGAAACAAGAAAGAATACCACATGACAGGCGGTATAGGTGCGATTTCGAGCCGCTTACTTGCAGAAGGGCCTATCGTTAAAGACAAGGCTTCGTTCCTTATAGGCGGAAGGGCATCCTATGCGCACCTTTTCCTTAAGCTCGCTGATAATGATAACTCAGCTTATTTCTATGACCTCAATACCAAGCTGAGTTATAACATTGGAAGGAATGATAATTTATACCTTTCGGGCTATTTTGGCCGCGACCTGCTGGACATCAGCGACAGCTTTAATAATGTATATGGAAATGCCGTGCTTAACCTCCGCTGGAACCACCTTTTCAGCGACAAGCTTTTCTCTAATACCAGCCTGATATACAGCGATTATTATTATGGCCTTGAGCTAGGCTTTATAGGGCTTAAATGGGATTCGGGTATCAAGAACTACAACTTTAAATACGACCTGAAGCACTACATCAGCGATAAATTCAAACTTAACTATGGCCTCAACACGATATACTATGATTTTAATCCCGGTACTATAACGCCTATGGGATCAGACTCTGCCATAAACCCGGACCAGCTTGAGAAAAAACATGCTTTTGAGCCTGCGGCTTATATTGATGCCGAACAGGAGCTAACCGAAAACATTACCGTAAGCTACGGGATTCGATACAGTATGTTTTACCGCCTTGGCAGCCAGACACTAAATACGTATGCCAACAACCAGTCTGTAACCTTTGACAATGAGCTTAAAATTTATGAAAAAGCTACCCCTACAGGTACAAGGACGTATGGCAGTGGCGAAACAATAGCTGATTTTAATAACTTTGAGCCCCGCGCTTCCATAGCCTATAAGCTTAATGATAACCAGTCGGTTAAGGCGAGCTACAACCGTATGGCACAATACCTGCACCTGATAACGAACACCTCTTCGCCTACCCCGCTGGACGTTTGGGCACCGAGCGACGATTTTGTAAAACCGGAATTGTTGGACCAGTTTGCAGTAGGTTATTTCAGGAATTTTAAAGATGATGCCTACACGCTGGAGGTAGAATCGTTTTACAAAAAGATAAAAAACAAGCTGGATTATATAGACGGTGCCGACCTGATTGCGAACAAAGCTATTGAGCAGGTACTGCTTAGCGGCAAAGCAAGGTCGTATGGCCTCGAAGTACTATTCAGGAAAAACCGGGGCGACCTCACAGGATGGGTATCCTATACCCTGTCACGATCAGAGCAGCAAACTCCGGGCAGGGCTCCCGGGGAAACCGGCATCAATAATGGCGAATGGTACAGGACGGGCTACGACAAGCTGCACAACCTTTCGGTCACAGGCAGCTACCAGCTTACTGATAAATGGTCATTCGGGACGATATTCGCGTTGCAGTCGGGCCAGGCAGCAACTTACCCTGTAGGGCAATACCAGTATGGCGGTGTAAACGTGCCTGTATTTGGCGGAAGGAACTCACAAAGGATGCCGATGTACCACCACCTCGATGTTTCGGCAACCTATACGCCAAAACCTGAGAAGAAAAAAGGCTGGCAGGGCGAATGGGTTTTCAGCATCTACAACCTTTATAACAGGCATAATGCGGCTTCAATTACATTCAGGCAGAATGAAGATTCCGGAAGGAACGAAGCTGTAAGGCTTTCTATTTTCGGCATTATCCCGAGCGTTACCTACAACTTTAAATTTTAATCCGATGAAAAACATAAAATATATACTACTGATATTGACCACATTTTTCTTTGCTTCCTGCGAAGAGGTAATAGATGTCGACCTTAATACAGCGCCGCCGAGGTTGGCGGTAGACGCCTCTATCGACTGGGTAAGAGGCACCGATGGCAGCGAACAGAAAATAACACTTACTACGACCGGAAGCTATTATGAAAATACAGTACCGGTAGCATCGGGCGCTACGGTATTTATTACAAACAGCACCAGTACGGTATTCGACTTTATTGAGATACCCGGCACAGGCGAGTATGTATGCACTAATTTTGAACCTGTTATTGGGGAAACGTATGTTTTAACAATTGTGTATGACGGAGAGACCTATACCGCATCTGAAAAACTATTCCCGGTACCCGAGATTGCGAGTATAGTACAGGATAACGAAGGCGGTTTTACAGGTGATAATATTGAGTTGAGGTATTATTTCCAGGACGATGGCGCTGAAAATAATTTCTATCTGGCCCGTGTCGACACGAATATATATCCCTTTCCTGAATATGGCGCAATTAAGGACGAATTCGAACAGGGTAACCTCATGTCCGCAATTGTATCTGATGAGGACTTTAAGGCCGGGGACTCTGTTGACTTTAAGCTGTATGGTATCTCTGAAAGGTATTACAATTACATGTCTATAATTATAAGCATGGTTGAAGGTGGTGCAGGAAGCGGCCCTTTCCAGACACCTCCTGTAAATGCGCGTGGCAATATTGTTAACCAAACAAATGAAAAAAACTTTGCTATGGGTTACTTCAGGCTGGGCGAAGTAGATGCTTCGAATTATGTAATTCAATAATAATTGCACGATATTTGTATATATTCAAAGTAAAACCATAAAGTGACTATAAAGCCTGCCATAACATTACAAGTATTGTTCCTATTGGCAGGCTTTCGTATGGTTGCCCAGCAGCCCCAATTCGATAGCATTTATAAAAATGACGGCAGCTACGGGCTTTCTGATTTTATAAATTACAAAGCAAATTTCATTCTCAATAAGGAATTTGAAAATGCAGACGAAATTGACGATGATTATTTCATTGTAAAAAAATCAGGGAAATATGGCGTTTACAACGAATCGAAGAAAAGCTCTTATGCCGAAGTAAAATATGATACTATTACGCCATACGGAAATTTCAGGCTGAATGGCAAAGTTGGAAACATCTTCTACGGTGATGAAATATCGAACCTGATTTTGGAGCATCCACGAGGTGTTATTTTTATTAAAGACGGAAGATACGGCCTGAAGAAAATATCGGGCGAGACCATCCTCAAAGCAGACTATGATGAAATCGTACCAAAGCAGTATGGATTATTCTTCTTCAGAAAAAAAGGCAAATGGGGTTTTGTGAATGCAGACCGGGACAATACGATGGTAAAATCGAAATTCGACTTCCTGATACAATATACCGACTTCGATACGCAATACCCAACTGTTATAGCCTATAATAATAAGGTTAAAACCATCTACAGCATATACGGACAGCTGTCAGGTAAAAAGCAAAAACCTGCAAAACAAAAACGTGAAATAAAGCGATATACGGAATTTACTAAAAGCTACTGGTTTGACGGCTGGATACCAAAGACGATGTTTTTTACAGATGGCAAAAAGAATGGTGTGAAAGATGTGTCCGGAAAGATTATTATTCCCGCGAAATACGACATGATCAATCCGATGATGGATGGCAATTACCTTGTTTCGAAAGATACGCTTCACGGAATGCTGGGCAGCAAAGGCGAAACCATTATACCCGTACTATATGGTGGCATTGGCCCGGTTAAAGGCGATGCGCTGAAGGACAACCTCTTTTATGTTTACAAACAGAATACAACATCTGTGTTCGATGCATTAGGAAATCAGCTGTATCCGTTTGATATTCAATATTCCGAAGGCGCGATGACAATGGATGACGACTACAAAAAAGTGTGCTTCCAGGTCATAGAAAATAAGATACTGGAAAAAGGAAAAAAAACAGATGAGTACGGCGAACCTCAGTTAAGTCAGGACATTTACAGCAAGGCACTCCTCCTGTATGAAAACGGAAAAATAACAAAGGTACTGGGCGATTGCACCGATATAAAATATACCGACTATTCTGATGCCTATATTGTAGCATATACCCAATATGGAAGCCCGCTTTATGGTTTTTACAGTCAAAAGACCGGTAAAAAAACCGATGCCGTTTACAAAGAATATATTGTGATTGGCAATGGGCGCATTGTGGCTAAAAAAGGTGAGAATTATGATACGTTATTGGACAGTACTATGATTGCCACGCCACTCACGGTAAATGTTATGGCCTACAGGAATGGCTACTACCTGGTAGATGACAATGGCATGATGCGGGTCATGGATGAAAATAATAACGTTTCCAAATTTGCGCACCCGAAATTAGAATATTTGGTTGATTTCAAGAACTTCAGTCATATTAGCCCCGAACTGGAAGCAACCTACTCAAAGGTTTTCAAATTCTATGATCAATCAGGGAAATGCGGGCTTATTGATGCCGATGGAAAAATTCTTTTTCCGGCGGGTGAATACGACGACTTATCTATAGCGTTGCGTAGCTTTGATGAGCCGTACCCGGCTCCGGAAAAGTCAAAAGTTATTGACAAATATGTTAACCGGATCATGGTTGCAAGGAGGCATACCGACAAAAATAATGCGGATACTGACCTATATTTTGAAGGCGAAAAGATCGCGTCTTTCAACACTTATAAATATTGGCAGCTAAAGTATAATGACATCACGGCAAATAACCAACTAATACTAAGACAGCCGGGGATAAAGCTGTACAACCTTGCAACACAAAAAATCGACCTGGAAACAAATGCCGATAATTTTAGCGAAGATGCGGATGGCGGATTTACGATTGTTTACGGCTATACAAAGCACCGCATCGAAAAATATAGTACGTCAGGAAAGCTGTTATCCGTAGACAGTATTTCCAACGACAAATTGTACAGGTATGAAAAGAGCAAGCCGACATACATTCATAACCAAAATGGCAAATACGGCCTGGTGAACGTGAAGGGGGAAATGGTTTCGCCATTTGTTAATGATACGTTGTCTACGTATGACTACCAGTATTATATTGCAGCACGGGGTAATAAAATGGGGATCACTACAAAAGAAAGCACTGTTATTCCCTTTGAATATGACGCAATAACCTACCATCCTTATAACTGGATGAATGAAGAAAAAGGCATTTATATCATAAAGAAAAACGGAAAGTTTGGCGTAGCAGATACTAATGCCCAAATACTCTTATCTGCCGAATATGATCATGCTTTCGCGAAAGGGGAATTTATTGTTGCTAATAAGCAGAAAGCTTTTTCTGTATTTGACAGGAGCGGAAAACTGCTCTTTAATTTAGAATGCGATACATTAGAGCCTTATACCATGGAACTGCTATATTTCACTAAAAACAGCAAGCAGGGCATTGTGCGAAACGACGGTAAAATACTGATGGAACCGTTATACAGGCAAATCGAGCAATTGGGTAAAGGCATTTACATTGCTGATGATGGCGGGTCAAAATTCATTGTGGGGCAAGATGGACAAAAACTGCTCACAGTTGCCCTGGGTTCAGCACGCATCATCACCTCTGAATATAAGCCTTTTGACATCACGGAAGATTTTCTGGCAGTGCAAAACACGCAAGGCAGATATGCGCTTTATTCATTAGCAATGAAAGAGCTGCTTCCTTTTGAATATGACAACATTGATAAAGTGGAGAACTTTAAATATGTCATTGTAGAAAAAGACCGGATGATGGGTGTTGTAACTGTTGACAATAAAACAGTTATCCCTGTTGAATATAAATACATCCGTTTTGAGGATGAATCCGGTTGCTTTGAAGCCGAAACAGACAAAGCGCGCCACCTGATATCTCCGGATGGGATCATATTGAGTGAAGAACTGGACGACTAGACTGTCTTTTGGAACGCATCCCTCGCCGTACCATCATTCACATAAATTACACCACAATACGCAAAGCCGTTTTTCTTTAAGAAGTTCTGCATTGGTATATTCCCATGGTGGGTATCTACCCTGACGTTGCCGATTTTTGAAAAAGCAAAATCGAACGAGGTTTTTGCGATTCCCTTTGCTTTCCTGCCGGAAGCGAGTCGGTGGATCACTCCATAAGGATCATCATTTAACCAGACACCTCCTTCTATAACTGCATAATTCGGGTCCGGGTCTTCCCCTGCCATAAAACAGAAATAGCCGACAACTTCTTCGCCGGCCAAACAAACGAATCCGTAGCCGTTATTGATATCTTCTAAAATAATCTCCTGCGAGGGATAGCCAACCCACTGCGTCATGTTGCCGCTTTCGCGCATTATCTGGCGGGCTTCGTCGATTATGGGCATTATGGTGTCGAGGTCTTGTGGGGTGGCTTGTCTTACGTGCACGATAGAATATTTATAGCTAAAATACTATTTTTATGAGGTTATACCACAAAGTCGAGCAAAGAAGACACAAAGATTCGCAAAGCTTTTTTAAGCTAAAGAAGACCTCTAAGTAATTTCTGTTAACGCAAAAATTTAAATCCGTTGAAATCCACATTATACACGTTATCCGCTGCCTGCCCAGCTTTAGCAGGGTTCCCTAAAATATATTACTTTTATATCCAAATTAAAAAGCATGTCATCACACCACATCGTCCGCGACGACCAGGAACCTGCACTCATCATTGCTAATGGGGCCGAATGTAGCAAAGAGCTTATGGGCCAGCTATTGGAATGGTCACCCCTCGTTATCGTGCTCGACAGCGCTATTGAACGCGTTATCAACCTTGGTGTAAAGGTTGATGTACTACTGGGCGATTTCGACCGTGGACTTGACCCTGAGCAATACCGCGAAATGCAATACCCTTTGGAAATTGTCTACACGCCTGACCAGGATAAGACCGACCTTGAAAAAGCTTTCGATTTCCTCGTTGACCGCAAGTTCCCTGCGGCCAATGTTATATGGGCTACCGGCCGCCGCGCCGACCATACCATTACCAACATCACGAATATAGTCCGCTATCGAGACAAGCTAAAGATAGTGGTACTTGACGACCATTCGAAAATATTCCTTTTGCCTAAAAAATTCGAGAAATGGTATCCGGCAAGTACTCCCCTTTCGCTGATACCTATCGGAAAGGTTTCAGGCATACATTCGAAAAACCTGAAATACGAACTGAATAATGATGAGCTTACCATTGGCTATCGTACAGGAAGCAGCAATGAAGCATTGGCTGACGGCATGGTAGCGATAGAGCACAATGAAGGCGACCTGCTGCTGATGGAGTGTTTTGATTGATGTATTATGACCCCTATAACTATGGAAACAATTATTTACAGAGACCGAAGAAACAGGGAAATATTGAATGAGAGTGCTATTTCTGATGACCTGGCGTATGATAAAGAATACTACATTGATGAGAAGCCGATAAAAACGGAATCGTACATTTATGGGAAATTTTCGGGGTTACAACTTTACCTCCAACTGTCGGATGCACCTGAGAAATTACTTAACCAGTTCAGGCATGTCGAAACTATAACGCTATACCAGCATCGTTTCAGCACAGGGATATATGATCTCTATGATGTTGATCATTTTGAATACCTTAAGCTCAAATATTCCAAGATCGAGGTACACAGCCCCAGAGGCCGTATAGCTGAATATTGGGTTTACCCTGCCAAATATTATGGCACGAATAGTAAAACGTTTAACATTCACCCAAAAGAGGAAGGGCAAAAGAAACAAATACAGGTCAGCTATCATGGCAGCGGGGATTTTAAAACAGCCTCAGTGCCGGGCGAGAAAAGCATAGGCAGCCTTGAGGAATTCATGTCCTCTGACCTGATCAGGAAATACGGGCTGGCTAAAAGGTACTATGCATCCCTGCTTCCGCTGATTCCGGATATGCAAAAACCCCTGCCACATAGAAAGGTGCGCTATGTCAGTGACTTTAATAATAAACCGCTCACACTGCAGGAGGCGTTAAACACTAAATATTACACCAAAAAGATATATGAGGATGATGTACTCATGCAGACTGATGAATATCTGGATGGTGAATTTTATAAACGTAAAATATATTTTTATGGAGAGGCTTATTCTAGAAAATCATTTCATGCCGATGCTAATAATGTCATTTATTTTAATCCTAAGGATGTTAATAATTATGTAGTATGGGAAGCCGAATATTTTAACCGCGAGGGTGAGTTTTCCAAAAGGTGGTATGAAGTCCGGGATCACGAAGGGACAAAAATTGCTGTGCAGCAGATAAGCCTGGAATCGGGCAAGGTGACTAAAACCAAAAAATACAGCAAGCAGTTTTATGACGATTCCGAAGGATACAAGCCGTTTACATATGATAAAGATGGCGCTATTTGCAAGAAAATTGAAATACATGATGGCTTTGGATCTGAAACTTACCTTATAAGCGAAATGAAAGAAAACGGTTTTTTCGATACCGAATATGGCCGCTATTTTCTGGAACCCGAACCGCTGATACCATCATTAAAAGGCCCTGAACGTGTTAAAGGAAATGTTGTTTATAAAAACCCTTTTGGAGGTGTTATAGATGAAACGGAAGCAAAACACCTGTATGAGTACTATAAGGAAACTTACCATAACGGGTTCCTGAAGAAGTCGCATCATCATGGTGCTTCAAGATGGTCCCTTGAGGTTTATGATGATACAGCTACCGACACTTCAAAAGCTTATGGATTATATTTTTATAATCTTAAAAATGTTAATGGGTACAGGGTGTATGATGCGTACGGAAAAGACCATTATAACGATGAACCCGTAACCGGAAATTTGGTACAAGACGCATACGGACGTGAAGTATCGCGCGTATTGCGTGGACACGGAAAAATACAATATGGCAGGAAAATATTGTATGACGGCTATATGCCGGTCCCATCAGGCAGTTCCCAAACCCATGTACTTTATGATGAAGATGGAAAAGTGAGCACATACAGGAAAGTCAGGACAAAAGACAATTCTGTAATAGAGTCGACCCGCAGCGCCTATGAATCCGCTAAATATTTTAAAAATGAAAAGATTGCTCAGGAATACTACAGGTCGCTTGACGAACTTATGCCGCCGCTGCCATTCGTTTCTGATAGCCAGCTGATAGAAAGGCCGGTCGCCTCTTATGACGACTCCAGGGGCATACGGAATATAACAGGGCTTTATACTGAGCAGGGAAAGCTCAGGCATATTATAGATGGGTATGATAAAAAATATTTTCTTCCGAAGGGCGAGGATATTGTTAATGCTATAAAGGCGCTCAAGCCTTATTCATATACGCATTTTTATTTTAACATTATTGAGAAAGGCAGCAATGTGTTTTGTCATTATGCGCATTTATCAGGCTTTTTGGTGCAGATGAGGATAAGCAAATATACTTACCAGGCTGATGTACGCATTACTCCCGATCAGCGTGAAATTACCGTGAGGCTCAGGGACCATCATAACAATACGAATTGGTATGATTTTTATAAGAATGACAAATTCATCCGTGGCACTTCTTTTCATTCAAAAGAACTTGCAAAGCAGCTTTTGCAGGCTATTTAAGTAAAAAAGGACGCTTTGAAAACTCAAAGCGTCCTTTTAAAGTTTCAGTAAGCCATTATTAATGCCCTGAAAGCAGGTACTCTTTAAAAGTATCTGTTTTCGGGTCTTCGAATATTACTTCGGGGCGGCCTTTCTCCACGATCTCGCCCAGGTACATGAAAGCCACATAGTCGGCCAGCCTTTTGGCCTGCCTTAGCGTGTGCGTTACCAAAACTATGGAGAATTCTTTACTAAGCTCTTTGAACTGCTCTTCGATCTTTCTGCTTGAGATCGGGTCTAATGCTGACGTTGGCTCATCCGCAAGGATAACCCTTGGCTGTATGGCAAGTCCGCGGGCAAGGCAAAGGCGCTGCTGCTGGCCTATGGAAAGCCCACTGGCAGGTTTTTTAAGCCTGTCTTTAACTTCACCCCACAGGGCTACTTTTTCAAGATAGTACTCTATGCGGCCATCCTGCTCGCTTTTATTTTTAATGCCTTTTAGCTTGAGTGCGTAGCGGATATTATCGGCAATGGTTCCCGGCAGCGGGTGCGGCCTTTGCGACAGCAACCCCATTTTCTGGCGAAGGTCGTATACATCTACTTTTTTATCGAGAATGTTCTCACCCTCGAACAACACTTCGCCTTCGGTACGGATATCCGGGTAGAGGTCGGTAAGCCTGTTGAAGGTTTTTAAAAGCGTTGTCTTACCACAACCCGAAGGGCCCAGCAATGCTGTTATACCCTTATCGCGGATATTCAGCTCCACATCTTTAAGGGTTTGCTGTTTGCCGTGCCAAAGGTTCAGGTGGTTTACATATATAAGGTTATGAAGCCCTTTCGCTTCGTCTTTCTTTATTATTTCCTGGTCAATAGGAAGCGCTTTATCTTCTATCATTGTATTCTGTTTTTTGAAAGTTTATTGCTGATCATCCTTGAGGCAACGCTTATCACCAATATGATCATTATCAGTACGGCTGCCGCTGCATAGGCACGCGCTTTTACTTCGGGTATTGGCGAGCTGAGCTGAAAGAACACTGCCAATGGCAATGTTGCGGCAGGCTCGTTAAGGCTTTCCGGGATATAGTCGGTATAGCCTGCCGTAAAAAGTACTGAAGCCGTATCGCCTATACCTTTTCCCAGCGCCAACAGGAATGCTGTTGTTACACCGGGCATGGATTGCTTTAATAAAAATCGGAACCCGGTCTCTCCTTTAAAGTAGCCTAATGACAGTGCCGATTCGTAAAGCCCTTTTGAAACGTACTGTATCGACTCGTCCATAGAGCGTATCATTACCGGGCTGATGAGCAATGCAACGGTTATGATGGCAGCAAGCAATGAGCTTTGCCACCCCAAAAGCAGCATCAGGTTAAACCCGAAGGCACCGTAAACGATAGCCGGTACGCCCAAAAGCACATCGAGCCACAAACGTATCTTTTTCTGCCATTTTGGATGCGAGAATAAGTAGGTATGGATAAAAAGCGTCGCCGGTATGCTGATAAGCAATGCAAGTAGTGAAGCGCCTATCGCAAGGTATAATGACCCGATAATCGCGTTCAGTATCCCGCCTTCTTTACCAAAGTAATACCCGCCTTTTGGAACTTCAGTCAGCATTTGCCAGTTGAGTGCAGGAATACCTTTGACAAAGATTCCGAAAATAATGCTGAACAGCACTATGACAATAGTTAGCGTAAACAGGAACAGTATTGCCTTTACAATTTTTTCTTCTAAATGTTTTTTCTTACTCATGGCTTAACTGCTTTTTAGGTGATAATGCCCGATTACCTTATGGGCAAAATAGTTGAACAGAATTACAATAATCAGCAGTATCAACGCTGAAAGCATCAGTGCTGAATCGTATTTTGGTATAGACATCATTTCGCCATAGTTGTTAGCTAATAATGCCGGCAGTGGGTAACCTGCATCAAATACGCTCTTAGGAATCTGGACAATATTACCCACCACCATCAGTACCGCAATGGTCTCACCAAAGGCCTTGCTGACCCCAAGCGTGAAGGATGCTATAATCCCGTGCTTTATCTTTTTGATGATAATATCCCTGATAGTCTGCCATTTACTGGCTCCCATCGAAAGTCCGGTTTCCATTAGTTCCATTGATACCGCTTCGAATAATTCAATCAGCATGTTGAGTACAAACGGTATGGTCGCCACGGCAATAACCACGCCTGCAGCAAAAACAGAATAGCCGGTAGCATTTTCTGCACCGGCTCCAGTTGCCCATTCTGATATAAGCGGGACTATGGTTATAATACCCCATAGCCCGAAAATGACCGAGGGGATACCTGCCAAAATATCGATTACCGTTCGCAATATCCGCTTGACCCACAACGGTGCGAATTGCGTGATGTAGATCGCTGCGGCAAGGCAGACAGGAATCATTAAGACCAATCCCGTAAGTGTAATGATTACGGAATTGACAATAAACGGCCATAAACCGAACTTACCCTGCATGGGCATCCAGTCGGATCCGAAAAGGACATCACTGAATAATCCCGGCGCAGAAACAATAGGCCAGGATTTGTAAAGCAAAGATGCCCCGATGGCAAATGGCAATATGATTATAATAAGCAACGCGAAGAGCATCCACGATTTCCTGAAATACTCCGCTATATATCTTCTTTTCGGCATTTAATTATATTTTTTTGATCTGCTTTTCAATATTATCTTTTTCAAGCAGTATGTAACCATTGCCCACTACGAAATTCTGCCCTTTAGTAAGTACCCAGTTAAGGAAAGCCTTAACAGCAGGCGATGCCGGCTTGCCTTTGGTAACAAGGAAAAGCTCACGTGCAGGTGGGGATGGGTATCTTCCGTCTGCAATGGCTTTAGTAATATCGCCAAGCGACTCATAGAAATTTTCTTCCGCATCGATCTTGCCATTGCCATTAACGTCTATAGGCAGCACTTCAAGGCCAGGATATTTTTTTCCGCTGTTGATATCATAAGCATATATCACGTTGTTGTAACCAATACCATTTTTGTCTTTCTTAACGGCATCGGCAAGGCCCGGGTCGCCAAAAACAGCGATACCTTTAAGCTCTTCCTGGGCTTTTCCGCCAAGGTATTTCGCCCATGTTTCAGCAGCGCCGGCAGCATCAGATCGTGTGTATACATTTACTTTTTCGTTCGATTTTTTCCAGTTTTGCTTTCCGTCTTTAAGGAACAATGCAGCGAGCTCATCGCGGGTAAGGCCTTCTGCTTTCAGTTGTGCCAACAATGGATTGCTTGCCGAGATAGTAGGGATAACCGCATCTTTGGTTACCGCAAAGCCATAAGCGCCCTGGTCGGTTTCGATCTTGCTTATCTCTTTTGAATACATGGCTATATCCGCAGCGCCATTAAGCATATCGGTCATGCCCTTTCCTGCCCCGCCGCCTGAAATGTTGAACTTCACATCCGGGTATTCTTTACGGAATTCTTCAGCCCATACATTTGCCAAAGGATAAAGCGCAAACGCACCGGACATCGTTATAGTACCTTCGATCTTTGCATTCCCGTCCTTGTCTTTTTCGGCCTCTTTTTTTCCGCATGAGTTTAATAAGCCACCCAGCATAAGAGCGGATAAAGCGATTGTAATTGTTTTTTTCATTTTGTTTGAATTTAAGGAGGATTATTACTTTTTATCTTTTTTTATGAATATGTCCAGAGCATTAAAAGTCAGCTCAATATACGCAAAATTTGAAGCACCTGCATGTTCCCCATTTGCAGCATCCTGCCTGTTTTGGACAAATTCGCCTGTTGAAAAATACATATAGCCTAAATTGGCATCCATGAATTTAAAAGGCTTAAACTGCAGCCTCGAATCAAATCCGTGACCAAGGAACTTGCCGCTCTGCCCTGTAGTATCACGGTTTCCTGTGCCTGCGAGCAGGTTATTGAAACGGTCTTTTGAGCTTTGAAGCCAGTAAAAACTGTAACCCATATCTATTTTATAGCCTTTTACCGGTTCAAATTCAAGCTTAAACTTTGGGGTCACAACGTTTTCCGGAATGATGTAGTCGTCGCCTGACCATGGCCTCGCAAACCCGTAGAAACGTTCGAATCTGTTCGTTTTATTATCATTGGGGTCTTTGTCACCTGTTACATATCCAAAGAATATGCTTACCCTTGACTTCCATGAATGCTGGAATTTATACCCTACTTCTGCCGTGATCATGTAAGCATCCTGCTTTTTACCCTGGTCATCACCGAACTGGTAGGTACCGGTTACATCATAGTTCCACGATTTATTTACCCACCCATAAAGGCGTACACCCGGAGAGTTTATCATACGATGGCCAATATTCCTGTCCTGCCTCAGCGCCATATAGTAAGGCTCTATGGTTATTACATCCGACCATTTTCTCCAGTGGCCAATGGCTGCGCCAAATTGCCGGTCGTTGTCGGCATAATCCCTGTCATCAATAACCCTTATGATAGGGCGAAGCGCAAGAAGGTCGAGCTGCCAGTCATTCTTATCCTGCCCTAAAGCAGCCCTGAAACCAAGGAAGTTATTGGTAGTATTCCTCCATAAATTCTGTCCAATAAGCCTCCTGTCCAGGAATTCGAAAGCCTGGCGGCCATACCTTATCATGAATGGGCGGTTGTTCCCCAGGGCATCCGTACCAAGCGCTTTTTTGAAATAAAGCTCGGCATAACCCTGTATCATTTCCCTCTTATTAACATCGCGGTTATCCAGCGGGTATTTGCCATTCGACCTATCGCTGTCCTGCATTTCCAGTACCAGCCTGAGCGGGTCGATAATGTTTTTAATGCCAATATAGAATTTACCTTTGTAAAGGATCGGATAGTCAGTACTATGGCTGTCGGGTCTCCTGATATCGTTATTCCTGTACTCGCCTCTAAACCTGTAATCGAGGCCTGCATCGAGCCATGTCAGCTTTTCGGCAATGCCGGATTGGCCAATATTACGAACGTAGCCTGGGGGATCAGTTTCCCTTTTGGTGCCATAGGTGCCGGCCTCAACATAGTATGATGTTTTTGCAGGTTTTTCTGTAACTACGACTGGTTCAGGCTTAACGGTATCGGTAACTGTTTCCTGTGCGGAGGCAATCCCAGCTACAAATAATGCAACGGAATTTAGAAATATACTATTCCGTTTATGATTACAGAAAGCAATCCTGACTAATCCTACCAATTTGATAGAATTAGTAGGAAAATATTCAATTTTCGTTTTCTTTTCGTAGTTTTTATCCATGCTTTATGTTAAATTTCGGCTAAAATAGTAATTCTACCAATACGATGGAATTTATTTTTAACATTTTCTGAAAATTTTTACCCGACAAATTTTATTTGCTAGTGTTTCATGGTCTTACTCAATAAATCGAATGACTTATATTTATAAGCAATTGACTTACAGTAAATAATATAGATTAACATCCAGAAAATGTAAAAAATCTGAAAGAGAAATTGAAATATTAAGTAATTGCAGGCTACGGTTCCAGAAAGGACTGAATGCTGGTTTCTTTCATTACCAAACGGGTTTGCTCCTTGATTTTCATGAACTCCCTACGCATGGTGCAGGTCACTTCATCATTACAGTCAGCACATTGCTGGTAATAATCGAATGCAACACAAGGGACAAGGGCTATAGCGCCATCAAAAAGCCTGTGTATATCGGCTACGGAAACTGATTCTGCCGGCTTAGTGATAAAATACCCTCCACCATAGCCTGTCTGACTGCCAACATAACCGGCACGCTTGAGCACAAGTAGTATCTGCTCGAGGAATTTTTTCGGGATATTTTCATCGGCTGCAATATCTGCTGTAAATACATTGCCTTTTCCCTGTTTTCTTGCAAGGTATATAAGCGCCTTCAGAGCATATTTACATTTTTTCGACATCATAGTCTGCAAATATACGAAACCGCTCACAAACCTCAATTTTTTCTGAACAAAACCCTTGTCCTTCCCGAAAATCAATATAGCTTCTCCCCTAGCCCTGATTGAAGCGGTATCCCCCGACTTTTTTCGGCGGGGATATAGCGGAAAGCAGGAACAGGGATGGCAAAAATGCGCATGCCTTTTGCTCCAACCCCCCTAACCCCAATGGGAGAATAGCTCCACTATTATCTATAAGTCCTCTCCCCCGGCCCCTCTCCCAAGGAGAGGGGAGCGAGACGTGCCGACAGTTACGTGTTAGACGACCAGTTACATTTTACTATACACAAAAATTGCGTTAGACGTTGCAGTGCAACGCCTCTACGGCGAAATCGACAAAGCCATGGGTTAAAACTGTAACTGCGACTGGAAACTAATTATTATCTTTGTAAAAAAGCCGAAAAGAAATGAAATTCAATGTAGTATCTGAGTATAAGCCGACCGGCGACCAGCCTGAAGCGATAAGGCAGCTGACGGAAGGCGTTAATGCAGGAGAGAAATTCCAGACCCTGCTCGGGGTGACGGGGTCGGGTAAAACGTTTACCATGGCCAATGTGATTGAGAATGTTCAGAAACCCACGCTGGTATTGGCGCATAACAAGACGCTGGCGGCACAGCTGTATAGCGAGTTTAAGCAATTTTTCCCGAACAATGCGGTGGAGTATTTCGTGTCGTATTACGACTATTACCAGCCTGAAGCCTACATACCTGTGACGGGGCTTTATATAGAAAAAGACCTTTCGATAAACGAGGAGCTCGAGAAGATGCGCCTCAGCACCACCTCTTCCCTCCTCTCCGGACGCCGCGATATTATTGTAGTCGCGTCGGTGTCGTGCCTGTACGGTATCGGTAACCCCGTTGAGTTCCAAAAGAATGTGGTCTCTATAAAACGCGGCGAGATGATATCGCGTACCAAACTGCTGCACCGCCTTGTGCAAAGCCTTTATGCCCGTACGGAAGCCGACTTTACGCCCGGTACCTTCCGCATTAAAGGCGATACCGTGGAGGTATTCCCAAGTTATGGCGATGAGCCGTTCCGAATCCACTTTTTTGGGGATGAGATAGAAGAGATAGAAGCTTTTGACAAAGCCAATTCGAAAGTGCTTGAGAAATACGACCGCCTGAATATCTACCCGGCCAACATGTTCGTTACCAGTCCGGATGTGCTGCAAAGCGCCATTTGGGACATACAGCAGGATCTGGTAAAACAGGTAGATTATTTTAAAGAAATAGGCAAGCACCTGGAGGCCAAGCGCCTCGAGGAGCGTACTAACTTTGACCTGGAGATGATTCGTGAACTGGGTTATTGCTCAGGTATCGAGAATTACTCGCGCTACCTCGACCGCAGGCTGCCCGGCACACGCCCGTTTTGCCTGCTGGATTATTTCCCGAAAGACTTCCTGATGGTTATTGACGAAAGCCACGTGACCGTAAGCCAGGTGCATGCGATGTACGGTGGTGACCGTTCGCGTAAGGAGAATTTGGTGGAATTTGGTTTCCGCCTGCCTGCCGCGATGGACAACCGTCCGCTGAAATTTGAGGAGTTCGAGGCCATGCAAAACCAGGTGGTTTACGTGAGCGCCACCCCTGCCGATTATGAATTACAAAAAAGTGGCGGTGTCTATGTAGAACAGATCATACGGCCTACCGGGCTTCTTGACCCAATTATCGAGATACGCCCGAGCCTGAACCAGATAGATGACCTTATTGAAGAGATACAGCAGCGCGTGGAAGTTGATGAGCGTGTGCTCGTAACCACCCTGACAAAGCGTATGGCCGAAGAGCTTGCCAAGTACCTGACGAAAGTTTCCATACGTTGCCGATACATCCACAGCGAGGTGGATACGCTGGAACGCGTGGAGATTATGCAGGACCTGAGAAAGGGTATTTTTGATGTGCTCATCGGGGTGAACCTGCTGCGGGAGGGATTGGACTTACCCGAAGTTTCATTGGTAGCGATACTGGATGCCGACAAGGAAGGCTTCCTGCGCTCGAACCGCTCCCTGACGCAAACCGTAGGCCGTGCCGCGCGTAACGTAAACGGCAAAGCCATAATGTATGCCGACAAGATAACGGACAGTATGCAGCGCACCATTGACGAGACCAACTACAAACGCGAAAAGCAACACAGCTACAATATTGAGCATGGCCTGGTACCAATGGCGCTGAACAAGAAAATCGAGAACAGCACCCTCGGCAGAAGCGAGGCCTACAAGCTGGAGCACGCCCCAAAGATCGCCGCTGAACCCGACACTACCTATATGGCGAAAGGCGATATCGAAAAGATCATTCGCGATAAGCGCAAGTCTATGGAGAAAGCAGCGAAAGAATTGGACTTTTTACAGGCTGCGAAGTTGAGGGATGAGATAAAGGCGTTGCAGGAGAAGGTTTAGATATGAGAACTCTTGAAGAATTAGCGGAAAAAGAACAGTACCTTTTATCTAACATTGATAGCGTGCAAGGAACAATGGAAGAAAAATACCATTTACTCAAGGAAGCAGGTGTTTTCGACCAGTTTAAAAACATTCATGTGCATTATGCCGCTATGTGTGGTAAAGATCTTGAAGCGCTCAAACGGGCTGTCTTTCTTATGTGGTATAGTAGAGTAGAACCTGCATTTCTTTCGGGCATCAATGAACTGGATTTGGATAGTGTCTCTAAAACCATGGAATCGCTAAACGACTGTCTGAAAAATAGCATTATCGATTCTGAATTGGAATGGATGATAAATTATTACTCTAACTGGGGATACTTGTTCGAAGACTTCAAACATTTGGATTCAATTAATGAGTTCCTATTAAAAGAACCTGAAGAATCAAAATTACCTCTGTCAATAAATCAGGATATAATGAAGAACCGTGGGCAGATGGGACGCTATTGGAATTCACTCAATCGATTTGAATAATTTTTACTAAAAGCTGTAAACTACTATATGAAACTCACCTTGCTCCAAAAAACTCCCCCACTGGGCACTAGCGAACTCTCAGAATATGAAATTCAGGAATAACATATTACTCTAACCAATAATAATTTAAACGTTTGAATTAAATTATATTTATGCAAACAATTAAAGAAAAAATACAAATTAGGCATGGAGGCTATTGAATCAAAACTTAATAAAATTATAACAACGGTTATTAGTAACATACCATCAGCCGGATGGGAGAATTTTTCCCTGAATATATGTGCCCTAAACAAAATGCTCTCAATGGAAGCATTTTATGAAGAAAAAGGTGCATTTATATCTTTTGACCCGGAAGCCAGGGGTGAAGATATCATGATGGAATTTAAAAGTCTAAGGGAGATCATGTATAATGTAAGCCCGAACAAAGGAGCTTGGTATTCTGCGTCTTTTACCATAACAAATGACCATAAATTACAGGCACATTTCAATTATGATGATAAGCCCGAATTTACGTATGAACCCAGTAAGGAAAAATTTATTGATGACCTAAATGTTTTCCCCCGGGAAAAAGCATTAATTCCCGACTGGCTCGACGCTATAGTTAATTCTTAATGCTCATGCCAGCATCATTGGCAAACCAATAAAAAATGGAACTCTCTTTCCCCTCAACCACCATAGCCCATCTCCAGTCCGATCACATCCTCCACGATGCACAGGAAGCCGCAGAACTGTTGATGAACTGTCATTACCAGGGTGCGGACAGTCTTATCATTCGCGAAGAAAACCTTACTCCCATTTTTTAGAAGAGCTGGAGAAATAATTAGTTTAAATAAAATACAATGCAACCTGAAGAACTATTTAAAATAACGATCACTGACACCTCTGTAAAGGCAGAGCATCCCAAAAGGAAAACCGAAGAGATAAGGTGGGAGGCTATTAACGTGATAAAATTGATAAACACCGACCAGGGGCCGTGGCTGCCCGATGTTTGGCTGGCACTGCTGGGCGATAATCACGGCTGCCTGATACCGCAGGGTGCAGAAGGTTTTGATGCCGTGTATCAAATTGTTTCAAAATACCCCGGATTCCGTTTTGAAAATGTGATGGAATCGATGCAATGTACCGGGAATGCTGAATTTTTGTTATGGGCTAAAGATCCTGATTGATATTTTACGAAAAATGGTATGGTTTTTATTAACTTGCTGTCATATAGCCAATACAAACATAAACCATGAAAGAACAAGCCAAACGAACATTAGAATTATCACGCGGGCACCTCGCGACCCTTAGCAACGAACTGATATCCGACCTTAACGAACTTGTGGCCGGCAGCTGGGGTATTACCGATCCCGACGAAGAAGAAGAGGTTGCATCTGTTGATATTGAAATATTTGCCCAGGGCTATGCGCTTGCGGCATATCCCATGGACGACTATGACTCACAGCTCGGGTACAAACCATTATTAACCAATCTTCCCGGCGGCCCGCTGGGAGACAGTGAATTCTGCCTTGATGGCGACATTTACGATTTCGATAATGAAGAGGACATGAAAGAGATGAATGAATTCGATAAAGCACAGAACGACCTGTTTTTCGAATGGTTCCTTGAGTGCTGGAAACAAGTTGATACTTCGGATCTTGAAACACCTATGACTATATCGTTCCACGACAGTTTCCGTTCGTACGACCTTGTCAACCAAAAATGGACTAAGTAAATTCAGTCCCTTTTATAAAGCCATGTCATATTTATAAACAAAAAAACTGCTCCGTTACCGGGGCAGTTGTAGTATAGTTCGCTGCTGTTTAGTTAAAGTGCAGCGTGATCATTTCGATAAGCTTTTCATCGCTCATTTTATTGGAAGTGCTTTCGCTGGATGCAGCGTTTTTGTACTGCGGCGTATCGGCAAGGAATTTCATGAACTGCTCCTGCGCATCGCCGGTACCTGTAAGATGTATCTCATCCACATTCTGCATTAAGGCTGCAATCTCCTTAAAGAACTTGTGGGTTAAGGCGATATTTTCGTTGTTAAATGATTTTTCACTTGAATTTGGCGATGCGCCATCATTGGTTACATGGCCCAGGACTACGAAGTCGCCTTCGCCTAATGTTCCCTTGCCTACCACCGTTGCATGGTGGTTATCCATCCATACGCCAAACTGTTTCTTATCAGACATAATATATAATTTTTATAAAGATACACCCATTAAAGGCTATGCGATTTTAATTGGGTTAAGATTGGCAATATACTCCCATTTACCCATAAATTTTCCCTCATTACTCTATTAAACCGATAGAGAAATATCTGTAAACAACTGTATTACAGTAATATATTTTCATATTGTTTAATTTTTTTAGCAAAATATTAGTATTATTGCAAAAATTACTGAGACAACAATTTGCGGTATTATGAAAAAAATCGGTATAATCGGAGGAGGTTTCACAGGCACAATGACTGCGGTACACCTTATTGAAAAATCGGCGGCATGCGATATCACGATATTCAATGATGCGTCCACATTTACACGTGGGACAGCCTATAATCCTTATTCCGATAAGCACCTGCTTAATGTGATCACGTCGAAGATGAGTGCCTATCCGGGTAATTCCGATCATTTCCTTGATTGGGTGATGGAGCGCCCCGACTTTAAAAATAAAGACAGGAAGCTTATTGCCAACGCATTCATGCCGCGTGCACTGTATGGCAAATACCTTACTGAAATTTGGGATAATGCCCTTTCGAATAATGATGGAAAATGCATCGTGAATGTTGTAAACGAACAGGTTACCGACATTGATGTAAATGAAAGCTTTATAACTGTTACAATGGATAACGGCGAAAGCATGCTGTTTGACTACTGCGTAATCGCTTCAGGAAATAATGTGCCCCGAAACCCGCGCATCAAGAGCCCGGAATTTTATAACAGCCCGAATTATTTCCAGAATCCGTGGAAAGAGGAGTCGGTACTCAATCTTACAGAAAAGCCTGTCCTTATAGTGGGCAACGGCCTCACCATGGTAGACACCGTAGTGAGCCTTGTAGAACAGGATTTTAAAGGGGCTATTTACTCGATATCACCTAACGGATTCAACATATTGCCGCACAGGCATATTGGTATGAAATACAGCAAGCTTGCTGAAGAGATAAAGGAAGGCATGACGCTTTTGGAACTGGTGAGCCTTGCCAACAAGCACATTAAGATAGCACGGGAGTATGGCTTTACTGCTGAGCCGGTTATCGATTCTTTCCGGCCTTATACCCAAAAGATATGGCACAATTTTTCTGATAAGGAAAAAAGCACTTTCATGTCGCGCCTGAGGCATTTATGGGGAACGGCACGCCACAGGATTCCGCTTCATTCGTATGAAAAGCTTCAAAAACTGGAGGCTGAAGGAAAGCTGCACATACACTCGGGTAACCTAATTGATATCAGCGAGAATTCAAACGGCATTGAAGTAGAATACCGTGACAGAAATGACGGCGTTATCAAAACGATGGTCGTTGGCAGGATAATCAATTGCACCGGCCCTGAAAGTGATTTCTCAAAACTGGAAAGTGGCTTCCTTAAAAATTGTGTTGAAAACAATATCCTGAAACAGGACGCACTAAAGCTCGGTATTGTTACCGATATTGAATCATACGGCATTATAGGCCCTGACGGAAAAGTGTACCATAACCTGTTCACGATTGGCGGAAACCTCAGAGGTGAGCTATGGGAAAGTACCGCTGTGCATGATCTTAGGGAGCAGGCAGAGAAACTATCGCAAAGCCTGGCATCGAAGGTTCTTTCGGAAAGTGCTGAATTGATTTCGTAATATCGGCAGGAACGGTTAAATATAACCCAAAACACTTACACTTCTATTTATAATGGACTATTTTCATGGTATTGAATTGAAATCATACCATGAAAATAAAAGCCGTTTGCATTATCATATTGTTCTCCCTGCTATCCTGCAAGGATAATAAAGCGAGAAATGAAACCACTACGCAGGATACAATCCCAATTGAAACGGATCATCCTGAAAATAAGGTCATTCCTGCGCCCGAAAGTAAGGCATCCAGCGATCCCATTGATTCATTAAAAAAAGAATTTACAAGGATCAATACGACTTCGCTTAGCAAAAAAACATATACTTACAAATGCGATGAGCTTATTACCATCGACTATTATTACGAAGGTGATAATGTTGTAAAAGCAGTTGTTGACTTTGGTACCGTAGGCGACCATTACCAAAAATCTGAATTTTATTATCGCAATAATAAACTCTTCTTTTACTATGATTTTACAGAAGGAGGCCCGGCTTGCGAGGGCTGTATCGTAAAAACAGAAAAACGCTATTATGTACAGGATGATAAAGTAATTAAATACATGAAAAATAAGGAAGTTGCTAATTGTACAGTATGCAGCTTTAGCGAAACTTCCCTTCCCTACCGCGTGCTAAGTGCAGCTGAAACTAAAGATTTTAAAACCACTTTTTGCAAATAATGGAAAAGAAGACTGAAACATTAGGTACCGTAACCGAATTTACTATTCAGGCACCGCAATTAGGACGCGAAAAAACCATTTGGGTCTACCTCCCCTATAATTATGATGAAGCAGGAAAACGCTTCCCTGTTATCTATATGCATGACGGGCAACATGTATTTGACCATGCCGAATCGGAAAAGCGGGAATGGCATGTTGAGGATAAGCTTAACGTTTTGCATTCGGAAGCTATTATTGTCGGGATTGAGCATGGAGGTACCAACAGGCGCATTGACGAAATGACACCTTATAAAAATGAGAAATATGGTGGCGGCCACGCGGATGACTATCTTAGCTTCATTGTCAATACACTAAAGCCTTATGTCGATGAGCACTACCGTACTTTAACCGATAAAGAAAATACTACTATTTTCGGGAGTTCTGTGGGCGGATTGATATCGTTTTATGCAATGCTTAAGTTCCCCGATATATTTGGCAATGCCGGGGTTTTTTCGCCGTCTTTTTGGTTCAGCCATGAGATATTCGACCTGATGGAAACCGTACAAAAAATCGAAGGCCGCATTTATTTTATGGCTGGCGACCATGAAAGCATGGGTATGGTTCCCGACATTGAGAAGATGGAGCAACTCCTACTGGAAAGAATGGCGGATAGCAAACGTTTGCATAAAAAAATAGTGCATAATGGCAGGCACAATGAGGTGCTATGGGCAAGGGAATTTTCGGATGCGTATACGTGGCTGATGGGTTAATTACTTTTTCAGAAGAGGCACAATCCTTTTCTGCACCATTTTGGAGTCGTCATGCCAGTCGTTATCACGGTTGTCCTTCCAGGTAGTAACCATGATGACTTCGCCTTTTTGATTGAGCAGGATATATTTGGAAAAATCATCGATATCTTCAAATTGCGGCGGCGTAATTTCGCTTACGAATTTCTTGTTCCTTTTCTTTGTCTTCTCACCATAGGCGGCATCACTTAGCACAGCAATTTTGATGTCTTTGTACTGCTCTTTCAGAAAGCTAACTGCCTTTTGAGTCGTCTCACTTTTTTCAGAATCAACGATAATAACATAAAAGTTTAGGTCGTGATCTTTTGCCAGTTTGATGGCGGTGGGCAAGTGCAGCCGGCACGGCTCGCACCATATCCCAAAGGTATAGAACAACGTATTCTTTTTGGATGATGCTTTTGCTATTTCTTTAACCGAAGCGGCATCAACCACAGTAACATTCTGTGCAATAGAATTTAGCGCACACATAAAGGCGCACATAAGGAAATATTTTTTCATAGTAAATTTGGTTAATTCTGCTGTGCCCTGAATAGCGCCAGCAGCATATCAGGATCTATAAGGCCGGTTGGTGAACGCTGCATTTCATTCAGTACGCCTTTCATGGCAAACGGGCTGAGCCCCATATTGATGCCCAGTTCGCGGATAGCTACCTGCTCGTTATCGTGCAGTACCCCATCGGCATGCATGAGGAGCGCCAGCCTGTAAAACTGGAGGATGCGCTGGTGCTCTGTTTTTAGTATTACTTTTTCCGCCGGATGCTCAAAAAGGCTTTCAAAAACAGGTTTGTCAATTTTAAGCTGTGCTGCCACAATAGAGAGAAAAGCCATTTCCCTCTCGTGTATATGCCCGTCGATCTTTGCAAAAGAGATCATTTCGGTCAATAAGCTTAATTTTTCTTCATACGTGTTCATTGAATTACTATTTTTAGCTAATTTATTCTTTTGAATGCTAAAATACAAACGAAATATGAAACCGTATCTGTTTTTATTGCTCGCCTTATTTTCGGTTACCGCAAAGGCCCAAAACACCGCATCGGCAAACTTTTCCACATTCACCGTTCATTCGCCACAGCTTGATACAGATAAAAAGATATGGCTATACCTACCTGCCAATTACAACGCCGACATTAAAAATAAGTACCCGGTTATTTATATGCAGGATGCGCAGAACCTGTTTGACAAAGCGACCTCCTATGCGGGCGAATGGCGTGTTGACGAAACCCTCGACAGCCTGAAAGCCGAAGTGATAATTGTGGGCATAGAGCATGGTGGCGAGAAGAGAATAGCAGAACTTACCCCCTACCCGAACGCAAAATACGGCGGTGGCGATGCAAACATATACCTCGACTTTATAACCGAAACGCTCAAGCCTTATGTTGACGAAAACTACCGCACCAAGACCGACCGGAAAGATACCGCAATAGCCGGAAGCTCGCTGGGCGGCCTTGTATCGTATTACGCTTTACTGAAATACCCTGAGACATTTGGGAAAGCCATTGTATTCTCGCCTTCTTTCTGGTTTTCGAAAGATATTTATTCCCTAACAGAAGAAACCGATAAAATTGATGCTAAAATATATTTCCTTGCCGGAGACAGCGAAGACGAAAACATGGTTCCAGATCTGGAGAAAATGGTAAAGCTGGTTGATGGAAAAATAAGAAATAAAAAGCACCTGCTCAAAAAAGTAGTTGCAGGCGGCAAGCATAATGAAGCGCTTTGGTCCAAAGAATTCCCCGCAGCATTGCTATGGCTAATGGAATAAACGAAGTTGATGCGTTGATTGGTTTATCTGTTTATTGACTAATGATGGTAAATAAACGTATCAACAAATCAACCATAAACTATAAATACTATCTTTGTTAAAAAATTTAATGGAGATGAACAACAACGATGTATTCAAAAAACTTCGTGTAGCCCTTCAGCTTAGGGACGACCAGATAGTTGACATATTGCAGCTCGTGGATTTCAGGATATCAAAGGCGGAGCTTGGCGCTTTCTTCAGGGCTACTGACCATCCCAATTATATGGAGTGCGGTGATCAGGTACTGCGCAATTTCCTCAACGGACTTGTTATCCATTTAAGGGGTACGAAAGAGAACCCAACGAATGCGATGGATGTCATTGAAAAAAACAGGGAAGCCATTAAGCAAAATACAGAGAAACAGCATAATGAAAGGATAGCTTCGGAGAATAAACCCGCAGCTCCCAAAGAAAAACCGAAGAGGCCGCCTCTTAAAGGGCCGAAACAGCATAACAACAATAAGCCTAAAAAAGCACCGCCTGTAGTTGAAAAAGTAAAATTCAGTAATGGTAAAAACAAAAAATCCTGATGTAAGAATCAGGATTTTTTTATGGCTGACGGCACAGAATTTCTATCTTTGGGTAAACCTTGCATCCGATGAGACATTTCTTCGCCACGCTCCTTATTATTTTTACAGGCTTTACCACTACTGCGCAAAAGACCGAATACGTAACCCAAAATACTATTCGCTATTATCCCGAAAGCAGTTATAAAAATGATACTTATGCCGCAGAGCGCTGTGTGCTGGATATTTATTACCCAAAAGGCATTAAAAATTTTAGCACCATAATTTGGTTTCATGGCGGTGGATTAACCGAAGGAAGCCGGTATATTCCCGATGCGCTGAAAGATAAAGGCTATTGCATTGTTGCCATCGGCTACAGGCTTAGTCCTAAAGTAAAAGGCACTACCTGTATAGAGGATGCGGCCGCTGCTATTGCATGGATTTACAAAAATATTGCAACCTATGGTGGTGATCCTTCACTCATTTTCGTTTCGGGGCATTCTGCCGGAGGCTACCTTGCAATGATGACCGTACTGAACAAAACCTACCTTTCTAAATACAGTGTCGATGCGGATAAAATCGCAGGTTTGATACCTTTCAGCGGACAGTGTATTACCCACTTTACTATCCGAAAAGAAAAAGGTATCCCCGAGAAACAGCCGGTGGTAGATGAGTTTGCTCCGTTGTACCATGTACGTCCGGATGCGCCTCCTCTCCTGCTCATTACCGGCGACCGTGAGCTGGAAATGCTTGGCCGTTATGAAGAAAACGCTTACCTGGCCCGGATGATGAAGATTGCAGGGCATAAAGATACACGCCTGCTGGAGCTGGATGGCTATGGGCACAATATGGAAGCGCCGGCATTTCCTTTGTTGCTAAAGGAAGTGAAGAGGATATTGGATACGAAAAAGTAGTTTTCAGTCGATGCTGATTAGAGTTCTTCAACTACGCTGTGCTTCACTCAGGATGACAAGTAGCTAATAACTCGACAAAGTATTTAAAAGAAGAAGCTGTCTCAAAGTACGGTTAAGGTGTGCTTTGTCATTCTGACGAAGGAAGAATCTTTTATTGCCAAAGACTTGAGATTCTTCCTTCGTCAGAATGACACTTTGAGACTATTTAAAAAAAAATCCCGAAGCATAACTTCGGGATTAATTCAAATATATAGTAGTTTATGTTCTCTTAGCTAAGGGCAGCTTTCACCTGGTCAGCAGCTTCCTGGAATTCAACTGCAGAAAGGATCGGCATACCTGAATTGTCGATAAGCTCTTTAGCGATATCGGCATTGGTACCCTGAAGGCGAACGATAATAGGCACCTTGATAGTGTCGCCCATATTCTTGTAAGCATCAACAACACCCTGTGCAACACGGTCGCAACGAACGATACCACCAAAGATGTTGATAAGGATCGCTTTTACGTTCTCATCACGAAGGATGATACGGAAAGCAGTCTCTACCCTTTTTGCATCGGCAGTTCCGCCCACGTCAAGGAAGTTTGCCGGCTCGTAGCCCGCATATTTGATAAGGTCCATAGTTGCCATAGCAAGTCCGGCGCCGTTTACCATACAGCCTACAGTACCGTCAAGGTCTACATAGTTAAGGCCAACTTCTTTTGCCTCAACCTCGATAGGGTTCTCCTCGCGGATGTCGCGCATGTCACTGTATTTCTTCTGGCGGTAAAGTGCGTTGTCATCAAGTACCACTTTAGCATCTACAGCCATTATTTTATTATCCGATGTCTTAAGCACCGGATTGATCTCAAACATTGAAGCATCGCTGTCGATATATGCTTTGTAAAGCGAAGCTACGAACTGCGTCATTTCCTTGAACGCATTTCCGCTAAGGCCAAGGTTAAACGCGATCCTCCTTGCCTGGAATGCCTGAAGGCCAACAGCCGGGTCGATCTCTTCAGTGAAGATAAGGTGTGGCGTGTGCTCGGCAACTTCTTCAATATCCATACCGCCTTCGGTAGAATACATGATCATGTTGCGTGCTTTACCCCTGTTCAAAAGAACAGACATATAAAATTCTGACGTTTCACTTTCTCCGGGATAGTACACATCCTCGGCAATAAGCACTTTATGTACCCTTTTTCCTGTTGGAGGCGTTTGGGGCGTTATAAGGTTCATACCGATGATCTGCTCTGCAATTTCTTCAACCTGCTGAAGGTTTTTAGCCAGCTTTACGCCACCGCCTTTACCGCGGCCGCCTGCATGTATCTGTGCTTTAATAACATGCCATCCTGTTCCGGTTTCTGCAGTAAGCTGTTTTGCAGCTGCTACGGCTTCGGCAGGATTATTGGCTACAATACCGCGCTGAACACGCACTCCGTGGCTTGCAAGTATTTCTTTTCCCTGATATTCGTGTAAATTCATAATTAATGCATTTATCTTTTTAAAAGTGCAACAAAAATAGGAAAATCCATCCAATAGCAGAAAGGTTTTTAAGTTTTTTATTACGATGATCGTTTTAAATTTCTACGCCTGAATTTTGAGAAAGGCATTTGGAATTCGCCTGTTTAAATTAGGGTTTCGGTAATGTTGCCTGTTATTTAAGTATTATCGTTGGGTCATAATTTCGTTTTAACACGCAACCTTTTTATCATTCCCATCTCTTATTTATATAACATTATATTCTTACTGAACCACTAAACAATATGCTATGAAAAACATTATATGCCTTTTAGCTGCTTTATTTGCCTTACTGTTGCCTCATACGACTGACGAAGATTACACTTCCGGGCATTCCCTGAATGAAATCCCTGATTAATTTTTTTGCTTTTATGGCGCAACCTTTATTTGATTTTGACATCTGATAATAAAAACCAGCCATGAAAAAAATGAAATTTTTACTGTTATTGTTGTCGCCCTTACTTCTGGCGACGACATGTGATGACGATCCGGACTATCCGCACATTGGCCTTCAGGGCGAATGGCAGTTAGTACATATCAGTAATGGTTTTGCGGGAAGCTCCAGGGATATTGATGAGGGACTTATCAGTTGGACTTTTTCAGAAAGCTACCGTACACTTTATGTATCGAACGAAAGCGAAGATGCAGATACAGGCCTTACAAGCTCCAATTACCATTATACTATAGATGTTGAAGACCCGGACGTATGTGACGAAGCGCTTACAGTTGGCGAGAGGGAATTCGGATGTATCAGTATAACAGGCGATACACTAAGAATTTCAAAAGAATATGTAGACGGCGACACTTTTACATTCGTCAGATAATTTATGATAAATAAGACCAATAGCCATGAAAAATCTTAAATTTTTACTGCTGTTGCTTCCACCTCTTCTTAGCATAGGCTGCAACCGTAATGACGACCCTGTCACAGACGAACCGGCATTAACCGAAACCTGGAACCTGATAAATGTCAGTGGGAGCATAACCGGAGCAAGCTATGATTTCGATCCGGGGACGATAAAATGGACTTTTCACGGTCAGGCCGTGGTTGTAGTGAACAATAACACGGATGAGAGTGCCGAGGACATGTTCCAATCCGGCACCTACAGCATGCACTACGAGACCAATGAAGCTACTCCCGAAATGTGCGGACAAATCCTTTTTGTGGACGACATCGAATTGGGATGCGCAACCGTCACTGAAAACCAAATAGTTATCTCGCAGGTTTGGGCGGATGGCTACCAGCTTACGTTTGTTAAATAAAGGTTGTTTACTTGTTTGAGCCGGGTTCGATTTAAAACACTGTTTCGTCACTGCGGTTTTAAATCAGTCCGGCTTTTTTTTGCAGGATTTTTAGATTTTGGATTATTAGACTACGCTTTCACATTTGGAATTTGTGATTTGCCTTTTGGAATTTAAAAATCAAAGTTACATTTATAACAATTTGTTATATTTTGTTATTCTTCAGTCACTCACTTGTTTTGGTATATATTCGTGTTTAATTTTACAAAAAAAATAAGGGAGCAGGATTATGGACACGAAACAATTGTTGCAACTGGCAGGAGAATTTGGGAACCCGCTCTACGTTTATGATGCGGCCAAAATACAATCGCAATACCAAAGGCTTGAAAAAGCTTTTGCCAAAGTAGAACACTTAAGGATCAACTATGCCGTGAAGGCGTTATCCAACATATCGGTACTGAAGCTGCTGAAGCAAATGGGCTCCGGCCTCGACACGGTTTCAATACAGGAAGTCCAATTGGGACTGCTTGCGGGGTTTTCGCCCGACAGGATCATCTATACGCCAAACGGTGTTTCGATGGAAGAGATCGAGGAAGTTGCCGCAATGGGCGTACAGATCAATATTGATAACCTTTCGATACTCGAGCAATTTGGTGCCAAGCATCCTAAGACACCGGTTTGCATACGTATCAATCCACACGTTATGGCGGGTGGCAACAGCAATATTTCGGTTGGGCATATTGATAGTAAATTCGGAATTTCCATCCACCAAATGCCACACCTGCTGCGAATCGTGGAGAATACCGGGATGCACATCAACGGCATACACATGCATACCGGCAGTGACATCCTCGATATTGAGGTATTCCTTTACGCAGCAGAGATATTATTTGACACAGCAGTCCACTTTAAGGAACTGGAATTTCTCGATTTCGGAAGCGGGTTTAAAGTTCCTTACAAGAAAGACGACATCCAGACTGATGTGGAAGAATTGGGTAAAAAACTCACCAAACGCTTTAACTCTTTTTGCGCTGAATATGGCCGCGAACTAACGCTCGCTTTTGAGCCCGGCAAATTCCTGGTAAGTGAGGCCGGTTTTTTCCTGGCGAAAGTCAATGTGGTAAAGCAAACAACCTCAACCGTGTTCGCGGGAATAGACAGTGGCTTTAATCACCTCATCAGGCCAATGTTGTACGGGTCGCAGCACCATATCGAGAACATTTCGAACCCTAAAGGTAAAGAACGGTTCTACTCTGTGGTTGGCTACATCTGCGAGACGGACACCTTTGCCAATAACCGCCGCATTCCCGAAATTACCGAAGGCGATATACTGTGCTTCCGCAATGCCGGGGCCTACTGCTTTTCGATGAGCAGCAACTACAACTCGCGTGTGCGCCCTGCCGAAGTGCTTTGGTACGAAGGCAAAGGCCACCTGATACGCGAGCGGGAAACATTTGAAGACATCATCCGCAACCAGGTCATAATGGAATTTGGCGAAGCTACCGTTTAGGTTATATATAATTTTTGTTTTTAGTTTAAAACCGTACCTGAGAGGGTGCGGTTTTTTTTATCAATTGTTGCCAATCACGTCATAAACACTGTTTGCCTCTTTAAGCTTATCAAGTGCCAGAGCCTTATCCTTCGGCCAATAATGCTTGGCAATACCGTACCCTTCAAAAGTTTTTACTTCGCCTGTTTCAGCATATTTCAGTATCTTCAAATATTGATCGGATTCCTTATTGCCGAGCCCAAAAAAATAGGAGCTGTTCTCACCATGAAGCATAAATCCGTAATCACTGAAGGAAACCCTTGAAATTTTTGGAAGCTTGCCCGTTTCCTGTTTTCTATTGGCCTGCATTGTCAGTATTGTAATGCCGTCCTTCGTTTCAAAATAAGCATTGGCTTCGTTTGCCTTGTTTACCCAAAACACCGGCTCTGCCATGACCACCGTCATATCAAAGTGAGTGCCGGGTGTAAAGAAACCGCCTGTATCTTCCTGTGCTTCTGCAGAGAGAGAAAGCGTAAACAAAGCCACGATCAAAATCAAATGGGTAATTTTATTCATGGTGATCTTTAAATGGTTATTACCAAAGCTACAAAAATCTTATTGATTTGGTTTCAACTTCATTTAAATTATTATTCAGTGAACTGTATAAACTGTATGGTGCCCCGCTTGGGAGGGTGCGTTTTTTTATAATTCGGTATCAAAAGCAACGATAGAAGATTTTTTACACCTTTATAGAAATTTTTGGCCTCGATTATAATATTGCTTTCTATATTCGTTATATGAAAGATTTTACCTACCGCCCTGCCGAAATCGCTGATGCCCTTAAGCTGTCGGTGCTCTTTAAGCAGGTATATATCCAGACGTACGGCACGGAAGGCGTGTCGACAGAATTCGCCAACTTCATTACCCACCGCTTCTCTGTTGAACGAATAGAAGGAATAATACGCCGCGATCCCAACTGTCTTACTATTGCTGTTTATAAAGATAACTTTGTGGGTGTTGCAGAGGTTGAATTCGATAAGGAAACCCCTATCGGAAATATCACTGCGCCGGAAATCAGCAAGTTGTATGTACTGGAATGGTTCTGTGGTATGGGCGTTGGCTATGGCCTGACGAACGAGGTTGAGCGGACACTTACCCAATTAGGCTATGAGCATTACTGGCTTTGGGTGCTCATCTCCAACACCAGGGCTATTTCTTTTTACGAAAGGCAGGGTTTTGAATGGATCGGCAATGCCTTTTTCCACATGGAAGCCAATAGCTATGAAAATAAGGTACTGGTAAAAAAGCTTTAATTCGCAGATGGATAAGTTCATTATATTTGCTGTCAATACACTACTCTATGCAAAAACTCAAAGCCGTAATTTTTGATCTCGATGGTACCCTTGCCAATACCTTACCATTATGCATTAGCGCCTTCAGGCAGTCCATCGAGCCGTTAGCAGGACGCACAATAAGCGATGCCGAAATTATAGCGACTTTCGGGCCTTCTGAAGAAGGTACTGTTATGGCATTGGCACCACACCATTTTGATAAAGGTGTGAGTGACTACCTCCGCATTTATGAGGAAAGCCATGCTATGTGTCCCGCGCCTTTTGAAGGGATAATACCTGTATTAGACTTTCTGAAGGAAAAAGATATCCGTATAGCGATGGTTACCGGTAAAGGAAAAGTAAGCGCCGATATCTCTTTGGACAAATTCGGGGTTGCCCATTATTTTGAACTGTTGGAAACAGGCATGCTGCAGGGGCCGAGCAAACCAAAAGGCATAAAGTCGATACTGGACGTATGGACAGACATTGCCAAAGATGAAGTAATCTATGTAGGCGATGCGCCAAGCGATATCACTGCATGCAGGCAGGTAGGCATACCTATAATTGCTGCTGCCTGGGCGGAAACTGCCGAACCGGAACTGCTTGCTTCCCTGCAGCCGGATGAGCTGTTTTATAGTGTACATGATTTCGCTGCATGGTTGCAAACACAGGTATAATCGGTAATTACTACTATATATTACGTAATCAATGAAATTACTGCTCCCTTCCCTCCTGCTCCTTTCCGTTTTTTCTTTTGGCGGCAGGGATAAATTTGCCTGTATTAATAAACCGTTTCAGGGGCCTACAGATACGGACACTCTGGTCATCGGCGATATTAACAACGACAAAATTATTGATACTGCTTTTATCGTTGGCCCAAAATGGCTCAATGAAGAGGACGGATGGGGCGACCCAAAAACTTCACCTTATGAGATAGACGTGCATTTCTCTTGCGGTCTGCCATCTATACATGATGATAACGCAGTAACAGGCTATATAGAGAACATCGGAGATATTGATGGTGATGGGGTATCGGAGGTAATTGTTGTCCCGATATGGTTCATCGGTTGCTGGGGCAGGATGAAATTTTATACGTATAAAAAAGGCCAATGGCGCTACTTTGGCGATGCCGATTGCCATATATGTACGGATGAAAAGTACATTGGCAGGATCACGAAGCTCAGTAAAAATAAAATCCGGGTCATTGAGGATGCCTGGGATAGCGAATCTGCCGACAGAGTGAAGAAGCCCAAGATATTGAAGTTAAATTCCAAATAACAAGTAGCAAATTCCAAAACACAAATTTCAAAATGAAAATCCTTCTTATATCCCTTGCTGCCTGCCTGCTGTTTACTGTTGGCGATATTTCAATGCTAAATATAAAGATTGGCAGTCCCCAATCAGGCCTTAAAAACATTAAACTGGAAGAAGTAGCGAAGGATGGCGGCATGGTAAAGTACCGCACCAAAAATGGTAATGATTTCTCGATTACGGCTGTAGATAGCAAAGTGGCCTTTATGGAAAACGACTGGCTTCAGGATGCTTCCGCTAAGACATCACTACTGCCGGGGTTTACTTTTGGCGAGACTTCATTAAAAGATATAAGGAAAAAGTTTGGCACGAACGGTTTCAGCCATACGAATATGTCGGGCGGGGCAACCGAAACCCACGTGATACAATTCAACTGTTTTGAATTTGATTCTCCCGACAATGAGGTGCTCGTAACCATAACCAAAGTCGCCCTGGATTCCGGTGCTAATGAAGAGAATATATCTTCACTGCTAAAGCTGGATGCGCTTATCATTGCTGATAAAGCCTATCTTGACGAAATATGGGGAAGCGAAAAAGTGTATGACCCGAATTATAAAAAGATCAAGCTCTAATCGAAAATCACGGCTAAATACAACGTATAAATAACGTTCAAAAAATGAGCGCTTTTATATTAGTTTTTTACCTTTGGGAAAACCTATATTTTTCATCTATGGACAGGAGAAGATTTTTCAGGAACGGATCGTTATTCACACTTGGCGCTACACTGATAAGCCCTCTTAAAGGCACAGCCAATATATTAGACACAGGTATACTGGACAAAAACAAAAAAGCAAAGAATATTATCTTTATGGTTAGTGACGGTATGAGCACCGGCACCCTGAATATGGCCGACCTGTACCTTAACCGCAAATTCGGAAAAAGTTCCAACTGGCTTCAATTATACAAAGACCAACGTGTAAGCCGTGCATTGATGGACACGGCCTCTGCCAGTTCTATCGTTACCGATTCTTCCGCAGGAAGCTCCTCATGGGGGGGCGGTATTCGGGTAAATAATGGCTCACTTAACGTTGGCCCAAAAGGCGAAAGGCCGTTGCCAATACTCCAGAAATTTAAAAAAGCAGGTAAGATGGTCGGTTGCGTGACCACGGTGCCAATTACCCATGCTACCCCGGCGGGATTCTGCGTGAACAATGACAGCCGAAACTCACAGCCTGAAATCGCGGAAGATTACCTGAAAATAGGATTTGATATCATGATGGGCGGCGGCAATAAGTACTTCAGCGCTGAAAAGAGGGAAGATAAAAATGATGTATATGCCGACTATAAGGCCAAAGGCTGGCAGGTAGCAAAGAACAGGCAGGAAATGATGCAGGCAACCGAAGGCAAACCTATATTGGGCGTTTTTGCAGAGGATGCACTGCCCTTCAGCATAGACCGCAGCAGCAGTGGGACGCTAATGGCCAATACACCTACCCTGGCCGAAATGGCTAAAAAAGCCATTGACCACATGAAAAACAGCAAGAACGGTTTTGCCCTGCAAATCGAGGGCGGAAAGGTGGACTGGGGAGCGCATTCCAATGATATTGCCGCATTGCTCTACGACCAGGTGGCATTTGATGAGGCCATTAAAGTCGCAATAGATTTTGCAGAAAAAGATGACGAGACACTGGTAATCATTACGACCGACCACGGCAATGCCAATCCCGGGGTGATATATGGCAAGGAAGCCAACAAGAATTTTGACAACCTGCAGAATTATGTACAGACCAATGAATGGGTATTGAATGAGATAAAGCCAACTTCGACCACAGCACAGGTGCGGGACCTTATAAAAAATTCTCAGGCCACCACCATAACCGATGAGGAGGCAAAAACACTTTTGAGCTACTATACCGGTAAGTTTGGAAAGAAAGACGGGCTGTACAATTATAATAATCTTCCTTTTAGAGAATTTGCAGAAATGCAGAAAAAATACAATTCGGTGGGCTGGATAAGCATGGATCATTCGGCGGATTATGTAGAGCTGGCGATGTTTGGCCCCGGCAGTGAATTGCTGAAGCCTTTTGTAAAAAACACCGACCTGCATTACCTGATGCTTCAGGCAGCTGAAGTTGAGAATAAATTTTAGCCTATGAAAATCCTGCTTTGTTTCTTCGCTTCGGTATTGATTTTTAGCTGCAACACATCGGGAAACCTTCCTGATGAAGATGACCTCCAGGACGGTGACCTTATTTTCCAGGAATCTACATCAGCGCAAAGCAAAGCTATTCAATTGGCCACACATTCTAAATATTCACATTGCGGGATTATTTTTAAGGGAGAAGGAGAATGTTTTGTGGTTGAAGCTGTGCAGCCGGTGCAGTCGACCCCGGTTAAGGATTGGATAAAACGCGGGAAAGGCGGCCATTATGTAGTGAAGCGCCTTAAAGATGCTGATGATATACTGACGCCCAGGTTTCTTGGTGAAATGAAAAAAATAGCCAGGCTGTCGGCCGGGAAAGATTATGACCTTCATTTCAGCTGGGATAATGATAAAATGTACTGCTCTGAACTTATCTGGAAAATTTACAACCAGAAAGGCAAAGGGCCGGAAATAGGTCGGCTCCAGAAACTCAAAGATTTCGACCTCTCCAACCCGGTCGTAAAACAAAAGCTTACCGAACGCTACGGAAATAAAATACCTTATAATGAAAAAGTTATTTCTCCCGCTGAAATGTTTGACAGTGAATTGCTTGAAACGATTATTTCTGAGTGAGAAGCAACACGGATGAAACTGATTTTTTTGATTTACACAGATAATTTTTTAAACGCTAGTGAGGCATAAGGCCGTTGATTAAAACTGAACAGCCATCATTTCCTGCTTTGCGGATTCAAAGTCAGCAATCATTTCCTGTACAATTTCGCCTGCCGGCTTTATATCATGGATCAGTCCTGCTATCTGCCCTATTTCGAGTTCGCCTTCTTCAAGGTCACCCTCAAACATTCCTTTTTTGGCACGGGCACGGCCTAACAATGTTTTTAGGTCATCTACCGTTGGCGCGGTCGAATATAATGCCATCACATCATGAAAAAACTTGTTTTTTATCAATCGTACCGGCGCTAATTCTTTAAGGGTAACGTGGGTATCGCCATCCTGAGTATTGACAATTGCCTGCTTAAACTTTTCGTGCGATGAGGATTCTGTTGAGGCCGCAAACCGGCTCCCCACCTGCACCCCATCGGCACCCAATACCATTGCGGCGAGCATTCCGCGGCCCGTGGCGATACCGCCTGCTGCAATCAGGGGCACGGATAGTTGTTCCTTTACCATCGGGATAAGGGTAAAAGTTGTAGTCTCTTCGCGTCCGTTATGGCCCCCGGCTTCAAAACCTTCGGCTACAACAGCATCCACACCGGCCTCCTGCGATTTAAGCGCAAATTTCACGCTGCTTACCACATGTACTACAGTAATACCTTTCTCCTTTAAAAATGCCGTCCATGTTTTAGGATTTCCCGCAGAAGTAAATACGATTTTCACACCTTCTTCCACGATGATATTCATGATCTCTTCGATGTTCGGGTACAGCATCGGTACGTTTACAGCGAAAGGCTTATCGGTTGCTTTTTTACATTTTTGGATATGCTCCCTCAGCACTTCCGGGTACATTGACCCTGCCCCGATGATGCCGAGGCCGCCTGCATTGCTTACGGCGCTTGCCAGTTTGTAGCCACTGGCCCAAATCATTCCTGCCTGTATTATTGGATATTGAATGCCAAATAGTTGCGTAATTCTGTTCATGTGTTTGTTAAAGTGGTTATTCCTTTATTATCCTCCCCGATTGAACTCCCTGCAAGCTCTCGATACTATAACTATAAATGCCCTTGGTAAGCTCATTTGTTGTTAACGAAGCGTGATCTGCAGTTACATTCTCCTCTATCACTTTTTGTCCAATAGTATTGAAAACCTTTACAGTTGCATTGAGCATTCCTTTCGGAAACACAAAGTTTACGGTTCCGTGCGTTGGGTTTGGATAGATAAGGAAAGGCTGTTTTTCGATATTTTCAAGCCCAAGTCCGCTGTTCAGGGCCAGGGCAAAATCGGGAATGCCATAGCCAAACTGTGCATTAGGGTTGGCATAACGGTCCGCTGATTGTTTTACTAATTGAAGTATCTCTGCATTGCTCAAACCGGGCAGCGCCTGCCAAAGGCATGCTACCAATCCTGCGGTTATGGGGCTGGAAAAAGAGGTGCCGTTTGCAGCGCCTATAGCACCTTCGGTATTGGATAAAACCGATGCCACACCCTGGGCCATCACATCGGGCTTGACCCGCATATCATAGCTGGGCCCAATAGAGCTGAAGGGAGCATATTCTTCGGTTGCATTTACTGCGCCAACCGTTAAGGTATCGAAGGCATCGGCAGGCACAGCAATGTGTACATTGGCGGTAGTCGCACTATTTCCGGCAGAAGTAACACACAACATACCACGCGTAAAGGCAACATTGGCACCGCGCGTTATAAAAGCGGTCTGGCCATTGATATCTTCGTATGTATAACTATAGGCAGGATTATCATATATAAAATACCCAAGCGAAGTATTGATCACATCGGCACCCAGGCTGTCGGCCATCTCGGCGGCCTGTACCCAATAGGACTCCTCAACAGGGTTTTCGCCGGAAACATCTTCGGTTACAAAAAGGTAGTAAAACGCATCAGGGGCCGTACCCACAAGCTGTCCCTCGGTATAACCGCCCATGGTTGAAAGCACAAGTGTGCCATGCGTGCCCCCTGAATAATAGTTCTCCGACTGGCCAACAAAATTATAGCCGCCCAGTATAAGGTTGTTGTCCCGAAGCCTTTGGAAAGGCTGTAAATTATCAACTCCCGGAAACCCTGCGTCGAGTACCGCGATGGTCATTCCGGAGCCGGTGAAATTTTGCTGGTGCAACAGGTGGCCATTTAGCATTTGGATCTGGTTTACCGAAGTGCCGTAACTAAAATCGGCAGACGTTTCCATTACTTTATTAACCGCTGTTGGCTGGTGAATGCTTCCCGGCCTTCCGGAGGTATTCAACAGCTTGTTGGCAAAGTCAACATGGTCGACAAAATCAAGGTTGGCAAGCAGGTTTATGGCATCTTCACTTCCGCGGATGTGCAGGCAGTTGAGCCATTTAGATCGCGCCATAACTGTGATTCCTGGCGAAGCAGTTATTGCATCAATATACGCCTGATGAATGGGTATATCAATAATGTCCAGCGCAATATTGTGTGCTTCCCTCCTGTCGAGTGCTTTTTGCGAAAGCATTTCTAACGGGTTAGCGAGATAGAAGTCGGCATCAGGCTTATCTTTAAAATATACCCACGCATCCTCCTCCTGTGCAGAAACAGCTGCGGAAATAAGCAGTATCAGGACATATAACAGCTTTTTCATAGGCGAAAAGTATGACATTTTCTAAAATTAAGCAAGCGAGTAAACATCTTGCCGGATTAAATTTAAAATCTATTTTTGTTATATCTACGAAAGAAAACCATTTTATGAAAAAATTAATCGCCGGGCTCCTCCTGTTCGGCTGCTATACTGCCGTTGCGCAGGTAAAATTAAGTGATTCCGACTTTAAAAACCTGGTTGCCATAAGCGAGATACGCTCGAAAGATTACATGGCAAACGGAAAGGATTATGATAAATCGCTCAAAAAACTCCGCACGCCAAAACTTAGCCATATACTCGACGTATTAATGCTGCTTGATGGCAACGACAAAGCGCTACTCAACCCTGAACACCTTACCCGCCCCGATAACGAAGAACTCCAGCTTTGGTATGTCCTAAACGAGATTGGGAATAATTTGCAGGAAGACAACAAAAACCCAAGGCCAAATATTGATGTTGCCAAAGAAACCCTTGCCAAACAAATTGATGAGCGCTGGCTGGTGGACAATTATTACAACGAACTTGACAGGGGACTCTCGATGCTGTTTAATGAGAAAGACCTCAGTGCTATCAATCTTGACATCGACAGCTACAGGTTGAAAAACCAGACTGAAAAAGTGATCTTTTTCCTGAATATAACGAAACCCTTTATACAGCGTTTTCAGGTGCTTAACCATGTGAAGAACCCTGATAAGCTGATGGAGTTCGCTGCCCGGATGCCACAATTTAACGGTAAAGGCTATTATGCGTTTACCAATTTCGATTTTGAGGATTTTGAATATCCTTACGACGATGGCATGGCCTCCTATACAATGACCGGGCTGCAGCAGTACTACCATTCGCTGATGTGCCATTTTATGGCGACTGCCGAAAAAGGGATGTCGGCGGTTACAAGGGAAATATATTATAACTCGATACTGTCTGTCCCGAAATATTTCAAATATTCGGGCGTGGAGACCGACCTCACGGAGATATACAATGATGCGAAGAAATAGCTTTTATACTATTTATTTCACGATTCCTGATTTTTTTGTTACTTCACAAATCTTATTTTTGTAAGATAACTTTTAAAGAAATGCTATACCTTATTTTAAGTATTATCTGCAGTGTAACGGTGGGCGTTATCTTTAAGATTGCCAGGAAATACGACACCTGCATTACGCAGGTTATTGCCTGGAACTATGTTTTCGCTATCATCCTCTGCTACGTTTTTTTCAGTCCCGACCTGGCGGCTATAGCGCCAACGGAGCACTGGAGCCTTTATACCCCGCTTGCAGTATTACTGCCTGCCATATTCATTCTGATGGCTACTTCGATCAGGCATATGGGTATTGTACGGACAGATGCCGCGCAAAGGCTGTCGCTGTTCATACCTATACTTGCAGCATGGTTCATTTTTAAAGAAGACTTCAATATATTAAAACTGGCAGGGCTGGCCGTAGGATTCCCCGCCATTTTACTTATCGTATCGCGCCAGCAGGAAAACCAGGGGCGGCAATGGGTATATCCACTTCTGGTATTGTTCGGGTTCGGAATCATCGACGTACTTTTTAAGCAGGTGGCGTTACTTCCTTCGCCGGGCTATACAACATCGCTGTTCATTATTTTCTGCGGGGCGCTGGCGGTAACCGTACTAATCGTTCTATACCAGGTTATCTTCAAAAAAGCCGCCCTGAAGCTTATGAGCCTTGCCTTTGGGACACTGGTGGGCATATTCAATTTTGGGAATATCCTCTTCTACCTGAAGGCGCACAAGGAGTTCGCCGATAACCCGTCCACTGTTTTTGCCGCCATGAATATGGGCGTTATTGTTGTGGGAAGCCTTGCAGGGATATTGCTCTTTAAGGAAAAACTATCGAAAGGGAATTATGTTGGGATCGTTTTGGCGTTGGTGGCGATTGTTTTGATAACGTTGTCGCAAATTTATAAGGGGGCGTGATGGAACGCGGATGATAACGGATTTTCTTGGCAACATTTTTCATTTTGAGAGAAGGCAGAAATCTCTAATCGGTATGAGTGTAGTTGCGCTGGCGCGATGCTTCTGGCTCGTGTCCAAATCATTACCGGCACTGGCAAGATGCCCGCGTTAGCGGGGAATATTAAAACGGAAACCAACCTTTTTTTAAGCCTGAAATCTTTTGTATTTCAATTACTTTGTTATTTCTATCTAAGCAATAATCTTTTAATAAATTAAAAAAATTAGGCAAGTAATCCGATCTTTTCGGATGTTCTAGAATATATTTAATTTTTTTGGAACCTGTTTTCTGATAATCATATCCATATTTATTCAAGAAAATTAAAATACTTAGATGGAACAAATGAAATCTATCCCACCTTTTACGACTTTCCAAGGGTGACATTCCTTCAAAATATACAAATAAATCATCTAGAAGTTCATTATTATTACTTAAGTCTTTAATATATTCAGAATAGGACTTAATCCCATCATCAGTGATTAAACAATATGCATATTTATCAAATGTGTTTTTGTAAAAGTGATCAGAACCATCTGCATTTGCTTGCAATCCTTCCATGAATGTCAAATCACAAAACATACATTGAAATACGTTTAAAAATTTTATAAAATCTAAATCATCACGCGTTGCAATTGTTGTATCAAGATATATCATTTCCTTTTGAATTTTTTTAGTCCATGCAAACACAGCTAAAAATCTATATATAAATGAGTGAAAATAATATCTATCGGTATTCAAATAATCAACGCGTTGAACATTCAACCAATTCTGATTATAGTTATTCTCAAAATTCCACATACGATAATTAAAATCTTCGCATGCGATTAAAAGATGTACTTTATTTTTTGCTAAAACTTCTTTAATTTTTTTTCTCTGATCAAATTTATGCTCAGTATTTAATTTAGAGCGTAGAATCCTTGTATCAATAAAATTTTTGGTAAATAACGTTAAGAAAAACACCAGCACTGTGGTTATGGCACTTATAAAAACGGGTAATACTTTATCATTTTTTAAAAATTCGAACATAAAATAAATTTATAACTTATTTAAATCAATATTATAGCCTGATTTTCTCAACTCTTTTGATAGTTTTAGATGCCAAGCATCTTCTTCATCCATATTAACATAAACAATTCCTGATATATCATTAGGTTTTTCTACTAAATCCTTAACTAGTGCGCAAACATTATGTCGCCCAATTTTACCAATTAAATATCCGTGTTCAAAAACAACATTTTGCCTAGCTCTAGGTAGTAAGTCCGATGAGTTCTTCATTTTTCCCACGTCACACGGTGTATAAAGCACAACCCCAAAACCTACATTAGAATATTCTTCAATTTTTTCAATAATTGTTTTACCTTGGCTTGCTTGTTCATGTAATATTATTGGCGTAAGACCTAATTTTTCAACAAACCTAGCCGTTTTAATTTTTGCCTCGTTATCGTGACCATGTACAATAAAAACTTTAGTTTTATCTATTATAGTTTCTTCTTGTTTAGTTTCATCCTCTATTATTTTATCCTTAACTCTTTTAAAAACTTGTTTGGTAATATCTCTAGCAACATTTTCTTTATAAATTATATCTCTTGATTCAACTATATATGGAAAATCTTCATGCATACCTTGATTTTCTAATTCTTTATACACTTCAGAAGAAATTTTACTCTCTTTTACAACAATTCTCGATACTTTATTTGGCTGAATAAAATACCCATCAAATTGAAATTTAATATTTGACAAGTATGGAATAATTATGTCATTTTCAATTTCCAAAATATTTTCTTTGTCGAGTTCATGGTAATGTTCGTTAGACATTTCAACAAGTACGTGATAATACATAATATTTAAATTAACTTTATTAGGTAAAAATAACATTTTCAATTTAACAAATCATACAGTTTCTTTCTTCAATACAAATTTCCTACCTTAGCCTTCCTGATTAAAACCAAACAATGATCTCCGACATTCAATTCCAGAACGAACTTGACCTTATCATAGCCAATGCCATACGCGAAGACGTTGGCCCCGGCGACTACTCTTCCCTTGCCTGCATACCGGCCTCCGCTACCGGGCGCGCCAAACTGATCGTAAAAGACAATGGTATCCTGGCAGGTGTGGACTTTGCACAGCAGGTATTTAAATATGTTGACCCCAGCCTTGAAATTGAGGTATTTATTGAAGACGGTATGCCTGTAAAATATGGCGATATTGCTTTTCACGTTTCGGGGAGTTCGCAAAGTATTTTAAAGAGCGAACGACTGGTATTAAACGCCATGCAGCGTATGAGCGCCATTGCTACAAAGACCAAAAAATACGTCGATATCCTTGAAGGGACGGGTACCAAAATACTCGATACCCGCAAGACCACGCCGGGCATCCGCGCGCTCGAAAAATGGGCAGTGAAGATAGGCGGCGGCGAGAACCACCGCTTTGCACTGTACGATATGGTGATGCTAAAAGACAACCACATCGACTTTGCCGGGGGCATTACTCCTGCCATACAGAAAACGCATGAGTACCTGAAGGCTAACAATCTCGACCTGAAAATCATCGTTGAGGCACGCAGCCTTGAGGAAGTGAAAGAGATTATCAGCAATCCTGGCATTCACCGCATATTGCTGGATAATTTCGATTACGAAACAACACGCAAGGCTGTAGCGCTTATTGGCGACTACTGCCAGACGGAATCTTCGGGCGGCATCAATGAGGACACGATGCGCCACTATGCCGAATGCGGTGTGGACTATATCTCGTCGGGCGCGCTCACCCACTCCGTTTATAATATGGACCTTAGCCTAAAAGCATTTTAATGTCGATAGAACTGGAACATAGGTTAGAGCGGATACCCGTCATAAAGTATTTGGTGCGCTTTGGCAAAAGCATAAAACTTCCTTATAGCGAAGGCCTTACGCTCTATCACCTAACTGAATTGTACATCACCGGGATTGTGAACGGCGATATCTCCTACCGTGCGGGAGCCATCGCATTCAGCTTTTTCATGTCGCTGTTTCCGTTCACGCTGTTCCTGTTCAACCTTATTCCCTACATCCCGCTGCAGGGCTTTAAGGAAGACTTCATGCTGTTCGTACACGACAACGTCCCGCCCAACACATACGATGCCATTGCCGATATCATCACCGATATTATGACCGATAAGAAGGCTAACCTGCTTTCCTTTGGTATCGTGCTGGCCATCCTCCTGATGAGCAACGGTATGAACGCCATCCTTAGTGGTTTCCAGAACAGTATGCACATCACCATAAAACGTACGTATTTCAGGCAGTATGCGCTGGCTATAGGGCTTTCCCTCGTCTTTGCGATTATACTCATCGTTACCGTGGCATCAATTGTGATATTAGAGTATTTCATCCAGACCCTCACCAATCAGGGCTGGCTGGATGATGATGTCTGGCTGCTCAGACTGGTGCGTTACCTTATCCTTATCATGATGATCCTCACCACGACGTCGCTGCTATTCAAGTTTGCCGCCAAGGAAACGAGGCAGGCCGCTTTTTTCAGCTACGGTTCAGTGTTCAGTACGGTTTTATTTGGCTTAACGTCGTTTGGTTTCAGCATCTACGTGTCGCAATTCGCGCAGTATAACAAGCTGTATGGGTCTATTGGCACGCTACTTGTATTGATGCTGTATATATGGATCAACTGCTTTATCCTTTTATTAGGATTCGAATTAAATGCACTGATCCATAAATTAAAACGAAAAAATTTATATATTTAACAAATTAACAACTTTAAATTATGAAGAAAGCATTATTAACCATCATGTTTGTTGCCGTTGCGGGAATTTTTTCTGTGCAGGCACAAGTCACGGGCAGATGGAAAACCGTTGACGACGAGACAGGCCAGGCGAAATCAATCGTAGAGATCTACGAGAAAGACGGCAAGGTTTATGGCAAAGTAGTAGAGATACTCAACCCGGCCAAAAAGAACGCTACATGTACCAAATGTAAAGGTGCAGATAAAGACAAACCTATTCTTGGCCTTGTAATCATCAAAGGCCTTACCAAAGACGGCGACGAATGGACCGACGGCGACATTCTTGACCCAAGCAAAGGAAAGCTGTACAGCTGCACCATTGAGCTTGAAGGTAAAGACACACTGAACGTTCGCGGATATATGGGAATTTCCCTTTTGGGCCGTACCCAGACATGGACACGGGTGAAATAGTTTTCGGTCATACCTGTCATTCTGAACAAAGCGCAGCGTAGTGAAGAATCTCATTTAAGAAAACAAATAAACTAAATACCTGAAACACTTTCGGAAACGGAAGTGTTTTTTTATTTGGCCTTCTCCTACTATAGTCCTCTCCCCAACCCTTCTCCCAAGGAGAGGGGGCAGCTACACTCATGCCGTAACCCATGCATGAATATTAAACGCAAGTATTTTGTTTTGCAGCAGTTATCTAATTGCTTCTTTGTTATCGTCGGTCCCGCTGTCCGCTTTATCTGCTTCGTTCCTCAGCAGGATGCCGCTTCCATCGGGGCTATGGGGAAGGGTTGTTGTTGCTTCGGTGAAGTTATTGAGTATAACGAAGCCCCTTTGTCTCGCGAGCTGACTGATTATTGTGTGAAATTCAGGCACCGGGTATATAGAGCCCGTTCCAATCATAATTTTTGCAATTATAATTTCATCGTGAAGCTTTAGTATATTGGTGTATTAGCCTATATTTATAGCTATAAAAGAGAGCATCAAAATCGTATCCGCAATATTATTATATAAGCTGATTTCGACAAATAACTGATGGATATCGATATAACACGATAAAGCCATAGCTGTATATGCTTAAAACAACATTTTTTGACCTGGCAGGGAAATATACCACGGATAGCGAGCTGATTGCCCAACTTTGGACAGTCATTGAAAAGCACTATTCAGGTAAAGGACGTTACTACCATAATCTCAGTCATTTGGAGAATATGCTTGGCGAACTAGAACATTGCAAAAATGAGATAGCAGATTGGGATACAGTATTATTTGCGCTGTTTTACCATGACCTTATTTATAAATCTACAGCAAAAGATAATGAAGAGAAAAGCGGTGAAGAAGCGGTGAAGGCTTTGCGAAAGACAGGTTATCAGGAAGATAAGATAACCAAGTGCAGTGCGATGATACTTGCTACCAAATCGCATACTGTGAGCTCAGACAACGATACCAATCTTTTTACCGATGCCGATCTTTCGATATTGGGAAGCAGCTGGGAAAAATATTATATTTATTGCCAAAACGTCCGGAAGGAATATTCTGTTTATCCCGACTTCCTGTACAATCCGGGCCGAAAGAAGGTGCTTCAGCATTTCCTTGAAATGGAATACATCTTTAAGACGGAACTATTCAGGGAAAAATACGAAGGAAGTGCCCGTGAAAACCTGATCCGGGAAATAGCTATACTTCAGAAATAAAATCTAAATTGTCAGGATAAAAACAGTACTATGGTTACAAAAGAAGATCTCGAAAAACGATATGCAGCGCTTTCCAATTCGGAGCTGATGGATATCATCGACCGCAAGTTTGAGTATACAGAACTTGCTGTAACAGTTGCCATTCAGGAGTTGGGAAAACGGAATGTGAATGAACAGGATGTAGCGCGTTATAAAGAAAAGGTATTTACTGAATTTCATGACGAAATACAAAAGAATTTTGTTGATGATCTTACGGTTACGCAGAAATTATTGTTCTTTTATTTTTTCTGGATACCATTTGTTACCATCCCCATTAAAAACAATTTTGTCCGCGACGGTTTCCTGTTAAAGCGAAGCCAGGCTGGCTTTTTCTCGACAATGGGTTTTGCAGCATGCTTCATTTCAATACTTTTGGTTAGTGTCAGCTCTGTGCTGACGTACGCCATTTTTATCCTGCTTGGTTTTCTGACGCTACAGTATGACCTTATCATACGAAGAAAGAAACGCATGCAAACAGTTTACGAACAAATCAAGCAATCTGAAGAGTAGATTAGTTGGTTAATTTTGAAAATCTAAAAAAATAATACGCTGTTTAACTTGTCAAAATAGGGCAATTAACACTGTAAATTGTAAATTTGTCCTTCAACAAATAAAACAATATGCAGCACATAATAGACCGGTTCATTAGCTATGTAACCGTTGACACCGAATCTGACCCGAATTCTGATACTACGCCAAGCACCGCAAAACAATGGGACCTTGCCAATAAGCTTGTAGAAGAGCTTAAAGCCATAGGCCTTGAAGATGTGACGATTGACGATAATGCTTACATCATGGCGACACTGCCATCAAATGTAGAGCACGATGTACCGGTTATTGGGTTCGTTTCCCATTTTGATACCACGCCTGATTTTACAGGGGCCAACATAAAACCACAGATAGTGGAAAACTATGACGGCGGCGACATCATCCTGAATAAGGAACAGAATATCGTTCTTTCACCCAATTACTTTAAAGACCTTCTGCAATACAAAGGACAGACCATCATCACTACCGATGGCACTACCCTGCTTGGCGCCGATGATAAGGCGGGTATTACCGAGATCGTTACCGCGATGGAATACCTGATACAGCACCCCGAAATTAAGCACGGAAAAATTCGCATCGGCTTTACCCCTGATGAGGAAATAGGACGTGGCGCACATAAATTCGATGTGGCAAAATTCGGTGCCGACTGGGCGTATACCATGGACGGGAGCCAGATAGGCGAACTGGAATATGAAAACTTTAATGCAGCCGGTGCGAAAGTGACTTTCAAAGGTAAGAGCGTCCACCCGGGGTATGCTAAAGGCAAAATGATCAATTCGATGCTCATTGCCAATAAATTTATTTCTAAACTACCAAAAGAGGAAGTTCCGGAGATGACTTCGGGCTATGAAGGATTTTTTCATATTACGGGAATTACCGGAAGCATTGAGGAAACTACGGTACAGCTGATTATTCGCGACCATGATAAGAAGCGGTTCGAGAAACGCAAAAAGCTGGTTAAGAAAATCGCTGAAAAAATAAACAAGAAGTTTGAAAAGCAGTTTGGCGGCGACATTGCCATTGCTGAAATAAAAGACCAGTACTTCAACATGAAGGAAAAGGTAGAGCCTGTTTTCCATATTGTAGATATTGCGGAGCAGGCCATGAAAGACCTTGGCATCAAACCGCTTATCAAGCCAATACGCGGCGGTACCGATGGCTGCCAGCTCTCGTATATGGGCCTGCCCTGCCCTAACATTTTTGCAGGTGGACATAATTTCCATGGCAAATATGAATATCTGCCTGTAGAAAGCATGCAGAAAGCCGTTGAAGTGATTGTAAGGATTGCCGAGCTTACAGCGAAAGAAATAAATTATGGAGCAGCCGAAAAAAACATGGAATAAGGAACATTTATGGCCCGGGGGACTGGATGCACTGAAGACCATCATCAATACAACCGGATTGGTAGAAACAACAAAATGGGGCGGCCCTATCTACACCTATAATGGAAAGAACGTGCTGGCTATAGGTGGGTTTACTAACTATTTTGCGGTATGGTTTCATAAAGGCGTTTTCCTGAAAGACCCTGCAGGCGTACTGATAAATGCGCAGGAAGGTACAACTAAATCCTTGCGACAGTGGCGTTTTACCGATATAAGACAGATCGATGAAAAACTGTTGCTGGAATACATCAGCGAAGCAATTGAGGTAGAAAAGGCAGGACTTGCCATAAAGCCGGAACCGAAAGAGTTTCCAATGCCGGAAGTCCTGCAAAAGGAGCTCGATGCTTCACCTGAAATGGCGGAAGCATTTGCAAAGTTATCTCTTTATAAACAAAAGGAATTTTTAGAATTCATCGGTTCGGCAAAGCGTTTGGAAACGCAGGTCGCACGGATGGAAAAGTCTAGACCCATGATAATGGCGGGTATCGGATTGAATGATAAATATAGATAGTTTTCATTCGCATTAGTCATTCTGAACGTAACCCGCGGAGTGAAGAATCTCTTTTCAAAATTAATACTTTACTGAGATTCTTCCTTCGTCAGAATGACACTGAGTACCTTGTCATTCTGAACGTAGCTTGCGGAGTGAAGAATCTCTTTTCAAATTAGTACCTTACTGAAATTATTCCTTCGTCAGGATGACAAATTCCTGATTGAAGAAACAAGAAAAGCTGCCATACATAAAATGTAAGACAGCTTTATCTAATAGGTTTCGCTGCTATTGCAGCGATCAGGTCAAACTACGTTGTTGTATACTTATTCGCCGATATTTGCCGTGTTGCTGACCGGTTTCCGCATAAAGCGCCGGCGTAGGTTCCTATCCTGCACGAACGGGTGGAAAGTGCAGCACCCCTTACAGCCTCCAGCGGCAAAACTGACTACCCGTCATCTTCGCTTCGACATCGTGTACTGTAGGCTGTTCCCTGTTTATAATGTAAAGTTACACCATGAATTGTTATGCTGTTCTTAATGGCAACTTAAACTGTTGTTAATATAATATCAGCCTAATATGAAAAATCCCCATCAAATGATGAGGATTCTATTATTATGCTTTTGCCGGTGTGTTCAGTTTCTGGCTCAGCTCGTTGGAAATCGCGGTGCGCTCCATCTTCAGCTTTCCTGCCATAGTTTCTATAACCACGGTATCTTCAGCAAGTTCGGATATCCTTCCGTGGATGCCACTTTTGGTGATGATCTTATCGCCTACCTTAAGCGCCTTTTCAAATTCTTTTTCAAGTTTCTGCCTTTTCTGTTGTGGCCTGATCATTAGGAAATAAATGACCACGAACATTAAGACTAATGGTAAAAACGTTTGTAACTGTTCCATGAATTAGTGTTTTACAACGCCTATGCCGCCTGCTTTTGGCGTAACGTTGGCTTTAAAGTTAAGTACTTCGGTTCCTTTTTCTGTATTCAGGGTTACCGTAACCTGTTTTGACTGTGCGCCGCTTTTGCCGCTTGAGTTAAATGTAACCTTAATCTCGCCGCTTCCGCCCGGCTTAACCGGAGTTTCAGTATAGCTTGGAACGGTGCAGCCACAGCTCGCTTTTACATTGCTTACTACAAGGTCGGCAGTACCTTCGTTAGTGAAAGTATACGTGTGCTCTACCGTTTCGCCTTCTGAAATGGTACCGAAATCATGGTCCATACTTGCAAATTTTATGACAGGCAGTTTCCCTGATTCAGCGTGGGCAAGCTCTGCTTTTTTGGCAGTGGCATCGTCAATGCGCAGTGCAGCGTTTTCTTTTTTGCATGATGTAAGCGCTAAAGCTGCTATGGCAAGCATAGCTACAGATCTTTTAATCATAACTATTTTGTATTTTAAATTGTTTTACATTAAACCTCTTCCGGTCTTTACTAATTTATTATTGGCCTCATACTCCTTGATAAGATTATCGAGGATACCATTGATAAATATACTGCTTTTTGGCGTAGAATATTCCTTGGCTATCTCCAGGTATTCGTTTATGGTCACTTTTACCGGGATCGAAGGGAATTTCAGGAATTCGCAAATCGCCATTTTAAGGATTATCGCATCTACCTCTGCGATACGCTCGGTATCCCAATTCGGTGTTTTGTCAATAAACTCCCTGGCAAGCTCGACTTCATTGAGTACCGTTTTGCGGAACAGGCTCCTCACAAACTCCTTATCATCAGCGTCCTTGTACAGCTTTGGTATATAAAAAGCATCTTTGCCCTCAAGTGTCAGCTGCTTCAACTGCTTGCTGATGAGTGTGTTTACCAACGGAATATCATCTACCCACGTTAGCTTATGATCTTCAAGGTAGTCGTACAGCTTTTCGTTAGGAGCAACAACTTCGGTAAAAAGATCCACCACGAACTGGCGGTCTTCCTCAAAATTGTTCTCCTTGTTATGCATGTATTTCGCATACACTTCACTACTCTTCACATCTTCGAGAAGCAGGAGTATATAATCATCATTAAGCTTCCAGTTATTGATCCTGCGTTCATCAAGCGCCGAATTGAGCGCGTCACTTTCAGCAAGTATCCGGAGGATCTTGTTATTCAGGAATTTGTTGTTAGGATTGCGCTCCTCGGCAGTTGCAAGGTGCTTTTTTTGCGATTTTGCAATAAAATCCTCTTCGCTGTTCCTTATTTCTACCAATGCTGAAAGCATGATAAGATAGAGGTCACCAATGTTTTCTATGCTGTTAAAAAGAAATTTCTCTTCCTTTTCAAGATTATCTGAACCATTTTGATGCATGGCATAAATAGACTGCATCACCTTCACCCGAATATGTCTTCTGTTTAACATCCGCCTTTAAGAACCTTTAAAAATTAAAGAAGCGAAAGAAAGATTCTTTCGCTTCGCAAAATTAAGAATAATATCTTTTTACGCTAATTATTTAGCGGTTTCTTTTTTCCTGTCGTCAATACGCTTTTGAGCGATAGACATTGCAGCCTGTTGTGTAGTGATACCGTTGGCTTCAGCAAAATGGAATATCTCAAGCGTGGTGTTGTAAATATTCTCGGTCCTTCTCATAGCCTCAGCTTTGTCATAACCCACAATCTCAGCATATACGTTGATGATACCGCCTGCATTGATAAGGAAGTCCGGCGCATAAGCAATGCCTTTTTCCATCAGTATCTTTCCGTGTACCTGCTCTACTGCAAGCTGGTTGTTGGCAGCGCCGGCAATAACTTTAGCTTTCAGTTTGTTGATCGTTTCGTCATTGATCGTAGCACCAAGCGCACAAGGAGCATAAATATCTACGTCTGCACTATAAATATCGCCTTCGTATATTTTAGCGCCATATTTAATGGCTACTTCTTCCATTTTTGCCTGGTTGATATCCGCTATCTGTACCAGGGCGCCTTCTTTTGTAAGGTAATCGATAAGGGTTTCGCCAACGTGGCCTGTTCCCTGTACCAATACTTTTTTGCCGCTAAGGTTGTTTGAGCCAAACTGGTGCATTGCAGCAGCTTTCATACCCATGTAAACGCCATAGGCAGTTACAGGCGAAGGATTTCCGGAACCTCCTATAGATTCTGATATACCGGTAACGTGTTTTGTTACTTCATGGATACGGTCCATATCGGCAGTTGTAGTACCTACGTCCTCGGCAGTGATATATTTTCCGCTAAGCGAATCTACGAATTGTCCGAACCTCGTTATCATTTCAGGTGTCTTGTCAACTTTCGAATCGCCTATGATAACAGCCTTGCCCCCACCCAGGTTTAATCCTGAAATGGCCGACTTATAGGTCATACCCCTTGACAGCCTTAAAACATCATTCAGGGCTTCCCATTCGTTGGCATATTTCCACATCCTCGTACCTCCAAGTGCAGGCCCTAAAACTGTGTTATGGATACCAATAATTGCTTTTAAACCTGTATCTTTGTCATGGCAAAAAACAATCTGCTCATGATCATTGAAAGATGCCTGCCCAAAAACCGGATCGACCTTCGTAAGTTCGTTAGCCTTAATAACTTCTGTTATCATAATAGAATTTTTTAAATTTGAAATTATTCAAAAACAGGTTACAAAATTACACATATAATTAAGATAAGACAATATAATTGTATTTTTTTACGTATTCAATAATTAAAAGCGCTTTTTTCTGATTGCTTAAAAACTCTCACAACAAGCTGTTTTTAACATTTAAGCCAATAAAAGAATTGCATTCCATATAATACCATGAAAGAACTTCAGTATTTAAACAAATATTTTATAAAATATAAATTTCAATTTCTTCTAGGGATTTTAATAACAATTGCCGCGCAAATATTCTCTTTGTTCACCCCGCAGCTCGTTAAGGATTCTATCGACTCCACGCAGGAGTTCCTCGAAAAGGATAATGCGCCCGCCGCAGCCATTTATGACCTGCTTGCAGAAAACCTTCTCCTTATAATAGCAACTACCCTTATTGGCGGTGTACTCACCTTTTTTATGCGACAGACACTTATTGTTATGTCGCGCCACGTAGAGTTTGACCTTAAGAATGAAATCTTCAGGCAGTACGAGAACCTTACGCAAAGTTTTTATAAGCAAAACCGTACCGGCGATCTCATGAACCGCATCAGTACGGATGTTGACAGGGTACGCCAGTACGTTGGCCCTGCGATTATGTATTCGCTAAACACTATAGTGAGGACAGTTGTTGTAATAACACACATGATTATCATTTCGCCAAAGCTTACTCTATATACACTACTCCCGTTGCCGCTGCTTGCCTGGAGCATTTTCAGGATCAGCAGGGAGATCAATAAGCGCACTACCCTTTACCAGCAGAACCTTTCTAAACTTTCCAGCTTTACCCAGGAAATGTTCTCCGGTATCAGGATCATAAAAGCCTACGCGCTCGAAAAACAGAAACAAGCCGATTTTGACGAATTATCCCGCGACAGTGTGAAAAAGAATATGAGCGTTGCAAAGGTGAACGCGCAGTTCGGGCCGTTGATGATACTCCTTATAGGTATCAGTAACCTGGTAGTGATCTATGTGGGCGGTACAATGTACATTAATGGCAGTATTGATAAGATAGGTACTATTGCACAATTCATACTATATATCAATATGCTTACATGGCCCGTAGCATCGCTTGGATGGATATCTTCGATGATACAGGAAGCGGAATCTTCGCAAAAAAGGATCAACGAATTCCTGAAGATAGAGCCGGAAGTGAAAAATAATACTAAAGAACACACGCCTATATTAGGACAGATTGCTTTCGATAATGTGACGTTTACGTATGAAGATACCAATATAACAGCGCTCAAAAACGTTTCCTTTGAAGTCAATAAAGGTGAAACGCTTGCCATTCTCGGCAGGACAGGTTCGGGTAAGTCGACCATACTGTCACTCATCAGCCGGCTATATGATGTAGAAAGCGGCGCTATCACGGTTGATGGCGATAACATTAAGGATGCCAACTTGTACGACCTGCGCAACAGCATAGGGTTCGTACCCCAGGATGCTTTCCTTTTCTCGGATACTATAAAGAATAACATTAAGTTTGGTAATGAAGATGCCAGTGATGATGAAGTGGTTGCTGTTGCCAAAAAAGCAGTGGTACACAACAATATAAAAAACTTTACCAAACAGTACGAAACGATATTGGGCGAACGCGGCATCACGCTTTCAGGCGGACAGAAACAGCGGGTCTCTATAGCCCGCGCTATGATAAAAGATGCACCAATATTGCTGTTAGACGACTGCCTGTCTGCCGTTGATACTGAAACGGAAGAAGCGATCCTGAACAACCTGCTGAAATTTTGCAGGGATAAGACTACCATAATCGTGAGCCACCGCGTATCTTCTGCTAAAAATGCTGATAAGATAATTATACTGGAAGACGGCAAAATTATCCAGCAGGGAACCCATAATGCACTGGTAAATCAGCCGGGTTATTATAAGGAATTATACCTGAAACAACTTTCTGAAAAAGAATTGCAGTAATTTGTTGCTTTATTTAGATTTTTTTTAGATTTTTGATTGCTACATAGACCAATATAAAAGAACCCAGGATTATGAGAGAACATGACATGCTGGAAAAGGAAGAGATCTTTTCTAAAGTTTTAAGGGCGGGAAGAAGAACATATTTTTTCGATGTAAGGGCTACCAAAGCCGATGATTATTACATTACCATTACCGAAAGTAAGAAGTTTACCGAGGAAGATGGTTCTTTTCACTTCAAGAAACATAAAATCTATCTTTATAAGGAAGATTTCACCGCTTTCACAGAGATTCTTGAGGAAATGACCAATTATGTCCTTTCGAACAAAGGCGAGGAAGTTATTTCTGAAAGGCACCAGAAAGATTTCAGGAAACTGTTTGGTGAAAAAGGAGAAGAGGCAGTATCTTTTTCCACTACCGAAAGCTTTACCGATGTAAACTTTGACGATATTTAATATCTGTCACAGGGGAAAATTACGAAGTCCGGAATCTGAAAGGTTTTGGGCTTTTTTGTTTATAGTATATTATAGACTTAACTTACATGAAATATATCGCATTACTTTTTTTAGTGATTTTATACTCCTGCAAAAAAGAACCTCACCTTAAGAAAGAAACACAAAATACAATTGGCATCGGACTGCTTCACATTAGCATCGATAAAGATGTAGCTTTTTATATTGATGAGAATGCAAAAACACCATTTGATATTCTTTCTTTCAGTAAAACGAAAACCAATGCAAGTTATCACTTTAAATCAGATTGTCTGGAAAGTCACATGAAGGCTTACCGACAATATAATGGTGATGTCGATAAAAGTGCGGAAAGTACCGGCCCCTCTCTTATATTTAAGGTATTGAATACTACCGCCATCGGTTTTACAATACTATTGAATGAAGACACAGGCGAGACTGCTTATATAAAAAAGGAAGGCAGGAAATATTTCAATTCATTCTACGGACCCGGTAAAGCCTATCCGCAAAAAGATGGTTATAAAAAAATGCCTCCTCTATTAGTATTTGAATCCTGGAAAGATTATCTCACCCGGCTGGATTATATTTTTGTTGCCGAATACTTAGAACTATATAATGCTCCAAACGGCAGCGTTGTGCATCGCGAAAAATTAGGCAGGAGTCATATTTCTTTTAAGATTACGGATGTAAAAGGGCAATGGGCAAAGCTGGGACACATCAAAGGATATTCGATAGCTCGTCATCCCGGGGTCGATTATTACCAATGGATAAAATGGCATGACAATAATAATCTTCTCATTGAGATCAGGGATTGGAGTGACCCTACCCAATTCTCAGGCCATTCTCAACCTTAAAATCAGGGGCGAGCAATATCACATCGCCCTCCTCTCCTACTGCTCCAAGCACAAGGCATTCGCTTATAAATTTGCCGATCTGCTTTTTAGGGAAGTTTACCACTGCTACAATTTGTCTCCCAACTAAATCTTCCTTAGCATAGCGTTTTGTAATTTGTGCAGAGGATTTGCGGATGCCAATTTCTGTACCAAAGTCAATAGTCAGCTGATAAGCCGGTTTTCGTGCTTCGGGGAAATCATTAGCTTGTATTATTGTACCAACACGCATCTCAGTTTTTTCGAACTCTTCCCAGGTCAGGGTATTTGTTTCAGGTTTCATGTTGTGAATTCTTTCAGTAAGACCAACAACGTTATGAAAACCTTGCAGGTCGATAAAATTATCGTATTTTGCTAAGATAAATGTTTTCAGTAAAATGGCAAAAACACCTTCAAACATGCTTCCCCTCGGTACGCCCGCACCAAAGTTTTGGCTAAAAGATACCAACTCCAATTACAATTATTCCATTGAAGACCTAAGGGGTGATAAAGGCACACTTGTAATGTTCATCTGCAACCACTGCCCTTATGTGCACCATGTGATGGATGAAGTGATCATGATCGCCAACGATTATCGTGTACAGGGCATCGGGATCATAGCGATTAGCAGCAACGATACTGACAAGTACCCGCAGGATGGCCCGGAATACATGACACAATTTGCTTTTGAGAATAAAATGGATTTCCCTTATTTGTTCGATGAGACACAAGAAACAGCCAAAGCTTTTGACGCCGCCTGCACGCCTGACTTTTACCTGTTTGACAGCGGGGATAAATTAGTGTACCGAGGCCAGCTGGATGATTCCCGCCCAGGCAATAATATACCCCTAAGCGGCAGCGACCTGCGCAATGCGATAGATGGGATATTATACAACAGGAGCATTCCTGAAAACCAGAAACCAAGTGTAGGGTGTACAATTAAATGGAAAGCGCCAATGTAATAATTTTTCAATGGAGCAATGTATCAATTACTCACGATGTAGTGGAATTGGTACACTGACACACTAAAAAATCGATAAAGATTTCGTGCATTGCAGCTCAATTGTTACATTAAAAAATTGATTCATTAGATTATTCTTTTTCCAAAACAACATCCACCGGCTTATTCATTTTCCGCCCGAATTTCATAGCTGCCTGCTGGCTTTCATTCGAACACAGGACATACATATTATAACTGTACAAAGGAAGTATTACGGTTTTAAATTTGCCGCCATTCTCCTTACCGTCCTTATCCTCTATCTTTATCTGGAAACGGTCGGCTTCAAAAGTATTGGCTACAGAAATAAGATAATTATCTTTCGCAAATGGGAAAAACCAGCGTTCTTTTGAAGCAACGGCACCTTCTGCAAGGCGCTTATTGTCATCGCCTATAAGGTAATTGAAACTGAAAACCATTGGCTCATCTGCATTCTTAAAACTGTATTTATTAGCTGTATTGATAAGGTCGTTACCAAGGCTGTCTACTATGGTTATCCTGAGGTTTTTGATATTTTCTTTCTTTCCCGATTCATGCACATCGAGCACCACGTAGGAAGTAAAGTCATAGCCGCAATGCATTACCTGCGCTTTTGCAGAAAAAGTAATTAGCGTAATAAATATAATAAGGTATTTCATATTGGTCATATTGATTGCAAAGGTATAAAGATTTACATTCAAAAAGTGTTCCAATAAAAAACCCCAAAGATTTTAAAGCCTTTGGGGTTTGAATACTATTAGAACTACATATCGTAATTCGTAATTGATAATTCGTAATTACTTCACGTCCATCAATTCCACATCAAAAATCAATGTAGCATCCGGCGGGATAACACCACCTGCACCGCGTGAGCCATACCCAAGATGCGAAGGGATAACAAAACGTGCCTTGTCGCCTACCTGAAGCAGGGCGATACCTTCGTCCCAGCCTTCGATAACCTGGCCAACGCCCAGTTGGAAATCAATGGGCTGTTTCCTTTTATATGAAGAATCGAATACCTGTCCGTTCTCTAATGAGCCAGAATAATGAACCGATACTTTCTTGCCTTTCTCCGCCTGCTTTCCGTTTCCTTTCTGGATGAATTTATAACGCAACCCGCTTTCTGTTTTATCAAAACCTGCTGCCAGTTTTTCCATTGCTTCTTCAGCTTGCTTTTTAGCTTCGGCAATACGTTTTTCGCGCGAGCCTTCAAAGGTGCGGAAGGCCTCAATAGCGTTCCATGTTTTAGCCTCGTCACCTTCACGAATGATCTCAACGCTTTCAAGCTTATCGTTACCCTGGATAGCATCAACCACATCCTGCCCTTCAATTACCTTTCCAAACACTGTATGTTTGTCGTCAAGCCATGGTGTTGCTACGTGTGTGATGAAGAACTGCGACCCGTTCGAGCCCGGGCCGGCATTCGCCATAGAAAGTACGCCCGGACCATCATGCCTCAAAGAAGGATGAAACTCGTCGTCGAACTGGTAGCCCGGCCCGCCCGTGCCTGTTCCCTGCGGGCATCCGCCCTGAATCATGAAATCAGCAATGACACGGTGAAATTTCAGTCCGTCGTAGTACGGTTTGCCCTGCGGCTTTTCGTTATTTTCAAGATTCCCCTCTGCAAGCCCCACAAAGTTGCCTACCGTTCCCGGAGTTAAATCGTGAGTCAGCTTCACCAGGATGCTTCCTTTATTTGTATTGAATTTTGCGTAAATCCCGTTTTCCATTATGAGTGTTTTTTGTTTTTGAAGGGCAAATTTACAAATTATTTCCCTACACCCACTGTAAGGATGTCACAACAAAAATGTAAATTTGGATTTCAAATTCAGTAAGAAGTGAAGAAAGAAGATGATTACCTCAATATAAACAGGAAAGCGTGGAACCAACGTACGGAAGTACATGTGGATTCCGACTTTTATGATATGCCCGGTTTCCTGAATGGGAAGAGCAGCCTTAATGAAATTGAGCTTGCCTTACTTGGTGACATCAGTGGTAAGACGGTACTGCACCTGCAATGCCATTTCGGGCAGGATACGATTTCGTTTTCACGTATGGGCGCTATAGCCACAGGCATTGACCTTTCGGATAAAGCCATTGAAAAAGCACGGGAATTATCCGACAGGCTGAATATGCAAACGCGGTTCATCTGCTGCGATGTATACGATTTGCCTAATCACCTTGACGAGCAGTTTGACATCGTATTTACGAGTTACGGTACTATTGGCTGGCTGCCCGACCTTTCAAAATGGGCCAGCGTTATTTCGCATTTCCTGAAACCAGGCGGGAAATTTGTTTTCGCCGAATTTCACCCCGTGGTGTGGATGTTCGATACTAATTTTGAAAAGGTGCAGTACAATTACTTTAAGGATGAGGCCATTATTGAAACGGAATTTGGTACCTATGCCGATGTTACCGCACCAATTGAAAACGAAATGGTGACATGGAACCATGCACTTTCGGAAGTGATGACAGCCCTCCTTGCCAAGGAGTTAGAGATACATTCGTTTAATGAATATGACTATTCACCCTACAACTGCTTCAGCGGAACTGAAGAGTTTGAGCCGGGAAAATTCAGGGTAACGCGTTTTGGGAATAAGGTACCTATGGTATATTCGCTGATGGCGATCAAGAAATAAGTTTCAATAAGCTTTTCCATGCACTTTAACCGTATCGGAATCATCGCTTATAGACAGGGTTATCATTCGGAGTGGTTATAGCCAGCACCATTCCATACTCACGGGGCAAACCCAGTGATTCGGCATCACACCATTCGCCTTTACCAAGCACTGCCACGGCCTCATTTTTTTCCAGCACGCCTTCATAGTAATGCATGGTCTTGTTAAGACCAAGGAAACCCTGGCTTTTTTTATCGTGCTTCTTCAGATAAGCTTCAAGCTTTGGTGCGGCATCTTCAAAAGTGCCTGATCGGTATTTCTTGTCCATCTCAATGTACTTTTTGATATTGCTGTCGTTAATATATGCAACTTTGTCACCATCGCGCAGTACAAAGCGGCATTTGTCTTCTGTCTCTATTAGGGTTGAAGAACTTTTTCCGCTACTTTGCATTATATGAACACAATACCATACACACTCCCTTCCCGAAAGCGGTGCCTCAAGAGGTTCATCTATAAATTCCACCCTACCGGTTATTTTTGCCGTTTCTCCATGCTTAAAATCAGAAAGGCTTCGTAGTGGGGCTTTCTTAAGTTTACGCCGAATCATAGCCTTTCGGGTAAAAAAAGAACCTATTATAACAGCGATAGTCATAATGCCGAATATAATAGCAAACTCTTTCAGGCTCATGCTGTTGTGCCCATAATGATAGTGGATCGGTAAGATGTGCATAAAGGGTAAATTTTACCGCAATATAACGATATAACTTTGTTAAAAACACCAATTTTCCAACTGTACTATTTTTGGATATAATTACTACATTTGTTACGCTAAAAATTACCTACATGGAAAGCCTTTTCGACCCGCAAGGGAACCAAAAAATAGTAGAACGCATTGACAAATTAACACCAATAAAACTCTCCGAATGGGGCGTAATGACCGTTGCCCAGATGATGGAACACTGCCAAATGCCGCTAAAAGTGGTTTACGGCACAAAGGAAATTAAAGTAAACTGGCTGACAAAACTGCTTTTTGGTCACAGCGCTAAGAAAATGTTTACGGGGGAGAAGAAATTTAGCAAAGGCATGCCCACAGCCAAAGAATTTATGATTAAATACCACCCCGATTTTGATGAAGCAAAAAAGGGATTGAAAGAATTGGTTACAAAATTCAGCCGCGAAGGACATTCCGGCATTAAAGTGACCAGCCACCCGCTTTTTGGCACTATGACCTACGAGGAAATTGACCACGCACAGTGGAAACATTTGGATCACCACCTGAGACAGTTTGGGGTGTAAATATAACGATGTATCAATTAATTCAATGTAACAATTGACATCCCGCGGAGCAATTGCTACATTTGCAAATTAGAAAATTGTTATATTTAAAACATGCGCATAGACATCATCACCGTACTTCCCGATTTGCTTAGAAGCCCTTTTGAAGCCTCTATCCTAAAGCGTGCCATAGATAAAGGCATCGTTGAAGTACACCTGCATAACCTTCGGGATTACAGCACCAATAAACACAAAAACGTAGATGACTACCAGTTTGGCGGAGGCGCCGGAATGGTGATGTCGGTGGAACCGATAGATGCCTGCATTACAAAATTGAAAAGTGAAAGGGCATACGACGAAGTTATCTATATGACCCCTGACGGCGAGACCCTTAACCAGGGAATGGCCAACCGGATGTCGCTTCTGGAGAATATCATTATCCTGTGCGGACACTATAAAGGTGTGGACCAACGCGTGCGAGACCACTACATTACCAAAGAAATATCTATTGGTGACTTTGTGCTTTCGGGTGGCGAGCTTGCCGCGGCTGTGGTTGCCGATGCTATTATCAGGCTGATACCGGGCGTATTGAGCAACGAAACCTCTGCGTTAACCGACAGCTTCCAGGATAACCTGCTCTCCCCCCCCATCTATACCCGCCCGGCAGAATATAAAGGATGGAAGGTGCCAGATGTACTGCTGAGCGGTAATTTCGCGAATATCGATAAATGGCGCGAGGACCAGGCACTTGAACATACTAAAAACAGGAGACCCGACTTACTCGAATAGTTTTTTTAGTTTAAAGTTTAAAGTTGCTACTCCGACCTTGTAAGTTATGCATCTATTTGAACCAAACTTTCAAAAAACTTTAAACTTTAAACCTTAAACTTTTTGTTACTTCAAAATAATTTCTAAATTTGCACCCTCATTCGGACCAACCTCTGGCGAAAACCGTGAATGTTGCTCTGAGTCAATCATTTAAATTAAAAAATCATGTCTGATTTATTAAAATTTGTTCAGGACGAATTTGTTGCAAAAAAAGATTTCCCTAATTTCAGTGCAGGTGACACGATCACTGTTTACTACGAAATTAAAGAGGGTGAAAAAACAAGGACACAGTTCTTTAAAGGTGTAGTTATCCAAAGAAAAGGTGCTGGTAACACAGAAACTTTCACTATCCGTAAAATGTCAGGTGCTGTAGGTGTAGAGCGTATCTTCCCGGTAAACATGCCAGCTTTGCAAAAAGTTGAACTTAACCAGAGAGGTAAAGTTAGAAGGGCACGTATATACTACTTCCGTAACCTTACAGGTAAAAAAGCAAAAATCAAAGAAAGAAGGAGATAATCCACGCTTTCAGAGTTATACAGGATCCCATCGCATTGCGGTGGGATTTCTTTTTGTAAACGATTTTTTTACCATGAATTGTGCAAATTTCACAAATTCATTCGTACTTCATTATCGAGCCAACACTTCCAAAATCAGATTCTTTCGCTAAAAATCACTACATTTGGGCATGGATCCGATTTTTATAAAAATAGCCGATGTGCGCGGTGGCGTTCACTTCATAAATATTACTCATATTTATGAGGTTGAGGAAATAGTAACCGCAAAAGGCAAAGAACGGCATACGCACATCAGGTATTACTCTATACCCGATTGCGCCAAATGCCAGGTGAACAAAGTAATTACAAAAGAATTCCCGACTTCGGTACTGGAGCGGATTAACCAGCTTAAAGAAAAACTGTAAATTAGCAGGGCGTTTCACCAACCGAAATCTTACGTTATTTCATAAAATTTCAATCGTTTTTTTACCGATTTAGCAACACGCTTATCGGGCACTTTTTCCTATATTTGCTCGCCTTGCTTCCTTTGCGATGCAGACACAAACAAACACAATATAACTTAGTAATAATCAGCCTTTCCTATACCGGAAAGGGTCATTAAAAATTAATCTAATGTCCAAAACATCGAAGATTTTTTACACGATAACTGATGAGGCCCCGATGCTGGCCACGCATTCTTTCCTTCCAATTGTACAGGCCTTTACAGCCCCTGCCGGAATTGAGGTTGAAACCCGTGATATTTCGCTTGCAGGAAGGATCCTTGCCAACTTCCCGGAACACCTTGCCGAAGACCAAAAAGTGGGCGACGCTCTCGGCGAACTGGGCCAGCTGGCTACCACTCCTGAAGCGAACATCATCAAATTGCCAAACATTTCGGCATCGGTACCGCAGCTGAAAGAAGTGATAAAAGAGCTGCAGGGACAGGGCTATAGCATTCCTGATTATCCGGAAGACGCCAAAACCGATGAAGAAAAAGAAATTAAAACGAAGTATGCCAAAGTGCTGGGGTCTGCCGTAAACCCGGTACTGCGTGAAGGAAATTCCGACCGCAGGGCGCCAAGGGCCATTAAGAACTATGCCAAGGCACACCCGCATTCTATGGGGCCATGGTCGGCAGATTCTAAAACCCACGTTGCAAGTATGGCGGAAGGCGATTTTTACGGAAGCGAGAAGTCGGTTACCGTAAAAGAAGCCACTGATGTGAGGATTGAATTTACAGGCAATGACGGTACTATTACCGTATTAAAAGCAAGCACCCCTTTAAAAGCAGGCGAAATAATAGATACTTCGGCATTAAGCCTGAAAAAACTTAAAGATTTTGTAGCGAAAGAAATCACTGATGCCAAAACAAAAGGCGTACTCTTTTCATTGCACATGAAAGCGACGATGATGAAGGTTTCCGACCCGATCATTTTTGGCGCTGTGGTAGAAGTTTTCTTTAAGGATGTTTTCTCCAACTATGCTGCCCTTTTCAAAGAGCTGGGCGTTGATACCCGTAATGGGCTTGGCGATGTATATGCTAAAATAGCAGGCAACGCGAAGGAAGCTGAAGTAAAAGCTGCACTTGACGAAGCAATGAAAAAAGGCCCTGCACTTGCGATGGTAAACTCGGATAATGGGATAACCAACCTGCATGTACCGAGTGACGTAATCGTGGATGCCTCGATGCCGGCAATGATACGCACCTCAGGCCAGATGTGGAACGCTGAAGGCAAAGGGCAGGACACCAAAGCGGTGATCCCTGACAGATGTTATTCAGGGCTTTATACAGCTACCATAGATTTTTGTAAAAAACACGGCGCTTTCGACCCTGCAACTATGGGCAGCGTACCGAACGTAGGGCTTATGGCGCAAAAAGCAGAGGAATACGGGTCGCACGACAAAACGTTCCAGGCTGCTGCCGATGGTGTTGTAAAAGTGATCGATAACAATAACGGCACCGTATATATGGAGCAGCAGGTTGAAGCCGGCGACATCTTCAGGATGTGCCAAACCAAAGATGCACCTGTACAGGACTGGGTAAAGCTTGCCGTAAACAGGGCAAGGCTTTCGGCTACCCCGGCGATATTCTGGCTGGACGACAAGCGTGCGCACGACGTACAGCTTATCGAAAAAGTAAACACCTACCTGAAAGACCATGACACTAACGGCCTTGACATCAGGATCATGGACCCGATAGCGGCTACAAACTTTACGCTTGAAAGAATAATAAAAGGTGAAGACACGATCTCAGTGACCGGAAACGTACTTCGTGATTACCTTACAGACCTCTTCCCTATCCTGGAGCTTGGCACATCGGCCAAAATGCTTTCTATCGTTCCGCTTATGAATGGCGGCGGATTGTTCGAGACCGGCGCGGGAGGCTCTGCCCCTAAGCACGTGCAGCAGTTTCTTGAGGAAGGCTACCTGCGCTGGGATTCGCTTGGCGAGTTCCTTGCATTGGGCGTATCGCTGGAGCATTTGGGACAGACATTAGGCAATTCGAAAGCATTGATATTGTCTGAAACCCTTGATGCAGCTAATGAGAAATTCCTTGAAAATGATAAATCGCCGGCGCGTAAAGTTGGCCAGATCGATAACCGCGGCTCGCATTTTTACCTTGCGCTGTATTGGGCACAAGCGCTTGCCGCACAGGACAAGGATGCTGAGCTAAAAGCCAAGTTTGAACCGATAGCAAAGGAACTTGAGGAAAATGAGGCTAAAATTGACGCTGAACTTATAGGCGCACAGGGCAAACCGCAGGAAATAGGCGGCTATTACCACCCTGATTTCAAGCTTACCGACAAAGCCATGAGGCCAAGCGGGACATTTAATACCATACTTGCAAAATTAGATTAAGCTAATAGTTTTATATTGAAAGCCATCCGAAAGGGTGGCTTTTGTTATTTATACTGTTGTGATGCTCCAGCGATTTCCCTGACATGAATGATAACTCTGGCGGCACGAGCAGGATGCCCGCGCTGGCATTGGAATGATCGAGTATCATTTTGATTAAAAACTAAAGGGTGTTCTGATCTTGACAAATCACCCTGATAAAGAGGTTTTGTGGTTTCTTAGATTTAGTATAGTATAAATAATTGCACTAATTACCATTTTTTGGTAACTTTGAATTTAAAAATTCTTAGTAATGGGAAAGAATACATCCATATCGTTAGGCAATCACTTCGAAGATTTTATTGAAAGTACTATCAATAACGGGCGATTCAATAATGCCAGCGAAGTGATACGTGCAGGGTTAAGGCTCCTTGAAGATGAGGAGAATAAAATCATTGCCCTGAGAAAGGCAATTCAGGAAGGCATTGACAGCGGGGTTGCCGAAAACTTTGAACCTAAAGCCTTTTTAGAATCTTTAAAGGGAAGAAAGAGTAATGACTAAATATCACTTTTCTAATAAGGCGCTTGAAGACTTGATTTCGATTTGGGATTATACAGTAGAAGAATGGTCGGAAAGCCAGGCCGAAAAATACTACAACCTGATAATAGCCTCTTGTGCAGATTTAGCAGAGAACCCCCAGCTTGGAAAATCGTACGACATCTTAGCGCTGGACATTCTAGGATACAAGTGCAGCCGTCACATTATTTTCTATCGTGAAGTTTCGAAGAATGAAATTATAGTAGAAAGAGTGCTGCATGGAATGATGGATTTGAAGAATAAGATTTAATTTGCTTCCAGTTGGCACTATCGTTGACATGTGCATTTATTGGTACGAGCGTGACTCTCGCACTAGCGGGGCTATAAGTTTCTGTATTTCTTTTACCGGCACGAGCAAGATGCTCGCGCTAGGGGGGGGTAATTTTTGTGAATAATATATCACCTCTCGGTTTTTTTGTTAAATATTTTTATCGTATTGTATAGTAATGTCTAACTAACAAATGAATAATATGAAACCGAGAAAATTTATAAATTATGAAAAGGAATCTTTAATAAAATTAATTAAATCCTTGCAAAGTAAATTCGACTCACACGAATTTATTACATTATTTTCTGAAATATATAAGACTCATTATGATAACTTTTTAAACTTGTATATGGATGACTCTCACAGAAAAGTCCATCAACAAATAGCACTTGGACTTGTTGACAATATGGACTATTTTAAAATTGATAAAAATGGAAAAGTTAAAAGCTTAAATATCTTTGGCTTTAATAATAAAAATGAAGAGTGGATAAAACTATAGTTTATCTTTCAGATTATAATATTTACTAATTATATTAAAACACTATAAGCATAGACATTCTTAGGAATAACGATTGAGTAATTTTTCTAAGATGGCGTGATATCCCTGACCCATGCATTTATGGCATCTCGGCATCTAAACACTTACTTATACCAATATAAATTTTATTCTTCACTATCAATTGATCCAAATAATAAAATTAGTAATAATGAAATAACTCCTAAATTTGTATTGCATAAATAATAATTAAAATTATGGAAGAAATTACATACGATAATATTTCAAACTTTATAAAACGTTTTATGAAAAATAATAATTTAGAAATAAAAACAATAGCAAAGGAAATCAATTGCTCTATTTCGACCTTAAATAGAATCATTAAAAAGGAATCTCTCCCAACCTCGAATATGCTTAAGCAAGTTGGAATCATGATATCTATAGGATTTGAAAAATACAGAAAATTGTCTAATTCTGAAAAAGAATCAATCTCGGAAAAAATTGGAGCATTCGGAGGTGGAATATTAGGTTTTGGTTCAATTACTGCTGCTATAGGAGCCTCTGGGACTGTAGCTGGGCTTTCTGCTGCTGGAATTACATCTGGGCTTTCTGCTATTGGAGGTATTGTCGGCGGAGGAATGACTGTTGGAATAATAACTGTGGCTTTTATTCCTATTGCTACTATTGGAGTTGGGTTTGGTATTATAAAAGGAGTCAAGTCAATTATATCAAATAATAGGTTAAACAACGTTGAATATGATTCTTATTGGGAGTATCCAAATCCTAATTAAGATTAACTTTGTAACCTATAAATTGAGAAAAACCCTCACCGCCACGAGCAAAAATGCTTACACAAGCCAGTAAAATAACAAATAATCAATCAAAAATAGTCAATACTTTTAACATTCCCTTATCCTCCGCCCTCACCTCAATACTCCCCAAAAATCAGTACCTTTGCGGTTTGCACAAAAATGCTATGTCAGATACTACAGGATTTACAGAATACATAGAAGTATTGGGCGCCCGCGCCCACAACCTCAAAAACATAGATGTCATAATTCCGCGCGAAAAGCTGGTGGTCATTACCGGGCTTTCGGGTTCCGGGAAGTCGTCGCTTGCCTTCGATACTATATACGCCGAAGGGCAGCGCCGCTATATCGAGACGTTCTCGGCCTACGCGCGGCAGTTCCTCGGTGGGCTGGAGCGCCCTGATGTCGATAAGATAGACGGCCTCTCCCCTGTTATCGCCATCGAGCAAAAGACGACCGGGAAAAGCCCGCGCTCTACTGTGGGGACTATCACCGAGATTTACGACTTCCTGCGCCTTCTCTATGCACGCGGCGCTGATGCATACAGCTACAACACCGGTGAAAAGATGGTAAGCTATACCGATGACCAGATAAGGGAACTTATCGTGGAGAAATTCAACGGTAAGCGTATTACCATATTGGCACCGATAATACGTTCGCGTAAAGGGCATTACCGCGAGCTGTTCGAGCAAATTTCCAAGCAGGGCTTCCTGAAAGTCCGCGTGGATGGTGAAATTAAAGATATAGAAAGCGGCATGAAGCTGGACCGCTACAAGAACCACGACATTGAAACGGTTATCGACCGTATGGCAGTGGATGCTTCTCCGGAAACGGATAAACGCCTTAGCGACAGCATAAAAACGGCGATGTACCATGGCGAGGATGTGCTGATGGTCATAGAGCAGGAAAGCGGCGAGGCGCGCTATTACAGCCGTAACCTCATGTGTCCTTCATCCGGTATTTCCTACCCTAACCCGGAGCCGAACAACTTTTCGTTCAACTCACCCAAAGGTGCGTGCGATCATTGTAACGGATTGGGTGTTATCAATGAGATTAATATAAAAAAGATAATCCCGAACCCAAAAATCTCCATAAAAAAGGGAGGTATTGTACCCATAGGTGAATATAAAAGCTCATGGATATTCAAACAGATAGAGATCATAGGGGAAAAATTTGAATTTAAGATAACCGACCCGATTGAAAAAATTTCCGCGGAAGCGATGGAAATGATTCTCAACGGCGGCAAGGAGAAATTCACGGTAACGTCAAAAACACTGGGCGTTAATCGTGAATATAAAATTGATTTTGAAGGTATTTCCAGCTTCATAAAAAACCAGCATGACGAGAGTGGTTCGGCCTCAATTAAACGATGGGCAAAGGATTTCATGGACGAAGTGGAATGTCCCGTTTGCCATGGCTCAAGGCTTAAAAAGGAATCACTGTACTTTAAGGTAAACGGACAAAACATTGCCGAGCTATCAGCTATGGATATATCCGACCTGGCGAATTGGTTTGAAAACCTTGAGGAACACCTTTCCGAAAAACAAAAAGCCATTGCGATGGAAATCGTAAAGGAAATAAAGGCACGCCTGAGTTTTTTGGTAGATGTAGGCCTAAATTACCTGGCACTGAACCGTAGTTCCAAATCGCTTTCGGGCGGTGAGGCACAACGCATCAGATTGGCTACACAGATAGGCTCACAGCTTGTAGGCGTACTGTATATTCTCGACGAGCCGTCAATAGGCCTGCACCAAAGGGATAACGAAAAGCTTATCAAATCGCTGGAGCAACTGCGCGACATTGGCAACTCTGTCATTGTAGTAGAACACGACAAAGACATGATAGAGCGTGCCGATTATGTTATAGACATCGGTCCGGCAGCGGGGCGTTTCGGCGGGGAGATCGTCAGCAAAGGCACCCCGGCGGAACTGCTGAAGGAGCATACGCTTACCGCAGCGTACCTTAATGGCGAAAAGGAAATTGCCGTACCTGAAAAACGCCGTGAAGGCAACGGGAAAACACTGAAGCTTACCGGCGCAACCGGCAACAACCTTAAAAATGTTTCGATAGAGCTGCCTCTGGGTAAGCTGATATGCGTTACAGGTGTATCGGGAAGCGGTAAGTCGACATTGATAAACGAGACACTGTACCCTATACTGAACGCCCATTTCTTTAATGGCGTAAAGAAACCCGCTCCCTATAAAAAAATTGAAGGGCTTGAACATATCGATAAAGTTATTGATATTGACCAGTCGCCTATAGGCCGCACACCCCGCTCCAACCCTGCAACGTATACGGATGTGTTCAGTGAGATACGTTCCTTGTTCACGCAAACCCCCGAGGCTATGATACGGGGTTATAAGCCGGGCAGGTTCAGCTTTAACGTGAGCGGTGGCCGTTGCGAAACCTGTGAAGGATCTGGCCTTCGTGTTATCGAAATGAACTTCCTGCCTGATGTATATGTGGAATGTGAAACCTGCCAGGGCAAGCGCTTTAACCGGGAGACACTGGAAATCCGCTATAAAGGTAAATCCATTTCGGATGTGCTGGATATGACAGTAGATGATGCCGTGCCTTTCTTCGAGAACATTCCGAAAATATACCGCAAGATCAAGACGATACAGGATGTCGGCCTGGGTTATATTACCCTCGGACAGCAGAGTACCACGCTTTCCGGTGGTGAAGCGCAACGGATAAAGCTGGCAGCGGAACTGTCTAAAAAAGATACCGGTAATACCTTCTACATCATGGACGAGCCGACTACCGGGCTCCACTTTGAGGATATCCGGGTGCTGATGGACGTTATCAATAAACTTGTAGATAAAGGCAACAGCGTACTTATCATTGAGCACAATATGGACGTGATAAAGCTTGCCGACTATATCATAGACATTGGTTATGAGGGCGGTAAAGGCGGCGGGCAGCTGGTTGCCAAAGGAACGCCGGAAGAAGTGGCGAAAAACAAAAAAAGCTATACGGCGCATTTTCTAAAAAAAGAATTATCTTAGACCCCGTTTGTTTAGATACAATAAAAAATTTAACCACATAGGCACATCGATTTAATGAGTTATTATACAGGTGCTGCATAGTTGACATAGATGAAGCAACGCTTCAAACTATATGGCAATATGTTACCTTACCTGCCCGATCATTACTAAGAAGGCTATGTATCTATGTGGTTGAATTTTAAAATTATGGACTTAAATTTTTATTGAAGTAATGTCAAAAGAAAAATACAATAGCGAGGATGAATGGATCCACGAAGGGCTGAAGCAAAAACCGTGGAATGAGATTAGAAGCAACGACTCCTGGGCCATTTTTAAGATAATGGCGGAGTTTGTGAACGGTTTTGATACTATGGCAAAAATAGGCCCGTGCATCTCCATATTCGGTTCGGCCCGTACTAAGCCGGATGATAAATATTACCTGCTTGCAGAAAAGATTGCCGAGAAGATCGCCAATGCCGGATATGGCGTGATTACAGGTGGTGGCCCTGGTATCATGGAGGCTGGAAACAAAGGTGCGAGCCGTGGTATAGCGCCATCGGTTGGCCTTAATATTGAGCTTCCTTTCGAGCAGCATTTCAACCCTTATATCGACCATGACAAGAACCTGAACTTCGACTACTTCTTTGTCCGCAAGGTAATGTTCGTAAAATATTCGCAGGGATTTGTAGTAATGCCGGGCGGGTTTGGTACGCTGGATGAGATGTTCGAGGCGATAACGCTGATACAGACCAAGAAGATCGCAAAATTCCCAATCATACTGGTAGGCACCGAATTTTGGAGCGGACTCATGGAATGGATTAAAACCGTTATGATTGAGCGGTATGCAAATGCCAACCCTGACGACCTTAAGCTTATAAGGATAGTAGATACAGAAGATGAAGTGCTTGAAGCGATTGATAACTTCTACAAAAAATACAGCCTTAGCCCGAATTTTTAACGTAAATCTGTGTCATTTCGACCGAAGCATAGCGGAGTGGAGAAATCTCTGTAGTAAATGTTGAGATTTCTCCTATCGTCGAAATGACACAAATGCACGTTGCGACAGATAGCTTTAACATTATAAGAAGCAACCCGGGGCACAATTTCGTATCTTTAATGCAGTACTATACGCCAAACGGAACCATGTAGTAATAAATACCGTATTTAATAACGTGAAGCTTACAAAATACAATTTCCTTTTTTTACTTATGCTTTCAGGTTTCCTGCATGCACAGCACCAAAACAGGCTGTTTGCAGACGTAGATTATAATGAAAGGGTTATCAGGGTTAGGCAGGAGATCGTATTTAACAACCAATCGGCCGACACTCTGCAGGAATTCATCCTTAACGACTGGAACAATGCCTATTCTAATAAGGAAACGCCTTTGGCAAAACGCTTTTCGGACGAGTATATCAGGGCATTTCATTTGGCAAGGGAAGATGACCGTGGCAGTACTACCATACTATCAATAACCGACCAGAATGGACGGATGCTTAACTGGAAGCGACCTGACGGACACCCTGATCTTATTGAGGTGCAACTAGCTGGCCCTATTTACCCGAACCATGAGTTTAAGTTTACTTTCACTTACAATGTAAAAATTCCGAATGACCGTTTCACCAGATTCGGTTATGATGATAAAGGTATATTTACATTGAAAGACTGGTACCTATCCCCTGCCCGCACCGAAGGGAATAAGTTTGTACGTTACAGCAATGAGAACCTCGATGATATTGCCAATGCCGTTGCGGATTATGAGCTTACACTTACAGTACCTGCCGGGACTTTCGTTGCCTGCGACCTTTACCAGGGCAATAAGGCCGGTAAAAACGCGACAGACGAATACTATTTCATCGGCAAGGGACGCATGGGCTTTAACCTTATACTTGAAAAGAAAAATACTTTCGAAATACACGCAAATCCTTTGGTTGAAGTAAGCTGCAATTTGAAGGATAATGGCGTGACCGATATACAGCGGGCTGTCCTTATAGACGACATTGTAAAATTCACAGCCGAAAACCTTGGCCCCTACCCGTATGGGAAAATTATGGTAACCCAGGCAGAATATGACCGAAACCCTGTGTACGGGCTTAACCAGCTTCCCTCCTTCCTCAGGCCTTTTCCGGATGCTTTTATTTATGAAATACGCTTCCTGAAAACCTACCTGAATGTTTATCTTAAAAATACGCTGCGCCTTGACCCTCGGAAAGACAACTGGATTTATGACGCTATCCAGATTCAGCTGATGATAAAATACATCAATCAGTACCATCCGAACCAGACAATGATGGGTACACTATCCAGCGTGGGGATACTCAAAGGGCATAAGCTGTTTAATATCGGTTTTAACGAGCAGTATGATTACGTTACGCTGCTTATGGCGAGAAAGAACCTTGACCAGCCTATTGGCGACCCTAAAAGCACCTTCATAAAATTCAATGAGCAGATAGCAGGTAAATATAAGGCGGGGCTTTGCCTCAGCTACCTTGACGATTATCTTGGCAATGGCATTACGGATCAGGTAATTTCAGAATTTTATAAACTGAATACTACAAACAGGAAGACGGACAGGGAAGATTTCGAGGGCATCCTTAAATCGAAAACGGATAAAAATATTGATTGGTTTTTTGAGACGGTTATCGATACCCGTGAGCTTATCGATTATAAATTTGGCAATATCAAAAGGGATAAAGACTCCGTTAGAGTAACGGTAAAAAATGTAACAGGTACCAATGTGCCTGTATCTCTTTACGGGATAAAGAAAGGCAATGTCGTGTTCAAACAATGGGTGGATAACATTGCTGCCGACAGTACATTCACGATACCGCGGCAGGGCGCTGACAGGCTCGTGATTAACTACAACAACGAAATCCCTGAATATAACCGCCGCAACAACTGGCGAAAGCTGGGTGGTTTTTTCCCGAATAACAAGCCTATAAAGCTTACGTTCTTCCAGGATGTGGAAGACCCGCGCTATAACCAGCTGTTCTATGTACCAAGCTTTAGCTTTAATATATATGACGGGGTATCGCCGGGAGTGCGATTCCACAATAAGTCGATGCTGGAAAAGCCTTTTGTTTTTGATGTCAACCCTATTTACTCCCTCAAAACAGGCCAGCTTATAGGTTCGGTATCCCTGCTCTACAACCAGTATATACGTGACCAGCAGCTGTACAATATCCGTTATACCCTGTCGGGCTCAACCTTTCACTACGCGCCCGATGCGAGTTATATCAAATTTACACCGGGAGTTCAATTCCGAATCCGTGAAGACGACTATCGCGAAAATAAAAAGCAGTCTATCACAATTCGCCAGGTATTGGTAAACAGGGAGAAGTCGCAGTTTGTAACTACAACCGACCAAACTGAAAACTATTCTGTATTCAATGCCAGATATGCTAAGTTTGAGTCGGAAATAACAAGGCATTATAACTTTTATACCGATATGCAGCTGGCGAGCTCTTTCGGTAAATTGTCCGGAGAAATACAATACAGAAGGCTTTTTAATGACAACAGGCGTATAAACCTCCGGCTTTTTGCAGGGGCGTTTATGTACAGGAGCACCAATTCTGACTTTTTTAGTTTCGGGCTGGACAGACCTACGGATTATATGTTCGATTATAATTATTATGGCCGCTCTGAGACCACGGGATTATTCAGCCAGCAGTATATTATGGCGGAAGGTGGGTTTAAATCTAAAATGGCCACGCGCTTTGCCAACGAGTGGATGACAACCGTGAACGGAAGCTTTAATATATGGAACTGGGTAGAGGTGTATGGCGACGCAGGTTTGTTTAAAAACCACTATTCTGATGCCAAATTTGTTTACGACAGCGGTATCCGTCTAAACCTTGTCCCGGATTACTTTGAATTATATTTCCCGGTATATTCCAGCAATGGGTGGGCGTTCAGGCAGCAGGAAGCCTACAGTACAAAGATCCGCTTTGTGGTCACGATCAGTCCTGGTACACTAATCAACCTATTTACCAGGAAGTGGTTTTAATGGGTAAATGGAAGGCAGATCTAAGCTTATTCTTTTCTCATGGAATTTCACATTGGTTAGTAAAGCGTAGACGTTAAACATTAATAGCCCACGCTATCAGGCAAGTTTTGCAGTAATATATTCAATAGCCCCGTTTTATCTTTAATCATTTAAAAATTCGAAAATAAATATACTATATGTATTTTTTATTTTGTTTCGTTGTAAAATCTGCATTCAATACTTCACTATCCATCTTTTTATTATTAAAAGTGAAATCAAATTTTTGGGGTGTTTTTATATTATATCAATCTTTTACTTAAATTTGTCACTTACAACACCATTTTTATGACCGAAACAGAGACTAAAAAATCGCTTTCTTTTGAAGATTTCAGGGCAGAAGTGCTCAACGATTATAAAATTGCAATTACCAGCAGGGAGTGCAGCCTCCTGGGCCGCCGCGAGGTACTTACGGGCAAAGCCAAGTTCGGTATATTTGGTGATGGTAAGGAAGTGCCGCAGCTTGCTATGGCAAAAGCCTTTAAAAATGGCGACTTCCGTTCGGGATATTACCGAGACCAGACATTTATGATGGCTATAGGCCAACTGACCATACAGCAATTCTTTGCCGGGCTTTACGGCCACAGCGACCTTGAGCACGACCCAATGTCGGCAGGTAGGCAAATGGGCGGGCATTTTGCCACGCACAGCCTTGACGAAAACGGCAACTGGAAAAACCTTACCCAGCAAAAAAACTCAAGTGCCGACATCTCCCCTACTGCCGGGCAGATGCCCAGGCTTTTAGGATTGGCACAGGCCTCTAAAGTATACCGCAATATAACAGGTGTACAAAATAAGACCAACTTCTCTATCAACGGGAACGAGGTTGCCTGGGGTACCATTGGTAATGCCAGTACTTCCGAAGGGTTATTTTTTGAAACCATCAATGCCGCAGGCGTGCTACAGGTACCCATGGTAATGAGCGTATGGGATGATGATTACGGCATCTCGGTACACGCACGTTACCAGACTACGAAAGAAAATATATCGGAGATACTCAAAGGCTTCCAGCGCGATGAGAATGCCAAAGGCTACGAGATAATTACCGTAAAAGGATGGGATTACCCGGAACTGGTATCGGCTTATGAAAGGGCTTCAGAAATAGCACGTAATGAGCATGTACCGGTACTTATACACGTATATCAGCTGACACAGCCGCAGGGCCACTCTACATCAGGGTCACACGAACGTTATAAAAATGCCGATCGCCTTTCGTGGGAAGCCGAATACGACTGTGTGGCGCAGATGCGGAAATGGATGCTTGAAAATAACATGGCTACAGCCGAAGACCTTGACGCTATTGACGAGCAAGCCAAAAAGGACGTGCTTGAAGGTAAGAAAGCAGCATGGTCGGCTTATGTAAATCCGATAAAAGAGGAGCAAAAAGAGCTTATTGCGTTATTAAATAATGTCGCGTTACAAAGTGATAATAAAGTATTTATCGAAAAATACACCGCAGACCTGTCGTCCATAAAAGAGCCGATACGAAAAGACCTTTTGATCACTGCCCGTAAAGTACTCCGCATGGTTGTGAAGGAAAATGGTAAAAATGCACTATCACAATGGGTTACTGCTTACACCGAAAAAATACAGCCGAAATTCAGTTCGCATTTATATTCGCAGTCGGATAAAAATGTGTATTCGGTTAAAGAAGTAAAGCCACAATATGATGAGAATGCCGAAGACGCCGATGGCCGTATGGTTATCAGGAACAACTTTGATGCTATTTTCAGCAAATACCCTGAGACGCTAATTTTTGGGGAAGATTGCGGAAACATTGGCGATGTGAACCAGGGCCTCGAGGGTATGCAGGATAAATATGGTGACTTCCGCGTATGCGATGCCGGTATCCGCGAAGCAACAATACTTGGGCAGGGAATTGGGATGGCTATGCGTGGCCTCCGCCCTATAGCCGAGATACAATACCTTGACTACCTGCTGTATGCCATACAGATAATGAGCGATGACCTTGCTACCCTTCAATACAGGACAGCAGGAAGGCAAAAAGCACCGCTGATAATAAGGACACGCGGCCACAGGCTGGAAGGCATCTGGCACTCGGGTTCACCAATGGGTATGATCATCAATGCCATACGTGGAATACACGTATTGGTGCCGAGGAACATGACCAAAGCGGCAGGATTTTATAATACATTATTAGAAACCGATGAGCCTGCACTGGTTATCGAATGCCTTAACGGTTACCGCCTTAAAGAGAAAATGCCGACCAACCTTGGTGAATTCAAAACACCTATAGGGGTTGTGGAAACCATAAAAGAAGGAAGTGATATTACCCTTGTGTCGTATGGCTCTACACTTCGTGTTGTAGAACAGGCTGCCAAAGAACTTCTTGAAGCCGGTATTGATGCCGAAATTATCGATATACAGTCTTTGCTGCCGTTTGATATCAATCATGATATTGTAAAAAGTGTGGCAAAAACCAACAGGCTGCTTGTTATAGATGAAGATGTACCGGGAGGCGCGTCGGCATTCATATTGCAGAACATTCTTGACGAGCAGAATGCTTACAAGCACCTTGACAGCAAGCCGGAAACGCTAACTGCTAAAGCCCACAGGCCATCGTATGGCACCGACGGCGATTATTTTTCGAAACCGTCGGCAGAAGATATTTACGAAAAAGTATATAGTATAATGAGTGAAGCAAAGCCGAATGAATATCCTGAATTATATTAGCTTTCAGTCATTTCATTTTCATAAAAGACAAAGCCGCCCATGTTTATAGGCGGCTTTGTCTTTTATAATTTTACAGGTTGTTTTTTAATGTGAAAATCATTTAATATAAACTGTTTTTACGTTCACGAATTCTTTAAGGCCATTTTCGGCAAGTTCCCTCCCGAAACCGGAACGTTTTACACCACCAAAAGGAAGCGCAGGATCTGATTTTACCATTGCATTTATAAAAACAGCTCCTTCCTGGAAAAGATGCACTTTCTTTTTAATACCTTCAATGTCTTTGGTAAATACTGTAACACCCAAACCGAAATTGGTTTTATTGCTTAGTTCGACTGCCTGTTCAAAAGTATCAAAAGCCATTACTGCCGCAACAGGTCCAAAGACCTCTTCTTTAAATACAGGCATATCAGTAGTTACACCTATAAGTATAGTAGGGTCATAAAAAGCATCCTTCCTTTTTCCGCCTATCACAAGCTTTGCCCCCATCGCAACAGAATCATTCACCTGCTTTTCTATATCGATAGCAAGGTCTTCGCGAGCCATCGGGCCAATCTCAGTTGCTTTATCCATCGGATCGCCTGTTTTTAAAGCCTCGACACCTTTTTTAAATCCTTCGACAAAGACATCGAACACAGATGCATGCACTAAAAAACGTTTGGCAGCGATACAACTTTGTCCGGTGTTTTGCATACGTGCATTAACTGCTACCGACACAGCATCATCAAGATCAGCATCTTCGCAAACGATAAATGCATTGCTGCCCCCTAACTCTAACACTGCTTTTTTGATCTGCTTTGCGGCGGCAGAAGCTACTGCAGCCCCAGCCTTTTCACTGCCGGTTAGTGAAACAGCCTTTACTATAGGATTGTTGATCACATCTTCAACCTGTTCGCCTGAGATAAGGAGATTTTGGTAGATGCCTTCCGGGAAACCCGCTTCGGTGAAAAGCTCTTCAAGCAATATACCACAACCGGCGACATTGGATGCATGCTTTACAACGACTGTATTACCTGCAATTATAGCGGGTATCGCAAAACGGAAAACCTGCCAGTACGGAAAATTCCATGGCATAACACCAAGAATCACACCTAAAGGCTCAAATGTTATAAAACTCTCGCCTGCATCGGTATCAATTTCATATCCTGAAAGAAAATTCTGAGAATTTTTAATGTAATATTCACATAAGGCTATACATTTTTTTACCTCTGCTTCTGACTGCATAATGGGCTTTCCCATCTCCAAAGAGCACTTTTCTGCCAATAAATGTTGTTGTTTTGTTAAGGCAAATATTAAATTTTCGATAAATTTTAGGCGCTCCCCTATGGGTATACCTTTCCACACAGCAGAAGCCTTTTCACTGTTCATTAAACTCTTATTAATCTGATTTTCAGAAAAATAACTATAATTTGACAAAAAAGTTTTGTTAAAAGGATTAGTTATAGAAAACATTTTTTACTTTTGTTAAAATTTCAATTCTAAAGATAGGATATTTTCTTGATATAAAAATATTACTTTTGCCCCAACAATAGTGATTACCGATAAGATTAAATGACAATACTGATAAACAATAAACAATTATTATGAAGAAAGTTGTACTCCCATTATTAATGCTTTGCCTTTCCTCTGCAGCACTACGGGCACAGGACACAGAATCTACCACCAGCAATGACTACAATAAATGGTCTATTGATGGTAATTTTGGTGTTAACAAGGCAGGTAACCCAATGACTGAAGGTTACCACATGAATGTAACTAACCTGTTTCATGCAGATTTAGGATTCAGGTATATGTTTAATACCAAATTTGGATTGAAACTGGCCGGAGGCTATGATATCCTGAATGACGACGGTAGCGGTAGCCGTACATTTAAATCTACAGTTATTGGTATAAACCTTCAGGGTTATGCAAATCTTGGGCGTATTATGCAGTTTGAAACATTCACAAAAAGGCTTAATCTATTAGGCCACATGGGTGTTGGTGTTGCACAGTTAACAAATGATGAGCGCCAGGACGGCGGTTTTAGCGGGCAAGACCACTTAGGAAGTTTCCTTATCGGACTTACAGGACAGTTCAGGATATCTAACAGGGTTGCCGTTAATGCCGACTTCACAATGATAAACAACTTCTCACAGCACAAAACGTGGGATGGCGGAACTTACCAACGTACCTACCAAGGCTTTGACAGTACATTATATAATGCTACTATTGGTCTTTCTGTATACCTTGGCAAAAGCGGAAGGCAGCATGCTGACTGGTTCGTTGAGGATCCGGATTCTGACAAGCTAAAAGATATTCAAAACCGTCTTGAGGAGCTTGAAACAATGATGAATGACAGCGATAAAGATGGTGTGCCGGATTACCTTGACAGCGAGCCAAACACTATTACAGGTGTAGCCGTTGACAGCAAAGGAAGGACTATCGACAGAAATACCAATGGTGTACCTGACGAACTTGAAACATATATTGACAATAACAATAGAGAAATCGAGAAGACAATTGATAGCAAAATTGCACAACAAGCTGTAGGCATCGAGAAACTTGTAAATTCAGGTTATGTAAATGTATACTTCGATGTTAATAAAGACCAGCCTAATGCACAATCTGTTGATGGTATCAATTTCCTTATCACTTACCTGAAACAAAACCCAGGCAAATCTGCTGACGTAATTGGATATGCTGACGAAGTTGGTGCAACTGCTTACAACCAGGATCTGTCAATGAGAAGGGCTGAAAATGTTAAGAAGATATTGGTTGACGCAGGAGTTAACGCGGCTAACCTTAATATCGTAGCTAACGGCGAGCAAAGCCTTGGAAATGACTCAAGGCGTGTACGTACCGTTGTAAGAAGGGTAACGTTTATACTGAAATAATATTTAGTTAATAACTATATGAAAATCCCCTGCTTTTGGCAGGGGATTTTTTTTATCTTTAAAATAAAACAAAATGAATGATCGCGATACGGGCCTTTTGGCCTTGCGTGGAGAAGCTATAGGCGCAATACTCCCCCATTCCGGAAAAGAAGAAATATTTCAGAATCAAACCTTAAGGCCAATACTAAAACTGCAAAACGATATTTTTATTGAATCATTCCTGAATTATGTAAATAAATCTAAGAGCGACTTTTATGCGCTCTCTACAGAGAAGAAAATGCAGTTTATAGACAATGCCGTACACAAGGACATAAAATTCCGAAATGCCCTTAAAGGCATGGTAATGGCAATGTTCACTATTGAAGAGTTCAGGGAATATACGATCAACTCCTCAAGCCTTAACAAACGCATGATGAACATGCTTATAGAACGCCTGAAAGACCAGGTGCAGTTATTGATAAAACCAGAATAAAAGGACATAGTTTTTATAAATAAAAACCGGAAGAAAGCCTTTCCGGTTTTATTACTTATTCTTTTTAGAGAAGGTATTCGCTATATATAGTATAGGCCTGTTTTTACGTATACGCCGGTACAGCAGCCCCCAGTTTATTATGATCCCAACAACGCATATTGCCATGAGTATAACAAGCAACGACACGTAGATAATATCGTTAAGGCCTACCCTAACCGGTAGCTCAAGTATAAAGAAATACAATGAAACAAAAAAAACAGTAACAGATAACAGTAGTGAAAATAATTTCATGCCCTTTTACTTTTAATAGAGAATAGCAAGTATTTTTTCAGCAAAAGGGAACTTTTTAGAATAATTTAAACTATAATTTCATTGATGCATTGATCGTCTTCGCAATTAACCACTTCATAACAGTAAACAAAATTACTTTTTTTAAATACTATTTTAAAGGCTGCAATAGGTAAGTATCAACAATAGATTGTTTATAACCCCAGTAACAGCGCCTGCATCGAGGCATAAACTTCTTCCCTGCCGGTGATTTTATACCTGAAGAAATAAGTCATTTCGTCATCAATGAAATCTTTATAAAATTTGCTGTCAAGCACCATTCTTTCATGCTCATCTATACCGGTTGGCTGTAATGCCATATCCTTATTGCAAACACCTTCGGATACGAATTCAAAAATATCTTTTTCGTACGTTTTAATTGTACCTGTAATATTGAAGTCGGGGCTGTCGACATTTTTATAAACATCAAGGTCCAGCTTTATACCATGGTCTTTATATTCTGCAGTGATACTGTGCTCGTTTTCCTTAAATTTAAAGTGCCCGTCGCTTTTGAAAAATTCTTTAAAGCCATCAAAGATTTTTTTAATCTCTTCCTTCTTTAACTCTTTCTTCTTATACGTGTAGCGCTTCCTGAGCTCATCATGCTCCGCTTTTATATCAATTTTTATTTTCAGGTAGCCTAAATCCATTGGGTTTCGTTATTATAGTTCTGCAACTTTTGGTTTGTAGAAATTCACATAAAAAAAATTGGCAGGATCAATTCCCGCTTCAACAAGCAAGGTGCTGATTTTTTCGGCCTTTGCGTTTTCTGCACCTAAAGCAAGCCCCAAAAAGGTCAGGAACTCATCCAGGTTACTGAATTTAAAACTCAGGTTCGTATTTAAGGAATATCCCGTAATACTATATTCGGCAGTGTGTACATCAACCCCCGCATGTTGAAATGCTTCGCTGATGATTTTGAAATTATCTGTCATGGTGCTTTGTTTTTAAGGTCTGATACAAATTAATATTTATCTTTTAATAGTGCTCTTAAATAAAGCTTAAACTTTAAGACGTATTCATATAAATAAAAAAAAGCTCCGTGCACTACTCCGAAGCTTTGATATAAAAAACAAGTAACCTAATTATGCTACATCTTGTCGTCTTCCACGATCTGTACTTTGCCATTGGGCACTTCGCCCGATGTATCTTTAATGATACGGACACCAAGTACATTCAGGGGGATGTCAATCGGCTCTTCAGAATTTTTTATCTCCTCTGTAATATTCTCGTAATCCATAGGATTCAGTACAAGCGAATCGCCATTATCAATTTTCTTTGCAAAGAGAAAGCTTCGTATAGAAGCAATCGAAATTTCGTTTCCTATAACTACAAATTCGGACATGGCTATTAATTTTATATAGCTAAAATACTACTGTCAAAATGAATTATTGAAAAGGTTATGTTAATTTAAAGATGCAACACATATCATACGGATTGGGCAGATTTTCACAGATTTATAAATAAGTTAATTTAAGCAATTGAAAATCTGTGAAAATCTTTTAAATCTGCTTCATCCGTGTTCCAAAATTACGACTAAATTATAAATCCCTATCTTTGCCGAAAATACACTATAATGGCCACATTCCAAGACCTCGACCTACCCAAAGCACTACAGAAAGCAATTGATGAGCTTGGCTTTGTAACACCTACTCCGATTCAGGAGCGGGCAATGCCGGTAATTATGTCGGGGCGCGATATGATGGGTATTGCGCAGACAGGTACCGGTAAGACCTTTGCCTACCTCCTTCCGATACTCAAACAATGGAAATTTGCAAAGACACACGTACCCCGTGTCGTGATTGTTGTCCCAACGCGTGAGCTTGTAGTACAGGTGGTCGAAGAAGTTGAAAAACTGACGAAATATATGTCGGTGCGTACACTTGGCGTATACGGCGGCGTAAATATCAATACGCAGAAAACCCGTGTTTACGAAGGTGTCGATGTACTTGTAGGCACACCCGGAAGGATGATGGACCTGGCACTTGATAATGTGGTGCGCTTTGATGAAGTGCAGAAACTGGTAATTGATGAATTTGACGAAATACTGAACCTGGGCTTTCGTGTACAGGTCACATCAATACTGTCGATGATGAAGCAGAAAAGGCAGAATATCCTGTTTTCGGCTACCATGACCGATGAAGTGGATGAAATGCTGAACGATTTTTTTGATTTCCCTGAAGAGGTTTCACTGGCGCCTTCGGGCACGCCACTGGAGCAAATAACGCAGCTGGTTTATAACGTGCCTAACTTCCTCACCAAAATTAACCTGTTAAAAGGATTAATGAAAGATGAGACTCTTAGTCGGGTACTTATTTTCGTAAACAATAAAAAGATCGCCGACATGGTGATGGATGCTGTTGAGGAAGAATATCCTGGACAATTTGGGGTTATCCACTCCAATAAGTCTCAAAATTACAGACTTAATACTATGGCTTCCTTTCAGCGGGGAGAAATCAGGGGGCTTGTTACTACCGATATTATGGCGCGCGGACTTGATATTTCGGACATTACCCACGTTATCAATATGGAGTTCCCGGAAGCCCCTGAACAATACATCCACCGTATTGGGCGTACCGGCCGTGCTGATAAAACCGGTATTGCTATAAGTTTTGCAGGTAAGCACGAGCAGGACATCCAGGTGCAGGCCGAAGTGCTTATGGAAAAAGAAATGGAAGTGCTCGAGATTCCGGAAGATGTTGTAATTGCTGAGCGTTTGCTGGAGTTTGAAAAAGACTGGAAGAAATTAAAACAGGTCTTCAAAAAGAAGAAAGATGAAGGTGGTGAGGCTTTCCATGAAAAGAAAGAGAAGAACAAAAAAGTAAATCTTGGCGGTCCCGGCAAAACCAAGCCCCGTAAAACGAAATCCCGTAACCGTGGTATTGAAAGGGCCCGTGACAAGAAGCGGAAAGATAAAGATAAATAGGATTGTTTTTTAAGCACGAATTACACAAGACAGTTTAATTATCAGACCTGACAGGTTTTAAAAACCTGTCAGGTCTTGAAGTTTATATATTTTGTAAATTCAGTAACCTGCCGAGGACAAGTTTCCCAACAAAAAAGTCTACTTATTCGCCGTAAACACCAAACACACCGGCGCACATACTTCTATGCGCTGTGTAGTGTCCGAAAGCATTCCCGTAGTTTTATCCCTTTTAAAGACTACGATGTTATTGCTTTTCTGATTGGCCACCAATAGGAAATTATCTTTGGGATCTATAGCAAAATTACGTGGCGAGACACCCTGCGTGCTTATCTGCTGTACCATGTTCAGCATCCCGTTGGCATGTACCCTGAATACCGTAATCGTATTCGCATCTCCCCTGTTGGTCGCATATAGGAACTTTCCGTCGTTAGAAAAATGAATATCGGCAGCCCCGTTAACGCCGTTAAAATCTTTTGGCACAACACTTGTTTCCTGCAACTTCCCTAAAACACCATCTTTATAACTATAGCATGCTATTGCCCCATTAAGCTCATGCAAAACATAAACGAAAAGTCCGTTTGGATTAAAAACCAGGTGTCTCGGCCCACTCCCGGCAACCGTCGATGTGCTCTCTTTTAGTATAAGCGCCTTATCGCCTCCATCAGGATTGTAACTGTAAATATATATTTTATCGGTGCCAAGATCGTTAGACAAAACAAATTTTTTATCAGGAGAAAAATACACCATGTGCGGATGCGGTTTCTCCTGGCGTACTTTATTGGTACTGCTGCCGCTATGTTTTACTACCTGTTTTGCATCCCCAAGCGAGCCATCCGCTTTCTTGCCAAAAACAGTTATTGTGCCTCCCGTGTAGTTGGCCACAATCACATTTTTTTCGTCATTAATAATGTAGCAGGGATCAGCGCCTTTAGAATCTTTTTTATTTATGAAATTCAGTGAACCGTCATTCAGTCCATATTTGAAAGCGCTCACGGTACTCTTGTCTCCATCTTCGTTAACGCTGTATATAAATTTTTTATCGGGAGACACGGTAAGAAAACTCGGATTGATAACTTTTTCAGTGCTCTTTCTTAGCTTAAGTTGAGCTGTTACAGCATTAAAGTCATAAACATAAATTCCTTTACTGTCGCATTCGTTGGTATACGTTCCTATTACAAGGTTATAATTATCCTGTGCGCTCATTGCCATTGCTCCTAAAAAAATAAATATTCCGGCTAATTTCATTATGTCCCTTTTAGATTGATAAACAAAAATAAGATATAAAAGACGGCAGGCAAAAATTTAACAACGGTATTTACGTTAGGGTTTATGAGAAAAATTTGTATTTTTGACAAACCCTATAAACGAATGCAATTTAAACATCCGGAAATCCTTTACTTCCTTTTCCTGCTGGCAATTCCCATACTGGTCCATTTATTTCAATTGCGCCGTTTCCGTAAAGAATATTTCACCAATGTGCGGTTCCTTAAAGAACTCAGCATGCAGACCCGCAAAAGCTCCAAAATAAAAAAATGGCTGCTATTGTGTGTCAGGCTGTTGCTCCTCGCCTGCCTTATAATTGCTTTTGCCCAGCCTTTTTTTAAGGCAAAAGGAGACAACAACAAAGGCAACGAAATGGTTATCCTTCTGGACAATTCATTTTCTATGCAGGCCAAAGGCAGTAAAGGCGAACTGCTGAAACGCGCCGTGCAGGACTTGCTGGAAAATACACCCGAAAATCAGCAGTTTTCGTTGATAACCAACACCAATGCCTACTGGGACACCGATATAAAATCCATCCAGAAAGAATTGCAGAACATGGCTTATAGCGATGTGCCTTTTCGCCCCGACTTTTTGCTGACCAAAGCGCAGGCAAAAAAGCCCAATACAGGCAAAGACATTGTAATTATTACCGATGCGGTAAACCTGGACTCCAAAGACATAAGCAAATTTACCGGAAGCCCTTTGTATGCCGTACTGCCGGAAACCGAGAATACCAACAACATCAGTATTGATAGTGTGTACATTTCCCAGGCAATGGATAATTTTTATGAGATTAAAGTAGATATGCAGGCTTACGGGAAGTTTGAAGATGAAATACCGGTTGCATTATACAACGGCAAAGACCTGACCGCGAAAACTATCATAAAATTTGATACGGATAAAAAATCGGCGGCCTTTACCATCCCTAAGAAAGACTTCCATGGCTATGTTTCGGTTAACGATAACAGTCTGGCCTATGATAACAACTACTACTTCAGCATATCGAAACCGGAAAAGGCGAATGTAATTGCTATCGGCGAAACGGCAAAGAATAATTTCCTATCCAGGATCTACACCGATGATGACTTTAATTTTACAGCATCTGAATTAAGTGGCCTTGACTATAACAGCCTCGAAAAGCAGGATGCCATTATTGTAAATGAGCTCAAGGAAATCCCACAGTCGCTCATCACTACATTAAAAGATTTTTATGCCAAAGGCGGCAACGTGGTCATAATTCCTTCCGGCGAAGGAAGCCTGCAGAACCTTAACGGACTGCTTGGAAGTTTCGGCGGGAGCAGCTACAGGCCTTTGACACAAAATTCAAGGCAGATAACCAAAATATCCTTCAGCCATCCGCTGTACCAAACGGTGTTCGAAAAGAAAACCGATAACTTCCAGTACCCAATGGTGAAGTCAGGTTTTACATTGTCAGGCAATGCGCTTCCGGTACTAACATACGACGACCAGACGCCTTTTCTTGCTTCGATGAGCAACAGGTTAGGCAATGCTTATGTCTTTTCGGCGCCAATAAATAAAGTAAACAGCAACTTCCAGAACTCGCCGCTTATTGTGCCAACATTCTACAACATGGCACAGAACAGCGGTAAAATGGGTATTAACGCCATAACAATTGGTGAAAACCAAACCCTGTTGCTGGATGTGGTGCTTTCCAAAGATGAAGTCCTTACCGTGCGCAATGCCGATTCTGATTTTATACCGATGCAGCAGGTACTTAACAATAAGGTGAAGCTGTCATTTGGCGATTACCCTGAAGTTGCCGGGAATTATTCAATTACAAAAGGCAATGAAGTGCTGAAAAACATCAGTTTTAACCATGCCCGCACGGAGAGCAACCTTAGCCTTCAGAACAAATCGGTACTCAGGGATTTTACAGAGACCGAATCGGTGGGCACAGTATATAGCGACATCAAGTCCGAAAGGACAGCAAGCGAGCTATGGAAATGGTTTGTCGTGGGGACACTGATATTCCTGTTACTCGAACTTTTGATACAAAAATTTGTAAAATGAACCTGATATTCAAAAACGCAACCATCATTGATAAAAACAGCCCTTTCCACAATCAGGCCGTTGATATCAGGGTGGAAGATGGAATCATAACAAAAATAGGGACAAGCTTACCTGTTGAAGGCTTTAAAATTGTAGAGCTCGATAACCTGCACATCTCCAAAGGATGGTTTGACAGTTCGGTAAGCCTGGGCGAACCCGGCTACGAGGACAGGGAAACCCTGGCAAATGGCCTTAACGTAGCGGCAAAAAGTGGCTTTACCGATATTGCCCTCCAGCCGAATAACAACCCAATTGCTGAAAAACAGGGAGACATCAGCTTCCTTGTAAACAAAGCTGCCGGACATGCCACGAACCTACATCCCATCGGTGCACTGACAAAAGGCAGCGAAGGCAGGGATATGGCTGAGCTTTTCGATATGAAAAACGCAGGCGCTGTAGCCTTCGGGGATTATAATAAAGCTATTTCGGATGCGAATATATTGAAGATAGCCCTGCAATATGTACAGGATTTTAACGGTCTTGTGATAGCCTATGCACAGGATGATAAAATAAAAGGAAAGGGCGTTGTACATGAAGGGATTGTGAGTACGCAGCTTGGCCTTAAAGGCATCCCGGCATTGGCTGAGGAATTGCAAATTGCGAGAAACCTGTTCTTAGTAGAATATACCGGTGGTAAGATGCACATCCCCACAATTTCCACAGGAAAATCCGTGCAGATGGTACGCGAGGCTAAAGCCAAAGGGCTGAATGTAACCTGTAGCGTCTCAGTACACCATCTGGTACTTACCGATGAAGTGCTTGTTGACTTCGACACCCGTTATAAAGTAGCTCCCCCACTCCGACCGGATACTGAAAGAAAACTACTCATAGATGGCGTTCTCGACGGCACAATAGACCTTATTACTTCCGACCACAACCCTATCGACATTGAGAATAAAAAACTCGAATTCGACCTTGCGAAAGACGGCACTATCGGGCTGGAAAGCGCTTTTGGTGCATTAATGACGGGGCTTACGCTTGAAGTTATTATTGATAAATTCACAGCGGGAAAAATGATATTCGGACTTGGTAACCATGATATTGCGGAAGGATCTAAAGCATCATTCACGCTCTTCGATCCAAATACAGAATGGGCATTCGCCAAAATTAACATCCTTTCGAAATCAAAAAACTCCGCTTTCCTCGGGCAGCCGATGAAAGGGAGAGCATACGGCATATACAATAATGGGAAATTAATTCTAAAAGGTTAATAACATGAAAAAGGCACTGATACTTGGCATTGCGCTTTCATTAGCGCTGGCCTGCAAAAAAGATGTTGAAGAAAAAACAAAGAACGCCATTAATGAAGGCGGGAAAGCTGTAGAAGAAACTGCAGATAAAGTGGTTGACGAAGTATCGGCACATTTTGAAGACAGCAGAGGCTGCAAGCTGGAGCTTTCGGAAGACTTAAAGAACAAAGGTATTGGCACAGGTAAATTCTACATTGAGAAGGATACCGTTACTAAAAAGCACAACAAGCTGGTTATCTACCTTATCAATGATAAAAATTACAAAGGCGCTATCAACTTTAAGGTTGCCGATAAAGAAGGCGTTGAAATTGGCCGCACGACACATACTGCCGATACAAAAACCGGCTATCAGGACATCCTGTTTGATAACCGCACCGACATTGAACCTAAAAGCACTATAAGCATTTATTAAAAATGGACCAAACAACAGAACAAGGCAAATCAAATGCCATCATAAGCTATCTTACTATCATAGGTGCCATTATCGCTATGATACAGAACAGTGAAAAAAAGAACCCTTTCGCATCTTTCCACATCCGCCAGGCGCTTGGTGTAGAACTTACTTTCTTTGCATTGGGCTACCCGGTTGGATCTTTCGATAACTGGACCGTTACAATGGCTTTTTACATATTCTTCTTTGTATTGTGGGCATTTGGGTTTGTAACCGCACTACAGGGCGAGTATGGTGTGATACCTATATTAGGGCCGTTATTCCAGAAAATATTTAAAAATGTGTAATTCATGAATTTATCTTTATACCACCTTGTCAGGGAGCCGAAAGTAAAGCAGGAAAAGAACCCATTATTACTGCTGCTCCACGGTTATGGCAGCAATGAGGAAGACCTTTTCTCATTTGCGGCACAACTTCCCGATGAATACTTTATCATATCCGCACGTGCGCCGTACAACCTTCCACCCTACGGACACGCGTGGTATGCTATCAATTTTGATGAGGATATGAATAAGTTTTCTGATGAAATCCAGGCAAAAGAATCGCGCGACCTTATCGGGAAATTTATTGATGAATTAATTGCTGCTTACCCTATAGATAACGAAAAGGTTACACTTATAGGTTTCAGTCAGGGTGCGATATTAAGCTATGCTGTAGCCCTCACCTATCCTGAAAAGATTGCGCGTGTTGCGGCACTAAGCGGTTACCTAAATGCAGATATTATAGAAAAGAATTTCCAGCATAAGGACATTTCAAAACTGCGTTTCTTTATATCCCACGGAATAGTGGACCAGGTCATACCTGTAGAATGGGCGCGTAAAGCACCAGAGTTCCTTAAAACATTAGGCTTGACCGAAGAATACCATGAATACCCTATTGGTCATGGCGTGGCGCCACAGAATTTTTATGACCTGCTTAATTGGCTACAAGCCCATTAGATCTCAAAGAGGGAATTTCACTCCGGCCTAATAGCGATTCGTTGCAATGATTTAGGCATAAGAGTGAGTAAACAGTAGTAAAAATTCTTCCTTCGGGGGTTAGGGGGTCTGAGGTTCTGCCTTGTCGTCCCCTGTTATTTGGGCTTCCTGTATTTCTGCGCCGGCAAAAAGAAGTTCAGTTCCTTTTTGCAGCTGATAGCCCTTTTTCAAATGCAGTTTCCATGCGCCATTAGTATAAGCATCGCCTTTTCCTTTTTGAAGCATAATTGACTTTGGCGAATCCGGAAGGAAAAGTTCTGCCCTGTCGCCCTTATTGTCTTCAAAAATTACAAATGCGCTTTTGGCAGTACTCTCGCCCTGCAGCTCATCTATAGCGTTTAGGCGGTAGCCTTCCTCAAAAGGCCTCACACATTCGTCACGCAGCTCCGACCATTTGTAACCGGCAGCCGTAACACATCCTTTCTCATCCTTGATGGTACCCAACTCAACCTGTTCAGTGGTTTTCACTTCGGTTTTATCATCACTATGGTCTTTGAGCAAAAAGTCACAGGAGGAAAGGGAAAATACCAGTACGGAAATTAAAAGCAATTTTTTCATCGGGTAATAATAAGGGATACTAAAGTACGAAAAAAATTAATTTACCGTATCGGCATAAAGGAGTGTTTCGATCGTTTCGTATTTAAAAGTGCCGTTTGGCTCTGCGAAATATTTTATCAGTACTTCGCCCCATGCCTTCCCGTTGCTGAAATCGGCAATGATCCACCTGTGGTTGAGCACCTGTACTTTATTGATAAGAAAGTTTTTACCATTTAATGCGTCATACCCCGTTAGCGGATTGCCATTCGGGTTTTCATTATAGGCAAGCAAACCGTCTTTAATCCTTCCTTCAAGGGTTGCAATATCGGTGCTTTCGGCAAAATAATCAAGTGCCTTGTCGTTGTATGCAAGCGCAAAATAATTTGCATCAGAAAGTTTCGCCTTTTCTGCTTCAAGGCTGTCTTTTATCGCTTTTTTACCAGCTTCCAGTTTTTCAAACCTGCCGTCTTCAAATTTTTGCTTGTTGGAAAAATACATGTAGGTAAACACGTTGATAAGCAATGTAAATATGAACAGGTACAAAAAAATATTTCTTTTCATGGTCGTGTTAAATGGTTATTTCTAAATTATCATAAGCTAAAAATACATTCGGGGGCAGCATTTTCCCTACCTCGCCATGAAAGCCCATGTGATGGCTGATATGGGTAAGGTATGCACGATCGGGCTTAAGAAGGCTAATGAGGCTGAGGGCTTCTTCAAGATTAAAATGCGTATCATGCGGTTCCTGCCGGAGGGCGCTCACAACGAGTACTTTGAGCCCCCTGAGTTTTTCGGTTTCTAAAGGTGGAATGTACTTGATATCGGTCAGGTAGGCAAAATCCTCTATCCGGTAGCCAAAAACATCAAGGTCTCCATGCTTTATGCTGATAGGCTCAGCTATTTTATCGCCAAGCGGAAAAGCATGGCCGGCCGTAACTTCATTAACGGTAACCGACGGTGCGCCGGGATACTTGTCCTCATCAGTAAATATATAGTCAAAACGCTTTTGAAGGTTTTTTATCACCCGCTCATGGGCATAAACGGGAATATCTCCCTGTCTGAAGAAAAAAGGCCGTATATCATCCAATCCGGCCGTATGGTCGGAATGTTCGTGCGTATATAGAATGCCGTCTACTTTAGGGCATTGGCAGGCAAGCATCTGTTGGCGGAAGTCGGGCCCGCAGTCGATAATGTAAGAATGATCGCCCCACTGTACCCAGACCGACACCCGAAGACGCTTGTCGCGAGGGTCTGTGCTGCGGCATACCGCATCATCGCAACCGATGACCGGAATTCCCTGAGACGTGCCTGTACCTAAAAACCATACTTTCAAAACGGGTTATTTTTTTACAAAAATAGCATTATTTGTTTTAAAAAAGCCTTTGTTTTGCTAACTTTGCAATATATCATTACCCGCTATGAAATTAACAGATGCCGATATAACACTGAAAGGCGACAGGATCATTGAACATATCCCTTCCGTAAAAGATAAGGCGCTCCGTATCAATCTCAATGAAAATATTTACGGTACTTTTTCAGAGATAGGCGCAGGCCAGGAAACCGTGCGTCATTTCTTCAGATCGGGCGGGTCATCGGGTACTATCGCAAAAGCGATGTCGGCATACGATAAAGATTTCAGCGATGCTATATATGGCGTGGAAGAAGACGGTCGCTACGTTACAGAAAGCCGCCTGAAAAAAATGCTTGCCCATGAGGTAAGGATCATAGAGCAGCGCCTCAAGCGCGAAAAGCACCCAAGCAAAGTGTTTTTCAGTTATGCCAACACCGTTGCCACGATAGACTTTGCAAAACAGTTTAAAGGCCACGGATGGGTAGGTATCAAATACCAGGTAGAGCCCGACGAGGATTATAACGAAATAACGCTGCATATACGCTTCAAGGAGAATGATGCACGCCTGCAGCAGGAAACCCTTGGCATACTTGGCGTAAACCTTATATACGGTGCCTTCTACAAATACAATGAGCCTAAAAAGCTACTGCGTTACCTTTATGATAACCTGGATAAGGACCAGCTTGAAATAGATACCATAAACTTTTCAGGACCGCGTTTTGCCGATGTGGATAACAGGCTTATGAGCCTCCAACTGGTAAAGAACGGCATGACCGATGCGGTAATGTTCGACCCTCAGGGGCATAATGTGCTTCCCGCTGCTGTACTTTATAAAAAGAATATTCTGGCCTTAAGAGGCAGTTTCAGGCCGGTAACGAAAGTGAACATGGATATGTATGAGAAATCATATAAAATGTTCCTTGAAGAAAATAAGGTCGACAAAGATAAAACCCTTGTGGTCTTCGAAATAACGCTTTCCAACCTTCGCTCCGAAGGCGAGATAGATGAACGTGATTTTATGGATCGGGCTGAACTTTTATGTTCTCTTGGTCAGACAGTTATGATATCTAACTTTCAGGAATACTATAAGGTTGTTGAATATTTTTCTGCCTATACTAAAGCCCGTATGGGACTTGCTATGGGTGTGAGTAACCTTGTAGATATTTTTGACGAAAAATACTACCGCCACCTGAGCGGAGGCATACTTGAAGCTTTTGGAAAGCTTTTCTACCGGGACCTTAAGGTGTTCCTTTACCCGATGAAAGATGAGGAAGGCAACGTAATAGATTCCGAAAATCTAAAGGTTCACCCGCGTATGAAGGAGTTGTATAAGTTCTTCAAATTTAATGGGAAAGTGGTAGATATTACCGATGTTGAGGAAAACCACCTGAGCATCTTCTCGCGTGAGGTACTTAAAATGATCAGCAAAGGAAAAACAGGCTGGGAATCTATGCTGCCTGCTGGTATTGCGGAAGTTATCAAAGAAAACCACCTTTTTGGGTATGATCCTAAAAAACTTGTGGCAGAACAGGAATAAGCAATTTCTTTACGGTTTTTTCGTTATCTTAGTTATCTAAAACCGACTACGATGAAAAATATAGCAGCAGCAATTTCATTGCTCACCTCTTTAGGACTGTATGCACAAGAAGAAAAGACTGTAGCCAAACCCATAACTGAGGACTACAATTTCATGTGCAAAACCATGGAAATCAATAAGGAAGCCAAAACTATCATCCTAACTGAAGATGCTTCCTATAAAGATAGTATAATAGAAATTACCGGTGCAGAGCAGATTGTTTTTGATCAGGCCAGTAACGAAATAATTGCTACCGGCCCATATAACTTTACTATAGACGGAGCTGTTACTTTAACCCCGGGCGAAGGAACTAAGAAGCTAAGGTATAAAATCGGCGAGGCTGTTGCTTATATAGAATAATACATGAGCGAACGCATCATAGGGATTATGGGTGCCATGCCCGAAGAAATTGATGGTGCGATTTCCCTGCTGAATAATCCGCAACGCGCAGTTATAGGGATGCGCAGTTACACTACCGGAACCATTAACGGGATTAAAACGGTTGTGGTTTTTTCACGCTGGGGAAAAGTGGCCGCTTCTGCAACTGCTGCAACCCTCATACATATCTATAAAATTACCGAACTTATTTTTACCGGTGTTGCCGGAGCCATCGACCCTACGCTGAAAATCGGCGATATTGTTATTGCTAAAAGGCTTATACAGCATGACCTGGATGCCCGCCCGCTGATGGGCCGGTTCGAGATTCCGCTGCTTGGTATCACTTATCTGGAATGCAATACACAACAGCTCGACAATGCCAGGAAAGCTATTACGCCGTTAATCGTTAATAATATATTGCGTGACACGATAGGTGAAAATGTTTTGTCAGAATTCGGGATCGTTAACCCCAATCTTCATATTGGCGATATAGCCAGTGGCGACCAGTTTTTCTCATCTGAATTGCAAAAGCAGCAGCTGAATGAAGCGTTGCCTACAGTAGTTTGTGTAGAGATGGAAGGAGCTGCTGTAGCGCAGGTATGCTATGAGCATAAAATACCGTTTACGGTTATCAGGACAATATCTGACACTGCCGACGAAAAATCACATATTGATTTCCCGATTTTCATCGAAAAAATTTCAAGCAGGTACTCCGTCGCCATAATAGAACAACTGTACCAAAATTAAATCCACCCTTTATCAAATGCAATGCGGATCACCTCATTAGTAGATCCTGCTTCTGTTTTTTTTAGCATGTTTTTACGATGCGCATCAACAGTATGCTTACTGATGCTTAATGCCTTACTGATCTCTGCACTACTAAGCCCGTTTGCCAGTGAACGTAATACTTCCTTCTCCCTTTTGGTAAACAGGTGCTTAACCGGCTTAAAAATATTTTTCACATCTACATCCATATAGGAAGGTTCGCCATCCATGCCAATGAAAGACAATACAGGCTTCAGGTCTTTTTTAAGGTGGCTGATATCCGTATGCACCACAAACGTCCGCACGTTCTCCGGATCGTGCTGGATAATGACATATTGGTTCAGGACACGAATGTACTCACCATCCGCCCTTTTTAGCCTGTGGTCATATTGCACTTTGTATTTAAATAGCTTATCTGTTGGAATGCGGGAAAAAAATACCTGAACTGCTGTTTCAAAATTAAGGTAAAAGGGAACGTCATCCGGGTGAACAAGATTTGAAAAAAAGTCAAGATCGATATCCTGTTTAGGATAGCCAAGCACTTTTTCTATCTCGGGACTGACAAGGTCAAACCCGGGCCTCCTTACATTATTGACTATATAGTAATAATCGCCGATCTGGAAAATATCAAGGAGTTTTTTGTGAAGTGCGATATCAAACGTGAAATCCGTTACATTCTCCTCCGTAGTAATATTTGCCCATATTTTTTGAAGCTCAGAATGCGGGTTAATTTGCATAATTGGTTAATTAGTTGGTCTGCACAAAATACTAAAAATTTGTCATGAACGCATAATAATAGTTCAAAAAACAAGAACTGCCATATTGCAAAATCTGCATCAACAGGATATATACGAATGCTTTTTGTTTTAAACAATGCAATTCATTAAAGGAATAAAATTTGGTGCTTATATCCGGCATGCATATTTTTACTCCATGCAAAAATTCACCCTGCTGATTATCCTGTTGCTATGCTGCCGTTCGTATTCGCAAACCGATACGCTGTCTCACAATAAAGACGGTAAATATGCCGCAATCGATGATTATGCCAGGACCGTTAAATACAAAAATGATCTGGGGTTGCTTTCGCGCGAACTAACACAGAATTATCATTCGGATCTTGAAAAAACACGGGCGATATTTATATGGATAACCGATAATATATCCTATGACTACAAGTTTGTCAACCGCAATAAAAAAATAAAATTCCCGAAATGCAAAAAGAACCAGGACTGTGGCACGATACAAAAAGCATGGGAAGATAAATTTTTACATAAAGTCATTACCCGTAAAAAGTCTATTTGCGAAGGCTATGCCCGGCTGTTCAAACGCTTATGCGATGATGCAGGCATCCAGGGTTCGGTAGTTGCGGGATATACTAAGCAGAAACCAGGACAAGTTGGAAAAATGGGCCCCTTGAGCCATGCCTGGAACGCCGTTCTTATCGATGGCCAATTTTATTATTTCGATGTCACCTGGGCATCCGGATCCTGTGCCCGTAACAAAAAGGGAAAACTTGAAAAATTCCAAAAGGGATATGATGATTATTACTGGTGTACGCCACCGGAAAAATTATACCGCAATCATTTCCCGAAAGACCCACTATGGCTGAAAGATTCCGGATATACCAAAGAGCGTTATCGTGATAATGCTTATATACGGGGCAATGAAATGAAATATCTGGATATTATTGAACCGGAGTCGGGTGTATTAAAAGTAAAAAATGGAGATACCATACGGTTTAAAATACATTATACACTAAACCTTGAGAATCTGGAGATCAATACCAACGTGAAGGAAAAACCGGAAGACCAAAAAGTGGAAGACAACGAGGATGAAGATATAGAAATGGAAGAAGTGGAGAGCACCATCCCTTTTAAAAGGGATGGTGACACTATAGAATTTGAATATATAATCGACCGCAAAAGCACCCGCTACATCGACGTGCTATTCGATTATAATCGTGTTATGCGGTTCAATGTGAAATTTTAAGACTTCAAGCCTACTTCAATATCTGCTCTGTATGCATCTTGCTTTTCACATCAGTAATAACCTCTTCAATTATCCCATTTTCGTCGATAACAAACGTTGTCCTGTGGATACCGTCGAATAATTTTCCCATAAATTTTTTAGGTCCCCATACACCAAAGGCGTTGATAACCGATTTATCCTCATCGGCTATAAGCGGAAAAGGCAGGTCGTATTTATTCCTGAAACTCCCCTGTTTCTTTTGGGTATCTGCGCTTACGCCCAGAAGCTCATAATTTTGAGATTTAAATCGCCCGAAATTATCACGCAGGTTGCAGGCTTCTGTCGTGCATGTCGGTGTACTTGCAGCGGGGTAAAAGAATACTACGAGTTTTTTGCCCTTATAATCAGCCAGTGAATGTTTGTTTCCATCCTGGTCAACTCCTGAAAAATATGGTGCTTTATCTCCTTTTGTAAGTGTCGTCATAAGTGTATATTTGTTTTTATAAATGTACTAAAAATGACCAAGGCACAAAAGGCAAAATTCGTTATTGAAACACTAAGGGAAATTTACCCAACCATACCGGTACCACTGGAACATAAAGACCCTTATACCCTGCTTATTGCAGTACTGATGAGCGCACAAAGCACCGATGTGCGCGTTAACCAGATCACGCCGCTGCTGTTTGCAAAAGCCGATAATCCCTATGATATGGTAAAGCTTACCGTAGACGAAATAAGGGAAATCATAAAACCTGTCGGGCTCTCCCCTGCCAAGGCAAAAGGAATCCACGGCCTGTCGCAAATACTGATCGACAAGCATGGCGGCAAAGTACCACAGAGCTTTGAAGCACTGGAAGAACTGCCTGCCGTTGGGCACAAGACGGCCAGTGTTGTAATGAGCCAGGCATTTGGTATACCTGCCTTTCCGGTGGACACGCACATTCACCGGCTGATGTACCGCTGGGGACTAAGTGACGGCAAGAATGTAGTCCAGACCGAAAAAGATGCCAAAAAACTATTCCCGGAAGCATTGTGGAACGACCTGCACTTGCAAATAATCTGGTACGGAAGACAATACTCCCCTGCCCGTGGATGGGATATCAAAAAGGATATCATTACCGCAACGATAGGACGGAAGAAAGTACTTGAGGATTATTTTAAAAAGAATTCAAAATAATTCTTATCGGTGATATATGGGATATCATTTATAATGTAAATGCCGTGAGTAAACAGAGGCAAACCTTAAATCACACACTTGCCCTTACTTTATAAGGTTAAACGTAGTTTTGTACAATTTTAGACTAATGCACAGACACAAATAAGACACTAAAGAACATCTTCAAAGTCTTGTAGTGGCTTTACAAAAAGTTAACATTCTGATTTTCAATTTCTTTAATTAAAATAAAACTGCAAACTGCATTAGATTATGTCGCTAATATACAGTACCTTTGCAGCAATTTTAAAAATATACATGAATAAATTTGAACAATTAGGATTGAATGAATCGCTTCTGAAGGCGATAAACGATCTAGGATTTGAGAATCCGTCAGAAGTACAGGAAAAAGCGATTCCCCTCTTGTTGGAAAAAGACACAGACATTGTAGCGCTTGCGCAAACGGGGACAGGGAAAACCGCGGCGTTTGGTTTTCCGCTTATCCAGAAAATAGATCCTGAAAACAGGAACACACAGGCACTTATACTTTCACCTACACGTGAATTGTGCCTGCAGATCACGAACGAGATCAAGCTTTACTCCAAGTACATTAAAGGCATCAGCACTGTTGCCGTATATGGTGGGGCAAGCATTACAGAGCAAGCCAGGGAGATCAAGCGTGGCGCACAGATCATTGTTGCTACACCCGGAAGGATGCAGGACATGATCAACCGCGGATTGGTGAACATCTCTAAAATCGACTTCTGTATCCTTGATGAGGCAGATGAGATGCTGAACATGGGCTTTTATGATGATATCGTAAACATCCTTTCTACATCTCCTGACGACAAGAGCACATGGCTTTTCTCGGCTACCATGCCGCAGGAAGTTGCCAGGATCGCGAAAGAATTCATGCGTAAGCCGCTTGAGATCACAGTAGGCCACAAGAACTCCGGTTCGTCTACCGTATCGCATGAGTTTTACCTTGTGAACGCACGTGACCGTTATGAAGCGCTTAAGCGTCTTGCTGACTCCAACCCCGACATCTTCTCGGTAGTTTTCTGCCGTACGAAAAGGGACACACAGGCGGTTGCCGAAAAACTTATCGAAGACGGGTACAACGCAGCAGCGCTACATGGCGACCTTTCGCAGGCGCAGCGTGACAGCGTTATGAAATCGTTCCGTGCCAGGCAGATACAAATGCTTGTAGCTACCGACGTTGCCGCAAGGGGTATCGACGTTGACAGCATCACACACGTTGTGAACTACCAGCTGCCTGACGAGATAGAGATATACAACCACCGTAGTGGCCGTACAGGCCGTGCCGGAAAACTGGGTACCTCTATCGTGATCATCACAAAAAGCGAGCTTCGTAAAATAGCCGCTATCGAAAGGACGATCAAGCAGAAGTTTGAGGAGAAAACGATACCTTCAGGTATGGAGATCTGTGAAATACAGCTTTTCCACCTTGCCAACAAGATAAAAGATGTAGAAGTTGACCACGAGATCGACTCGTACCTCCCTGCCATATATGAAGTGATGAAAGACCTTACTAAAGAGGAGCTTATCAAGAAAATGGTATCGGTGGAGTTTAACAGGTTCATCAACTACTACAAAAAGAACAGGGATCTTTCTGCACAATCTGCAGGCTCTGACAGGCGCGAAAGCACCGGCAGGGACATGGGCGGAAGCGGTGGCGCTGTGCGTTACTTCGTTAACATCGGGTCAAGGGACAACTTTGACTGGATGAGCCTTAAGGATTTCCTTCGCGATACCCTTAGCCTTGGCCGTGACGATGTGTTTAAAGTAGATGTAAAAGAAGGATTCTCTTTCTTTAACACTGAACCTGAGCATACCGAAAGGGTACTTGACGTACTGAACAGCTTCCAGATGGAAGGCCGCAGGATCAACGTTGAAGTTTCTAAAAACGACGGACGCGATAACAATGGCGGACGCAGGGACCACAACGGAAGAAGCGGCGGAGGCAGCTTTGGACGAAGCAGTGGCGGCGACAGGAGCAGTGATCGCAACGCAAGAAGCGGTGGCAGCGAACGCAGGGGCGAATCGTTTGGCGGAGGCAGGAGTGGTGCAAGGACACAAAACCCAACTTCAGGAAGGCCGCCAAGAAGAACCGATTCGGCATCTTCTTCAAAGAAACCGAGAAGAAGCTAAAATAAATATTTAGCTTAAATACATACTAACTACAAAATATCCCGTTTGTTTATTACTTTTACGTCATATAAGCAGCCGATGAGATATTTTGTAGTTTTTTTGTTTTCACTTTTTACCCTGGCCTCTTTTTCGCAGGACCGCCCAAAAGCGGAAACAGTGTCGGGCACCATTATAACCGACATCAGCCAGCAACCGATACCCGGCGTTAATATTATCAATATCAACAGGGTTAAAGGCGTTACAACCGATGTGAAAGGTAACTTTACCATTGAGGCTGCTGTAAACGATACGCTGCACATCTCCTACATAGGGTTCCAGTCCATAAAAGTAAGGGTGACCAATGACTGGATAAAATTTAAGAACGTTACTAAAATACCACTCACCGAGCGCGCTTATACGCTTGAGGAAGTTGTTATTGATAAATACCACCTCACAGGCTATCTTCAGATCGACTCCAAACTGGCGCCTGTAAAAGAAAATTACCGTTATAGTATTACCGGGCTCCCTTACGGCTATGAAGGCGGCGAACACTCCCCTAATGCCTTCAGGAGGGTTTTAAGCAGCATGCTGAACCCTGCCGACCTGCTGAATAATATTTTCGGCAAGAAGCCCAACGAAATGCGAAGGCTCCGCGAAATGAAAAAGGACGACACCGTGCGCAATGCCCTTGCCACCAAGTTTGACCGCGAAACACTCGCTGCGCTCTTAGGCATCACCAAAGATGACATTTCCGATGTACTTGAACATTGCAACTACTCCCAGGAATTCATCGCCACCGCCAACGACCTGCAAATCATGGATGCCATTAGTGGCTGCTATGAGGAATATAAGGTGTTGCACAGGAATTAAGTTTTTGTTGATAGGTTTATTTGTTGATGGGTTGATGGGTTGATTTGTTCACCATAGCTGATTTTCTTGTGGTACGTGTCATTTCGACCGCAGCTTGTGGAGTGGAGAAATCTCTCTTTTTCCTATACCTAAAAATGGAACGCGGATAATCGCACCTATTCTTGTGGTACGTGTCATTTCGACCGCAGCCTGCGGAGTGGAGAAATCTCTCTTTTTTCTGTACCTAAAAATGAAACGCGGATAATCGCACCTATTCTTGTGGTACGTGTCATTTCGACCGCAGCCTGCGGAGTGGAGAAATCTCAAAATCGAAATACAGAAATAAGTAAATTTCCTACATTCATACTTCCCTCCTATTTTAAATAATCAAAATTATTAGAGCGCCTTATTGTGGTGCAGGGTATCATACGCCGATTTTGTTTTTAGGTGGAAATTACGTGGTTGGTAAAAACAGGTGATTTTACTTAAAAGAATTAAAAATCAATTCTATAGATTTGCTTTAATAATTCTTTAACAACACTTGCAATGAAAAAAATATTATTTATCGTTATAGTCTGTATGTTTTTCTCTTGCGAACAAAAAAGCAAATATTCATACATCGAAATTATAGACGATGAAAGTTTATTGGGAGATATTTCTGAAAAAGAAAAAGAGCCAAGAATTATAGAGGCAATAAGTGATTCTATAGCTTACTTAGATGCGTATCAAAAATTTTGTGTATCTAAAAAAGTTAATCAAGATATGATTGATGCATCACAAAAAGTTTATTCAACTCCAAAATCTTTCAAGCTATTAGATGCAACTGGAAAAGACATAGCTCTTGTAAATTTTATTGATAAAGAAAAATTAGAAAAAGAAGTTGAAAACAGAATTTTTTCTCTTGAAAACAATATCATTAAAGATGAAAAAATTCGTAAAAAAGAAGATGAGAAAAATTTCCAAGCGACTGCTAATATTGATTCTTCAAAAATTCGTGAGCTTAAAAAATATTTTGTTATTAAAAGTGATGAATTTTCTAACGAAAATAAAAAGTGGTATACCCCTTCTAACGCACCTAAGTATACTAATATGAATGGTATTTATTTTTATTTTCAAACAGAAAATAATATACCATCAAATTTACGATTTCGACTACAATACTATGCTGATGATTGGTTGTTCTTTGATAAAGTCCAATTTTCCATTGATAACAAAGCTTTTGATTATGTACCCACGAACACAGAAACCGATTCCGGAGATGGGGGCTATATATGGGAATGGTTTGATGAAGGATTGACTATTACAGATAGGGATTTAGTTTATGCATTAGCCAATGCAAAAACTGCAAAAGTAAAATTGATTGGAGATAAGTATTATGATATCAAAACAATCACCAAAAAGCAAATTTTGAATTTTAAAAGAACTTTAGATTTATATAATGCCATGGGAGGGAATTATTAATGAAACCGTATATTTAGTTAAGCTCGCTCTCAAAAATTACTTCCTTATTCGTTCCCGCAATGACGGCTAGCAGAGAAATCCGTGGTCATCCGCCAAAATCCGCGTTATCCGCGTTCCTCTTTGTGATGTTTGTCCTGCAGTAGAATTTGAGATCGTGCCATGTTCTATAAATTTCGTTCGCATTTATAATACAATAGCCTGGTTTTGTTTCAAAAACTATTTTTGTTGTATGATATCTGGTTCCGGCGACATGAAATGTCCGAATAGTACAAATTTTTGTTTCATTTTTGAGATTTCTCCACTCCGCAAGCTCCGGTCGAAATGACACACAGACTGAAAACTGCGACTGCGACTGTCAACTAAACATACCTCTCCTTCACAAAATCAATATCCTTTATACTCTTCTCCGCCCAGTCAATTCGCTTTTCAAGAATCTCTTTTTCGCTAAGATGCCATTGCACATCCGACTGCCGCAGCCGGTGCATCAGGTGTTGTATGATAATGGCTGCCGATGATGATATGTTGAGGCTTTCGGTAAAACCCGCCATGGGGATCTTCAGGAAGCCATCAGCCTGGCTGAGTACATCTTGGCTCAGTCCCAGCCTTTCTGTCCCAAAAAACAGTGCCGACTTTTGCGTTATATCGAAATCCTCCAGCATGCACGAATCCTCATGCGGCGATGTGGCGATGATACGGTAACCATCGGCCTTGAGTTTTGCGATACAGGCATTTACAGAGCTGTAGCGGTGCACATCTACCCACTTTTGCGCACCCATGGCAATCTCCTTGTCTATGGTCTTGCCATACTTCTCCTCTACCACGTTCAGGTCCTGCACACCGAAAACCTCGCACGTACGCATTACAGCACTGGTATTGTGCAGCTGGAAGAGATCTTCTACCGCAACGGTAAAATACCTTGTGCGCTGTGAAAGCACCTTTAGGAATTTGGCGCTGCGGTTTTCGGTTATAAAGGTTTCGAGGTAATTGAGATAGTCGGTATCTGTTGTATTTTTCATAACAGGCGATAAATGTTAAAAAATCTTTCCTATATTTAGGCTGCCAAATTTAAATCATGACACAGGAAGAATTACTCGAACAAATCTACAAAAAAGATGGCAGGGCGTTTACCCTGCTGTATGACATGTATTCCAAAAGCCTGTACGGCATCATCTTCAACATCCTGAAAGACAAGGAAGAAAGCGAAGATGTGCTACAGGAAGTTTTTGTAAAAATCTGGAAGAACATCGATTCTTATAATACTACAAAAGGCCGGTTTTTTACCTGGATACTCAACATTGCCCGGAATTCCTCTATCGACAAGCTGCGATCTAAAAGCCATAATAACAGCCTTAAAAACCTCTCTGCCGACAATTTCGTACATATCCTCGACCATAACAGCAGCGTGATCAATAAAATAGATGCTATCGGGATAAGGGAGTTCATCCAGAAGCTGAAACCGAAATGCATTCGCCTGATCGACCTGCTTTTCTTCAAAGGCTATACGCAGCAGGAAGCCTCGGAAGAACTTGAAATACCTGTTGGTACCGTGAAAACGCAAAATCGCAGCTGCATCAAGGAATTAAGAACTATACTACAAGTACAATGAGCACGAGAGAATACATAGATTCCGGAATATTAGAGCTTTACGTGTTCGGACGGCTCTCTGAAGCGGAGAACGACGAAGTGCACCAAATGGCCGAAAGCAGCCAGGAAGTACGCGACGAGATCATCTCCATCGAAAAGGCGGTCATTAACCTGTCGTATAGCGTGGCTCCTTACCTTTCTGCCGAAAATTATGAAAAGATACGCCAGCAGCTTATAGAGAAGCATTCGGGCGTTGTGCAAATGAAAACGGGGCGCGGCATGTCGCCGTGGCTCGGATGGGCAGCGGCTGTGGTGCTAATGTTCGGCCTGGGCTACCAGTACTACCAATATAACGAAGTGACCAAAGAAGTTGAAGCCGTAAATAAAGAACGTGGCAAGTTTGAGCAAATGGTGGCCAGCCTACAGGTAAAGAACACAGAAAATGAGAAGACGCTTGCCGTTATCAGGGACAGGTTCAGCAAAGTCGTGCAGCTGGAAGGCCAGGCCGCAGCGCCGGAAGCTTACGCCAAAGTATATGTGAACCCTAACAAAAAAGAGATTTACGTGGATATAGCCGGGCTTCCGGCAGCTCCCGAAGGCAAGGTGTACCAGGTTTGGGCTTTGAAACTCGACCCGCTTACCCCTACCAGCATCGGCGTACTTGACAACGCCTCTAAAACCAACGGCATTTTGCAGGTGGAGAATTTTGACCAGGCAGATGCTTTCGGTATCACACTTGAGCCTGCGGGCGGAAGTGCAGTGCCTACTATGGAGCAGCTGTATACTTTAGGGAAGGTATAGATTTATTTCTAGGGTCTAATATTGTTTATACCTCAAATTATCTTTAAATCCTTTGTAGAGACGTAGCAATGCTACGTCTCTACTTCCAAATACCTTTTGAAAGATTACGTAAGACAATCGCCTTGCGTAATACAAGCTTTGAGAGAAAACAACCAATCAATGAAAAAGAAACTTGTTGTGCTTTCCGGTGCCGGTGTGAGCGCCGAGAGCGGTATAAATACATTTCGCGATGCGGGCGGATTATGGGAAGGCCACGACGTTATGGAAGTAGCCTCCCCGGAAGGCTTCCGTAAAAATCCTGCGCTCGTCCTCGACTTTTACAACCAGAGAAGAAGGCAGCTTTTTCAAGTGCAGCCCAATAAAGCCCATACTATTATTGCGGAACTTGAATCGGATTTTGATGTTACTGTCATTACCCAAAACGTAGACGACCTGCATGAGCGCGCCGGAAGTACCAACGTACTCCACCTCCACGGCGAATTGCTTAAAGCCCGCAGTGTCAATAGCTACGAATCATTTAACTGGAAAGAAGATATTAACCTCGGCGACCTGCATACCGACGGCCACCAGTTACGCCCGCATATCGTGTGGTTTGGCGAGGCAGTCCCTGCCATTGCCGAAGCCATAGAAATTGTAGAGGAAGCAGATTATGTAATTGTAATAGGCACTTCGCTACAGGTCTATCCCGCTGCCGGATTAATGGACTATGCAAAGCCCAACGTGCCGATATTCTATATAGATCCTAATCCTGCGACAATTCCGTACCTTACAAATCCTGTGGAGGTTATTGGTAAGGTTGGAAGCGAGGGGATGGAGATTGTGAGGGAGAGACTACTTGATTTGAAATAACACATATTTTTTTGGCGTGCCGGCTCCGTAAACTACGCCGTCGGGCCATCCGCTGTATCCCTCCTATCGTCGGGGATGCCGCTTATGTCCCTCACGCTGCTTCCAAATCATATTTTCATTTAAAAACATAAAAGAGTTCTGTACATAAACAAATCCTTGCGTTATGCAGATTTGGCTACAACGACAATAGATTCGGCTACACCTGTTTTTTTATTGCTGTGCAACTTTGCAGTAACAAAAAAACAGTAATATGAAAATCATTGTAACAGGCTCACTGGGCCACATCGGGAAGCCGCTCACACAGGAATTGGTGCAAAAGGGGCATGATGTAACGGTTATCAGCAGTAACCCTGAAAAACAAAAAGAAATTGAAGCGCTTGGTGCTGCCGCTGCAATTGGCTCATTGGAAGATATCGAATTTCTGACGGCTACATTTATCGGCGCAGATGCCGTTTACAGTATGGTGCCGCCAAACAATTACTTTAATCCTGAACTTGATCTGTTAGCCTATTACATCAGTCTTGGCAACAACTATGCGCAGGCCATAAAGGTATCAGGTGTAAAACGCCTCGTGAACCTTAGCACTATTGGGGGACATCTCGAAAAAGGTTCGGGGATCCTGCTCGGGGCACATAATGTGGAACGTATCCTTAACCAGCTGCCTGCAGATGTAGCTATTACCCACATTCGCCCTACCTCTTTCTTCTACAACCTTTACGGCTACACCGAAATGATAAAGAATGTCGGCGTTATTGCGGCCAATTATGGAGCCGATGAGCTGATTCCGTGGGTGTCCCCTGTTGATATTGCGGCAGCAATCGCTGAGGAGCTGACTACACCATTCAACGGGAGGAAAACACGCTATGTGGGCAGCGAAGAACTGACAGGCAACGAAGTGGCAGCGCTGCTGGGTAAGGCCATCGGAAAGCCTGATCTAAAATGGGTTTTGGTATCTGACGAAGAAGCGCTTAAAAGCCTGACATCTATAGGGATGAATCCAAAAATTGCGGCAGGCCTGACAGAGATGTATGGCAGCCTCCATACCGGATTGCTCTCGGAAGATTACTTCCGAAACAGGCCGGTTATGGGTAAGATGAGAATGGCTGATTTTGCAAAAGAATTTGCTTTGGCATACAAACAAAATTAGCTACATTAGTGCATGGCAGCCACATCACCACACCGGTTCAGGACAATAAGCGAATACCACCAATTCAGGAATTTGCCCAAGCCGCAGCACCCACTGATCAGCCTTGTAAATGTTGCCACCATACAATTACAGGACACTGAACCTAAAGCCATTATCAATGATTTTTATACTATTGCACTGAAAAAGGTCATTAATGGCAAGATGAGGTATGGCCAGCAGGAATACGATTTTGATGAAGGCACTATGTTCTTTATAGCACCCGGGCAGGTTTATTCTATCGAAGCAGGCGGGGTTTTAAGGCATTCGGGATGGGTATTGCTCATCCATCCCGATTTCCTTTGGAACACACCTTTATCAAAGGCTATAAAGCAATATGATTTTTTTGGCTACTCAGTAAACGAGGCTTTATTCCTTTCGGATAAAGAGAAAACGATCATTACAAATATCGCAGAAAATATCGACCGGGAATACAATTCAAATATCGATCGCTTTAGCCAGAATATAATTATTGCCCAACTGGAGCTGTTATTTAGCTATGCTGACCGGTTTTACCACCGCCAATTCCTGACACGGAAAATATCCGGCCATCAGGTGCTGGACAGGCTGGAAAGCCTGCTCGAATCCTATTTCAACAATGAAGATCTTACAATAAAAGGAATTCCGAAAGTTCAGTACATCGCTGAAAGCCTGAATGTTTCATCGAATTATTTAAGTGGATTATTGAAGGTGCTAACAGGCCAGAGCACCCAACAGCACATCCATGATAAGCTGATCGAGAAAGCAAAAGAAAAGCTGTCTACCACTACGCTGTCTGTCGGTGAAATTGCCTACGAATTGGGATTTGAGCATTCGCAGTCATTCAGCAAACTGTTCAGGACAAAGACGAATCTCTCTCCAATAGAGTTCCGGCAGGCGTTTAATTGAAATATCATAATCTTAAGCCCCAGCGAAAGTTCCGCTTTAATTTAGTATCGCAGGCAGTAAATACTCCCCTACTATCCTGTCGGTTTGCGAATGGCCATACGGTTTGTTATAGGACTTCAATGTTATGATGATGACAAGCGGCAGGTCCTTGAAAATGATAAATTCATTGCCTCCATTCCCCGCGCAATAAAACACTTCATGGCTTACGCCTTTGTAATTGTATGTTTTATTTCAAAACAAATAGCCGTAGAATTGATTGTCCCTATCAGAATTTGTATCTGTCGGGTCAGGGTCTTTTGCACCCATGCGGCAGGAAGGAGTTGCTTGCCGTTCCAAACGCCATTGTTTTTATACAGTTGGGCATATTTTGCATAATCCAAAGAGCGCATTTGCAGGCTGCCTGAGCTATTTACTACATGCTGCGGGGTATATTGCCATTGGTAATGCCAGTCCACTTTATCATGGGTATAAACAGTATCGGTCAACGTTATTCCATCCAGTGAAATAGTAGTGTTGGTTTGCCCGAAAAACTGCCCTTTCTGTAATTGCTTCATGAAGTGCAATATAGAGGAAAAAATTTTCTGTAATATAAAAACAGGTTTTGCTTTCTGTAAAATGATATTTTTTCGAAGTATGGTATAGGTTGGTATCGATATTTCATTTAGTTATTAAAAGCATTTATTGGGGCAGGCTATCCTGTTACATGATCGTACAGTAAGTCCACCACAATAGCCATGGCTTTTTTAATTTGCTCTTTACCTTTAGTGGTTGTCATGTCTATCCCGCAAAACGTTTTCCCGTTTACGCCGGCATACATGTTAAGGTAATAATTACCCGAAATAAGCAGTGCCATAACTGCCCGGTACATTTCTGCTTCTTTACCAAAATAGGGATCGGTAATATGGATAAGCAGCTCCTCCCCTATAGCCTCCCTTTCATCTGCAACACGCTTCAACGGTTCGCGGCTTTCGGTTAATCCCCAAAGTATTATTTTACGGAATTCTGCATTGGTATTGATGTAATCAAATTGTTTCAGCAGCATCTGTTTTGAAAATTCCCGTCCGCCATCTGCTATCTCTTGCGGTGCATTCTCCTTTTTTACATTGCTCCAAAAATCAAGCGAACGTATATACTCATCGATAAGCGCATCTTTACCACCAAAATATTTGTATATAAGTTTTTTGTCAAGCCCTGCCGTTGCTGCAATATCATTAACCTTAAGCGCCGAAAAGCCTTGTGCCAAAAGCAATTCGCCAACAGCATCTAAAAATCGCTGCTTGCTTTTTTCCTTATTCCTTACTGTAGCTTTTGTTTTTTCGCCTTCCATAATCGTTGAATTGCCTTGTTAAATTGGAGTAAACAAAAATACAACTATAATTATCACTATTTAGTGACTTTGTATATATTTGCACTTCATCAATCAATTTTCGAATCAGTTAACCATCAATTTATGTTACACATGAAAAAAATCATTTTAATTCTCTTTCTAATTACTTTTCAGGGTTTATTCGCCCAGTCCTCCAAACAGGAAAAAACTCTCGACAGTATTTTCACAATGATGCAAAGGCAGAACCAGTTTAACGGAAGTGTACTTATTGCAGAAAAAGGTAGAATAATTTTGAAAAAGGGCTATGGCTATAGTAATGAAGACACCAGGAGTAGTAATAACCCTGCTACGGTATTCGAACTCGCGTCATGTTCAAAGCAATTTACCGCCGCTGCTATAATGCTGCTTAAAAGGCAGGGCAAACTTCGTTTTGAAGATAAACTATCGAAATACATACCGGAACTGGACTTTTGGCAGGATGTCACAATATATGATATGATAAAGCATACAAGCGGCCTGCCCGATTATATAATGGATATGCCAAAAACCTGGGACAACGCTATAATCGCAACGAACAACGATGTTATAAAGTTTTATGCAGCAAGAAAAGATACATTGGAGTTTGCTCCGGGAAGCATACATCAATACAATAATACTAATTATGTCCTTTTGGCAAGTATTATTGAACAGGTTTCCGGGAAAAGCTATGCAGATTTTCTGAGTGAAAACATATTTAAGCCCCTCAAGATGAAAAACACGTTTGTATACAGCAGGCGGCTACACCCCCAAAAACTAAAGAATTATGCAATAGGCTATACGTGGGCCCACAATTCATTTACCAAAGTGACTTTAGATGATCCCAGGCATGATGATAAAATGACTTATTTTTTAGACGGCGTTGCAGGAAGTGCAAAAGTCAATTCTACCGTTGAAGATCTTTATAAATGGATCACAGCCTTAAAGGACAATACGTTTTTTAGTAAAAGCGAGTTTGAAGAGATGACAGCTGTAACAAAAACATCGAAAGGTAAGGACATCCCGTATGGATTTGGACTGGACGTATCTAAAGGCAAAGACAAGTTTGCCTTTGGGCATACGGGCGGTTGGGATGGCTACATGACATTTACATATCATGATGTAGTGAATGACAGGACAATAATTACATTGCAAAATTTTACAATGGGCGCTTCCCTTTTTCAAAACATAATGGAAGTTTTAAAAGGACAACCCCTCACAACAGAGTATAGGAAGAAAGTTCCTTTACCTGAAGCAGCGCTGACAAAATATACGGGGACTTACATCAGTGAAGATAAAAATGAAGAACATATTATAACGGCTCTGGACGGCCATCTCATCTACAATTCAAAGAAGCTGCAATGGGATATGCGCTTTTTCCCGGTTTCAGGAAATGAATTCCAGGGCGCAAGGTACGGAGGTACTGACGGGGTTATGCGCTTTACACCATTAGAAGATGGCAGTGTAAAACTCGAGATGCTGCAATATGGAGAAATAATTGGAAGTGGGGTGAAAAGTCACCTGTAAGTTTAAACAAAGAGGCTGCCTAATTTTTAGACAGCCTCTGATTATTTTAAAATAGCTCAGATATCTCTCTTTCTACCGGCTATTCGAAATGACTATTTATTACCCTTCTCGAAATCAGCTATAAATTGTGCAAGGCCGATATCGGTAAGTGGGTGTTTTAACAACCCTGTTATTGCAGAAAGCGGACCTGTCATTACATCGGCACCGATTTTGGCACAATTTACAATATGCATGGTGTGACGTACGGAAGCAGCAAGGATCTGGGTTTCGTAACCATAATTATCATAGATAAGGCGTATCTCTTCGATCAGTGCAAGGCCATCGGTAGAAACATCATCAAGGCGGCCTATAAACGGAGATACATAGGTGGCGCCTGCTTTAGCGGCAAGCAATGCCTGTCCCGCAGAAAACACAAGTGTTACATTGGTCTTGATTCCCTTATCAGAAAAATATTTTGCAGCTTTTACGCCATCTTTGGTCATTGGCAGTTTTACAACAATTTGCTCATGCAGGTCGGCAAGCTCTTCACCTTCTTTGATCATGCCTTCAAGATCTATCGCGTTAACTTCAGCGCTTACGTCGCCATCCACAATATTACAGATGTCAACATAATGCTTAAGGATATTATTTTTTCCTGTTATGCCTTCTTTGGCCATTAGCGACGGGTTCGTTGTAACGCCATCAAGCACTCCAAGTTCCTGGGCTTCTTTAATCTGGTCAAGGTTGGCTGTGTCAATAAAAAATTTCATCAGAATAATATTTGTTTAGTTGTATTGAAAAATTTTGTGCAAAACTACAATTTATAATGGTTCATCAGCATTTTTTCATAGACTTTATCGGGCAATATCCTTTTAAGGACAATAGAGAATTTTTGCATAAAGGCGCCTACTTTATAATGTACACCAGGGTTGGGGGTTTTCATTATGGCATATATTGCTTCGGCCATCTGCAACGGGTTGCTCCCTGAATCTACATGGGTATTCATTTCGTTTAGTGTATTGCCATACAGTGTCTCATAAGCCGAGCCTTTAATAACCGGGGCATGGTAGCGGCCCGCAGCTATATTTGTAGCAAAATCGCCCGGAGCAACACTGGTTATGGTTACCCCAAATCCTTTCACTTCCATCCGCAATGCTTCCGTTATAAGTTCCAGGGCGCCTTTGGAAGCCGAATAAACGCTGCGGTATGGCAGGCCCATATATCCGGCTATAGAGGTCACGTTGATGATTAGCCCGCTCTTTTGCGCCCGCATTTGCGGCAGTACTGCTTTCATCACTTCGATTGGCCCGAATAGATTGGTCTCAAAATTGTTTTTAATTTCCTGTGCAGGAATTTCTTCTAACGGCCCCGTAATACCAACACCTGCATTGTTAATTAAAACATCTATAGTGCCCGCTTTGGTTATCACTTCAGCTACGGCTTCGCTGATGCTTTGAGGATTGCGTACGTCAAGGGCTACTAAAGGGAAAACAGAACCGGTTACTTTTTCAGGGTTACGGCTGGTACCGTAAACACTATAGCCTTTTTCATTAAGGAATTCGCCTATGGCTTTGCCGATACCTGATGATGCGCCGGTGATGAAGATTACTTTACTCATTGTTTATGTAATGAATTGCGAAAATAAGGATTTTGTTTCAGACACTAAGTGTTGCGCCACTACCATCGCTATGTAATGAACATTTTAGTAACGTCCCAAAACAAAAAAATCCCCTTACGGAGATCATCTGAAAAAAAGAAAAAAATGGCAAGCGATCTACATCGCACCGCTACAACCACATACCTTTGCTGTGTTCCCACCCTGGAGGAGTCTGCAGGAGCTGGTCGTGTAGGACTTGCCGGTGCAAATATACAATCTTTTTGTATTTTTGCAAACCAATTGCACGTTATAAAATTCATTGTATATTGGCACCATTATTCTATTTAGCCATGAAAAAACATAACTTACTAAAGTTCACTTTATTGACAGGACTCACAGTCGCGTTTTCCAGCGTAATAATAATTTCATGTACTGATGAAAAAAAATTATTTGAGCTGGATCTTACCGATGTGAAGGAACAATATAAGCCCGATGAGACGGTTCCGCTTATTATTGCAAACCCTAAAAATGACGCAATAGACTCCGTGGCTTACTTTGCCAACGGGAAGCGCATCGGCAGCGTGAAGGGCAACAGTAAGTTTAATTTTAACCTGAAAGGAGCCAAGTTCGGCTATCAGGAACTAAAGGCAGTTGTATATACTGATGGCAGCAACAGCGAAGCCACGGCCAGGATCGAAGTAATATCCGGCATTAAAACCGAATTGGTGAGCTTCGAGATTGTCAATAAATACCCCCACGATACAGAATCCTACACGCAGGGCCTTGAGTTTTACCGTGACACATTATTTGAAGGTACCGGCCAGTACGGAAAATCAACCCTTCGCAAGAATAACTATAAGACCGGTGAAGCCTATATACGCATAAGCCTGGACGGTAAATATTTTGGCGAAGGCGTTACAATCTTCAATAATAAAGTATACCAGCTTACGTGGAAAGAAGGCACCGGATTTATCTACAATCCCGACAACCTGCAAAAAGAAAAAGATTTTGCTTATTTTAAAGATGTACAGGGCTGGGGGCTTACACATGATGATAAATACCTCTACATGAGCGACGGTTCTGAAAAAATATACAAGCTGGATCCGGTAACACTTAAAGAAGTGGATTATATCAATGTTTATACCGGCGGTACAAAAGTAAAATCGGTTAACGAGCTGGAATGGATAGATGGCAAGATATACGGAAACATTTACCAGGAAAACGCGATTGCTATTATCGATCCGGCAACGGGAGCTGTAGAAGGCGTTATGGACATGAGCAGCCTCGATAAAGCAGTGACCAACCCGGGAAGGGATGTGCTGAACGGTATTGCCTACAACCCAAAGACGGGAACTGTTTTCGTTACTGGAAAAGATTGGGATACTATGTTTGAGATAAGAATCAAGAAATAGTTGATTTGTTTATCCGGCATTACAAACCTTAAATATAAAGCTACCTTCGGGTGGCTTTTTTTATTACATTAGAGGTATGAAACAGCTCATCTTCAAACTCATCCTCCCGCTTACACTTTTCTCTTTTATATTTGTTACCAAATGGTCGTATGTAAAGGTAGAAGACGGGCCGGACGAAGTGCTGCATGGCTTTCCTCTTCCCTACCGCTGCCCGGGCTGGCATACCTCTATGTCTACCCAATATTTCCTTACCGAAATTGTATTTGACCTTTTGGTGTATTTCCTGTTTTGGCTGGTACTAATTTATCTTGTAAACCGGTTCCTGTTTACTTTAAAGCCGCATAAGTTCACCGTGATCGTGCTTTGGTTCGTTACAGGACTCACGCTTTGCCTGCCGGTATTGCTCGCAACGATACCCGACAATGTTTTTCAGGCCAAAAGGGATTTCAATTATGAAGAAATTGATACCGGTGTACAATTCATGTGGGACAGCGAATCGAAATCCGATTATTATAACAATTTTTCGGAAAAAGGTCGCGGGAAACCATAAAAAAAGCCTTCACTAATGAAGGCTTCCTTTCAACAAAATCACACACTATTTATGCATCAATACGGTGTCGATAACATGTATCACTCCATTTGACTGGTTAACGTCAGCGATCGTAATCTTGGCTTTTCCGCCTTTTTCATCCATGATCCAAACGTCTTTGCCATCCATCATAAACCATAGCTTGCCGCCTTCAACCGTAGTTACTTCAGCTTTACCTCCACCTTTTTTAATAGCAGCCATAACATCTGCAGCGCTCCAGTTACCGCTCACTACATGGTAGGTAAGCACGCCCTGAAGCATTTTTTTATTTTCAGGTTTCAAAAGGGTTTCCACGGTTCCTTTAGGCAGTTTGTCGAAAGCTGCGTTTGTTGGCGCGAATACTGTAAAGGGCCCTTTACCCTGCAATGTTTCTACAAGGCCTGCTGCTTTTACCGCCGCCACAAGCGTGGTGTGGTCTTTGGAATTCATGGCATTCTCTACGATGTTTTTAGTAGGATACATGGCAGCACCGCCTACCATTTTTGTTTTTTGTGCGAATGATGCTGTTCCGGCCATCATTGTAAATGCAACTAAAGCAACTGATAAAATTTTTGAAACTTTCATGATTGGTTTATTTAATGTTATAAAAGCAATTACGCCTTGTAGCCCTATGCGGTTTTGCATGAAATGCAATTTTTGGAAAAGATTAACTTTTGCCGTAGATACTGGAATCAACCTATTGCACCGATACGGCATTTACCTGTTTTATAAAATCAGGTAAAACCACGTAGAAAAATCTGAATTTAATTTTACTACTTTGTAACGATTAATAAATACCAATTTCTATGGCCGATTTTTCAAAATCAGATCTTAAGTACACTGCGTATAGCTGGAATACCGCTGAGGATGATAATAAAACTATTGAAGGATTTCCGGATAATGTTCCGCTGAACAGGGCCGAAGGTTATGAAGTCCTGTATTTCATAAACCGCTATATGAAGGACAGGAACTATTCGCTACACTCAACTTTTGAGAAAATAGAAGAAGCCCTGTGGACACGTGTCCCTCTCGACAAGCGTACCCACAGGAATATAAAGGAATGGCTTGAAACAAGCTATAGCTTTTAAGCAGTTACTCTAATGCTATCCTTTCGTCCATTACGGAAATAACCCTGCCTAATGTTTAGCAAAGGCAAAAAGTAAAAACTATTGAACTTCAGGGATTATTTCAACCTGCAGAAATAGCGCCTGTATAATTCACGAATTAATATGCTCTATAAGCCATGTTAATTCCTCCGGTTTTAAAATATAATCCGGTTTTATATTTTCAATGGCATTGCGCGGCATAAATGGCATTTCGGCCGTTTCAGGATTTTGTACTATAATCGTGCCCCCTGCATTTTTAACAGCAATGAGTCCCTCCGTACCGTCGGCATTGGCGCCGGAAAGCAGTATAGCAGCCAATCCGGGGCCATAAATTCCGGCAGCCGATTCAAATGCCACGTCAATGCTCGGCCTGCTGTAGTTTATTTTTTCGGATATATCCAGCGATAACGTATTATTGTTCTCAAAAAGCAGGTGGTAATCGGATGGGGCAATGTAAATACATCCCGGCAACAGTGGGGTTTTGTCTTCTACTTCCGTTACAGGTATGACGGTTTTAACAGCTATGAGTTCTTCAAGGGTTGAATCTTCGCTGCTTCGGCGATGCAGCACAATAACTATAGCGTATGAGGGTAGTACAGTAAGCAGGGGTAGTATTTTCAGGAGCGCGTCGAGGCTTCCGGCTGAGCCGCCGATGATCAAGACCCGGCACCCTGATATTATTTTATTTTCTTCCATATTTTTTCTTTGTTCACCTGTTCATACCGTATTTTCAGGTCAGAGAATTTTATGGTTTCCTTGGTTCCAAGAGCCAGGTAACCGAGTTTTGAAAGGCTTTCGTCAAACAGGGAAAGCGCCCTGTCCTGAAGGTCTTTATCAAAATAGATCATCACATTACGGCACAATATCAGGTCGAATTCATTAAATGACCTGTCTGAAACAAGGTTGTGCTGTGAGAATACCATCTTTTCAGACAGTTCTTCGCCAAATTTAGCAAGTCCGTATTGGGCTGTATAATAGTCTGAAAAATCTTTTTTGCCACCGGATGCGATGTAGTTTTCAGAATATTGCTTCATCATACGCAAATTGAAAACCCCAATTTTAGCGGTGTCAAGTACGGTCGGGTTAAGGTCGGTGGCATACAACAGCGATTTATGCAGCAACCCGGCTTCTTCCAGCATTATTGCCATCGAATATACTTCTTCACCGGTAGAACAGCCCGCATGCCATATCCTTATAAAAGGCTTTGTAGCCAATACCGGCAACAGTTCCGTACGCAGTACTTTATAAAACAACGGATCCCGGAACATCTCTGTAACATTAACAGTGATCTCCTCTACCATCCGTTGAAAATAAACGGAATCTGTACGCACTCTGGAAAGGAATTCAGTAAAGCTTTCAAACCTGTCGAGGTTATAAAGCCTGTCTATACGGCGCTTGAACGAAGCCAGCGAATAGCCGCTGAAGTCATAGCCATAGTATTCGTAGATCTCATTGATCAGCACTTCCAGTTCCCTGTCATTTACCATAACTCTCTCTATATAGTGCTTAAAGCCTGCAATAATTTATCAACATCAATGGGTTTCGAGATATAATCATCAGCGCCGGCACGAAGGCATTTTTCCCTGTCGCCCACCATCGCCTGCGCCGTAACCGATATAACGGGTACACCCTGCCTGTGTGGAATATCCTTTATAAGCGGAATAGCTTCGTAGCCATCCATATCGGGCATCATCATATCTATGAGTATGGCATCTATAGCGGTATTCCCTTCCAGCAATTTTAGTGCATCAGCCGCACTGGTACACGACACGCAGTCGAAAGATTTCGCACGAAGCGTAGCGCTCAGCGCAAAAATATTACGTGAATCGTCATCTATAATCAAAATTCTCTTTTTCATTCTACCCTATTATTGTTTATCATAGAGCCATACCCTAAGTAATGACATAAGCTGGTCAATATCTACCGGCTTGGTTATATAATCAGAAGCACCGGCGTTTATACATTTTTCCCTGTCGCCTGTCATGGCTTTCGCAGTAACTGCTATCACCGGCAGGTTTTTAAGGCTCCTGTTATTCCTTATACGGGCGGCAGTCTCATAACCGTCCATGTTCGGCATCATCATGTCCAGTAATACAACATCGGTTTCCGGATGGCGTTCCAGCATTTTGAGCGCTTCTTTACCATCTATAGCTGTAATTACATTCATCTTTACCGATTCCAGAGCTTTTGTAAGGGAATAGATGTTGCGTACATCATCATCAACCACAAGCACAGTCTTATCGCTCAGGATATTGTTCAGCAAATTCAGTTTTTTGTGGCCTGCTGTCCCCTCTGTCTTTTTATTTTCTTCGACCAAATGCAGGAATAATGATACCTCGTCAAGCATCCTTTGGTACGAATGCGCGGTTTTTACCACAATAGAGTCGGCATATTTCTTGATCTTAAGCTCTTCTTTTAGTGAAAGGCTCTTACCCGTAAACACAATTACCGGAAGGTTTTCGAGCCCGGGGTTCTTTTTGATGTTTTCCAGTATATCATAAGCCTGCCTGTCCGGTATGCCCATATCCAGTATTACGCACTCTACCGTAGTATTCTGCAATGTATCTACCCCTTCCGATATTTCGCTTTTTATTTCAGAATTTATATTAAAGGTCTCCAGGAAGTAAGCAAGCGCCTTGGCATGTTTGGGGTTGTCTTCTATAATTAGCACTTTTTGCGATTCACGGTTGATGATGTGCTCTATCCTCCTGAATATTTCCGGCATCTGTTCAAAAGCTACCGGTTTGTCTAAAAAGTTTACAGCGCCCTTCAGCAGGCTTTCCTGCTTCATTTTGTGCGATGACATCATGTGTACCGGTATGTGCCTTGTCTGTGCATTTCCTTTCAGGTCTTCCATTACTTCCCATCCGCTTTTTATTGGCAGCTGTATATCAAGCAGCACACCCACCGGCCTGTAGACCATTGCCATATTAAGCGCATGGTCTCCCCTAACGGACACAACACCTTTATAACCGCGCTTGCGGGTAAATTCCAGAAGCGATTTGGCAAAGTTAACATCGTCTTCCACGATAAGTATCACTTTATCATTTTCGCCAATATCATCCCTGTCGTCCGGTACATCTTCAGGGATCACGGGGCTGATGAATTTTTTCATCTCCAGCGCTGCGGCTTTTTCTTTTTCAGCCTCATCGTCGCGTGTGTCCTCTGTATCTGCAACCGTATTTTCCCTCAAGCCGGTAAGCTGCACTTGTGGCACTCCTGTTACAGGAATGCACAGTGTAAATTCGCTTCCTTCACTCACCGCACTCTTCAGCGTTATTTCACCTTTAAGTAAACGTGCAAGTTCCCTGCTGATGGACAGCCCAAGCCCGGTACCGCCGTATTTGCGTTTAGTAGAGCCGTCCGCCTGTTGGAAAGCTTCAAAAATGAGCGGCTGTTTTTCTGGCGGGATACCTATACCGGTGTCTTTTACGGTAAAGCAAACTATTTTATCATTGCCGTTATGCCTTTTGATCTCAAGGGTAACCGAGCCGTCCGACGTAAATTTAATAGCGTTGGAGATAAGGTTTTTCAGGATTTGCTCCAGCCTCATCTTATCGGTTTTTATTACTAATGGCGCCTGGTCATAAAGTATTTTAAATTCTATGCCCTTCTGTTTTGCTACTTCGGTAAACAGGTCTTTAAGGTTGCCTGTTATTTCCTGTGTTGAAATATCCATGTACTCAAGGTCCATTTTCCCTGCCTCTATTTTCGAAAGATCAAGTATTTCATCAATCAGGCCTAACAATCCGTTGCCGGAGCTCTGGATCACTTTAGCAAACTCAATCTGCTCATCGTTCATATTGGCATCGTTGTTCTCAGAGAGCAGGCGGCTCAGTAACAATATTGAGTTGAGAGGTGTCCTGAGCTCATGCGACATATTTGCCAAAAACTCCGATTTATAGCGTGTGGTCAGTTCCAGGTCTTCCGATTTTTTCTGGATCTCCATATTCCGCTCTTCCAGCAATACGCTGCGTTCAGCCAGCTCTTCGTTGGTCTGCTGCAGTTCTTCCTGCTGTACGCGCAGTTCTTCTTCAGATGCCTGTAGTTTTTCGGTCTGCGTTTCCAACTCAGCATTTATGCTTTCCATTTCGCTGTGTTGTACCCGTAGCTCTTCCGATTGTGCCTCGGTTTCCTCAAGCAGCTCCTGTACACGTTTCCTGTTTTGTGCTGTAGTTATCGCAATAGCAATATTATGAGCGGCAGAAGTCAGGAATTCCAGTTCCCGTGGCGAATATTCTCGTACCGATGCCAGTTCTGCAACACCTGAAAGTTTATCATCTATCAGCGGAAGCGCAACAACATGGGCTGGCTTCACCTCACCCAGGGCATACGATATACGTATGTCTTCAGCGGAAAGCCCCTTCATCTCAAGCATTTTTCCGGTTACAGCCGCCTGCCCCATAAGGCCCTCGCCCAATTTTATACGGTTTCTGTCCTTACCCGGCAGGTAACTATAGCCACCAGCAGGATAAAGCACATCTCCTTCCGGCAGGTAAATTATACCGGCACTGCTTTTTGTATAAATGGAAATATATTCTATAACGTCTTTTGTAAGCTGTTCCGGGGTTTTCTCACCGATCATTACTTTATTTAGCTCGGCTATACCCGATTGCAGCCACTCTTTATCTGACAGCGACCTGAATGATTTATCCAGCGCCCGCGCCATATTGTTGAGCGACTCTCCCACACTTCCCAATGCATCGCTTTCGGTATCATCCACACGAATTTCATAGTTCCCCGACGATATTTCGCCGGCTACCCCACTGATTACCCTTATCCTTTCTGCCGTCTCCTTCTCACTTTTTTCAAGCTGTAGCTGTAGTTTCAGCCTTTCGTTATAGTCTCGTAGTATCCTTACAAAAAATACCACGCTTATAAAGAGTGCAAGCAATGCAGCAACAATTATAAGTACCTGGCTGTAAAGCGCATATTTTTCTGATGTCGAAGTTCTTTCTTTCAGCAGCTCCTGTTCGCGGTTTTCCATACGCTTGGATATCCTGCGTATGTTCGCCATGATCCTTTTACCGGTATCCAGATCGGTTGACAATGTGGGCTGGCCTCTCTGCTTTTCATATATCCTTACCTTCATGTAGCTGAAAAACTCATTTACTAATGGCTCCAGCTCTTTCAGGCTTTTCTGCTGAAGCTCATTGTCGCCGGTAAGCGTCGTGAGCTTTTCAATATAACTGTCTACACGCACTTCGGATTCTTTATACTGGTCCAGCATATTGTCATTGCCGGTTACGAGGTACCCCCTCATGCCTGCCTGGGCATCTACGAGTACCGAGGTGCATTCATTAAGGTTATAAATAACATCCTGCGTGTGGCTTACCCACTGCGTACTGTCCAAAAGATTTCTGATGCTCAAAAATGAGGCAGTGGAGCTAATTACAAGAATTAGCATCGAAATGCCCGAGCTTATTAATAATTTTCTTCTAAAATTACCTTGCATACACTATTTATAAGGTGTTACTATCTATTTTAAACCGGCAGTACCATAGTAAAGCAGGATCCTTTGCCTACTTCGCTTTTTGCTGTAATAATGCCATTGTGTTTTTCTATTATTTTTTTTGCAATGGCCAGGCCAATACCTGTCCCTTCGTAACTGCTGCGGTCATTGAGACTCTGGAATATAATGAATATCTTGTCCAGGAACCTTTCGTCAAACCCGATGCCGTTATCTTTTACGGTCATCCTGCAAAACTGGCCGTCGGGCGATGCTTCACTGTTAAAATCCTTTTCCAGCACAAGTTCCGCATTTATCTCAATTACAGGCGGGGTATCTTTCTTCGAAAATTTAAGCGAGTTACTCACCAGGTTTTGGAATACCTGCCTCATCTGGCTGCCCACGCAATGTATAATGGGCATTTCGCCAATTTTTACAACAGCATTTTTCTGTTCGATCATGTAATCAAAATCTGTTATTACCTCTGCTATTACACCGGCGATATTAGTTTTTACAGAAGCTACATTTGAAGACAGCCTCGAATAATCTAGGAGGTCGGTTATGAGGGTAGACATTCTTTCTGCCGATTTGATCGTGCGGTTCACATAATCAAACGCCGTAGGGTCATCTTTCAGGTATTTTTCTTTGATGATCTTAATGAAGAGCTCAATTTTCCGGATCGGTTCTTTAAGGTCATGCGATACTACCCACGAAAATTGCTGTAGCTCATGGTTGCGCATCTCCAGTTCCTCGTTTTTAGAGACGAGTTCTTTTGTACGCTCCGCCACTTTTACTTCAAGGTTTTCCTGTGCTTCTTTACGAATCTCGATCTCTTTGAACAAAAGATCGCGTATATCCTTCAGTTCCCTTTTCTGTTCGTAAAGCTTTAAAAAAGTTTTTACTTTAAGTATGAGCAGGTCAGGGTCTACCGGTTTGGTAACATAATCTACACCGCCGGTTTCATAGCCCCTCGATATAAATTTCTTTTGCTTGTTCACTGCCGATAGGAATATCACGGGTATGTCCCTGGTCCTGTTACTGCCTGCAAGGGTCTCAACTACTTCAAAGCCATCCATTCCCGGCATCTGTACGTCCATTATTATAAGGGAGTAATCCGTTTTCAGGATTTTGCGCAATGCATCTTCACCAGACTCTGCAGTATCAACCGGAAGGCTGTGAAGCTCCAGTATTTTTTGCAAAGCGACAATATTTGCCCTTATGTCATCAACAATTAGTATCATAGTATTTCACGGCATAGTTTTGGGGGAAATGTAAAACCCTTGCCCACAGTCTATTTTAAATTCATCGGAATATTGCAACATAAAAAATGGCCGTAAGCTACGGCCACTTTCAAAAGTATAAAAATTAATGTTAAAGCGATGTTAATTCAACTAGTGGTTATCTTACAATATTTCACCAGTCAAAATAGCTAAATTCAACTTAACCGAAGTCGATTATGATTGAAATCAATCTCTTAACCTGTTTATAGGGTTTGTCTCAACCGAATTCTCAACTGAATGTCGTGAATCCTAAGTGGAATGCAGGAAATAAACATTTTATCCGGAACTACTCTTACATCATCGCTATTTTTGTTAAAAAAAGACCTATGAAAAATATATTTTACGCTGTAGTAGCATTTTCGGCCATGGGAATGCAGGCGCAATCATTCCAGTGGCTGAAAACTCCTGCTTTGGATATAAACCCTAATCCGGACAGGTTTGGTTATTCTGTGGCTAATGACCCGTCAGGCAATGTGTATCTTACAGGATTTAAAAGCCAGCCGTACAACTATCATGACCTGATGGGCAACCTGTACTATAATAAATACGACACCAACGGCCAATTGCTTTTCTCAAAAGAGATTGGAGGAAAGGCCTGTAACTATAATATGGCTTCTGATTCTGACGGAAACATAATTATGGAACTTGGCTATGTGGAAACCATTACTATTGATGGCACTACTATAAATACTACAGAACAGGGCGACCATTATGTGCTGGCAAAATTTAACCCGCAGGGAAACCTCCTTTGGTATAAGCTCATTATTTCAGAGGAAGAGTTCACATGGACCAATGAGTTAAGGGCGCTCGATATTGACGAACTGGACAATATCTATATAGGATATGATAACTATGGGACCTCGTATATCGATAAATATTCGCCCGAAGGCGACAAAATAATGAGTATAGTGCAGGATCATGTAAGTATGATCACCTCTGTAAGTGTAGATAGCGATGGTAATATTTATGCCGCCGGTGCATGTGCCGATAACATGGCAACTTATGCCGGTGTGACAATGTCTTCCCCTTTTGCCTATAATACTTATGTTGTAAAATATTCGCCACAGGGTGTTTACCAATGGATGCAGTATACCGATAACATTACCTGTACAAATGCCCAGGTTGTAGCCCGTACACCTTATGAGGTATATTACAGTTCCGGTCTTTCCGGGCCTTATGCGTTCGGTGAGATTAATGCAGAAGGCCCGGCAGGAAATGCATTTGAAGATTTCTTTTTGGCAAAGCTTAATGCAGCCGGAGATTATGAATGGGTGCGCGAAGTTCCCGGTGCCGGCAAGGGAGTTCCCGGCAAAATGAATTACCTGGCACTGGATAACGATGGTGCCATTTATTTTGCAGGACAGACAGGCGGAAACATCGACTGGGGCAATGGCGTAACCACCAGCATACCGGTTATGGGCAGCGACATTTTAATATTGAAATATAGCCCAGATGGTAATGTGCTGATGGCAAAGACTGCCGGTGGAGATGGCTACAACCATGCCGACTGTATATCAATCAGCAGCAATGGCGATATTTATATTGCCGGAATGGGAAACAACACAACTACCTTTGATAGTTTCCAACATGAAGCAGGAATGTATGATAATTACCCCTACCTGGCCAAACTTAGCAGCACAACTATGAGCACGGAAAATAATAGCTCTACAAGTGCAACCTTATACCCTAACCCTGTAACAGATCACATTTATCTTTCGGGCCCTGACGAAAAAAGATATGGGGACATCCTAAATATGCTGGGACAAAAAATAGCAAGTTTCGAAACAGATGGCGTTTCCCCTATTGACGTACGGCAGCTTCCGGCAGGAACCTATTTTATAAAAGCCGATGGCCTGCGAGCAATGAAATTCATAAAAAATTAAGGGAAAGCCTAAAAAAAACCAACAGAAATATTTTCCGTGAAAACCTTTGTGCGTTAACGACTTCGCTTCCTGTTTTACACAGATTTATTTCACAAAACCCGAACGTTATGTTATAATCATTTAATTGTAAAGGAATTTTTAATAAAAAATAGCCTACTTTTACGGGCTATTTTTTTTATGCCCGCATAGTAACGTTGCAAATGCCAACTCTTAAATGCAGGTTAATCTTTTAATAAAAGTTACTTAATGACGAAACATGTTGACTTGTTAAGTAATTAATTTTGTACAGAATCCTTTGCTAAAAGAAACAATTATGGAAAGAAAAATTACCCATTTCAGGCTTATTTTATTACTCACATTCTTATTTGTAATCAAGCCCGGAAGCTATGCGCAGGTGTACGTGCACAATTTTGGCACGACGAACATTACCACGCATCCTTACACCGTAGCACCGGCTACATTAAACCCAGACCTTTCGGGTTCATCCTGGTCAAACAGCACCGGCACATGGACAAACCTTGGAGGCGCAACAGGAGAGGCAATTGCTCTTAATGACAGTGGCGGATCGCCTACGATTACCCTGACATTTAACGTTGCAGCGGGAAAAACGCTCGATATCACATCATTCAGCTTTTGGAGAAGGCGCAGCAATACCGGCGCTCAAAACTGGACAATGACTATAAATGGGGTCAATGTAGGAAGCGGTAACGTACCTACTACGGGCGCAGCAATACCCACTACTACCGTAACAAATCCTGTAAATGGGCTTACGGGCACTGTAACGGTTGTATTATCGTTAAGCGGAGCTTCCGGCAGCGGAACCTTCAGGCTGGACGACTTTACACTAAACGGAAACGTAAACTCAGGCTGTACTGCCCCCGTTATCACGTCGTTTACGCCAACATCCGGCCCATCGAATACCTTGGTAAACATCACGGGAAGCGGTTTTAATGCCGGCACAACATCGGTTAAATTCGGTGGTGTTGAGGCAGCGGGCTTTACGGTAGTATCTGATACCGAGATAAAAGCGATAGTACCTTCAACAGCTACTACCGGAAACGTAACAGTAACAACAAGCGCGTGTGTGGGTACATCGGGCAACTTCACAGTTATCTCATCAAACTGCCCTGTATTTGTTGGCCCTACCGACCTATTCATTTCAGAAGTATATGATGCAGAAGCGGGAGAAGGCGGCGCAATAGAACTGTACAATGGTACAGGCGCTACGATCGACCTTTCGCAATACAGCATTGTACGCCACGGGACAATAAACGGACCTGCAACTTTTACACTTAACCTTACAGGCATGCTTACAGATGGCGGCATACACATTGTGCGCACCAGTACCTCCGTTTGCGGCCTTACAGGTACCCCCACCAATATGTTGCCAAGCGGCTTTAACGACAGCGATAAACTGGAACTTGTAAAAAACAGTGTGGTTATAGACGCTGTGAATACCCCTGGAAACGTTGGGTATTCTCTTATAAGGAATGCCAATGCACAGGTGCCTAAAGCAACGTATGATGCTGCCGACTGGGCAATATCTGACATAGAGGACTGCTCCAACCTGGGCATCCATAACATAACTTCTTCTACATCAGACCATATTTCAGCACAGCCCCTTAGCGCAGCAGTTTGCGAAGGCGAAGATGTGCAATATACTGTTTCCCTTAGCGCATCGGCAACATTTACCTACCAATGGAAAATGCTTAATGCATCGGGCAACTGGGTAAATATAACGGATGGGCCTAATTTTTCGGGTACAACTACTACAGTGCTTACCGTACTGGATACGCCACTGGAATTTAACGGTGCGCAGTTTTACTGCGAAGCTACAACTACAGGGTGTGCATTGGTGAGCAATGCGGTACAGCTTACGGTATCGCCGCTGCCTCTTGCTGTAGTGATACCTGTAGCCCCTACATGTGCTATCCCTACAGGCGGGCTTTTGATTATACCTTCTGTGGGCGACGGCCTGACTTATAGTATAGACGGCGTGACGTTCCAGGCAGGCCTTGCCTTTAATGGTATTGCTCCGGGCACCTATACCCTTACGATAAAATCATCAGCAAACTGTATTTCTATAGTTCCTTTCACTATTGGCCTGGCACCGCTTTCACCTGCAGTTGCTACATTTACCGTGACACAGCCTACGTGTACTACTCCTACCGGAAGTATTACTGTGGACGCGTCCGGAGACCCAACACTTACGTACAGCATTGACGGAAGTAACTTCCAGGCGGGTACTACGTTCAATAGCCTTGCCCCGGGAAATTACACTATAACAACCATGACTGCTTTGGGATGTACATCAGTAACTGCATCTATTACTATCAACGCAGCGCCGGCTGCACCTGCAGTAGCGACAACAACCGTAACACAGCCAACATGTACTACAGCCACAGGAAGCATAACCGTTACAGACCCTACAACTCCGGCCGGAGAATATACATATAGCATAGATGGTACGACCTTCCAGGCTTCACCTGTATTTGCAAACCTTGCTCCGGGCAATTATACTGTTACCACACAAAACAGTGCAGGATGTAACTCGGTTACGGCAACAATAACTATAAATACAGCTCCGGTTGTACCTGATGTAGCTACAACTACAGTAACACAGCCAACTTGTACTACCGCTACAGGAAGCATAGTAGTAGATACGCCTGCAGGCGCAACATTTACCTATAGCATCGACGGAATTACCTTCCAGGCTTCGACTACATTCTCAAATCTTGCTCCGGGCAACTACACCATAACAACCCAGGGAACCGGCGGATGTACTTCGGTTACATCGGCGATAACAATAAATGCAGCTCCTACAGCACCTGTAGTAGCGACAACTACAGTAACACAGCCAACCTGTACTACAGGCGGAAGCATTGTGGTAACAGATCCTGCTGAAGGCGGAGAATTTACCTATAGCATAGACGGCACAACATTCCAGCCTTCTGCTACATTTGCAAACCTTGCTCCGGGCACCTATACTATTACCACGCAAAATGCTGCAGGATGTACATCGGTTACAGCTACTATAACAATAAATGCTGCGCCGGGTACTCCTGCTGTTGCAACAACAACAGTAACACAGCCAACCTGTACTGCCACCACAGGAACTATAGAAGTTACAGCACCTATTGGAGCATTCACCTACAGTATTGACGGAACTAACTTCCAGAATACTACTACCTTTGCTGGCCTTGCACCGGGAAGTTATACACTTACAACCCAAAACGCGGCAGGATGTAACTCTACAGCTACGGTAACGATAAATGCGGTTCCGGCCGCACCAGCTGTGGCAGACATTTCGGTTACACAGCCTACCTGTGCAACGCCAACAGGAACTATTGTTGTAGATTCTCCAACCGGGGCAGGACTTACTTACAGCATTGATGGAACGACTTTCCAGAACACAACAACATTTGCCGGCCTGGCACCGGGAAGTTATACAATCACTACACAAAACGCAGGTGGATGTACTTCGGTTTCAGCATCGGTAACTATCAATACTGCACCGGGCGCACCAGCAGTAGCAACAACTACGGTTACGCAGCCAAACTGTACCGGTACAACTACCGGAACAATTGAAGTTACTTCGCCAACACCTGGATTTACTTATAGCATTGACGGTACAAACTTCCAGGCTTCGCCAACATTCGCCAACCTTGCACCGGGCAACTATACCATCACTACAGATAATGCAGGATGCCAGTCGGTAACAGCAACGATCACGATCAACCCGGTTCCTACAACTCCGGCAGTTGCTATGACCACGGTGACACAACCTACATGTGCGGTACCGACAGGAACTATTGTGGTAGATGCTCCAACCGGAACAGATCTTACCTACAGTGTTGACGGAACTAACTTCCAGTCTTCAGCTACATTTGCCAACCTTGCCGGCGGTGCTTATATAGTTACCGTAAAAAATGCAGGCGGATGTACTTCAACTACAGGTTTTATCAATATCGATAGTTCACCGATACCTGCTGTAGCTACTACCACTGTTACACAGCCTACATGTTTTACAACTACAGGAAGAATAGACGTGACAGGGCCTGCAGGATCAGGATTCAGCTATAGCATAGATGGTATCAATTTCCAGAACGGTGACAGTTTTATCAATCTTGCACCTGGTAACTATACCATTACCGTAAAAAACATCAACGGATGTACATCTACAGCTGCAGTTACCATAAATGCAGTACCAGAAACACCTGCTGCTGCTACAACTACAGTTACACAGCCTGACTGTGCTACCGGAACAGGATCATTCTCAATCACAGGGCCGCTTGGTGCACAATACAGTTATAGCGTTGATGGCATTAACTACCAGTCGGGAACAACATTTGCAGGCCTTGCACCGGGCAGCTATACAGTTACCGTGAGAAGTAATGGCGGCTGTACATCACCAGATGCCAGCGTAACACTTAATGCGCCTGTAAATAACATCGCGATTAGCGGAAGCCAGGGATGCGAAGGAAACGGTTTCGAAAGCAATTATATCCTGAACGCTAATGTAACAGGAGCTGATGAAAGCACTGCAACATTTGTATGGACAGACAGTAACGGAACTGAAGTAGGCATGGGCGCTTCTTTCAATGCTACAGAGTATGTAGATGCAAACCCTATAAACTCTGCACTCTACCCTATCGGCCTTACGCTTACCGTTACAACACCGGGAGGCTGTACTGCGGATTATACCTTTAGTGTAGATGGTACTTTCTGTGATATACCAAGAGGTATTTCGCCAAATGCAGACAATAAGAATGACAACTTCGATATATCAGGCATGGATGCGAAAAAGCTTTCTATCTTTAACAGGTATGGTGAGGAAGTGTATACTAAAAATGACTATACGAACCAATGGTACGGACAAACCGATAACGGTAATGAATTGCCAACCGGAACGTACTTTTATGTAATCGAGCGTCCGGGACAAAGCAAGACCGGATGGGTTTATATAAACAGGCAACAATAAATTTTTCTTCCATGAAAAAATCCCCATTGCGAAATTGCAATGGGGATTTTTTTTATCAAATATCGCCAGCAGCTTCTTTAACCCGCTTCTTTTGGTTTCGCAGTACATCGCGCACATCGCGCACCGCGTCCCGCACCAGCTTGTCTATCTTCACTACTTTTCCGGATACATCTTCCATTTTCTCACGGTCGCCATCCTGTAGCCTTTGTGCCAGTTCATCTGAAAGTTTTTTGAATTCAGCAACAACAGCTTCAATACCTTCATATCCGGATTTAAGGTCGTCGTATAATTCTTCAATTTCTTTAACAGCTTCTTTGTTTAGGCGTACATTTTTTTTAGTAAATTCCTGCTTAAGGCTTTTTTCTTTTTTGTTGAACAGTCCCATTTAATGTTATTGGTTTTACAGGGCGCAATCTCATCACTAATAACGATATCCATGTTACTTAAAAATTATATTTAAATTAAATTACACTTACTAAAAATATAATACATTGGCTACACTAAAAACACCTACATGAAACTCGTTATATTATTCGTTTTTACTTTTATTCTTGTATCATGTAAAAATGTACAGGTTATAAAGACGGTACCTGTAAGTGAAAAACAGGATTCTATTACCTATAAGTATAGCGATGCTGAGTTAGGGAATTTTCTGGACAGCATAGGGAGGCTGGATACGGAAATCCTGAAAAGAGACATTACATCATCATCTGATTCTGTCTTCAGAAATCATGAAAATATAGGCCGCACTTTAAGCACTACTGAGTTTGAAGCACTGAAGAAAGAAGATGCGGGCCACATTTCCAACTATGATCTTTTAAGGCGACTATTCCCCAAAGATGCTGAATATCTCAATGAAGATATGATGTCTGGCGTTATATTCTATCATTTCTCTAAAAACAAATTCGGGAATTTTGCTGTTGAGCTTCCTGGTGGTATTGGCAGTTACGTCTATTTTTTTTCCGGAAATAAACTTCTTGCCCGGCATTCCATATATCATAAATATGGATTGGAAATGGATTCATTTGTAAATGAAAATGGAAAAACTGTCATTTACTACAAAGTCAATTATTTAAGCGGTACCGATGTCTTTCAGGATAATTACAACTTCTACATGTATGCTGATGAAGGACTTATACCTGTCCTGAATGAACTGGAAAACAGCAACCTCGGATTTGAATGGGGTACGCGTAGTTATTGGCTGGAGAGTACTATAGCAGGCACTACTCCGTTGGTAATAAAAATGGTATATGAGCAGAAGGTGCCCTATCCTGAAGATGACGATGCTGAATACACTGTTGTAAAAGATTCAGCAATAGTGACCTATAATTGGGACAACATCGCCAAGCAGTACACGCCGGATTTTTCGGATACAAACCTGAACAGTAACATTATACTTACTTACTATCTTAATGGTAATGAATTACTCTTCATTAATACGCATCATAAAAAACTTAAAGAGGTCTTGCAGGGTAATGACGTTGATGCCCGCAAAGCTGTATTGGACTATCTGAATACTATTATGCAAGCGTATTCAAAAAACGGAGGCAAAAATTAGTAACTTAAAAAATATCCGGGTCGCCTTTACCTTCCCTGATCACTACAGGCTCATCGCCGGAAAGGTCGATGATGGTAGACGCGGTGTTGTCGCCATATCCCCCATCAATCACGGCATCCACAAGGTTCTGCCATTTTTCGAAGATCAGTTCTGGATCAGTAGAATATTCCAGTACTTCATCTTCATCATGTATGGAAGTCGAAATGATGGGATTGCCTAACTGGCGCACGATTTCCAGTGCAATATTATTATCCGGCACACGAATACCTACGGTGTTTTTCTTTTTGAACTCCTTTGGCAGGTTGTTATTACCCGGAAGGATAAACGTATAGGGACCGGGTAGCGACCTTTTCAGTATTTTGAATGTAGCGGTATCAATTTGCTTTACATAATCCGAAAGGTTGCTCAGGTCGCTGCATATAAACGAGAAGTTGGCTTTATCCAATTTAATCCCTTTGAGTTTGGCGACACGCTCTAATGCCTTGCTGTTAGTAATATCGCAGCCAAGGCCATATACGGTATCGGTAGGGTAAATTATAATGCCGCCGTCTCGGAGTATTTTAACCACTTTGGCTATCTCTTTCTCGTTGGGGTTTTCGGGGTATATTTTTATAAACTGGGCCATTTTTGGTTGATTCGTTGATAGGGTTATGCGTTGATTCGAAAGTTTAAAGTTAATGAAGTTGTGGGAATAGTGATGTTAAAACGAATATAAACATTTAATGGAATATCTGATTACTGCGTAAATTTATAGTCCATTTTAAACCTAAAATCATGGCAACCCAATTTATAAACCCCGACGGGATGATGAAAAGCCCGGCCTTCTCGCAGGTAGTAACTACTTCGGGAAATGGAAAAACAATTTACATCGGCGGGCAGAATGCTGTAAATGAAAAAGGCGAAACCATTGGCAAAGGCGATATAGCTGCACAAACGGAACAGATAATGAAAAATATCGGGGTAGCCCTCGAAGCATGCGGCGCAGGTTTTAAGGACATTATAAAAATGAATATTTACATTACACAGGGCCAGGACATCCGGAAAGGCTTTGAGGCATCACAAAAATATTTGGGAAGCAATGCCAATCCACCAATTGTAACCGCACTGTTCGTGTCCGGCATGGGTAACCCTGATTATCTCCTGGAAGTTGAAGCCGTGGCTTTTGTGAATGAATAAATACCTACTTATAGGTATTGCCGGTGGTGTAGTTTACTATTAGATTTGGCAGTATAACTAAACCCATACTACCATGAAAAAATTTAAAACATTAGCTGCATTGTTTCTTCTCACTATGGCTGCTATTACAGCACAGGCCCAGTCTAAAGTTGTAAAAGAATTTGTTATTGACGGAAAGACCTATTATGGCACCAAAGCCATTCCCGAGGAATTGCTTGGACTCTACCAGTACGAAAAAACAAAAGCACCGATTGTCGATGTAAAGCGTGAAGGCCAGGGTAAGTTCCAACCCCATGATGTACCTGCATATCCTACAGAGTTTTGGGTACAAACCGATGCCAAAGGAAACATTGAAAAAACTACCGGTGTAAACAATAACTACATGATTATACTGATCGTCTTGTATGGCGATAATGGCGAGAGCGGCTGGAAAGGCAATAAAAAAGGGCTTTATGACAGAATGCAGGCCGTCGTAGCCTACGACCAGGGTTATGCCATCATTCTCGGTGAGCGGTTCAAACCACTGTAATAATAAAAGAGGAAGCTGTAAGCTTCCTCTTTTATTTTACTGCTAACTTATTATATCAAGTTTTGCAAACCTTAAAAGTAGCTTCTTGATACCTCCTACCTCAAAGCGTATCTCGGCTTTTTTATCGGCGCCAACACCTTCAAGGTTGAGCACCTCGCCTTTGCCAAAGGGTTCGTGCATCACGATATTGCCTGCAACAAGCTTGCTGTCGGGTATGGGTGTGCTGCTTACGGGCGCACGCCCTTCCAAAGGCTTCAGGCGGCGTATACCGGAATCTGGTTTGGGATCGTTCGAGGTGACGGACGCGGGCAGTTCGGAAGGCATTGGTCGCAGCTGCCTCGACATTGAAAGAATCACAAATATATTTACATCATGCATAGGCAGGATATCCGGAAAGGTTTTGAGGCTTCGTAAAAATACTTAGGGAGTAATCCTAGTCAACTAATTTTAACGGCATTGCTTATATCCGACACAAGCAATCCTGAGTATTTGCTTGAGGTCGAAACTGTAGAATTTGTGAATGTAATGATTGATTAATATTACCTTATTATAGATTGGTAACAATAAAATCAATTATCTTTTTCTTCCTATCTTTAATTAACTGTCTAGACCAAATTAATTTTTCTTGATTAACTATTAAACGTATTTCTCTTTGTTGAGCCAAATTATTATAACTATCATATTTGTCTTTAAAGGGTTTATTGCCAATAGAGCAATTATGTGATTTAGAAATTAATAGATAGTTACCTAAACAATTTAGATATTCATTAACAAACTCATCATCATATTTACTATACCCACGGGCTAGCGATTCTCCTGATGTAACTTTTGGTGAAATATGTTCTAATTCAGGCTTGACAATTTTATCATATCTTGAGGGATTATAACCTGAATTACCTAAGCTTTCTAAATGATTTTCATATTTCCATAATATATATTTTGCCAATGAATGATTGATAGCGCCCTGTAAACTCTTTTGTAATTCAACATCATTCCAATATGACCACCACCATTCATCAGAATTTTTTAAAAAATTTACTCTATCAACTATAGGATCAATGTTGGTATTTTCAGCAATAAATTCAATGAAAACTTGATTTATTCTTGTAATTAATTCCGCTCTTGTACCAATGAGCCTGTGTCGAAACACTAAACTCTCAAGTGAACTACATAAACGACCAATCTCATCAAGAGGCAGTCCAAATTTATAGGCCTTTATTATGAAAGGAATTGCAATTCCAATATTTCCTATAGTTATAAAAGAATGTATTGAAAAATTCTTTCTTTCATCCCTTCCAAAAAATAAATTCAGGTATTCAAAACTATTTGACAATGCATGAGTAAACTTCATTATGAAATTTATTCTATTACTATCATTAAGTTTTTCATTAATTTTTTCTAAAGCATTTGATTCCCATAAAGAATTGAAATATACTCTTTGTGTATAGACCAATACATCATCCTCGTTGATCTTATATTCTATTGATGATATTGATTTATATATCTTTTCAAAACGCTGTTTAATTTCAAGAATGAGATCATTTTTTTCATCACCTGAGTAAAGGTGTATATTATACATAAAGAGAGCTTTAATAACTTCCAGGCTTGAAGGTTGCTTACCCCTGTCATTTTGGAAAATAAACATTTGAATTGCTTCAGATTCATTTTTTACTTGATGTGTTGTACATGAAGCTTCACTTATGGATCTAATAATATTTTCTAAATATAATATATCTTTATTCTTTAATTTTTTAGTAAAATAATCAAATGCTGATATTATACGCTTAGCGGATTCAGTTTCAATCGTATGAATATCAGTTTTTATTTGATCAATAACATAATCTTTAAAAATCTGATTATCGTAATCTACTGTAGAAAATCTATAAGTTACATTTCTCTTGATAATGTCTTCATAGATTTCATTTTCAATATCGCTAAGCTCTCTTAAAGATTTAAGCTTAGCAAATGCAGATGATAAAAAAATAATTATAGTTGTTAGTCTTTGCTGACCATCAATAATGTAAAATGTATTTTCTTTATATTCATATAAGAAATGACCAAAATAAAAAGGAGAATTTGATTTACTAATTAAATAATTATCTATATCCGAAAGAAAAACATCAGTCTGAGTTTTCCTAAAATTATTTTCTAAAGGAGTATCCCAAGAATATGCTCTTTGGTAATTTGGAACAAGTATTTTATTTCCTGCAAGCATTTTTCGAACTGAACTAGAAGTTTCCATTTTATAAGATTTTTACAAATCTAAACATTCTGACAATAAATGAAACACTTCCTGTTAATTTTCCCAACAGCTTTAGGACTTCAAACTCACTGTTCATGTAAATCGCCTTAAATTACTAGGTAGAAACCCTTAACTTATCACATCTAACTTTGCAAACCTTAAAAGCAACTTCTTAATTCCTCCTACCTCAAAGCGTATCTCGGCTTTTTTATCGGCGCCAACACCTTCAAGGTTGAGCACCTCGCCTTTGCCAAAGCGTTCGTGCATCACTATATTGCCTGCAACAAGCTTGCTGTCGGGTATGGGTGTGCTGCTTACGGGCGCACGCCCTTCCAAAGGCTTCAGGCGACGGATAGCTGCATCGGGTTTGGGATCGTTCGAGGTAACCCACGCCGGTGGTGTACTTGCGGTTGGTTTTACCTGGCGAAGCTTCGACTTATCCACATCGCCAAAAATATCGGCATCGATCATTGGCTTGTAGCGATAATTGTTCTCTGCCGGGGTAAGGTATTCCAGGAAATGATCGGTTATTTCTTCTATAAAGCGCGATGGCTCGCTGTCTACCAGCTTGCCCCAACGGTAACGTGACTGGGCATAGGTAAGGTACGCCTGGTGTTCGGCACGGGTAAGCGCCACGTAGAACAGCCTCCGCTCCTCCTCGAGCTCGCTGCGGGTATTCATACTCATTGCGCTAGGGAAAAGGTCTTCTTCCATACCCACGATAAATACATATGGGAATTCAAGGCCTTTCGCAAGGTGGATGGTCATCAAGGCCACACGGTCGTCGTCGCCGGTATCTTTATCAAGGTCGGTAGCCAAAGCCACATCCTCCAAAAATTCCGAGAGCGCTCCCCTTGCCCCGTCAACTTCACGCTGGCCCTCAATGAAATCGCGGATACCGTTCAGTAACTCTTCTATATTCTCTATACGGGCAATGCCCTCCGGTGTGGCGTCTTTCTTCAGTTCCTGTATTAGCCCGGTCTTTTTGGCTACATGTTCCGCAAGGTAAAACGCATCCTGATTCTCATTGATGATCTGAAAGCTCTTTATCATCGTCACAAAATCCTGTAGCTTGTTTTTGGTGCCGCTGTTCAGTTTGAGGTCGATCTTGTCGATGACCTCCATTACCTCAAATATGGAGCGTTTGTAATGGTTGGCGGCTACCGTAAGCTTTTCAACCGTACTGTCGCCAATACCACGCGCCGGATAATTGATGACACGGATAAGCGCTTCCTCGTCCTTAGGATTAATGACAAGCCTGAGGTAAGACAGTACATCTTTGATCTCTTTTCTTTGGTAGAATGACAGCCCGCCATAGATGCGGTACGGAATGTCACGCTTGCGCAGGGCATCCTCCATCGCACGCGACTGGGCGTTGGTACGGTACAAAATAGCGAATTTCCCGTTACCGAGCTGGTTGCGCATTTTCTCCTCAAAAATGGTGCTTGCCACAAAACGCCCTTCCTCACCATCGGTAAGACTGCGGTGCACTTTTATCTTGTGGCCTTCGTCATTAGCCGTCCAAACCACTTTATCGAGCTTGGTCTTATTCTTATCGATGATGGCATTGGCCGCCTCTACAATATTCTTACTCGAACGATAATTCTGCTCAAGGCGGTACATCTGCACATTGTCGTAATCTTTCTGGAAGTTAAGGATGTTATTGATGTTCGCACCCCTGAAAGCATAGATACTCTGCGCATCATCGCCAACCACACAGATGTTCTGGAACCTGTCCGACAGCGCCCTTACAATAAGGTACTGCGAATGGTTGGTATCCTGGTACTCATCCACCAGGATGTAGCGGAAACGGTCCTGGTACTTCATCAGTACATCCGGAAAACGGCTCAAGAGCTCGTTCGTACGCAGCAGGAGGTCGTCAAAATCCATTGCGCCCGACTTAAAGCAGCGGTCCACATACTCCTGATAAATTTCACCCAAACGCGGTTTTTTCGACATCGCGTCGGCTTCCTGCAATTCGGGATTATTGAAATAGGCTTTTACTGTTATCAGGCTGTTCTTGTACGAAGATATGCGCCCCAGCACCTGCTTAGGTTTATAAACATCCTTATCGAGCTGCTTCTCTTTGATGATGGCACTGATCAGGCGTACGCTGTCCTGTGTATCGTATATCGAAAAGTTGGAAGGAAAACCAAGCTTATCCGCCTCAAAGCGGAGTATCTTGGCAAATATCGAGTGGAATGTCCCCATCCAGAGATTTTTGGCTTCGGAGCTTCCCACAATTTCCGAGATACGTTTCTTCATTTCCTTTGCCGCCTTATTGGTAAAGGTGAGCGCAAGTATGTTGAACGCGTCAACACCCTGGCTCATAAGGTAAGCGATCCGTATCGTGAGCACCCTGGTCTTTCCGGAGCCTGCACCTGCGATCACGATCATCGGCCCGTCCTTCTGCAGCGTGGGTGCCTGCTGGGCCTCATTCAACTGGCTTATATACTTGTGGATATCAATATTCATAGGCACAAAAATACGGATTTTAGGTGAGATTTTCAGGATTTTAAGAGGGAACGCGGATTGGATGGATCTCGCTGATTTACACAGATTTTTTGCCACGAATTACACTAATTCAACAAATTTTATAATCGTTTATTTAAGCAGCAGCCATCGAAGCGCATTTTTAAAATCGTCCGTCCTGCCATCGCCTTTATCTGCCTCCTCAGGCTACGGCAGGATATCGTCTCTGTCAGGGCTAAAAGGAAAGGTGATTTTGTGTTGGGTCAGGTGGTGTAGCGAGCCTATGCTGCATCTATATGGTAATTCTTACTCTCATGCGAGACACAAAGCATTGTGTCTCTAAGTCACGTATCTAATTTAAAATTTGTGGAATTAGTGTAATTCGTGGCAAAAAAAAACTGTTACTTTTACCCCATGACAGAAAACTATATCATAGGACAGGAAATAAACGGGACGGTCTACCAGCCCGAAGATATCATGTACAAGGATTTTGAGCGCTGCACCTTTACGGACTGCGACTTTGTGGATTGTAATTTTACCGGTGTAGCGTTTATCGACTGTATCTTTATCTCGTGTAATTTCAACCAGGCACAGATCAATTATGTGGCGTTTCGGGATGCTGCTTTTACCGACTGCGATTTTACCGCGGTGAATTTCACAATGGTAGATGCCCTGCTTTTTAAAGTAGAGTTTACCGGTTGCCGACTGGATTATGCTAAGTTCTATACCCTTAAAATAAAAGGCACGCTTTTTACCAATTGCAGCCTCACCGCCGTGGATTTTATGAATACCGACCTTACAGGGGTTACTTTCGATAACTGCAACCTGCACAAAAGTGTATTTATTGATACTATTGCTAACAAAGCCGACTTTACCACCAGCTATAACTTTACTATTGACCCTGAACGGAATAAGCTGAAAAAAGCGATCTTCTCCCAGGCAGGGCTCAAGGGATTGCTTGAAAAATATGATATCGTAGTGGTAAATAAATGATATAATATGAACAAAACACGAGTAAAACAAATAGTTGTAACGTTGTTGCTCACCACCGCTGTCTTCGACATTATTTGTATAATGTCTTGGAAGAATGACCTTCCTAAGGATGGCTCCCTGCGTGTAGGATTTCCAAATGCATTTTATATGCAAAGTTCAGGCGACAATCCTATCGGACCTGTAGGGCCTCAGGTATTTTACTCTGCATTGGTTATTGACATTTTGTTCGCATTTCTTGCAGCCGCCGCAGTCCATGCAATTATACTGAGAGTAAGGAAAGCCACCGCGTAAATATATAGCAACCGGAAAAATATGATATCGTAGTAAAATAAATTAGGCATTACAAAAAATTTATCCTACATTTGTAGCTTACTATCGACCATGTTATAGGTTGGTAGTATTTAAAGACCCAGGGGCTTCCACCCACGGGTCTTTTTCATTTTAGGAATATTTTTTTGCCACGAATTACACAAATTTCACGAATTATTTTAGCTAATTTACGGCTTAAGTGATTCCAAGAATTGCATCATTACTGAATTTACGGTAATGTTTCCACAGCACTTTTTAGAATTAGTGAAATTCGTGGCAAAATTTACTTTTGCCGCTTTACCATCTCATTAATCCATATCGGGGCAAATGGCGATGTACATCCCTTAGACACAGGAAAGTCACGGTAGATACCCAGCTTCTCTCCAATTTCAAGCGCCCTTTGGCGGTATTGCGGATGGTTAATACCAATGTTGGCAAGTGACGTGTTCATCGTCCATTGCACTTCGGGTTGGGCATTCGGCATTTGCTTTTCAATGCGGTCCAGGGTTGCGCTAATATCGATCCCTTCAGGCTCTCTTGCTATCCTTCCTGCCATCAGGCTCCAGCCGGAACGGGCCGCCCACTTGTTATCCGAATCCATCCACTTTTCCCTGAACTGCTCCTTATCCGGAAAGTCTTTCAGCAGATAGGAGTTGAACCAATCGGCCTCATGCACAAAATCGATAGAATGCGCCATACGGGTAACCTCTTCCGCAGAGAGTTTTTTCGGATTGACGATCAGTGTCGCCAATAATCTCGCTTCTACATAGCCGGTTTCCCACAATTCAAACGCCAGCTCATGGTTGATCTTTATCTTTTTAGCGATAGGCCGTATATCACCCAGCTTTACGCCAAATTGCTTTGCTGCTCCGTATTTGGCATTATGGGCGAAGGTAGTTTCGTTATGGAGGGATTCGAATTGAGTGAGGATTTCTTTGACGGTCATAGGTTTGTAATTGCTATAGCTAATTTATAGAATTATTTTTAGCAACGAAACGTCCCATTAAACATTGTCATATTCCCCTTTCAGGGCGTAATACCCAAAAGTCCCCAGCCCTAAGACAATAAGCGGTGTGAGTACGAACAGTATAATGATACCGAAAACAAGGTCGTTTTGCTTGCCTGTCGAAAACTTTGGCAAGCCGAATTCTACGATGCAGAAATAAGCCGTAGCAGCCGCGAGCGCTATCCATACAATCCCTAATATTCTTTTTAATGTTTTCATATTAATCGTGTTCGGTGTTATTTTTTGACTTAAGATAAACCATCCCAATTACAAAGCAGATTCCGCCAATGATGATGGGATACCACAGCCCTTCGAGGTAGAATTCAGGGTCACCGTTCTGTTTTGCATTGCTGACGAGATAGGTCGCTATTGCAGGCAGCAGTCCCCCAAAGATACCATTACCCACGTGGTACGGCAGCGACATCGAGGAATAGCGTATCCTGACAGGGAACATCTCAACCAAAAAGGCAGCTATCGGGCCATAGACCATGGTAACGAAAAGCACCTGGATAAAGACGAGGAAGATGAGATACCATTTATCAGCAGAATTAACTGTTATATTATTCTTAACTTCTTCCTTCCCGGTTGCCTTATTAATGTTCCTTATAATATCCAACTTTGTCCCATCGGTATATATCTTAATATCCGGCGATGGCAATTCATCGGGTGCGTGATAATATTGCTCAGGCCTTATTTCCGTCTTTAGCGATAAATCCGTTGTCCTATACATCTCCTTATATATGGGCCTGTACAATAAAATCGCCATTAGCATCCCAATCATCATAATCGGTTTCCGGCCCACCTTATCGCTCAGCCATCCGAAGAAAACGAAGAATGGCGTTCCGAAAAGCAATGCGATTCCCAGCAGTCCGTCTACCTGCGAAGACTCCACGAACATTACCGTCTTTAAGAAATTCATAGCATAAAACTGCCCGGTGTACCAAACAACCCCCTGCCCCATAGCCGCACCAAATAATGCCAGCAATACGAACTTGAGGTTATATTTATTCCCAAAACTTTCCTTTAACGGGTTGGTGCTCGTCTTGCCTTCGGCTTTAGCCTTAGCAAACTCCGGCGATTCGTGCATCTTTTTGCGGATAATGTATGATACGATAACCATTAATATCGATATCCAAAACGGCACCCTCCACCCCCACTCGTCAAATTCCCCTGATGATAATAATTCACGCGTGACCAATATAACCATCAGCGATATGAATAGTCCGAAGGTTGCTGTTGTCTGTATCCAGGAAGTCCAGTAGCCGCGCTGGCCTTTCGGCGAATGCTCTGCCACATAGGTTGCCGCGCCGCCATATTCGCCACCAAGGGCAAGCCCCTGTAACAGCCTTAATATTAATACTAATAATGGCGCAAAGAAACCGATGGATTCATAACTGGGCACGCAGCCTATGAGGAATGTCGCTCCACCCATAAGCAGCAATGTGACCATGAAGGTGTATTTCCGCCCGATAATGTCACCCAGCCTGCCAAAGAACAGCGCCCCGAAAGGCCGTACCACAAAGCCTGCCGCAAATGTTGCCAGCGTGGAAAGGAAGGCTGCGGTGGGATTGTCCGAAGGAAAGAACTTAGTAGAAATGACCACGGCGAGGCTGCCAAAGATGTAGAAATCGTACCATTCTATGAGCGTTCCCATGGAAGATGCGGTGATCACCTTCCAGATGCCTTTGGTTGAAGTGCCTGCCATACGGGTTTATCGGTTAAATATTTTCATAAATATAGAAACTTAGGTGTGATCTAAAAAACAGTATATCTATAAAATGCAATACTTTTTTGTCACGCCTATTAAAATTTCCTTTAATTGCTGAATATATCACAAAAATCATTAAAATTAAGTTCATAATTTTTCTTTTATTTGTAACACCTATACAACACAACCATGCAGATCGACCCGGCACACACCAGCCAGAAGAACATCTACAAAATACTGACGGGTTCCGTTATCCCACGGCCCATTGGCTGGATATCCAGCGTCAGTGAAGACGGCACACCTAACCTTGCGCCTTTTTCTTTTTTTAATGCTGTTGGCGAAGACCCGCCACATGTGATGTTCTCCACCGTACGCAGCGGGAATACGAATAAAGACACACTGAATAACGTACTGGCTACGAAGCAGTTCGTTGTAAATATGGCTACAGAAGGGCTTGTTGAAGCCATGAATGCCACATCGGTAAACCTGCCTCCTGATGGCAATGAGTTTGAGTATGCCGGACTTACCGCAATACCTTCCGTTTTGGTGAAACCGCCAAGGGTTGCCGAAAGCCCTATCCATTTTGAATGCGAGCTCGTGCATCACTACAGCCTCGAAGAGCACCGGGATGGCGGCGCGACGATAATGATAGGTCGTATTGTGATGTTCCATGTGGACGAATCGGTACTGCTCGATGATTTTAAGATAAACAGGGAAACCTACAAGCCCATCGCCCGCCTTGAGGGGTGGAATTACGCGAAACTGGGCGAAGTATTTTCCATTAAAAGACCCTCCATATAAATGAAAGTAACAGTAATAGGCGGCGGCCCCGGCGGATTGTATTTTTCGATATTGCTAAAAAAAGCGATGCCGGATTGCGACCTTAGCGTTTACGAACGCAACAGAGCCGATGATTCCTTTGGCTTTGGCGTGGTGTTTTCGGACGAGACACTGAGCGAATTCCTTACCCGCGACCCGCAGTCGTATGACCTGATACGAACGAAATTTGCTTATTGGGATGAGCTTGATGTAGCACGGGATGGTGAGAAAGTACGCATTACCGGTAACGGCTTTTGCGGGTGCTCCCGTAAAACATTACTGCAATTGCTGCAACAGCGCTGCCGCGAAGAAGGTGTTAACCTTCATTTTGAGGCTAATGTGGACGATTTAAGCCAGTTTTCCGATTCGGATATAATTGTGGCCTGCGATGGCATTAACAGTGCGATACGCGAGAAATTCACAAAAGATTTCGGGACAAAAATAGAATTGAAAAGCAACCGTTTTGTGTGGATGGGCTCCACCCGGCCGCTGGATGCGTTTACCTATTTTTTCAGGACAACGCCTTACGGAACTTTTGTAGCGCATACCTACCAGTACGAGGAAGGCATGAGTACCTGGATATTTGAAACTACCGATGAAACCTGGCAGAAAGCGGGTTTTTCCGTTACCGATGAGGAAGATACGATTGAAAAACTTAAAGAAATATTCAAGGAAGAACTTGACGGCCATGGCCTGATATCGAACCGTTCGCACTGGAGGCAGTTCCCGGTAATTACCAATGATAAATGGAGCCATGATAATATAGTACTGTTGGGCGATTCGAAAGCTACGGCCCACTACTCCATCGGTTCCGGTACCAAGCTGGCGATGGAGTGCGCAATTGCTCTTGCAGATTCGGTAATAAAATATAACAATGATGTCCCTGCCGTTTTCGAAAATTATGAGAAGCTGCGCCGCAACCGCGTCGAGATGATACAGCATGCGGCCAACGTATCGCTGCAATGGTTTGAGGATATGGACCGCCATATACAGCATCCGTTCCAGCAATTCGCCTTTAGCGTAATGACGCGCTCCAAGAAGGTCACTTTCGAAAACCTTGGCCTGCGCGACAGATCGTTCACGCAAAAAGTACTGGCGGAATTCAATGCGAATTTAGCCGATAACAAACCCGATACCCCGGCGGCATTCACGCCTTTTTCATTACGGTCAATGGTGCTGGAAAACCGTATTGTGATGAGTCCGATGGAACAGTATTCGGCAAAGGACGGGTTGGTGTCCGACTGGCACCTGATGCATTACGGTTCACGCGCTACAGGCGGCATTGGCTTGATAATTACCGAAGCAACTGCCATTTCTCCAACCGGAAGAATAACTTTAGGATGTCCGGGTATATGGTCTAAAGAACAAACACTTAACTGGAAAAGAATAACCGATTTTATACATAAAAACAGCGCAACAAAGATCGGTGTACAGATAGGACATTCGGGACGAAAAGGAGCTGTGAAATTCCCATGGGAAGGCAGGAACGAACCGGTAAAAAATGCATGGGGACTCCTGTCTGCTTCTCCGATCGCGTTCAGTGAAAAGATGGCCGTACCGCACGAAATGACGGTTGAGGACATGGATATCATCACCGAGGAATTTGCGAATGCTGCAAAGAATGCAGACGAGGCAGGCATTGATATGATAGAGCTTCAGGCGCACCACGGATTCCTGCTGGCATCGTTCCTATCACCACTGACGAATACAAGGGAAGATGAATTTGGCGGAAGCATTAGCAACAGGCTAAAATTCCCGATAAGGGTGTTCAAAGCGATGCGCAATGTGTTCCCTCCTGAAAAACCGATGAGTGTACGCATTTCAGCATCCGACTGGGCAGAAGGCGGCATAACAGATGAAGATGTTCTGGCAATAGCCGAATGTTTTAAAAAAGCCGGTGCTGACATCATCAATGTTTCTACAGGATTAACTGTTGACTACCAAAAACCCGCAGTGGGCAGGATGTGGCAGACACCGTTCAGCGATATGGTGCGGAATTCGGTGAACATACCGACGATTACCGCCGGTTACATACAGGACATCGACCAGATAAATACGATACTTTTAAATGGCCGCGCTGACCTTGTAGCCCTTGGTAAAACCCTGCTGCTTGACCCGTCGTTCGTACGGAATGCACAGGCGTATGAGCAATACAAGGCGAATGACCTGGATTCGGTGGGCATACCGAAACAATATATGTCGGCTGCATCGCATTTTTACCCTTATAAAGGCGGAGAGCGAAAAGCAGCGGAAGGTATGAAGAAAGCGTTGAAACCATTGACACACAAAAAGTAATATTCCAGTATAGCAATGAAACATTACGAAGATAACTTTGCGCACGGCCACCTGCCCCACCCTTCGTTGCAGGCGGAGTGCTTTACAGGCCATCAGGACTTTGAGTTCCCTGACGACCTGAATTGCGTGGAAAAGCTGCTGGACAGGCATATCGCTGAAGGTAATGGCGACAGGATAGCGATTCGTACTTTTGAGAGCAGCTGGACATTTCAGGAATTATATGAGAAGGCCAACCAAATAGCGCATGTGCTAAAGGATAATCTTAATTTTATGCCGGGCAACCGCGTGCTAATACGGTCGGCGAACAACCCGATGTATGTGGCCTGCTGGTTTGGGATATTGAAAGCGGGCGGCATCGTGGTGGCAACCATGCCTTTGTTGCGTGAAAAAGAATTGAGCGTAATGGTGGAATGCGCGGAGATATCCCATGCGTTTTGCGATTATACTCTTGAAGATGCGATGCTGGCTGTGGATTCACCATTCCTGAAACATATCGTTACGTTTGACGGTTCGGGACAGCACGTTTCCAAACTGGAGACCCTGATGGGCAACAAACCGAAGACGTTTGAAAACCATCCTACAAAAGCAGACTCACTATCCATTATAGGCTTTACGTCCGGCACGACCGGCAAGCCAAAAATGACATCACATTATCATAAGGACATTTTGCTGATATGCGAGGCATTCCCAAAATATTCCTTACAGCCAACACCAGATGATATTTTTACAGGCAGCCCGCCACTTGGGTTTACCTTTGGTTTGGGTGGGTTGGTATTGTTCCCATTTTACTATGGGGCATCGACGTTTTTGATAGAAAAACCATCGCCGGATTTGCTACTAAAAGCGATTTCAGAACATAAAGTAACAGTATGTTTTACAGCACCTACAGCTTGGCGAATATTGACAACTAAAGTAAAGGATTTTGATATTTCCTCGCTGCGCAAATGCGTGTCGGCTGGGGAAACATTGCCTGTAAAGGTTTGGGAAGACTGGTATGAGGCTACCGGATTAAAGATCATCGACGGTATCGGTTCGACCGAAATACTCCATATCTTTATATCCTCGAATGAGGAGAATATGCGCAAAGGTGCCACGGGACTGCCGATCCGAGGCTATGAAGCGAGGATTCTTGATAATAAAGGTAATGAGATCACTGACGGCACACCAGGACGACTTGCCGTGCGCGGGATCACCGGATGCAAGTACCTGAACAGCCCCGACAAGCAGAAAGAATACGTGGAGAATGGCTGGAACATTACCGGCGATATTTTCCTTAAGGATGAGGACGGTTATTTCTGGTTCGTGGCACGCGGTGATGATATGATCATCTCGTCAGGCTACAATATTGCAGCCATTGAGGTGGAAAGCGTTCTGCTAACCCATGATGACATTGCCGAGTGCGCTGTTGTCGGACTGCCCGATGAGAACCGTGGGATGCTGGTATGCGCCTACGTGGTCTTAAAAGACAAAGAAAAAGCAAGTGATGCCTTTACAAAGGCGATACAGGACTGGTTCAAGGAAGTGGCCGCGCCATATAAGTATCCGCGTGAGATACGCTATATGGATGCCCTGCCGAAGACCGAGACCGGAAAAATACAGCGATTTAAACTAAAAAATACAGTTCAGGCCTGATGCAAAAATTTATAAAAAAAGAGACCGTCCGTTTCCAGCACGTGGATTTTGCGGGCATCGTGTTCTACCCGCGTTTTCTGGAAATGCTAAATAATATAGTAGAGGATTTTTATGACGAGGTGCTTGGGCTTCCGTTCAAAAGCATCCACAAGACCGGTGGAATACCTACGGTTGACTTAAAGATACAGTTTAAGAAAGCGGCCCGATTAGGCGATGAACTAACAAAATACCTTTGGGTGAAAAAACTGGGCACATCGTCAATGCAATGCGGATTTACCTTTGAGCATGCTGATGGATCGATCTGTCTTGAAGGCGAGGTGTCGCTGGTGCGTGTGGAATTTGCCGAAGGCCGCGATGAGATAAAATCGAGCCCGTTCCCGGAAGATATGAGGGCAAAACTCGAGGAGTATTTGATCCCGGATATGAGGTTTTAGAGAAGATTAAGAGATAATAGATGTGAGATGATAGACTTTACGAAACTGATAGGTCGTAATTCGTAATTGATAATTCGTAATTTAAAAATATGTTGGACTTACCAAAATTTAAGGCTGCGGCGGTGCAGGCCTCCCCTGTTTTCCTGGATGTGGATGCAACGGTGGATAAAGCAATTTCCATAATTGCCGAAGCTGCCGGAAACGGCGCGTCATTAATCGCCTTCCCTGAGGTTTTTGTGGCCGGGTATCCTTACTGGAACTGGATCATGACACCGGTACAAGGCAGCAAGTGGTATGAGAAGCTGTACGTTAATTCCATTACCGTTCCCGGGCCGGAAACAGATAAAATTTGCCAGGCTGCGAAAGAACACGATTGCCATGTAGTTATTGGTGTGAATGAGCGTGGGCAGAGCTTTGGGGAACTTTATAACACCAACCTTATCATTGATAATAAGGGCATGCTTGTAGGCAAGCACCGCAAGCTGGTTCCTACCTGGGCCGAAAAGCTCACGTGGACAGGTGGTGACGGTTCATCGCTGAAAGTTTATAACACAGAGATCGGCCCGATAGGGACATTGGCCTGTGGCGAGAACACCAATACATTGGCGCGTTTTACGCTGCTGACACAGGGCGAGCTTATACACATAGCTAATTATATTTCCCTGCCCGTTGCCCCACCGGATTATGATATGGCGGAAGCAATAAAGATACGTGCGGCGGCACATTCGTTTGAAGGGAAGCTATTTACCATTGTGTCGTGCTCCACCATTACGAAGGAGATCATCGATATTATGAAGGAAGACGTGCCGAATGCAGAGGAGTTGCTGACCCGAAAGAACAGCGCGTTCTCTGGCGTTATCGGACCGAATGGCGCAGTAATCGGCGAACCGCTTATTGATGAGGAAGGAATTGTGTATGCGGACATTGACCTGTCGAAATGCATACAGCCCAAGCAGATGCACGACATATTGGGGCATTATAACCGGTTTGATATTTTCGATCTGCGTGTGAATACGGCCCCAAGGAAAAATATTACGTTTACGGATGGCGACGAAAGCGGCCAAAAATAAAAATGGAAAGCCACTAGCCCTGACTGAAGCGGCATCCCCTGCTTTTTCGGCGGGGATATAGCGGAAGGCAGGAAAAGGGATGGCTGATATGGACTGGCCAATCCGCTTCAAATAGCTTAATGAAAATGGAACGCGGATTTGGCGGATTGTCGCGGATTTTCTATAGTTGCTAAATAGCGATTTAAGGCGGATTTTACAGCTTCGCTGCGGGTGGAAAAAAAATAATTCAACTAATTAATTTAGTATGGAAACAAAACATGACGATAGTGTTTTAGGCCGGGCGCGGGTGCAGGACACCCCGGAGCTTGAAGCGTACTACAAAGAACTGGAAGCACTTGGCGCAGGTGCCTTGTGGACCGTGGCTAACGACATTGAGCCGTGGGAGCCGCGTACCTCTTCGGTGCCGATGCTTTGGAAATATGAGCAGCTGCGGGAACTGGTATTGAAATCATCGGAACTGGTTACGCCCGAACAGGCAGGCCGCCGCGTGGTGTACCTTGTGAACGACAAACGTCGTGATGTGAGCGCTGCTGTGGGTTGGCTATACACCGGCATCCAGGTGACGCGCCCGGGCGAGAGCACTTCGGCGCACCGGCACAGGGCTTCGGCACTGCGCTTTATTATGGAGGGTGAAGGCGGCTATACCGTGGTAGACGGCAATAAGATAATGCTGGAAGTCAACGATTTTGTGATAACACCCAACAGTACCTGGCACGAGCATGGTGTAGAAGCCGGCGGCAAAACGTGCATTTGGCAGGACGGGCTGGACATTCCGCTTGTGAATGCACTGGAGGCCAATGACTATGCGGTCTTTGACGGAAAGCAGCCATTGACATCGCCGGTAAACCATTCGCCGATGACGTATAGTGGCGTAGGTTTAGTGCCAGCCGACAAAGAGTGGGATAAGCCGTACTCTCCCCTGTTTAAATATTCGTGGAAACAGGTATATCCTGCACTTTTGGAAGCCGCGAAAGTGAATGAAGGTTCGCCCTACGATGGCATCCTCATGCATTACACCAATCCGCTAACAGGAGGCCACGTTATGCAGACCATGGGGGCTTCGATACAATTATTACGACCAAGCGAGCATACTATGGCGCACCGGCATACGGGTTCATTCGTTTACCAATGTGCGAAGGGCCACGGCTACTCTATCATTGCAGGCAAGCGCCTGGACTGGAAGGAACGCGATATTTTTTGCGTGCCGTCGTGGGCCTACCACGAGCATGTTAACTTGAGCGAAACGGAAGATGCATGCCTGTTCTCGTTCAATGACCTGCCGGTGATAATATCATTGGGGTTGTACCAGGAAATGGCGCATCCTAACGAGCGTCAATAGGTTTGGAGTTCGGGGTTTAGGGTTTCGGGTTGCCTATTGGAACATGAATACCTTTTGCTTACGATGGTAGAGACGCAGTGCCTGCGTCTCGCGATTTGCATTATGTCAGACGCAGGCACTGCGTCTCTACAATGAATAGAATTAAAAATAATAGACAAACAACAACCAAAATATAATGAAATTAGTTACCTACAGGATAAATCATGCCCCGGAAAGCCTGGGATTTGTGGACGAGAATATGATCATTGATGCGCATAAGCTGGGGCAAATTAAAAGCAGCCACCTGCCGGACAACATGCTGGAATTTATCGACCTTGGCATTGAAGGCATCAACCACGCCGTGCATTTGATGAATACGGCTACGAAGGAAGAATTGCTGGAGTGCTCGATACCTTTGGCGAATGCCACGCTTTTGGCGCCGATACCGAAGCCACGTAAGAATATCTTTGGTATTGGACTGAATTATACAGAACACGTGGCGGAATCGGCTAGAACTTTGGATACATCCAAAGAACTGCCGCAGGAGCCGGTCATCTTTTCGAAGCCGCCTACCGCTGTGACAGGCAATGACACCGATATTATCCATAACCAAAAGATCACACAGCAGCTGGACTGGGAGGTGGAACTTGCGGTTATCATTGGCAAACACGGAAAAAATGTCCCGAAAGAAAACGCTATGGATCACGTTTATGGCTACACGGTTATCAACGATATCAGCGCACGCGACTGCCGCCGTGCCGGGCAATGGATCGTGTCTAAAGGGCAGGATACGTTTGCACCGATGGGTCCAGTATTAGTGACCCGCGACGAGATAGCCGACCCACACAACCTGAACTTACGCTTAACAGTAAACGGGGTGGAGAAGCAGAACTCGAATACGAAATTCATGCTTTTCAATATTGAAGACCTGGTGCAGGACCTTAGTAAGGTTTTCACTCTTGAGGCCGGCGATATTATTGCAACCGGAACTCCCGCAGGCGTTGGCGCAGGCAGGAATCCTCAGGAATTTATGTGGCCTGGCGATGTGGTAGAGGCGACTGTTGAGGGCATTGGAACGTTACGGAATACCATTGTGGATTCGGAAGACCTTAAATAATCAATAAAAAGCACCAAATAACAAGCATCAAATTCCAAACATTAGGACGGTAACCGACTTTGTTATTTGGAATTTGGAACTTGAAATTTATTAAATTGGAATTTTAAAGAAAATGAAAAAGACATATCGGATCGGCCAAATAGTGCCGAGCTCAAATATTACCATGGAAACAGAGATACCGGCATTGCTTCGCTCACGCGAGACGATATCTCCGGAACGTTTTACTTTCCACTCCAGCCGGATGCGCATGAAGAAAGTCACCAAGGAAGAGCTGGAAGCCATGGATGCGCAAAGCCTGAAATGTGCGCAGGAACTGAGCGATGCCCGTGTAGACGTAATGGGTTATGCCTGCCTTGTGGCCATAATGAGCATGGGGCGCGGCTACCACTGTGTTTCGGAAACCAACCTGCATGAGGAAACTGTGAAGAACGATGCCCCTACTCCTATCGTGACAAGCGCCGGGGCATTGATAAATGGGCTGAAAGTGCTTGGTGCCAAAAAAGTCGCAGTTATCACGCCTTATATGAAACCATTGACACAGCTTGTTGTCGACTATATAGAACACCAGGGATTTGAGGTAATGGACTTCATAGCCCTTGAGATTCCTGATAATTTAGAAGTAGCGGCACAAGACCCGATGAACCTGTTGGATATCTATAAGCGCCTTGACCTTACAGGTGTGGATGTGCTTGTGGTCTCCGCCTGTGTGCAGATGCCATCACTTGAGGCTATTGATGCCATTGAGAATGAAATTGGAATTCCGGTGACATCGGCGGCGGTTTGTACTACGTATGAAATGCTGAAGAAGCTGGCACTTGATACCAAAGTGCCTATGGGTGGGGCGTTGTTGAGCGGAAAATATTAAATAAGCCCCCTAACCCCAAAGGGGGAACAGCTACCTGATCCTGCTTTTGCAATTGCTACACAATTCAGGCCTTGCGTTATCAATAGTCGCGATCTTCTCGACGGCATCGGTCATGACGCATTTTTTGTTGGGGCAGTGTGGCAGCCCAAAGTTGTGGCCCAGCTCATGGATAACTACTTTTTTAAAGCGCCCAAAATGTACCTCTTTATCTTTGTGCTTTAGGCGAAAGCCGGAAACAATGCAGCTTTTCCCGGGGCAGTATGCCAGTCCCATAATGCCGAAATCATTGTATTTCCATTCCGGGGTTTTGATCTTGCCGTTAGCATCGTGTTTGGTTACGGATATATCGCTTTCGGTCAGCCCCAATATGTAATCTATACTATCAGGTATGATGCGTTGCTGTATTGCAATGAGGCTGTCAGCACGGTAACGCGGGGATTTTATATTTACGAATGCTGTTTTGGGCAATTCCTTTTCAGGCAATAATTTTGTTTCGATGCCGTAATACTCCTTTATGGACTTTTGCACCATAGCGACTTTTTCATGGCTAATCCCTTTGTAGGGAATGATGCCTACGACGGTTTCTTTCTGAATAGGCTTCTCGCTGCAGGAAAGCAATACCAGGAAAGCGGCTAGCAAAATAAATCTTCTCATGCCCAAAAATATAAAATTCCGTATGCTGTGCATCTGTTTAGTCAGGGAATTTTAAATGTTTGAAACATTTGTATAACCAGCAACCGTAATTTTGCAAAAAAAATGTGTTTAGTAAGGTTTTTGATGGATTTTTTCGTCAATAATGCACACCTGCATACCTTAAAAAATTGCTATTTTTACCCTTCAAAATAAACAAACATACCTCTATGCATTACCACATCATTGCTGCGGCACCTGCTGCATTCTTTTCGGCGAATGCCCGAATAAATGTAAAACCTTTATCATCAATTACAAACCAAACAAAAAACTAAAAACCATGAAGACAATATTTATTTATATAATTGCAGTAATTGTAATCGCGATCATAATCCTCGTATTAATAGCAAGAGGCAAGACAAGGCGACAACTTCAAAAATCTAATAACAATATACAGGGATTAAAAGATGGCAAGGCAAACCATGAGTTTGAGATGCCGGGACCGCTTGATGGAGCTTCGATTTCAAAAATTAAAAATGCATTAGCGGCACAAAATTTCAGGATAATTGATAACGTCAGCGATGGTATTATTGCCTACTCGGGTAAAAATGAGGATGCTACTTTACATGGATGGCAGAATATAGACAGCCTGAAACTGCCTTTGCGTATTGTGGTGACCAATACACCAACGGGTAACATCAAGGTGAAATTTTCAGATGATTACGGCTTCCAGATTTTAAATACTGCACAAAAGGAAAAATTCAACAATGTATACAGCCCGGCTTTTACACATTACGAAACCCTTTTAAAAAATATTTAATTGATACCCGGGTGGGATATTTTACAAAGGTGTTCGGAAGACGAAAATGTTCTTGTTGCGATTAAAACATAGAAGCTACTTATAATTTTTTACCACAAGGGACACGAAGATTTACACAAGGCGCACAAGGAAAACCGCCAAATTCGGAAGGTCACAAGGCTTTGTGTCCCTTCTGAGTAAACATTTTATAGCTCTGCTTTGTGATCTTCGTGAAAAACCTTGTGTCCTTCGTGGTAAAAATCTTTAAAATAAGTCTTCTGAACACCTATGGATATTATACCTGCCTGACATAACTAAAAAACATACATTCTATGCGTTATCATATTATTATTGCGGCGCTGGCTGCATGCCTTTCGGCGAATGCCCAGGTTTACAAAGACACTAATGCACAGGTAGAAACACGTGTTGAAGACCTGCTTTCTAAAATGACCCCTGAAGAAAAAATCGATTACATAGGCGGTTACAAGGGTTTTTATATTCGTGGCATTGAGCGCCTTGGCCTGCCAGAAATAAAAATGACCGACGGCCCGGTGGGGACCCGAAATGATGGTAAAACTACGGCCTACCCTGCGTCTATACTCACTGCCGCAACCTGGGATACAAATCTTGGATTCAGGCTGGGTGAGGCTTTAGGCAATGATGCCCGTGAGCGCGGTGTACATATACTACTGGCTCCCGGCGTAAATATTTACCGTGCCCCAATGAATGGGCGTAACTTCGAATACCTTGGCGAAGACCCATATTTGTCAGGTGAAATGGCAGTGGGTTATATTAACGGCGTACAAAGTAAAAAAGTAGTAGCTACCGTCAAGCATTATGCCGCCAATAACCAGGAATGGGACCGCAATAACGTGAGTTCGGATATGGATGAGCGAACACTGCAGGAGCTATACCTGCCTGCATTTAAGGCTGCTGTGGCCAAAGGAAAAGTGGGCGCCGTAATGGACAGTTACAATCTAATAAATGGTGAACATGCTACGCAAAACAGCCACCTGAATAATGATATTTTAAAAGGAGACTGGCGCTTTGACGGTATAGTGATGTCCGACTGGGTTGCGACCTATGATGGTGTTGCTGCAGCAAAAGGCGGGCTTGACCTCGAAATGCCAAATGGTGCATTTATGAACCGCGCAACATTGCTGCCAGCCTTGCAGAACGGTACACTTGACCAGCACATTATTGATGATAAAGTGCGCCGTATACTCAGGATCATATTCCGGTTTGGTTTTTACGATACCAAATACACAATGGCTGAACCGCTTAAACCGAATCCGGAGAGCGAGAAAGTGGCGCTGGACCTTGCCCGTAGCGGTATTGTACTGCTTAAGAATGAGAGCAATATCCTTCCACTTTCCAAATCAGTTAAAACCATTGCCGTTGTAGGCCCAAATTCTAAAGGTTATATTGCAGGCGGTGGCAGTTCATATACAGAGCCTTTTCACAGTACCGGCCTGTTAGACGGCATTAAAGCTGCTGCGCCCGGCGTTACGGTGAATTTTGTGGATAACAGCATTCCTCAAATGGAGAATTACATTGCTTCGTCTCCTTTTTTTGATGGCAAAGGATCTAAAACGCACGGACTTAAAGCGGAATATTTTAAAAACAAGAATCTTGAAGGCAGGCCGGTGGCAACCTTTACAGATAAAAGCATGAACCATGACTGGCCAGGAGTGCCTGACGTTATGGGTATTCCCGAAGATAATTTCTCCATACGTTTTACAGGGGTAGTACGTCCCGATAAGACGGCAACTTATAAATTTGGCGTTCGTGGTGATGATGGCTTCCGCCTTTACGTAGATGAAAAACTTGTTATCGATATGTGGGCCGACCACGCTCCTACCCTCAAAATGGCCGACCTGCCGCTTGAAGCCGGCAAAGAATACAACGTTCGCCTTGAGTTCTATGAAAATTCCGGTGGTGCAGTGATCGCATTTGCCGTATATAATGAGGTGATCGACTTTAGTGCCGCTGAAAAGGCTGCTGCCAGCGCCGATGTGGTTATATTGAGCGCGGGATTTAATATGTCGAGTGAAGGTGAAGGTTTTGACCGTACGTTTGAGCTTCCTCCGTATCAGGAAGATCTTATAAAAGCGGTGACCAAAGCCAACCCAAATACTATTGTAGTATTATATGCCGGAGGAAATGTAGCCATGCAAAACTGGCTGCCAGGGACCAAAGGCCTGCTGCATGCCTGGTATCCGGGACAGGAAGGCGGTACAGCTATTGCCGAGATACTCTTTGGGACTGTAAACCCAAGCGGGAAACTGCCGGCAAGCTTTGAAAAGCGTTGGGAAGACAATCCCACTTACGACAGCTATTATGATGCCGACAATAACAAGCGGGTGACTTATGGTGAAGGGCTAAATGTGGGCTACCGCTTTTACGACAATAGCCGTACCAAGCCTCAATTCCCATTTGGATACGGCCTTTCCTATACTGCGTTTGAATACTCTGACTTAAAGGTTTCGGGTAAAGGCACGAATGTTACCGTGACCTATAAAATAAAGAATACAGGTAATTATGACGGCGCTGAAATAAGCCAGGTATATGTACATCAACTGGAGAGCCCGGTTTACAGGCCTTTGAAAGAACTTAAAGGCTTTAATAAAATATTCCTAAAAAAAGGAGAGTCAAAAACTATTTCGGTAGCCCTTGATGCCGATGCCTTCTCTTACTATAAGAGTGATAAGAAAGCTTTCGGTTATGATCCGGGGACTTTTGAGATCATCGTTGGGGCATCGTCAGAAGATATAAGGCTGAAAGGCAACGTAAAGGTGAAGTAGTTCGGCGTTTACAAAATTCGTAAAACAAATAATCCGCTATGATGCATAGGCACTTAGCGGATTATTTATTTTCTACTATTAAAAAAAGGATTATGCCAATGCTTTAAAATATTGCAACAGTACGGCATCATTTTCCCGCATTGGTGTAAATATTTCAAGAATTTTCGGCTGGCCCGATTTTTCCATAAAAGAGTATAAAACAGTTTTTAAATCATGCTCATTTGACGCAGATTGATATCCGAAACCATACATTTTTGCCAAATGCTCTGCCGTAAGGTTGTGGGCGGTTTCAAAATAGGTATTGAACACTTCATTTTCAGAGTGTCCCGGCAATATCCTGAAAATGCCCCCACCGCCATTATTGATAAGTACTATTTTAAAGTCTTTCGGGATATAATTATTCCACAAAGCATTGCTGTCGTATAAAAAGCTGACATCCCCTGTAATCAGCACGGTTTCCTTTTGGCTTCCCACTGCCGCGCCTATTGCAGTCGACGTACTTCCGTCAATACCGCTTGTGCCGCGGTTACAGAAAACCTCGATATCCTCACGCATTTCAAACAGCTGCGCATAGCGTATAGATGCGCTGTTGCTGATTTGCAATTGCGAATTATGGGGCAATGCAGGCAGTATTATTTCAAACGCTTTAAAATCAGAGAAAGGTATTTTAGATAAATATTCATCCTGCTTAACCTGCCTGTAGGCCTTCAGTTCCTGCGCCATCTTATTATAGTGGCTTGCTGTGGTTCCGGTTTTCGAAAGCAAGTTTTTCAGGAAACTATTAGCGTCAGTTGTAAAGTGTTGTGTCAATGCGCCAAAGGTGTCATAAGCCCTTAATTTGTCAATGTGCCAGTGTTCTGCCGGACTGTATTTGCGCAGCCAGGCTTTTACACGTTTGGAAACCACCATACCGCCAAATGTCACCAGTATATCAGGCCGCCATGCTTCAAAGTCATCATGGGAGAATGGCGTAATAATCGTATCAATACTGCCCAAAAAATTCTCATGGTGCAGGTTAGCCAGTGTCTCAGTCATTACAATAACCGAGGGGTCGTTCGCCAGTTGTTCAATAATAGCTTTATCTATAGTATGAGGGTCGTTCACCCCTACCAATACAAGCTTCTTTCTCGCGGCATTCCATTTTGCAATGTACGGAGCCAGATCTTCCTCAACTTCCGGTTCTTCAATAATAGTATCGAATACAGGTGCCTGTATGGAAAGACCCGTTACCGTTTCATAAAGCGGCTCTTCGAAGGGTGCATTGATGTGTACCGGCCCTTTTTGCCGTAAAGCGATATTGATGGCCTCGTTTATCCTGGTATCGTTTTCTGCGGAAGCGTCCTCGAGAAGGTTGGCGTTATATAGTATATGGTTCGCATAGACATTTTCCTGCCGTATCGTCTGGCCGTCGCCAATATCGATCTTATCATGCGGCCTGTCGGCAGATATAACGATCAGCGGTATCTGGCTGTAAAAGGCTTCAGCAACTGCCGGATAATAATTCAATAACGCCGATCCCGACGTACACACTACAGCTACCGGTTTTTTTAGCTGCTGTGCCATACCTGTTGCAAAAAAGGCAGCACAGCGCTCATCGGCAATACTGTAACAGGTAAAGTTGGGATTGTTGGCAAACCCTATGGTTAAAGGTGCATTGCGCGATCCCGGGGAAATAACAATATCAGTAACTCCTTTAGCGAGGCATATTTCGATAATACTCTGTGCCAAAGGTATTTTAGGATAGATCATTTATTTAATTACGTTAAATGTAATAAGCATTGTAGTTATAAAAAGAAATGTAAGCCCCGCAAGGAAAACAATATCGGCAATCTTTTCATACTGGGGTTTTGGCGCCAGCCTGCTGCTCCGCATTGAAAGGTACGAAAGCATACTGCTCGCCATAAACATTACAATAGCGGCGGCGGTAAATTCATCGATAAGCGATGCCTCACTTGAATTTGATATCCTGAGGGAAGTGAGTACGACAAAACACAACCCCAGCAATGTTGATGAAGTTGTGAGTATGTGCGGAAAATTGTTATCCCCGGCCATTATCAGGCTTTTATCCAGCCAACTATTTCAGGGGAGGTAGGCAATGTCTGGGGTTGTATTACTTTTTCAAGTTCGCCATTTTCGTTGATAAGGTATTTCTGGAAGTTCCATTCTACCTCGCTATCCTGGAGGCCGTTTTTGCTCTTTTGAGTAAGAAACTTGTATATTGGGGCCATATCGCTTCCTTTAACGGATATTTTATCCATCATTGGGAAAGTAACACCATAATTCATCTCACAAAACTCAGCAATCTCTTTATTGGTACCGGGCTCCTGCGACGCAAAGTTATTGGCAGGGAAACCTACGATCACGAACCCTTTATCCTTATATTCTTTATACAATGCCTCAAGATCCTTATACTGGGGTGTAAGGCCGCATTTTGATGCCGTATTTACAATAAGCACTTTTTTGCCTTTAAGAGATGCAAAGTCAAATTCTTTGCCGTAAAGGTCTTTTACCTTAAACTGGTATATGGTTTCTTTTGCCATTGGTTTGTTTTTTTCGGTTGCTTTTGCAGTGGTTTTCGTCTGGGCCTGGTTTTGGCAGCTGCACAAAAGCAGCAGTCCGCATGCCAGCATTACAATATTTTTCATGGTTATTTAATTTATATAAAATTACGGAAAAAAGGATAAATCACATCAGGAACATACTACTATCTGATCCTCCTTTATTATATTTCGCTGTATTCGCCTGTCTCATGAAAAAACTGGAACAGCCTGTTCTGTAGCTTGTGGTCATCATCCCTTTCGAGGAGCAGGCTAATGGTGTCTCCTATTCCATTTTCGGCAATCACAACTGATTTATATGTTTCAGGATGCCTGTCCGAGTATTCATCCTGTGTGTAGAACCTTGAGACCGGGAGTAATTTATATCCGCGAATTTTAAGTTTCTTATTGTTAAAATTATTTTTGAACAATTGAGGAAAAATTACATTCAGCGCTTTTTCTTTTTTCGTAAACACATCATATTCAGACAACTGAGAATCCTCAATTCGTGATTCATATTTTTCCATCCTTTCACGTTTTGCAAAATAGTATTTATCTTCCTCAGATCCTTTCAAAGACAGCTTTGAAGATAACTTTACATTTACCAAAAGCTGTTTTTTTGCTTCATACTTCGGCTGGTCGATGTGTATATTGAGCAGTTGTGCCGACTTAAAACCAATCTGGCCCGGAAAATTTTTCTCAAGAGCATCCTTTACATACTGGTTGATAATGATCTTCCTATACGAAAAGGTATATAGGTCATAATAAGATTCCAGACTATACGCTTCAGGAGTAATTGTTACCGAGTACCGTATCGGTAAATGCTCTTCTCGTAATGCTGCCCTGATTGTTTCTACATCATCCAGGTTATTGATCGTTGCCTTAACCGGGCCATACTCCTTATTTTCATCAAAATCGTCCAGGGAAAAATGAAAGGCGTTATTGGTATATGCCAAATCCTTATTGAGTGTGTCAGAAATTATTTGAAGGACATAGAACTTTGTGTCTGTCTTTACTTTTTTTGGCTGAAGATTGACTTCCTGGTAATTGTGTTCGGGCAATTTAAATTGTTCAAGCACTTTCTTTACATTCTCACTTACTAAAAGTGACGTACAGCCGGAAAACGAACTAAATCTCGGAATGTCATATAGCCTGTCGGGGCCCTCCTGCAATGACCCGTTTACGAGGGTAGGGATCACATCCATAACGAATGGTTGTTGATATTCGCGATATTCCCTGTATATTTTTGGGTCTTTTGCTTCAAACTCCGGTGTCAGCCCGTGAATATCCAGTTTTAAAGGCTCGAGAAAATAATAACGTTGGGCATAATTGAATTTATTTTCGAATATTTTTTCAAGGGAAATTTCATCAATAATTGGTTTGAAAACTTCATTGTAAATAACCCTTTGGTTATGATAAAATTTGGTTTTATTAAACACTTTATCAAAATCCTCATCATTATATTCTTTAATACTTTGCGAATCGAAAACAACTTCCGGAACGGTTGAAAGGCTGTACTTATCGATCATCTCCTGAGTAAGGTAAGGATTAATCTTCATGATAATCATTTTTTTTGAATATTTCGATGCCATTTCCTCTGTAAGTGGCAGGTTTTTATTCCGTCCTAAATAATACCATTGCAGGCGCTTTTTAAATTTCTCAATCTTTTCAATATCCCATACTATTGCTTCATTCCAGGCCAGTTCATGCCATGTAAAATAGTCCTCATATTTTTCCAGGAATTCAGTATTCCAATCAATAACACGATTTTTGCTTATTGCGTTCCAGTCCAGTTCATATTCATACCTGTCTATAAAAGAATAGGTTAAAGGGAAAAATTCGCAGGTATGCGATAAAAAATTATCCCAATAATATCGGATTATAACTTCTGTTTGCATAAGATAAGCTACTTCTTAAAATGTTTCGTGTAGCGGATATTTGCCAAAACACCAAGCAGTACTACAGCAAGCGCCATCCAGAAGAAATACATTGGTGTGCGGAGTTCGCCGCTTGCATACGAGTGCAGTCCGGTGAGGTAGAAATTCACACCGAAATACGTCATCAATATGGATGCAAAAGCAAGTACACTGAAGAAGTTGTATATCCATTTACCCCTTAATGCAGGCACAAAACGCATGTGTATTACAAACGCATATACCATGATGCTCACAAGCGCCCAGGTCTCTTTCGGGTCCCAGCCCCAGTAACGGCCCCAGCTTTCATTGGCCCATTGGCCACCCAGGAAGTTACCGATACTCAGCATCACGAGGCCTACGGTGAGCGCCATTTCATTGATGTAGGTGATCTCTTTGATATTGAGTTCCATTTTGTGCTTGTTCTTTTCGTTGGTGAACAGCATGAGGAACAGTGCCACAAGGCCAAGTACACATCCCAGGGTAAACGGCCCGTAACTTCCTACGATAACCGCAACGTGTATCATGAGCCAGTAAGAGTTAAGCACCGGAACAAGGTTGGCTATTTCCGGATCGGTCCAGTTCCAGTGTGCTACCATCAGTACTACAGACACAACAAAACCTGTTGAAGCCACAGTAAGCTGCGATTTCCTTCCGAATGCCATACCGAAGAACATGGTAGCCCAACCTACATAAATTACCGATTCGTATGCGTTACTCCATGGCGCGTGGCCCGAAATGTACCATCTGGCAATAAGTCCCAAAGTATGCAACAGAAACAAAACCCCAATTATAATGTGCGAAACATTAGCGGCAACCTTAACCCATTTTGCGGAGTTAAATATTTTCATGATAACGAACACAAACATCAACAGGCCTGCATACATATACCAGGAAAACAGCTTTTTGAAGATGTCGTACCTGTTGTACAGTATCTCTGCCTCCACTTTATCATCGCTTGGCATGATCGATGCGCCATATTTGTGCTGATACTTTTTCAGGCCTTCCAAAAGGCTGTCTGCCAGTTTGTAATCTTTGTTTACAACGGCCTCGCCCAATGACTGGAAGTACGCAGGCACAACATTTCTTATAGTATCAAGCCCAATACCATCCTTTACTGCCGCTTCCGGATAGGAAAGCCATTTATTATCTTTATCGTTTGGTATCGGCAGTACTTTAAGTATCTGACCTGATATTGCCCAATTGAGCAGGTTGATACGCTTATCAAGATCGATGAAATCTTTCTGGAACTGGTTAGGTTCCCTTTCTTTATATGCGCCATCGAGTATGGTCTCTAACTTGTAATTGCCCTGGTTGTCAAAAAAGTCGGACATGGCTGCATATTTCGCTTCCTTGTCCAGCCCGGCTATTTTCCTGATGCTGTCGTTACCGCGCTTTAGCTGTATTATTGGCACTTCATACCATAACCTGTCCATCAACGCCATAGACAGGAATACCTGGTCGGCGTTCATTCCTTTATACGTATCGCTCTTGCTAACTTTACGAAGCAGTTCCGAAGAGAATGTATTGGCAGGCTTCATCCGTCCGCCCGCATCCTGTATTATGAGACGTCCGAATTTTGCGGCATGTTCTTCACTTACCTGGTATTTTTGCAGGATGGAATCTAATTGTTTCTCGGTTGGCTTTTCGTGTGCATGGCTTTGCGAATAGCCGCTAATCCCAAAGAACAAAACGAGTATTGTGGTTAATGCGGCTTTTTTAGCCTGTACATTATCCAGTTTCTTTTTCAGGTCGCCAAAACGTGTATTCTTATCAAATAGTATTGCCATAAGCCCTATATAGAGCAGGAAGTAGCCGATATAGGATATCCAGGTACCCCAGAAATCATGGTTTACCGACAGTCTTGTACCTTTCTCGTCGTCATCAAAGCTGGCCTGAAAAAACCGGTAGCCCCTGTAATCCAAAACATTGTTCATAAAGATACGGGTATCGAAAGTATTGTTTTTTTCCTTATCCATTACGGTAACCTTGCTCTCGAAGGAGGCGTAGCTTTTCTCAGTGCCGGGATATTTCTCAGCGATAAAATCATTAAGTTTAATGGCGAAAGGAAGGTCGTATTGCCTGCTCCCGTAAGTAATGGTAAAGTCGAGGTTGCCCAATTTAAACATCTGAGGCTCGCCAATCTGGCCTTTGCCGCCAAGTAGTGTAACCTCTTTCTCTTTGCCTCCCGATTTAACAGTGACAGTGAGCGCCGATTGTTCTTTGGTTTTTAAATCCTTGTTTGATTTATAGACTATTTTCCCTTTAATGGGCTGGTCCGGAATTACGAAAACAGTGCCCGAGAGGTTATACAGCGAACGGAACATCAGTGGCTGGGTGGTATCTTTCGCGACATTTCCCTGAAAACGGTCTTTCATACGCATAAAGTTCCCTTCAAAAGGGGTAGTAAGCGTATAGGTTTCACCTTCTTTATTGATATTAATAGCACCTTTGGTAGGCTTATTGAAGGCAAAGAGTATGTTATGAATGCTTTGCACTTCGCCTTCTATAAGGAAATGGTCGTGGCGGGTACCTGACCCCTGCTCTACCAGTTTTAAGTACAGCTTGCCGTTATTATCCTGTACAATAGTATCTTTTGCGCCAAGCACAAAATTTTTATATTCTATTTCAACAGGTGTCTTATCAAATTCGTCTGTAATGCTGAAATAGTTAGATGCCAGGAACGGCACTTCTTTGGATGTAAACAATAGGGGTTTTTCAAGCCTCTTGCGGCTCATCTGGCCGTTATATTCGCCATCGATCAAAACAGTGAGATAGGCTTTATCCGAGTAAAAACGGCTTTCGGTTGCATTTTCGCGTATTGGCATCATCCCTTCAAAACTGACGTAACGCGTTACAAAAGCGCCGGTTATGATCAGTATAAAAGAAAGGTGCAAAAGCAGGGTTGCCCATTTTTCTTTCTTGTTAAGCTGATAGCGTTTTATGTTACCAAAAAAATTAATTACGAAAAGCAGCATGATTGCCTCGAACCATTTTGCATTATAAATAAAAACACGGGCTGTCTCTGTATTGTAAGCATCTTCGATAAAGGTGCCTATTCCCATTGCTGCTGCAAAAACCAGGAAAAGCATAGCCATTAAACGTGTTGAGGAAAAGAACGAAATTATTTTATCCATGAGTGTGGAAAGTTGAATGTAAATTGGTGCAAATTTACTCAAAACTTCAGTGTAAAAACTTACTTTATCTATAAAAATATGGCAGTGAAATATAATTTTAATATTAATCAGAAGTTAGGTATATTTGATGTTTCGCTTATTAATAACCAATACAAACTTTTACGATTTAATGAGAATACCTAAATTACTGTTACTCCTAAGCCTTACAGGGTTAACTTCCTTCGCACAGGAAGCAGTGACAAAGAACAACCAGTCGGAATTTGACGATGTTATGTACCGAAGGGGTAATGAATACCGCGCAGCATCGGGCGTGCCGGGTCCGCATTACTGGCAAAACAATGCCGATTATGCTATCGAGGCCGAACTGGATGATAAGACCAATATCCTGAAGGGCAAAATGACAATGACGTATTATAACAATAGCCCACAAAGCCTTGATTATATCTGGATGTACGTGGAGCAGAACCGCTTTACACCTGATTCCCGCGGAACGCTTACCACTCCCCTTGCCGGTAACCGCTACTCAGGCGATACCGATGGCGGGCTTACCATAACCAACCTTAGCGCCAAAACCAAGGGCGATGCTTCAAACAAATACCTTATTTCTGACACAAGGATGCAGGTTTTCTTTAATGAGCCGCTGAAGCCTAAAGGGAAAGCTACAGTTACAATGAACTTCGAGTTTAAAATACCTAAAGCGGGTATGGACCGTATGGGCCAGCTAAATACGCCAAAGGGTACTATTTACTCATTAGCGCAATGGTACCCGAGGGCGGCAGTTTATGACGATGTTGTAGGCTGGAATACTGAGCCTTACCTTGGCGCAGGCGAATTCTATGTGGAATATGGCAACTTCGATTACAAAATAACGGTGCCGTATGACCATATTGTGGTGGGTTCGGGTGAATTGGTAAACGCCAAAGAAGTCCTTACCAAACAGCAGCAGTCACGCTGGGAACAGGCAAAACAAAGCGACAAAACCGTTTACCTTATCACTCCCGAAGAAGTAGGCAATACGAGTGTTACTAGGCCAATGCAAAGCGGCAAAGCGACATGGCATTTTAAAATGACAAATACCCGCGATGTGGCGTTTGCAACATCAAAAGCATTTGTGTGGGATGCCGCCCGTATCAATTTCCCAAGCGGGCGCAAGGGTATGGCGCAATCGGCATATAATACGGAAGTGAAAGGCACCAAGGCATGGGGCCGCTCTACCGAATATACAAAAGCGTCTATTGAGCACTATTCTAAAATGTGGTTTGAATACCCTTACCCTAACGCTGTGAACGTTGCATCGAACGCCGGTGGTATGGAATATCCAGGGCTTTCTTTCTGTGAAGCCGGAGCTACAGGGGCCAGCCTTTGGGATGTAACCGACCATGAATTCGGACACAACTGGTTCCCGATGATAGTAGGTTCCAACGAGCGCCGTTATGCCTGGATGGACGAAGGTTTCAACACTTTTATCAACTATTACAGTACGCTTGACTTCAATAATGGTGAATACCCATCTGACATCGCAAAAGCACAGAACAGGGTACACTGGTTCAAATGGAAAAGCAGGGAGAGTATCGCTACCTACCCTGACGTTGCCAAAAACATGAACCTTGGCTATACCGCTTATTATAAGCCTGCTACAGGGTTGATTATGCTTCGCGAATACATCCTTGGGCATGACCGTTTCGACTATGCTTTCAGGAGCTATATCAAAAACTGGTCATTCAAACATCCACAGCCTACGGATTTCTTCAATGCAATGGATAATGGTGCAGGTGAAAACCTGAACTGGTTCTGGAGGGGATGGTTTGTAGAGAACGGCAACATAGATCTTGGAATACTGGAGGTTACGCAGGACACCGGATCGGCAATCATTAAATTTGTAAACAAAGGCGACTTCCCGATGCCGGTTGTCTTTAAGATAACCTATGACGATGATACTATCGAGATGCGTACCCTGCCTGTTGAGGCCTGGATGCGCCAGAACGAATGGAAATACCTTGTAAAATCAGACAAGAAACTGAAATCCGTAGAGATCGACCCGCAGAGGTTTATCCCGGACATCGACCTGAAAGATAATAAATGGGTAAAAGAATAATGGAAAGCGGCTTCGGCCGCTTTTTTGTTTAATTCCGCAAAGATTCACAAAGAAGACGCAAAGGACCACAAAGATATTTGGAGATATTAAATTCCTTTGAGAAACTTTGAGCTCCTTTGCGAATCTTTGTGAAATAATTCACTCTGATAACCTGAAAGTTTTTTCATAATTTAGCGACCATGTTAAGAGTAGTTATTATCGGTTCGGGAAATGTAGCGCAGCACCTTGCCAAAGCAGTTGAAAGATCAGGCAGCGCAACACTGGTGCAGATTTATGCAAGGCATGCCGAAAAGCTCGCATTTATTGTCCCTGAAGATAAGATCACGGCTTCATTGAATAATTTGGCTGAGGCTGATATGTACATCATTGCTGTTACTGACGATGCGATTGCCGAAGTATCTTCGAAATTGCCGTTTGAAGGAAGGCTCGTTGTCCATACTTCGGGAAGTGTGGCGATGGAGCAACTGGATAGCAAAAACCGTCGCGGAGTATTCTATCCTTTGCAGACCTTCTCGAAAAATAAGGACGTTGATTTTAAGAAGGTACCGCTCTGCCTTGAAAGCGAATATGAAAATGATTATGTAATACTGGAAGAATTGGCGAATGCCTTATCGGATAGTGTTTATAATACAGGCTCGGAACAACGGAAGGCATTGCATGTTGCAGCGGTTTTTGTAAGCAACTTCTCCAACCACATGTATGCATTAGGAAGCGCTATTTGTGAGGAAAACAATATACCTTTTAGCATTTTAAATCCACTGATAATGGAGACGGCGGATAAGGTAAACACGCTCTCCCCTATCCAGGCTCAGACAGGCCCGGCAGTGAGGCATGACCAGAAGACAATAGAAAAACACCTTGATTTCCTTAAGGATAATAGCAGGAAAGAGATTTATAAAATATTAACCCAATCGATACAGAACACAAATGGCTGAAAGCTATAAAGAAATAATGAACGGCATCACCACATTTATCTTTGATGTGGACGGCGTGCTTACCGACGGTACCATACATGTAACACCTACTGGGGAAATGCTCCGTAATATGAACATACGCGATGGTTATGCCATGAAAGCGGCCGTAGAGAACGGCTATACGGTATGCATCATTTCAGGCGGTCTGAACGAAGGAGTGCGTATCCGCCTGCGCAACCTTGGCATTACCGATATTTACCTCGGTGTGCCCAACAAAGTGGAGACTTTTAATGAATTTATCGACATTTATAATATAAAGCCGGAGCAGGTGTTATATATGGGAGATGACATACCGGATTACCATGTGATGCAGTTGGTGGGCCTGCCTACCTGCCCGCAGGATTCTGCCCCCGAGATCAAGGAGATCAGCAGGTACATTTCGCACAGGAATGGCGGTACAGGCTGCGTGCGCGATGTCATTGAGCAGGTAATGAAAGTACAGGGAAAATGGATGGAGCATTTTAATGCCAGATACGATTAAATTCCAAATAACAAATCCCAAATAACAAAATTTAAACTCCAAACTTCGGACTTCGGACCTCCGACTTCGGACAAATCAACAAATCAACAAATCCACGAATCAACATAAGAATAAGAATGAAGATATTAAAACTGATAGAACTACCTAATCTGTTATTACTGACTTTTGCCATGCTTGTTTTCCATTACGGTTTTTTGGACCAGCAGCAATCCATTTTGCCTGCATTGAACGGATGGCAATATGGCCTTTTCACGTTATCGTGCGTTTTTATTGCGGCAGGTGGCTTCCTGATGAATAACGTAGCAGGCATTGGCCGTCCGGAAACAGGCCTTACTGAAGCGCAGGGTTACAATCTTTATATAGCCCTTACACTTATCGGAGTCGGCTTTGGCTACTACATAGCGAATTTTGTGGGAAAACCTATGTATGTGGGCATATTCGGCGTAGCAGCCGCCACCATTTATATCTATGCAACAAGCCTGAAACAGACACTCCTGATAAGCAATATTATTGTGGCTCTAATTATGGCATTGCCTGTTGTTGCTATTGGCATCTTCAACCTCTACCCTATCCTTACCCCCGACAACCAGCCGATATTGGCCACGCTGTTTTCACTTCTTTTGGATTATGCCATATTCATATTTACGATCAGCCTCCTGCTTACTTTTGTAAATGACCTTGCCAATACGGATAGCGACTATAATTCCGGCATCACCACGCTGCCTATTGTTATGGGTAAAGACCGCACCATAAAAGCCGTTTGTGCATCTACAATTGTGCCAATGGCGATGTTGGTATATTACGCCAATACTTATATCATCGACCTGTTGTGGGCCTTAGGCTACGGCCTGCTGTTCATTGGCGGCCCGATGATCTATTTCATTATAAAATTGTGGGCGGCAAAAACTCAGAAAGACTTTAAACATCTTGAATTGGTACTGAAACTCGTTCTGTTTTTCACGGCTATATCGATGGCGGTAATAACCTTCAATATCAAATATAATGCTCAGGGATAAATTAAAAAATTATAAAGTGGTACTGGCATCCGGGTCGCCAAGAAGGCAGCAGTTCCTTAAAGAGCTGGATGTGGACTTTGAAGTACGCCTTAAAGAGGTTGAAGAATTTTACCCTGAAACGCTTAAAGGCGCCGAAATAACCGACTACCTCGCCGAGCTCAAAGCAGCCGGGCTGGACGGGTCGCTCACGCCAAATGAGATACTTATTACAAGCGATACCATCGTGTGGCTTGAAGGAAAAGCGTTGGGCAAACCAACAGACTATGATGATGCTTTTGCTATGCTGAGATCGCTTTCAGGGAAAACGCATGAAGTGATCACATCAGTTTGCATCAAAAACCTGTCGAAAAAGGATGTGTTTAACGAAACAACGCGCGTTACGTTTATCCCTCTGTCGGACGAAGAAATAAAATACTACCTCGATAACTACAAGCCTTTTGATAAAGCCGGCTCGTATGGTATACAGGAATGGATCGGCCTCGTAGCGATCGCAAAAATTGAAGGATCGTATGCCAACGTAGTGGGAATGCCGGTTGATAAAGTGTACCGGCATTTGAGTAAATTTGCATAAATGAAAGAATTTCAGCACTACTTATATTACAAGGAAATACTACGCACAGTTATAACTGTAATAGTATTTATTGCACTGAGCCAAATAATAAAGCGGCTTACCAAACGCTATGCCCGTACTGCGCACCTTTCGGAACACCGTACCAACCTTATCACGAAGTACATCGATATTTTTATGATGATATTGTTCGCCGTGGTAATGATTGCAATATGGGGTGTAAATTCCAAAGACCTCTACCTCGTATTTTCGTCAACTTTTGCTGTAATAGGAGTTGCATTTTTCGCCCAATGGTCCATACTCAGTAATATTACATCGGGCATGATCCTTTTCTTTACCTTTCCTTTCCGCATAGGCGATGTGATAAGGGTGCATGACAAAGATTTCCCTATAGAAGCGCAGATAGAGGATATAAAAGCTTTTCACACGATACTCCGTACACGTAGCGGCGAACTCATAACTTACCCTAACAGCCTGCTACTCCAAAAGGGAGTAAGCATCATCCCTATAAAACAAGAGGATAAAGAATTTTACGATTAGATACAATGAAGAAACCACTCATATACCTATTACTGTTTGCCTGCACGCTTTGCTTTGCACAGCCCCAAAAGCCGTCTTCAGCAGAGATATATAATAAGCTTGAAAAGCTTAATTTCCTTGGCAGCGCGTTATACATAGCAGCCCATCCGGATGATGAGAATACAAGGCTTATCTCTTTTTTGGCAACAAAAGAGCACGCCCGTACCGGCTACCTTTCGCTTACCCGTGGCGATGGCGGACAGAACCTTATAGGCCTTGAGCTAAGGGAATTGCTGGGTGTTATCCGTACACAGGAACTTATAGAGGCCAGAAAGATCGATGGCGGCGAGCAGTTCTTCAGCCGTGCCAATGACTTCGGGTATTCTAAAATGCCGAATGAAACACTGGAAATCTGGGACAAGGCAAAAGTATTGCAGGATATGGTATGGGTTATCCGAAAATTCAGGCCGGATGTGATCATCAATCGTTTCGACCACCGTTCGCCAGGTACAACGCATGGGCACCACACGTCTTCGGCAATGCTTACGCAGGAAGCATGGGATTTGGCAGCCGACCCGAACTATGAGCCAAAACAACTGGAATATGTAAAAACATGGTCACCAAAACGACTGCTGTTCAACACTTCATGGTGGTTTTTTGGAAGTAAGGAAAATTTTGAAAAGGCCGATAAATCTAAATTTGTGAACCTGCAGACGGGCATTTATTTCCCATTATTAGGTAAGTCTAACCAGGAAATTGCAGCATTGAGTCGGAGCAAACACAGGTCGCAGGGATTTGGCTCTACCGGGCAACGGGGTGACGACATGGAATACCTTGAGCTAATAAAAGGCGATGACCTGAAAAACAGGCAAAACCTTTTTGAAGGCATCGATACGACATGGAACCGTGTTCAGGGCGGCAAGCCTGTAGGCGATGCCATAGCCGTCATACTAAAGAATTTTGATTTCAAAAACCCTTCTGCCTCTGTTCCGGCACTTACAGATGTATATGTAATGATCAACAAGCTGGAAGATAAGCACTGGGCACGGATCAAGCTTGAGGAAGTAAAAGACATTATTGCAGCCTGTAGCGGTTTGTACCTCGAAGCAGTCGCTGAACAGCAGTCCATTACTCCGGGCAGCACACTAAAGCTGAAATGGGAAGCCATCAACCGCAGCAGCATACCAATGACATTAGAATCAGTAACCGCCGCAGGGAATATTGCGCTACCACTTGACAATAACGTGGGCCAGGCAGGCGACATCGACATTAAAATACCGGAGAACAGCAACTTTACTTCCCCTTATTGGCTTACCGAAAAAGGCACTTCAGGTATGTACCGTGTGGATGACCTTCAAAAGATAGGTATCCCAGATATTATCAGGGAGCAATTTGTCGATTTTAACGTGCGTATCGGAGCTACTACGATCCCTTTTAAAAGAGAGATCGTTTATAAATCCAATGACCCTGTGATGGGCGAAGTGTACCAGCCATTGGATATCATCCCTGCAGTTACGACGAAGATACTTAACAAGGTACAGTTGTTCACCAACAATAAAAAACAAACTATCAGTATCCGTATTAAAGCGGGTATTGATAACTGCAAAGGCAGCCTGAGGTTCGAATTGCCTGCCGGATGGAAAGTTACCCCTGTATCAATTCCGTTTGACCTGGCCCGAAAAGGAAGCGAAACGGTAGTTGATTTTGAAGTTACCCCTCCCGCCGAACCATCCGAAGCCACAGGGCGAAGCATAGCTACCATAAACGGCAAGGACTTCGACAGGGAGCAGATGATGATTACCTACCCGCATATCGTATCCCAACAGGTATTGATGCCTTCAACAGCAAAGTTCACCAAAGCCGACCTGAAAATACGTGGCGAAAAAATAGCCTATATAATGGGTGCGGGCGACAACGTACCGGAAAGCCTAAGGCAAATGGGTTACGAAGTAGCGCTGCTCACACCGGAAGCTATCTCTGCCGAGACACTAAAAGGATTTGATGCAGTTGTAATGGGAATCCGTGCTTACAATGTGCTCGATGCCCTTGCATTCAAGCAGCAGATATTGTTCGATTATGTGAAGAATGGCGGCAACATGGTAGTACAGTACAATACTACCGGAGAGCTTGTTGTAAAAGAACTCGCCCCCTACCCGCTCAGGCTTTCACGCGACAGAGTGACTGAGGAGAACGCTAAAATGACCTTCCTCGACCCTTCAAACCAAGTACTGAACCATCCGAATAAAATTACGGACAAAGACTTTAAAGGCTGGGTACAGGAACAGGGATTATATTATCCTGACCAGTGGGGACCTGAGTTCGTACCGGTGCTTTCGTCCAACGACAAAGGCGAGGAAGCCAAAAAAGGCGGCCTGCTTGTAGCAAAGTATGGCAAAGGTTACTATATTTATACCGGGCTGAGCTTTTTCCGCGAACTGCCGGAAGGTGTTTCGGGTGCCTACAGGCTGATGGCGAATATCATCGGGATAGGGAAGTAATTGATTATTTTTGATTGATTATTGACTATTGCCCAAATGGCCACAACTAAAAGAAATAAAAAATAAAAATTAGAAAATAAAAAATAGTGAAAGATAATCCTTCATCGTGGAAAAAGAGCTACTCGCTGGTGCTGCTGCTCAACGTGATCTACATACTGCTTTTCTATTTCCTAATGCAAATTTTCTCCTGATATGCAGTTACTTGACTGGATCATCTTATCGGCAACGCTTCTATTTATTGTAGCCTACGGCGTAATAAAAACAAAAGGCAGCAAAAATGTCGAAGAATACATACTTGGCAGTAACCAAACTCCATGGTGGACGGTTGGGCTATCGGTTATGGCCACACAAGCCAGCGCCATCACGTTCCTTTCTACACCGGGACAGGCTTTCCATGACGGTATGGGGTTCGTACAGTTTTATTTCGGGCTGCCGCTGGCTATGGTGGTTATCTGTATCACCTTCATACCAATATTCCATAAACTAAAAGTATATACGGCCTATGAATTCCTGGAGCAGCGCTTTGATGTAAAGACAAGGACGCTGACATCGGTTATCTTCCTGATACAAAGGGGGCTTGGAACCGGCCTTACTATTTATGCACCCGCCATTATCCTGTCGTCCTTACTCGGCTGGAACCTGAACCTTATGAACCTTGTTATAGGCGTAATGGTAATTATCTATACTGTTTCGGGCGGAACAAAAGCGGTTAATGTTACACACAAGCAGCAAATGTTCGTTATTATGACGGGGATGGCTTTTGCGTTCTACATGATATTAGATTACCTGCCGGAAGACCTTAGCTTTACGAATGCGCTGCATATTGCCGGTGCCAACAACAAGCTGGATGTGCTCAACTTTTCGTTCGATCCCGAAGAGCGATATACAGTATGGAGCGGTATCGCTGGCGGATTCTTCCTAATGCTGGCCTACTTCGGCACCGACCAGTCGCAGGTACAGCGCTATCTTTCAGGAAAGTCCATTCGCGAAAGCCAGATGGGGCTTATCATGAACGGCCTACTTAAGGTGCCGATGCAGTTTTTCATCCTCCTTATAGGGGTGATGGTATTTGTATTCTTCCAGTTCCATGCTGCGCCGTTGCATTTTAACCCGAACAATACTGCTATCATCAACAGTTCTCAGTATAAAGCAGATTACCAGCGCCTCGAAGGACAGCTCAAAGATGTGGCATCAGAAAAAGAAGAGATCAGTCTTCTTTACGTACACCAGCTTAACCAGGATTTTGATAATAAGGAACTCCATAATAAGCTTGTATCCCTTAACAGCAGGGAAAAAGACCTTCGCGACCAGGCAAAGGACCTCATAAAAAAAGTCGATAAAACCGCCGAAACCAACGACAAGGATTATGTATTCCTGTATTTTATTCTGAATTTCCTTCCGCATGGCCTTGTAGGACTGCTACTCGCCGTGATATTCTCGGCAGCCATGTCGTCATCTGCATCCGGGCTTAATGCGCTGGCATCCACCACAACCATAGATATCTATAAACGGTATGCAAAAACCGAAAAGCCCGAAAAGCATTTTGTTGATATGACAAAGCTGTTCACGCTCATGTGGGGTGTCATCGCGATACTCTTTGCCTGCTTTGGAACGTTGTTCGAAAACCTCATCCAGTTGGTAAACATCATCGGCTCGATATTCTACGGGACAGTGCTTGGGGTATTCCTTGTGGCATTTTACATTAAATATATTGGTGCCAAAGCAATGTTTTGGAGCGCACTTATGACCCAGTGCATCGTAATTGCTATTTATAAAGTATTCGTTTACGACCTGGAGATACTAAGCTATTTGTGGCTTAATGTTATCGGCGCTACATTAACGATAGTACTCGGGCTGATACTTCAGAAGTTTTTAGGTGGTAAGGATAAACAGCAAGAGTTAGTAGAGATTTAAATTTCGTAGCAGTCATCTAAGCACTTGTTGCTAAACATAAGTCCTGCTGTCCGCTATATCTGCTTCGTTCCTCAGCAGGATATCGCTTCCATCAGGGCTAAAGTAAAAATTTGTTTTGTAGAGGTTATACTATTTGGGAACCGCAAACTCAAAAAAAATGGTGTCCCTTATCATCGCCTTATGTAGATCACTATATCTAGTATCATATTCTCGAAAAGCGTGCCATGTTGAGTTAGCTTGGTACAATAAAATTCCTATAGAATCATTTAGGTATATATTATCAATATGTGATGCCCCTGTTGTAATAGGCCTTCTATAGATAGGTTCAGAATAAAATTTTAGAACTTTAACTTTCGAACCTTTAAAAACAAATGTTTTCTCACCCAATAAACGGAATTTTTTTGAACTATAAGTGTATGTTGAATCTCTATAATAAGTTAAGGTATCTGAATCATAAGTGTTAGTATAGATAAATACAGTCTTATGTGGATAAATGATTCGTTTTACTGACATTGTATCAAGTTCTCCAACTTTATCATGATTTTCCAGATTGGCACCAACATTAAAATAGGAACTGAGCAACCTTCGTTCTATCGTATATTCAGAAATTGATTTGATTTTATCTCTGGTTTTAGGCATTTTACTCTTTACTGTATCAGAACAGGAAAGAATCATAAAAGCTGAAATTAGCAAATAGGGAAATATTTTCATTCGATAAATCTATAAAAAACAATCAATATACAACAAAAAAAAACGGCCACTTCTCAGCAGCCGTTCTTGCAATAGTGATAAACAATTTATTTTCTGCTCCACTCATTGATAGAGTCCCTGTTCATTTTTGCGTAATCAGCGTTACCTGCTTTTTCAGATGCAGCAAGCGATTGTTTAGCCGTTTCGATGGCGCCTTTTTTGTCTCCAAGCTTGGCCTGAATCAATGATTTCTGCCTTAGGAAATAGAACGGCACATCATTAGCAGGAGATTTTGCAATAGCCTGGTTCATCCATACCAATGCTTTATTTTGGTCACCGTTCGACTGATAGTAGTACTGTGCAGCAGAGAAAAGGTCATTAGCCGACGGTCCGCTTATCGTAGCATCGATGCTTTGCATTGCCATTTTTTTGGTAGGCACCTCAAATTTAAGGGCAACCATTGTTTTTTCCCATGCGATCTCAAGGAAAGCGAAGTCATTGTCAAGTCCGTTTACACCTATTGTAAGTGTTTCTACAGGACGTGAAAGGAATTCCGGCTTAACCGATGCGCGCAGTACTTCTTTGCTGTCATCATATTTTTCAGGAAGCCCCCAGTTGTTTGTGTCGTTGTAAAAGATCACATCCCAGCTATCTGCTTTAGGTTGTGTATACAAAGCATAGTGGCCTGCTTTAAGCGTTTTTCCGGCAATTACCACATCATTGCTGAAGGTGATAATTGTGTTGGCATTAGCGCCCGTCCTCCACATTCTTCCGAATGGCACAAGCTCTCCGTATACCGACCTTCCTCTTGCACTTGGGCGGGAATATTCGATTTTAACATCTGTGAGGCCTACCTTCTGTTCTATGACAGCTTTTGGGCTCGCCTGAGGGGTTACGATCTGTGCCTGTCCGTTTACCATAAACGCCAGAATCAGGGCTGCGGTGATGAATATTTTTTTCATAATTCGTGTTTTTTATTAAAATGTTTGCAACTGCGAAATTAGTGATTAATGCTCGTACGATTGTTAAAAAAAGTTAAAATTACTTTGTAAATTTTAATTATTGTGGTTGTAGATTCCTAACTTCACCATCTGAATTATTTACTATATGCTATATACCTTCCATACAAAACAAAAGCTCCCTATATCATTGCAGGAAGCCTGGGATTTTATTTCCAATCCTAAAAACCTCGCCGTAATAACCCCGGATTCGATGGGATTCAAAACGCTTTCAGGTGATGACCGCGCGATGTATCCCGGACAGATCATCCATTATACCGTAACGCCGATGCTGGGTATTAAATTGCAATGGGTTACAGAAATCACTCATGTTGCAGACAAAAGTTTTTTTGTAGACGAACAACGCTTTGGTCCTTACTCCTTTTGGCATCACAAGCATTTTTTAAAAGAAATCCCGGGCGGCGTTGAGATGGAAGACATTGTGCATTATAAAATCCCAATGGGTTTTCTTGGCACGTTGGCACACCCGTTTTTAGTCAAGCCAAAACTGGAAGAAATTTTTGAATACAGGGAAAAGAAATTAATCGAATTATTTGGAGAATGGACAGCCAAGCAATAAACATATTCTGGTTTCGCCGCGACCTGCGGATAGATGACAACACAGGCCTTCATGAAGCGTTGGCTTCAGGAGAAAAAGTTTTGCCCATCTTTATTTTTGATGAGAATATCCTTGACGAACTTCCAAAAGATGATGCCAGGGTAACATTCATAATGGAGCTTTTGGGTTGTATCCAAAAGGTACTGGAAAAACACAACAGGTCGCTCGCTGTATTTCATGGTGACCCGGAGGCGGTATTGGAAAAATTGATTTCGGAACATTTTGTCAAATCCATCTATACGAATCATGACTATGAGCCGTATGCCCTGAAAAGGGATAAAGTTATTCATAAACTCTTAAGCGATAAAGGTGTTGGTTTTAAGACATTTAAAGACCAGGTTGTTTTTGAGAGGGCCGAAGTTGTAAAAGATGATGGCTCGCCGTATGTCGTGTATACCCCCTACATGAAACGGTGGAAAGAGCAATTCAAAAAAGAAGATTTGAAGCAATATGATATTCACCTGACTGCCGATAAAATTGCCGTTCACGACTACCCATTTTTAAATCTTGAAGACATCGGTTTTACTGAGTCGGTCATTAAGCCTGCACCGTATGATATCTCGAACGCGCTGATCGATAATTATGAAGGTACACGGAATTTCCCTGCAATTAATGGCACATCGGGATTGAGCCCTTACCTTAGGTTTGGTGCGGTAAGCATACGGGCACTGGTAAAAAAAGCCTCCGAAAGCAACAACAATACCTTTCTCAACGAATTGATATGGCGCGAATTTTTCATGCAGATTTTATGGCATTTCCCGGAAACGGTTACCAAAAGCTTCCGACCTAAATATGACAACGTGAAATGGTTACACGACGAAAGTAATTTTAAAGCCTGGTGTGAAGGGAAAACCGGGTATCCTATTGTGGACGCGGGTATGCGTGAGCTGAATGCTACGGGGTTCATGCACAACAGGGTCCGCATGGTCACAGCCAGCTTTTTATGCAAGCACCTGCTAATCGACTGGCGGAAGGGTGAAGCCTATTTCGCCAAAAAACTGTTGGATTATGAGCAGTCGAGCAATGTGGGCAACTGGCAATGGGCATCGGGAAGCGGTGTAGATGCTGCGCCTTATTTCAGGATATTCAATCCGTCGGAACAGGTTAAGAAATTCGATAAGGATCTCGAATATATAAAGAAATGGGTGCCTGAGTTCCAGGAAATGGACTACCTCCCTATTGTGGATCATAAAGAAGCGCGGGAACGGGCACTCAGGGTATATAAGGAAGCGGTAAGTTAAGCACACAACCCCCAAAGTGGGCACCGCTATTGCTACTCCCCCTTCGGGGGTTGGGGGGCTAATTTTTGTATCTTCTCAAAATCCAGTTTCCTTAAATCCGTAATAACTTTATCAGCCAGCGAAGTATCCTGTCCCATGGAATGTTCGCTTTTATAACCAATACAATACACACCGGCAGCCTTTGCGGCCTTTATGCCGTTGGTGCTGTCTTCAATTATAACGCATTCTTCTTTGGTAAAACCCGACCTTTCAACAGCCTCAAGGAAAATGGCAGGATTAGGCTTGGAAAACTCGAAATCCTCGCCGCTTATCGTCGCGTCAAAATAAGGATGCAGGCCAAACCGTGTAAATACCTTCTCTATTTTTCTTTTAGATGCCGAAGAAGCCAGTAATAGCTTCATGCCGTTAGTATGCAAATTGACGATTAGGTCTTTTACGCCCGGAAGCAGCGCCAGGTCTTCGGCTTTATCAAAAGCCTCAAAATAATATTTGTATTTTTCTTCCAATAGCTCTTCATGGGTCTTTTCTATAGGATAAAGATCCTTTAGCTTCTGGATGATATTCTTATCGGAGTTACCAATGAAGGTAGCATACACATCATCAGGTACGGTAATGCCCAAAGCTTTATACATCTTTTGGTTGGCGCCATAGCCTATCGGCTCCGTGTTTACCACTACCCCATCCATATCGAATATTACGCTTTTTTCATAGCATTTCAGATTTCAGAATTTAGATTTCAGATTGAGCTGCACAGTAAGGATTAGCCTGAAAACTATTTCAGGTTCTTTATCTTTTCGTAGTTAAGTTCATTAAAATGGCTTATCACCATATCCGCTTCGGCCAGTTCCTGCAGTATTGCATTCTCGCTTTTATAGCCAATACAAAAAATACCTGCGGCTTTGGCGGCTTTAATTCCGTTGGTGCTGTCTTCGATCACGATGCATTCTTCTATTGGTGAACCGGAAAGTTCGGCTGCCTTCTCAAAAATGGCAGGGTGTGGTTTTGACTTCGGGAAATCTTCTCCACTCACGATATGCGAGAAATACGGATAAAGGTCAAATCGTCTGAATACCCTGCCAATAGTGACTTTGGCAGAAGATGATGCCAATACAAGCTGCATTCCTTTGCTGTGCAGGTCGACGATCAGGTCCTTTACTCCGGGCAGCAGGTCGAGGTCTTCTTTCTGGTCGAAAGCATTATTGAAAAGCTCCCTCTTATAGTCTACCAAGCCATCCACTTCATCCAGTAATTGAAAAGTTTCTTTTAGTTTTTGGTAGACATTTTTGGTGGAGTTGCCTGTAAATGTGGCATACATTTCATCGGAAACATCAACGCCCAAATGCTTAAAGTGCTTTTGGTAGGCAAAATAGTGAACAGGTTCGGTATCAACGATCACCCCGTCCATATCGAAAATAACGGTATTTATCATAATTGGCTTAAAATGCAAAAATACGCTATAGCCCCTGAATTTTTTATTTTTTATTTTCTATTTATGATTTGCCTTTTGGAATATGTTATTTGCTATTTGGGATTTACCCAATTAAACCTTTTGGCGTAACTTTAGTCAAATAACAAACGTTTCAAACTTGCAGGACGAAAAGGCATTTATAGCGGAACTGCTCAACCCCATAACGCAAAACACTGCGTTCAGGCAGCTTGTATCACAATACAGCAGGCCGTTGTACAGCCATATACGGAATATTGTACTCGACCATGATGACACGGACGACGTATTGCAAAATACTTTTATCAAGGTTTTCCAAAACCTGAAGAACTTTAAGGGCGAAAGCAAGCTGTTTTCCTGGGTTTACCGCATTGCCACTAATGAGGCGATTACGTTTATCACTTCCAAAGCGAAGAAAAGTAACATAAGTAACGAAGAAGTGAACCAGAAAGCACTGGAAAACCTGCAAGCTGATGATTATTTTGAGGGAGACGCATTGCAGCTAAAGCTCCAACAGGCGGTTGCCACGCTGCCCGAAAAGCAACAGCTTGTCTTTAAGATGAAATATTTTGAAGACCTGAAATATGAAGATATATCAGAGATAACGGGCACATCGGTTGGGGCGCTTAAAGCTTCTTACCACCATGCGGTTAAAAAAATAGAAGATTACATCAATACACATTAAACCTTTTACGAATATATAAGTCTTATTGCTATGAACGATTTCAGATTAGATAAAGAACCTAAAATAACCACAGGATTTAAAGTTCCCGATGCTTATTTTGACAGCTTTACCGAAAGGCTTATGCAGCAGCTTCCGCAACAGGAAGTACGGGTAATACCGCTCTATAAGAGGAAGCCGGTATGGCTATCTGCCGCGGCCTCGTTTATCATCATGTTTATGCTGGGTATTTTCTTTACAACGAATACTGCCACGCCACAGCCTGATGATGCCGAAATAGAAAGTTATCTTACATACCATGCGGGCATGAGTTCGTATGACCTGATGCAGCACCTTGATACGCAGGATATTGCCGAGCTCGAGCAGTCTATCCCAGTGAGCGACGAAGCCATTGAAGAATATCTTTCGGATGAATCTATAGACCTAAACGAATAACTATGAAAATGAAGCTGATACTACCGTTATTATTAGTGTTTTCCCTGGGCGCTTTTGCACAGGGCGGCAAAGACAGGAAAGAGAAATGGCAGCAAATAAAAGCCCTAAAAGTATCGTTCCTGACCACCGAATTGAAACTTACGGCTGAGGAGTCGGAAAAATTCTGGCCCGTTTATAATGCTTACGAAGAAAAACAATACAGGATAAAGCACGACAAAATGCGCCCGCTTATTAAAAAAATAGATGAGACAGGCCCCGATAAAATGTCTGAAAAGGATGCGTTATCCTACCTTGAGCAATTGGAAGATGCAGATGAAGAATTGTTTAACCTTCGTAAAAAGCTCGTAGCCGATATGAAACCCCTGATTGGGCCGGCAAGAGTGCTGAAGCTTAAAAAGGCTGAAGAAGATTTCAATAAGAAACTCCTCAGTAAATACAAGGAAAAAAAATAAGATTAGATAAATAGTTTGGTTAAATAGGGAGCTTCGGTTCCCTTTTTATATTATTTTATTTTAAACGCAGCATGCCATATTTTAAAATACAATAGATGGCATAAATGCCATCTTTCCAGCCAATCTTTTTTCCTTCGTCATAGGTCCTTCCGTAATACGAGATGCCTACTTCGTAAATCCGGATCTTTTTCAGCCTGGAAATTTTGGCGGTTACCTCAGGCTCAAAACCGAAACGCTTCTCTTTCAATACAAGTGTTTTTAGTATTCTGGCATCAAAGAGCTTATAGCAGGTTTCCATATCCGTTAAATTCAGATTGGTGAACATATTGGAGAGGAACGTTAGAAACCTGTTCCCTATTGTATGCCAAAAAAACAGTACCCTGTGCGGGTTTCCACCCATGAACCGTGATCCGTAAACAACATCGGCATGTCCATCTAATACAGGCCGGAGTAGCAGGTTGTATTCATTCGGGTCATATTCAAGGTCGGCATCCTGGATAACTATATAATCGCCCGAAGTATTGGCAATTCCGGTGTGCAGGGCTGCCCCCTTTCCTTTATTGGTACTATGGAGGAAAAAGAGAATGCCCATTTCAGGATTTTTGGATATGTAATTATTTATTATGTCTACTGTGTCATCGGAAGAACGGTCATCGACTATCACTACTTCTTTAGAAATACCATCAGGTAAAGTAACCTTTTTAATTTTGTCAAGGATAAGATGAACTGTTTTTGCTTCGTTATAAACGGGTATTATTATAGATAATTTTCTCATTTATTCCGGGATATGTTTTTTTGTTTTATCAGCGTATGTTTTACCAATAAGCAGGATGGCAAAGGGAAAAAAAACGATATGGAAACGGTCACCCTGCTGGCATGATATGCCCGAAACCGCAATATTACATAGAATGAAAAGGCTCATCAAAGTATAGATATCAGGCCGCCTGCGCGTACGGAAACAGCAATACAATGCAAGGAAAGAGCCAAGCACTGTAAAAAACCTGTTTTGGTATTTTGAAATAATGCTCATTAAATTCTTTGCAGTTTCAAAATAGCTTGTACCGTTAAGGTTTTTGCAGACATTAATACAGTCGCTCGGGGATTTTGTATTATCTGCGAGATTCAGTAAATACGCTTTTATAAGGTTTATCTTATTATTTTTCAACTGTTCAACAGCATCGTTTACCGCTGTTTCTTTTTGCAAAGGAAAGGGCAGGCTTAGCATATATCTGGCCCTTGCATTGGCTTGAACAAATTCCTCATTTGTATTCAACAATTTAGCTCTGTTTCCCAAATAATTATAGTAGGTAACCCCGTCAATGTAGCTCAGTGTAAAATCGCCATATTCCTGCCTTACCATTAAGCACTGAAATATAATAAGACTCATAGTTACATAAATTAGAATGGCACTCCTGTTAAGTACATTTTTTAAGAGCTTTCTGCTGAAATATAACATGATAAGTATACAAAATAATTTTGCTCCCGGCTTTATGAGAATCGCAAAAAGTAAAATACTGATCGATAATGATAAAAAATAAAAAGACCTGCGGGAGTAATATCTGTCGATAAAATAAAAAGATAAGAGCATTATGAATGTAAATAGGCTCTCTGTCAGGAGGTGAAAATTAGTGAATAATGGACCTAATGCTGAGTAGAAAATTAAGGAAAAAGCGAAAGCCATTTTATCAGATAAGGATTTTTTTAAAAAACTGAAAAGCAACAATGCGGACGCTAGCCATGCAATTACATTAATCACGAGGCTAAAGTTGTAAACGGAGGTATCATCGCCTCCAAAAAGATAAGGCAGACCCGTAATAGCTGCCATTCCCAAGGGCCTGTAATAATGTGCTTTAAAATTGTGGTAAAGAAAATCAGCAGATTCCCTGTAATTATCCGAATCGGAATAAATTACGTTTTGATTTTTTATTTGGAGTATTTCGTTAAGTAAAGAAATCCAGACAATACCTATGAACACTAGCAGTATTTGGTACCTATACCTAAATAAAAAACCTTTCATCTGTAATTTTTGCGTAAAAATAGCTTTTTTTAAGGAATTTTTTACAAGTTCTGGAGCCAGTTAAATAATTGCTGATTTAATTTAGCCTCAAACGTAAAATCTTTTTCTGCCCGGCAATTATAAATGTTTTTGCATCAGCAAAACGCAGGGTATGGTAGTTCTTTTCATCGAATATTTTTTTCCACGTAGCACCACGGTCATAGGAATAAAAGATTCCAGAAGGGCCTACTGTCATAAGCTCATCGCCATTGCTTCCGGGAACAAACTGTACACACGAAGCATATCCGAAGCTTTCTCCATCTGCAACCTTTTCCCAGGTCTTACCGCCGTCTTGGGTAATTATCTTATTACCTGTATTGGCATCTAATTTTTCGTAATTACCGCCTACAGCAAAGCCGATCTCATCATCATAAAAATCAGCAGAGAATATTCCTGTCATTTCGCTACCCTGCACTATCGGCGTATCATATACTTCCCAGCTTTTCCCTTTATCAGCCGAAAAGAAAACACGTGATTTCTTTCCTCCTGACACAATCCAGGTATTGCCGCTTTTCACAATAAGGTTAGTATTGCTAGCCGCAAAAGCCGCCTCGCCCTCCACGACCTTTAGCATTGTCCCACATCTGATCTTTTTCCAGGTTTCCCCGCCGTCTGAGGTAATGATCACCGAAAGGCAGCCATCTGTAGGGTCGCCCATCGCTATACCTTCTTTGTCATTGTAAAACTGCATACTGTCGTAGAACACCTTCTCCCCTGTTTCAGAATAAACTTCCTTACTAGTCTTTCCGTCTTTGGAAATTTTATAGAGCATGGCCGGTGTACCGACATTCAGTATAAAAATATCATTCTTAGTTTGCGCGATAGCCCTGAATTCAGGAAACAACGTGTCTTTTGAAATCACACCGCTAAAGTTTTTTCCGCCACTAAGCGACACCCAGCCATATTTGCCCATACTTGCGGCATACCAGGCTTTATCGCCATCGATCGTAATGGCCCGGATGCTAATCTCCTCATTCAGGAGCGTATCTGCTTCAACGATTGTAAATGAGGGTTTGTAGTCTTTTTTCTCTTCTTTTTTGCACGACAATAATGCCGCAGCAAACAACAATATCAAAAGGCTTTTTTTCATGGTTTTGGTGTTTATAGTGCTAAAGTAATAATTTAACACCGATGCCCGCGTTAAAGGATTTTATATATTTACGAAAACAAACCTATGAAAGCAATTGCCCGACTGGTTATATGCCTGCTTACGCTGCCCTGCTTTGCGCAAACCGCAACGCTTAAATTCCTGGCGGGATTTGGCGAAGCCCCCAACGGTTATAATACGGAATTTTCTTTGGCTATCAATGGCAAGATTTATAATGTTACCGATAGCATTCCCCAAACGATACACCTTTCCAAAAAAGGCCTTGACAAATGCTCAGCTATTATAGGTAAAGACACGCTGCATTTCGTAGCAAAATTCAGGAAGGGCGAAACCTATATTGTGCGGCCGGGCTGTTGCTGTGCTTTCTTTACATTAGAACCCGAAAACAATCCAAAACGCGGCACTATAAGCTTTAAAAATAAGACCAAGGAAAACCTGCTAATTATTGCTGCCGAAGCCAATAATGAAGACGTAGCCCCGGGTAAAACTAAAACAGAATTCACTTATGAATCAGCCATGTGTATGTTCAAGCCCTGCTCGATAGTAATTGCCAAGACCGCTTATAACGACCCGAAATACAATTACCATAATGATGGTAGGGATTACGATATCTTATGGAAAGAGCAGGGAAAATATGTTGTCGACAGTACCTTTTTCCATTTTATGCATGGCGAAAGAATTAGTGTTTCCCTTGATAAAAAAGGAGAAATGACAATAAAGCTGGACGGGTATCTTAGCCCGGAAGAACACCTGAAATTTTGATTTAAACCATTGATAACCAACAAATATTATGAGAAAAATTATCTTTACACTAAGCTTACTATTCACAATTGCGATGGGCTACACACAATCATTACCGGATTATGATGCAATACCCCTAAAGGCTGAGGGCGATTATAAGCCGGCTGAAGGCGCTGCATTGCAGGCTTCGAACTATCTCTTATCAATTCCGGTAAGAACAGATACTGTCGAAGAAGCAAAAAGCGCTGCCTTCATGATCAAATGGATGATGGGTACGCCGGATTACACCTTTTCTATGGAAAGTACCGAAGAGATCATGGGCAATGATGATAATATTATGACAATATATATGGCGGCGATGACGAAATTCTGCCTTGAGAATAAGAGCCTGGCCAAAGATCAGGCGGCTGTTAAGATTGGCACATGGAAAATTATTGCCGATTATATTGATAACCCTGCACATAAAGTAAAGCAGACTAAAAAGATGAAAAAGCTTATTGAAGCAAATAAATCCGGCAAACTTGAAGAATTCCTGAAAGATAAGTAATTATGAAACGAAAGCAATTATTGTTGTTACTCTGCCTGATAAGCTTTTTCAGCTATAGCCAGGGGCTTACCATACCCCAATGGGAAAAGTTGGAACAATACAATATTATAGATGACAGCCTGCTCTCTCATGCTGAAAGAACATTGGAATACACAATCGCCCCAAAAGATTGCTACAAGTTTATCCCTAATGAAGACGCAACAAAGTTCATAGCCTTTTTCGTCAACAGTGCTCATGATGCCGGTTATGAAAGGCTGACACGGTTTGGTGGCACATTCCAGACAGAGACGGGCGGCAACGGCAACTATTACTATGGCTATGTGTTGTGGGGAATGCAATACGAAGGCAAATGGTATTTTGACAAGGACGATGAGCACAAATTTTATAGTGAGAATACAAAGTCGGCCAAAAAAAATTTCCTGATTAACAGGGTGACCTATCATAAATTTTTCCCGAAAGGACAGGCTTTTTGGAATGGCAAAGGAGGCAATATGTTTGCGATGATGGAAAAAGGAAATCCTTATGCCGATGATTATCCGGGGGTTCCCGAACTGGTTGCAAGGGCAAAGACGCGTTCCGTAGCATTAGACAGGATGGCGCGCAACGAGCGGACGGAAGCATTTGCCTGCAACTACCAGGACAGCCTCTGGAATGCGCTGCATACGGCACATCCCATGAATTATACCAAAAGATACAAAGGAAAATACATGGAAAATTATTGCATGGTACTATACAACCCGGACGGCAACAGTATTTTGATGCCTTTAGTGTATTACAACGATCACGGGGAAATCTGGCTGCGCTACTTTTATCTGAAAAGGACCGGTACCCGGAACAGCCTTTACAAATGGAATAAATTTGAACACAGGCAGGTAAACAGGCCGGAGGGCGATGAATCGCTTCAGATTGTACACGATATCCGGACGATCATAAAAAATTGGGGATGGGGCACACAAAACATGATCAGCACCCCTTCTTTCTGGCAAGATAATTTTAAGGAAACAGACCTGATTCCTATCCCCTGATTAGTCTGATGATCTAAAAATCCAACAATCTAAAATACTTATATCTGCCTGTTCTTTCCGTCCAGCAAATAGATCCATATCATTCTTGAAAGCCTGAAATTAAAGGTGCTAAGCAGTATAGACATTATCCCAATAAGCACTATCATTGTTATGATTTCCTTCACAAAAAAGTGTGCTAAAAGAAAGAACACGATCATCTCACCTACCGTTACCGCATAACTTACGAACATCGACCCGAAGAAATAGCCGGGCTCTTTTTCAAATTTATGATTGCAAACAGGGCAGTGCTCATTCATCCTCGGCATTTTGAACAGCAACGGGTTACCTTTCGAACTGAACACTTTTCCTTTTCCACATTTTGGACATTTCTCTGTTAAAATTCCTACTATTGCTGACATATTATTTTTTTGGTAAATTTACAACTAATAACCCCAACAGGCCATATCATATTTACGCAGAAATTTGTACTTTTCGGACATTTGAGGATAAAAAAGACATTCGGAATGGATAAGGTTAATGTACTCCGTATACATCAGTTCGATGAAGGCCATGAAGCGGAGGAATTTTACGCCAATACATTGCAGGAACATCTCCGCACACGCCATAAGGATATTGCGCTGCCCCACTCCCACGACTTTTACCTGGCTATACTTTTTACAAAAGGCAACGGTATCCACGAAATTGATTTTACGACATACGAAGTAAAACCCGGCGCACTCTTCTTTTTGAATCCGGGACAGACGCATCATTGGGAACTTTCTCAGGATACAGAAGGTTACATCTTCTTCCACTCGCAGGCTTTTTATAACCTGCACTATACCCATAGCCGACTCAACCGCTTCCCGTTCTTTTTCAGTATGCACCAGTCGCCGGCGCTTTATCCCAATACCCAGTCATTGGAAAAGATAAGCCTGCTGTTTCGCACGATCCTTGAAGAATACACCAACAGCAATATCCTCAAAAAAGAAGCTGTTATCGGCCTTGTAGACCTTACCTATATTGAAGCCTCAAGAATATATCCCGAATATGAAGCGGATACAAACAGCGCCCAAAACAATTATTATAACAGGTTCAGGGAATTTGAGGCGTTGGTAGAAGATAATTACCGCCAAATGAAATCGCCATCACTCTATGCCTCCATGATGGCCGTTACATCGCGGCACCTGAACCGTATTACGCAGTCGGTCGTGGGTAAATCGGCCAGTGAAGTAATAACAGACCGTGTTCTGCTGGAAGCCAAAAAAATGTTGGTGCTGCAGAAGAAAAGCTTCAGCGAAATTGCGATCGGGCTTGGTTATTTGGATTATGGTTATTTCTCGCGTCTCTTTAAAAAAAAGACAGGAGAAACACCATCGGAGTTTTTGGGTAGGTATGGGAAACGATAGTTATCCACTGTTGCACCGTCACTGCGAGGAGGAACGACGAAGCAGTCTTTCCAAGGGACCAAATAAAGATCGCTTCGTGCCTCGCGATGACAGAGCCGACAGGCATTTGTAGTGCATTTATTCCAAAAGAACCCATCACTCCCGACCAGCACGAAATTCCCTAAAAATTCAATACCTTTGCGGTTCAATTTTTTACAATGAGATTACACAGGAATTTAGTTTTTACGGTTATTGACTCCCTTGGGTTCATTTTTAACGATGGTGAGTATGCCGATAAGGTTGTTGCCCGAGCCCTTAAGAAAGACAAGCGCTGGGGCAGCGCCGACCGCAAATTTGTTGCCGAAACAATATATGAGATAGTACGCTGGAAAAGGCTTTATGTTGAGATAGCCGAAGTAAAAGAACCGTATGACCGTGATAACCTGTGGCGTATTTTTGCCGTATGGGCTGTGCTTCGCGGCATTACCCTGCCGGATTGGAAATACTTTGAAGACACACCTTTACGCCGCATAAAAGGCCGCTTTGATGAACTTTCAAAAATACGAAAATACCGCGAATCGATACCCGACTGGATGGATGAGCTTGGCGTAAAAGAGCTTGGCGAAAAGAAATGGGAGAAAGAGCTTGCTGCACAAAACGAGCAGGCCAAAGTAATACTTCGTGTAAATACCCTGAAGACTACACGTGAAAAGCTAAGGGCTATCTTGATGGACCTTAACATTGACACCGAAGCCCCGAAAGAATATCCTGACGCATTAGTATTAAAGGAAAGGGCGAATGTTTTCCTTACCGATGCTTTTAAGGAAGGATTGTTTGAGGTCCAGGATGCATCATCGCAAATGGTGGCACGCTTCCTTGAGGTAGAACCCGGGATGCGCGTAGTAGATACCTGTGCCGGTGCGGGAGGAAAAACCCTGCATATGGCTTCCCTTATGGAGAACAAAGGCCAGCTTATTGCAATGGACCTTTATGAAAGCAAGCTAAAACAGCTCAAGATACGCGCGAAACGTGACGGCGCCTTTAATATCGAATACCGTATTATCGACAGTACCAAAGTCATTAAGAAACTTCACGAGAAAGCCGACCGCGTGCTTATAGACGCACCCTGCAGCGGCCTCGGCGTACTGAAAAGGAACCCTGACAGCAAATGGAAACTACAGCCCGAATTTATTGACAATATCAGGAAGACACAGGCTGAAGTCCTGGAAAGTTACTCTAAAATTGTGAAGCCGGGCGGGAAGCTGGTATATGCTACGTGTTCTGTGTTACCTTCTGAAAATCAGGAACAGGTTAAGAATTTTTTAACGACAGAGATAGGCAAGGAGTTTACCTTTGTAAAAGAAAACAAGATCCTTGCGTCCGAAAGCGGTTTTGACGGCTTTTATATGGCCTTGCTGGAACGGAAAAAATAAATATGATCTGATGTTAAATTTCAGGTAGTGTGGAAATTATCGCCTACATTTGACGTCCTAAAAATATGCAATGAAAAAAATAATTACCCTCTTATTAGCTACAGTCTCTGGTGTAGCGCTTGCACAGGATGGAGCACCTGCTTCGCCCTACTACAATGGATTTAATTTTAACCAAGGTGGTATGGCCCTGAAAAGCGCCCTTGCAACCAAGATTACAAGCACGCATACCAAGCAGCTTTCATACCAGGAGGCTGAAAACGCTATAAAAATTGTCGACCTGGATCCGGCTGATGGCACGCATACCAATCTTTTCCTGATCTATGGCTTTAGCAGCAACCTTTGCCCGGCATCTTCATCTGATGACAAAGACCACAGGAGAAGGAATAAAGAAATGGATGATGACGGTACCGCTGCATCATGCCTTTGGAACAGGGAGCATACGTACCCGAAAGCACTTGGAAATCCCGATCTTGGCACTTCAGGACCGGGCGCCGATGTGCACCACATAAGGGCAAGCGACAAAAAACGCAATGGCGACAGGAATAATGATAAATTTTTTGACGGTTCGGGAAATTCATTTGAAACGGGCGAACAATGGTACCCTGGCGACGAGTGGAAAGGCGATATCGCAAGGATGATGATGTACATGTACCTTCGCTATGGTAACCAGTGCCTTCCTAAAAATGTAGGCACGGGCGCTACAGTTGCTTCCGATACCAATATGCTTATGCTTTTCCTTGAGTGGAATGCAGAAGACCCTGTATCGCAGTACGAAGACAACAGGAATACCTACCTTGGCAATGCCGGTAATACTTACGGACAAGGCAATAGGAACCCGTTTATAGACAATCCTTACCTCGCTACACTAATATGGGGCGGGCCGGTAGCGCAGGATCGTTGGGGTATTGCAGGTGTAGAGGATATCCTTGCAGCCACAGTATCGGTATATCCTAACCCGGCAGTGAATAATGAAATAAACATCTATTCTGAAACTGAAATAGACGAAATACAGCTCATCAACCTTAATGGCCAGCTGATACAATATATCCAGCATCCGCAGCAGGATAACAATACCTACAAAGTGAATAATCTTCCTCAGGGCTTCTACCTTCTGAAAGTGGTTGCTGATGAGAAATCGCTCACTAAGAAAATTGTAGTGAACTAACAGAAAGCCTATCTACTGAAATGCCCCCAAATATTAAAACTATTTGGGGGCATTTTTTTTAAAGCAGGTTGATAAAGCTATTAGCTTGCATTTCTTTTGTGTGCAATAGTTGGCCGAAGCACTATACAATGTATACCTTTTTAAAAAAACATACATTATGGGCCTTATCTAATTTTACCGGACCGAATTAAATTAAAAAGAATGAGCCCGATAAACTACCGGGCTCACTATAATCAAATTTAAATATAGATCTGTCAAAAACTTTTTACCTACTATAATAATTGAGGTTTCCTTTATCCGCGTATCAGCTTTTTGTATTTGATACGCTTCGGTGTCAAATCACCGCCAAGGCGTTTTTTCTTGTTCTCTTCATATTCAGAGAAGCTGCCTTCAAAGAAATACACTTCCGAGTTACCTTCGAATGCAAGTATGTGCGTACATACCCTGTCGAGGAACCACCTGTCGTGGGATATTACCACTGCACAGCCTGCAAAGTTTTCCAAACCTTCCTCAAGCGCACGGAGCGTATTGATATCAAGGTCGTTGGTAGGCTCATCCAGAAGCAATACGTTACCTTCTTCTTTCAGGGTAATAGCTAGGTGCAGCCTGTTCCGCTCCCCACCTGACAGTGTATTTACTTTCTTATTCTGGTCACTTCCGCTAAAGTTAAAACGGCTCAGGTAAGCACGTGAATTTACCTGCCTGCCGCCCATCATGATAAGTTCCTGCCCATCGCAGAAGTTTTCCCAGATTGTTTTATTAGGGTCGATGTTGGAGTGCGACTGGTCAACATAGGCTATCTTCACAGTTTCACCTACGGTAAACTCTCCTTTATCCGGCTCCTGCTCTCCCATTATCATCCTGAATATAGTAGTTTTACCCGCACCGTTCGGCCCGATGATACCTACTATACCTGCTTGTGGCAATGTAAAGTTCAGGTTGTCATACAGCAATTTATCGCCGTATGCTTTGGCAACGCCTTTGGCTTCGATAACATTGGTACCAAGCCTTGGCCCGTTAGGTATGTATATTTCGAGTTTTTCGTCAAGCTCTTTCTGGTCTTCGTTCAATAGCCTGTCGTAGTTTTGCAAACGGGCTTTCTGTTTTACCTGACGGCCTTTCGCTCCCTGGCGTACCCAGTCAAGCTCGCGCTCAAGGGTCTTCCTGCGCTTGGAAGCGGTTTTCTCCTCCTGCTCCATACGCTTCGACTTTTGGTCAAGCCATGACGAGTAGTTGCCTTTCCACGGAATGCCTTCTCCCCTGTCGAGCTCCAGTATCCAGCCTGCCACATTATCAAGGAAATAACGGTCGTGCGTTACGGCAATCACCGTTCCTGCATAATGCTGTAAGTGCTGTTCAAGCCATAGTACGCTCTCGGCATCAAGGTGGTTGGTAGGCTCATCCAGCAAAAGCACGTCCGGCTGTTGCAGCAATAGGCGGCATAAAGCCACACGCCTTTTCTCCCCGCCCGAAAGCACATTTATAGGTGTATCCGGCTCCGGCGTACGAAGGGCATCCATCGCTATCTCGAGCTTCGTATCCAGTTCCCATGCACCCGAAGCATCGATCCTGTCCTGCAATTCTGCCTGGCGGTCCATCAGTTTCTGCATCTTATCGGCATCCTCATATACTTCCGGGTCGCCAAAGCTGTCGTTTATTTTATTGAATTCATCTAAAAGGGCAACCGTTTCGGCAACACCTTCGCGAACTACCTCGATTACTGTTTTGGTTTCATCAAGCAATGGCTCCTGCTCCAGGTAACCCACGGTATATCCGGGTGCGAAAACCACATCGCCCTGGAAATTTTTATCTACTCCGGCAATGATCTTTAACAGTGACGATTTACCGGAGCCGTTAAGACCCAGGATACCAATTTTGGCACCGTAGAAAAAGCTCAGGTAAATATCTTTTAAAACCGGCTTTTGTGCGCCGGGATACGTCTTGCCCACACGGGACATCGAAAATATTACTTTCTTATCGTCTGACATTATATTGATTATTTAATAACAAAGATAGTTTTTAAAGCAATAAAAGCAAATCGTGTTTTCGTCAAATGTTTGTACCTTTATCCTATTATGAGCAGCATAATTTATACTTTACCGGAAGGCTTTACTACAGGTACTGATGATACCCTTATCTATTTTTACACGAACGACAGGCCGTCTGAAAAGAATAAAGTCGTGTTTACTAAAAACATGCTTTGCCTGCTACAAAATGGCATAAAGGTAGTGCACACCGCTAACGGTAAAGAAATCGTTACCAATGAAGAAGTGTTGATGCTGGCAAGTGGCAGCATTTTAATGTCGGAGCAAACTGTGGCAAATAAATATGAGGCTATCCTTATTTTCTTTGGCAACAAAACGCTGTCCGATTTTTGTGCCAAACGCAGATTGTCCTTTAATGAAAAATCACCTTCCAAATCCATCTTTAAAGTTCCGCAGGATAGCTTCCTTAAAAATTTTTGCCTGTCCTTAAAGCTTTTAAAGGAACAGGGGAATAGCGAGATGAATGAGGTTAAAATACAGGAGGTACTCAATTACATCAGTACTACCTCTCCTGATATTTTCAATCGTTTTGTAGGGCAGGCACTGGCAGGCAAAAGCGATATCAAAATTAAACAGGTGGTCGGGCTGAATTTACACAATGGGCTTACCACAGAAGAACTCGCTTTTCTATGCGATATGAGCGTTTCTACATTCAAGAGGCATTTTGCAGCTCTTTATAATATGCCTCCGCAAAAATATTTCCTGCAGCAAAAAATGGACCAGGCGAAGTTGCTGCTTTCATTGCAAAAGCGCCCCTCGGAAATCTACGCTGAGCTGGGTTATGAAAACCTCTCGGCATTCAGCAATGAATTTAAAAAGCATTTTGGGCTGTCGCCAAAGCAGTTCCAAACCGAGAATGGCCCGGGAGAAAAAGCTTTTGGACTTCCGGAGCAACAATTTTTTAAAGATGTTCCTGCAACTTTGTAAAAAAAACAGACAATGGAAGGTTACCTTGAAAGCACGATCAAACAATTTGAATATTATAAATTGCTGGGAGAAAAAACATTTGCCCAATTGCCGGATGACAAGCTGTTCTGGCAATATAACGACGATAGCAACAGCATTGTCATAATAGTAAAGCATCTTTCGGGCAACATGCTAAGCCGGTGGACCGATTTTTTAACCACAGATGGTGAAAAAGAATGGCGTGACCGCGATGGCGAATTTGAGAATGACATTGCCACAAAGGAGGAAATGCTGCAAAAATGGGATAATGGCTGGAAAGTTTTATTGGATACCCTGAAATCCCTGACGGAAGATGATCTTTCAACAATCATTTATATCCGGAACCAGGGCCATACGGTTATGGAAGCTATCAACAGGCAGCTGGCGCACTACCCTTACCACATTGGGCAGATTGTTTTTATTGGGAAAATGGGAGCAGCACATTGGAATTCACTCTCTATCCCGAAAGGAAACTCAAAGGAATTTAATGCGCAAAAATTTTCTCAGCCAAAACATAAGCAGCACTTTACAGACGAATACCTGAACGATGAGGAAATTACAATATAAATTATACCCGTCCCTTAAGTGAGCTGAATACCCATGCTATGGCAAAAAAGCCTACACCCACTGCCGAAAAACCCCATCCTGCCACATCGGCGTAGCGGTACACACCCAGGCCAATCAACAGTAATCCCATTATTATCATTATAAAGGTAGCCCACCCAAGAATAGTATTCTTATTCATTCCCATGATTATCTTTTCAGTTTAGCCTGCAAATATCGGGATTATATCCTTAATTAAAAATCTTAACCAGCATCTCTTTTAGCAAATCGGATTGCGGGATGGCATTTGAACCAACCCCCTTGCTCTTTACATCTATATCACGAAGGGTCGCAACAATCCCGCTGACTTTTTTCATGGGATAATTGCGTAGTGCAATATCGTAGTCCTTAACGAAGTAAGGGTTTATTTTCAGGGTTTTAGCCACATTGCCGGGGTTTTTATCTTTCAATCCGTGGTATTGCAGCAATTGCGAAAAGAACCCGAACACAAGCCCTGTGGTCATAACCAATGGATTATCTTTAGGGTTTTGCGAAAAGTATTCGGCAATCTTATAGGCCTTCAGCTCATTTCGTTCCCCTATCGCTTTACGGAACTCGAACACATTATAATCTTTGCTGATGCCTATATTATCTTCGATTACTTGTGGTGTGATTGTACTGCCTGGTGGAAGGATAATCGTAAGCTTTTCCAGTTCATTGCTGATGCGGCTCAGGTCATTCCCCAAAAACTCAACAAGCATTGCAGCAGCTTTTGGCTCGATTCCGTAATTTTTCCCGGAAAGCAGGCGCTTTATCCAGTCGCCTACCTGATTGTCGTACATTTTTTTGCTTTCATAAACAACACCTGCTTTTTCAAGCATTTTGGTCACTTTCTTGCGCTTGTCGAGGGTTTTGTATTTATAGGCAAAAACCAGCACGGTAGTTGGCTGCGGGTTTTCGGCATAGCTCTCGAGCTTTTCTATGTTGCGGGAAAGTTCCTGTGCTTCTTTAACAATAACCACCTGCCTGTCGGCCATCATGGGGTACCGCTTGGCACTGGATATAACATCCTCGATACTCACATCCTTTCCGTATAGCACCATTTGGTTGAAGCCTTTCTCCTCTTCGGTAAGAATATTGTTTTCAATATATTCGGTAAGCCTGTCGATATAGTAAGGCTCCTCCCCCATTAAAAAATAAATGGGCTTTATGTTGCCCTGCTTTATATCGTTTACAATCTTTACAACTTCGTCCATGCGGCTTTTTAAAACATTTATTGATGGTACAGTCAAAAATCATAAATTTGCCTGATGCAAAAGCTGAATTTTCCCGACTATACATTCCGTTTCAAAAATAGTGAAAATAAGGTCGCTATCTTTGACGAAATCCGTAAAAAATTTGTTGTCCTGACACCCGAGGAATGGGTACGCCAGCATGTAGTCCGTTTTCTGCTGGAGCAGAAAAACTACCCAAAATCGCATATCAACGTAGAGAAAATAATTAAAATAAACGGTTTAACCAAACGATACGATGCCGTTGTTTTCCAGCCTGATGGAACGATATTTTTATTGGTAGAATGCAAAGCGCCGGGGGTGCCCATTTCGCAAAACACCTTCGACCAGATCGCGCGTTATAACATGACCGTAAATGCCATGCACATGATGGTTACCAACGGGCTAAATCATTACTTTTGCCAAATGGACCACGAGGAGGAAAAATACATCTTCCTTCCCGACCTTCCTGAATACACACCCAATTTATGAAAAGCATCGCAGTCGTAATATTAAACTGGAATGGTAAAGGCCTGCTCGAGCAGTTCCTGCCTTCGGTCATGTCACATTCTGAAGTTGCAGCGATCTACGTTGCCGATAACGCCTCAACTGATGATTCTATAGCTTTTGTAAAAGCAAATTACCCGGCAATACATATCATTCAGAACAACGGCAACTTTGGGTATGCAAAAGGCTATAACGACGCACTTGCCAATGTTGAAGAAGAGATTTATGCCCTTGTTAATTCAGATGTAGAAGTTACCGAAGGCTGGCTGGAACCTGTCATTGAACTTTTTGAACAAGATCCTGAAACTGCTATTATCCAGCCCAAAATACTGGATTATAAAAACAAAACGCACTTTGAATATGCAGGCGCTGCAGGCGGCTTCATTGACAAGTATGGCTACCCTTTTTGCAGGGGCAGGATATTCGATACAATAGAGGAAGACAACGGCCAATATGATGATATTACAGAAATATTCTGGGCATCAGGTGCCTGCTTTTTCATAAGGAAAGATGTGTACAGAGAATTGGCGGGATTCGACGAAGATTTTTTTGCGCACCAGGAAGAGATCGACCTGTGCTGGCGGGCCTTTAACCTGAATTATAAAGCCCGTTTTTGCCATAAGTCGGTAATTTACCATGTGGGAGGAGCAACGTTGAATAGCATCAATCCACGCAAAACGTATCTTAACTTCCGGAATTCACTTTGGATGATCGTGAAAAATGTTCCCGCGCTACAGCTGTTTCCTGTACTGTTTATGCGGATGCTGCTTGATGGTCTGGCCGGGATACGATTTTTATCCAAAGGGCAGGCGGCACATTTTGGCGCAATTTTAAAAGCACATTTCTCTTTTTACATAAAGTTTTTTCATTTTATAAATAAAAGGAAATCAAATAAGTACAAAAATTACTACAAGACAAAGAGTATTGTTTGGGCTTATTTTATAAAAGGCGGCAAGGTGTTTGATAAAAATTTTAACAATAGTTTATAGACAAACGCGTTATTATTTATTCATGTAATTCTTAAATTTGTTAAAATTTTAAAACACGAACGTATGAAAAGAGCCATTCTATTACTCACATTATCAGCTACGATGCTGACTTCGTGCGGGGCAAAGAAGAAAATTGCCGAGCTTGAAGCTAAGAACAAGGAATGCCAGGACCTTTTGAATTCGGCTACTGTAAAGCTAAACACCTGTCTTGCAGAGAAAGACGTTATGGCTTCCCGTATCGAGGACCTGAAGTCGAGCAACAACCAACTGATCACAACCAAAGACCAGATAACCACGTTATCATCTAAAGGCGCTGAGAATCTTGAAAAAACGTTGGAAAGCCTTAAGGAAAAAGACCTTAAAATTACACGTTTACAGGATGCACTTACGCGTAAAGACTCGGTTACCATTGCACTTGTGTCGAGTATTAAAAGAGCTGTTGGCGTAAACGATCCGGATATCGAGGTAAATGTTGAGAAAGGGGTAGTTTACATATCGATCGCTGATAAACTGCTATTCAAAAGCGGAAGCTACCAGGTAAGCGACCGTGCTAAAGAAATATTAGGCAAAGTTGCTGCAATAGTAAAAGATAAATCTGATTTTGAATGTATGGTTGAAGGCCACACTGACAATGTGCCTATCAAAAACCCGGTACTTCAGGATAACTGGGATTTGAGCGTTAAGCGTGCAACGTCTATCGTAAGGATACTGCAGAATGATTTTGGTATAGATCCTAAGCGCTTAGTTGCCGCAGGACGTAGTGAGTTTGTGCCGCTTACAGGCAATGATACTGCTGAAGGAAGGGCTACCAACAGGAGGACAAGAATACTTGTACTACCTAAAATTGACCAGTTCTACGATATGCTTGAAAAAGAAATGAAAGGACAGCAGGCCGGTAAAAAATAATTGGCAGGCAGATAATACTAAAAAATCCGGTTGTGATGAACAACCGGATTTTTTTATGCCAAAAATTAATTTGTTTATGATGTCTCTAATCTGAACCTTATTGGTTTACATTTTGTTTTTGTAAATCATTGTCATTGTAAATATCCTGCTAAAATAAATGCCAAGGCATTCAAAGTCTTTCTTTGACTGGGCATCCTGCTTTAATATTCCCTTTTCAAGAAAGTACTTTTCAGCAGCTGTTGTAGTTTTAGTTTTACCCTGCGTATAAACGATATTAAATACCGTTACCCTGTATTTGCCATCGCCGGGCTCTATCTCAAAATCAAAACTGACTTCATCTTCCATAAAGGGTGACGTATCCGGGCATATATTTTTAATATGAGAACCCTTTCCTTTATAAACGGCATTTTTTGAAGATGTAATGGTGAGCCTTGGATGCTTTGCCAACAGTTCCGGAATATTGGCCTGGTCGCTTATCACGACATTTTCCCATACAAGATTTTTTTGCCGTGCGACAAAATTATTTGCCTGCGACCAACAGGAAGCCGAAAACAATAAAAGCAGAAGGATTTTTCTCATGTAAATCAATATTTTACACTAAAAAGTATAAACGTTTCAAATATATGTATAATTTCATTCCGCCCTGCATAGCGCCGTTATAATTAATATACTTTTTATTATAATATACTGTTTAGTTATCACCGTGTAGCAGGCCACATATATCAATACCATTGCACCTCTCCTGCATAAGTAATGATTCGGCATGACAGTCAATTCCTACCCATAACACATCACTATTCATACTAAATTTTAACTAAAGTTAAATAAAACCTAAAACCACAAGTTTAGGTGTTACCCAAGAATAGATATAATTTACTACTAATCTAAAAAAGTTATTTATTAGTTAATTTTTTATTTAAAAAATCATTACATTCGTAAAAGTTTGTTTGTAACAATTCTTTAATATTAATTTAAATAAGTTATGTTTTAATTTTTTGAACTTGCACTACGTTTAACAGGAAAAAAGTAACCCCATGAACTGGACTAACCTACAAAACAGAGTAAGGCATTTTATACATGCAAGTATAAGAAGCTACAGGCATCGGAAGTTAAAGAAGTATTTTACTTCCTGACTTGAAAACGAAGATCCTCCCATTTATTTTTGTAAGGTAAGCGGAAGGATTTTTTCTTTCCAGGCTTCGAGCTTTTTAGCAAAAGGCATTGAGGCGTTCGCCCCGCTGGGAGATGGCAACGTCGCGTAATCAATTCCCTCTTTCCTGCCCACATACTTGTCGTAATATGCCGATGCATTTTTACTGGAAAAAAATACATGCTTTATATTGGGATAGCTTTTATAGAAATCTGTAAAATCGTTAGGAACCTCATTCTTTATCCTGCTGTCCAGGCTTCCCTCCCGCTCACAATATTCCAGCACATCCCACACAGCTATCTGATGCTCTTTTAACAGCTCCAGCTTTTGCGAATATTCGTATGTGTATTCCCTATCGAATATTAAAAAAAGCAACTTCCAGAAATGGTTGCCCCTATTACCATAATATTCCTGCAATTCAAGCGATTTTTCGCCCGGCATTGTACCCAGAATAAGTATTTTAGAAGCTTTATCTACAAAAGGCGCAAATGCTTTTTTCATAAGGATGTAATCTTTTTACGTTAAAATGTAATTGTAAGGATTAATTTTAAGATGACTGTAACACAGTGAGTTAAATATGTGTTAGAGAATTTTATTTTAAGAATTCATTAATAGCATGCGCTTGCACCATTATCTAAATTTGATTTGTAATCCTCTAAGGACAAAGTAAAAACAATTAATCAAAATTAGAATAAACATTATGAAAACAGCAACAAAATCGCCTGCTAAAAAAACTACCGGTGCAGCGTCTGACAGTACTGCTTCAAAAGCAACCGCTACAAAAAGCACTCCCTCTAAAACTACTACAAAAGCAGCTGCATCAAAATCGGCAACAGCCAAAGCGCCTGCGACAAATTCCCGCGGACAGGTAAAACCAAAAAGGACCGCAGCTGAAGGGCTTCGCGAATTTTACGTTGATTGCCTTAAAGACATTTACTGGGCAGAAAAAGCCCTAACAAAAGCTTTGCCGAAAATGGCAAAGAATGCTACTAATCCAAACCTGGTTGCCGCACTTCAGGACCACCTTGTAGTAACAGAAGAGCAAATTGCACGCCTTGAAAAAGTATTTGAGCTTGCCGGTAAAAAAGCAGTTGCCAAAAAATGCGAAGCTATGGACGGGCTTATCAAAGAAGGACAGGAAATTATGGAAAGCACTGAACCGGGTGCAGTTCGTGATGCAGGTATCATTGCCGCTTCTCAAAAAATCGAACATTACGAAATCGCTACTTACGGAACACTTTGTGCTTTTGCTAAAACATTAGGAGAAGACGAAGCCGCTGCCCTCCTTCATGCAACGCTTGAAGAAGAGAAAGAAGCTGACATATCACTTACAGAAGCAGCCTATAACACCATAAACTTTGATGCTGCTGATGCAGATGATAATATGATGGCGTAGTCCAGCAGCATTCTTGAAAGATGGGGTTTATTGCGAACCCCATTTTTTATTATATCCAATTTAACACAGCGTACATGAAAAAGTTTTTAAGAAACAACAGCCTCTCCATAACCTTTTTCATACTGTTTGTAGCCGCACTGGCCGCACAGGTTATCTTCGGGCTTAAAGAATATAATAAAGAACTAATCGAAGACGGAGGCGCAGCAGTAACGATCTACCAATATTTTACATCCGGGCATTTTGTAGAATCGACATTTGAAAATTGGGAAAGCGAATTCCTTCAAATGGCATTGTTTGTTTTGTTTACGATCTTTTTAAAAGAAAGGGGCTCGTCAGAATCGAAAAGCTTTGATGAAGCGGAAGAAGTGGACAGGGAACCCGAGCCGAATCGAAAGGATGCGCCCTGGCCGGTAAGGAAAGGCGGCTTCATCCTGACATTATACAGGCACTCACTGACAATAGCCCTTTTCATCCTGTTTGCAGTGTCATTCGTGCTTCATTTTTACGGCAGCCTTGATGACGAGAATGTAATGAAAGGCCTTAAGGGCGAACCACTGGAAACGGCAGGAGAATATATAACAGATTCCCGATTTTGGTTTGAGTCCTTCCAAAACTGGCAAAGTGAATTCCTGTCAGTATTTGCCATTATAGTACTCTCGATTTACCTGAGGCAGCAGGGCTCATCGCAATCCAAGCCGGTTGATGCGCCACATTATGAAACCGGCGAATAAGTAAGAACCATCTAAATAATTTTATATGAAAGCAGTTGTATTTCACAAACCGAAGGACATGCGTGTCGAAACGGTTGAAGACCCCCGTATTGAAGAAGCACGCGATGTAGTGCTGAAAGTTACCTCTACAGCCATTTGCGGTTCCGACCTGCACATTTATAATGGTTTCATTCCGCAGGCAAAAAGTATGGTCATGGGCCACGAGTTCATGGGTATCGTAGAAGAAATAGGCAGCGGCGTGCGCAATCTAAAAGTGGGCGACCGTGTGGTTGTCCCCTTCCCTATCTCATGTGGTACATGCCACTTTTGCAGTATGAGCCTCCCAACACATTGCGAAAACTCCAATGATAACTATGGCCCTGAAGGCGGATTGCTTACTGAAAAAGGGGCAGCGCTTTTTGGCTATACTGACCTTTACGGTGGCTACAGCGGCGGGCAGGCAGAATACGTTCGCGTCCCTTATGCTGATTATGGGCCTCGTAAAGTTCCGGAAGGACTTACCGATGAACAGGTACTGTTCCTTACCGATATCTTCCCTACGGGGTGGAGCGCTATCGACTGGGCAGAACTAAAAGGCGGAGAAACGGTTGTTGTGTTCGGCTGCGGGCCGGTGGGCATTATGGCTATGAAATCGGCATGGCTGAAAGGCGCTGGACGTGTTATTGGTGTCGATACCCGCGAATACCGCCTTGAAATGGCGCGTAAGGCTGCCAATGCGGAAACTATTAACTATAATGAAGTAGATGCCGTAGAGGTTATCCGTGACATGACGGGCGGCTATGGCGCCGACGTATGTGTGGATGCCGTAGGGATGGAAGCCGACCACAGCCTTTGGACGAAGGTTAAAAACGCAGTACAGGGAGAAGCCGGGACAATGCGGGTACTGGAGCGTTGTTTTGATGCTGTACGCCGTGGCGGGACTGTTACCGTTGTAGGTGTGTATGGAACCCCGTTTGACAACTTCCCTTTATACCAATGGTTTGACAAAGGGATCAAACTGCGTGGCGGGCAGGCGCCGGTACACAATTATATCGACCACCTTATCGACCTGGTAAGTACAGGAAAGGTGACGCTGGAAGATATCATTACGCATAAAGTACCGCTGAGCGATGCCGCAAAAATGTATGATATCTTCGACAAGAAAGAAGATAATTGCGTGAAAGTAGTATTAAAACCATAAGGAAATAACTCACGGTTAATAAATCTAAAAAGCGGTAAACCTTGTGATTTACCGCTTTTATATATAATAGCCCAGCAGAATATTATAACCTGAAAATACCTCCTACCGAAATCATTTTCTGGAAATAGCTGAAATGCTGCGAGGCCCTGTCAGCTCCTTCGTAAGTAGTACGGATATAGGGCATATTGATATAACCGGTCTTAAACTCACCCAGCACAAAAAAGTGCTTAAAAAAAGTTAGGTTTATCCCCGCCTCGGCCATAACACCATAACCGGAAATATGAAAATCATCGTGGCGACGCTTTCCTAAAACGGTTGCATTTGTTTTTGGATATAAAAATCCTCCATACACGCCCTCGGTAAGGTTTATTTGCACAATATCGGTATTACTGATACCGAAATATTTGGAAAAATCATCGATACGCGATATGCCTGCATTTACAAAATTAAGCCCGTCGGTATGTTCAAAGGTCAGGAAATCCTCGGTGAGTACTACCGGCACATTATTATAGGTGCCGTTAAATACCGAACCTGCATCACCCGCCGGCAAATCGATATATCCATTCATATTTACCGAATTGTTCTGCGTCATTACATATTTCATGTGGTCCAACCCGATACCGATACTGTAATGATCGCTAATATAGTAGCCAACACGTAGATTGGTTTGTGGTATGGTCATACGGCATGGGTTAACGTAGTCAACAGTCCATCCCTTTGGCTTGTCATGTGCCTCGACATCATACAGGGTAAAGTTATAGCCATTCCCTGAGAAGTTAATATCCGATTTTGAATAGCTTTCGCGGTTTCCGCCCCAGTATACAAAAAATTTGCCATTGTTGTGTGCCGTATATCGTTCAGGGTTTCCGTTCAATACTTCCTGCGCAAAGGCACTGGTGGTCAGGATACAAAAAAGCAATAACGCTTTTATGATTTGTGGTTTCATTTTAATGGTAAAAAAATAAGGGTTTTTATTGGAATTAAAACATATTCAAAATGGCTGTGTGTCATATAAAAAACCTTTAAATTGAAGGTTTTTAAACTGCTATTTTGAATATGAAAATTCATGATATGTTATATTGCCGCAAATGTCGGTATTTTTTTGCTCTTAAGAAAAAATTAAGAATAATAAACTTACAATGTCTTGTCCATTTCGATACTGCATGGAAATGATTGTACGAGGCCGGGAGAAATTATTTAGAAAAACATATAGCATTGATAGTAAGCACAATGCCCGTCATACGGCATGTGTGAAATTAATATTAAAACTATAGGAAAGCGTTATCATAGTCACTAAATTTAAAAAGCGCTAACCAAAAGGTTAGTGCTTTTGACCATTTAACCAAAACACAACACTATGAAAGCATTATGGAAAGGCAGCATCAGCTTCGGATTGGTGCACATCCCTATCAAATTATACAGTGGTACGCAAACGCACCGTATTGCACTAGATATGGTGCGCGAAAAAGACAAGTGCGCCATACAATATGTACGCGTCTGCAAAAAGGACGGCAAGGAAGTACCCTGGGAAGAAATTGCAAAAGGCTACCGCAAGGAAAACGGAGATTATATTATCCTCGATAAAGACGACTTTGCGAAAGTAATGCCCGAAAAAACACAGTCGCTGGATATATTCGAATTCATTAATGAAGATGAGATACCATCCAAATACCTCGAAAAGCCTTATATAACCGAACCTGCTAAGGAGGCTAAAAAAGTATATGCATTGCTGCGCGAAGCCCTTAAGAAATCGGGTAAAGTTGGGCTTTGCAAATTTGTCATGCGTACTACCGAGCATTTGGGCATACTAAAAGTTGAGGACGACGCCATACTGCTGATACAAATACGTTTCCAGGACGAACTGCGCGACCCTGACGAGGCCGGTATGATACCAAAAGATATTACGATATCCAAGAAAGAGCTGGATATGGCCATAAGCATCATCGACCAGCTTACGGATAAGTTTGAGCCGGAGAAATATAAGGATACTTATAAAGCGGAACTCATTAAAATGATAAAGCAAAAATCTGCTGCAAAATCAGATAAGAAAGAACCGGCACCTACAAAACGAAGAAAGACACCTGCTGCTAAAGATAACCTCCTCGACCAGCTTAAAGCAAGCCTTGCCGCGATTAAAAACTAGATGCCATGAAACTATCTGAATACAACCGCAAACGGGATTTTGACAAAACCAAAGAGCCCAAAGGGAAAGTAAAGAAGACAGAAAAAGAATTGCATTTTGTGGTTCAGAAGCACGATGCCTCCCGCCTTCATTATGACTGGCGGCTTGAGATCGATGGTGTACTTGTCAGCTGGGCAGTACCTAAAGGCCCTATTGCGGACACCACAGTAAAACGGCTTGCCATGCATGTGGAGGATCACCCAATGGATTATATTGATTTTGAAGGAACAATCCCGAAAGGGCAATATGGCGGCGGTACGGTGATGGTTTGGGATACAGGCACCTATCTTGCGGAAGGATCGGATGATGTTGCGGAAAGCGAGAAGATGCTGAAGAAAATGCACAAAGACGGCAATATAAAGGTTGTGATCCATGGCGAGAAGCTGAAAGGTTCTTATCATTTGGTTCGAATGAGCGGCAAGGAAGACGAATGGCTATTACTAAAAGGTAAAGATGAATATGCCGATAAAAAGGAGTTCGACCAGCATTCGGTGCTTACAGGAAGGACACTGGAGGAAATAGAGAATGATAAGAAATCGGATATTTGGCAAAGCAATAAGGAAGAGAAAAATAGCTTTCACGGCGATGCAGACCATATTCTGGATGAAGAGCCTGAAATACCTAAAAAGAAAAACACTAAGAAGGTGACTAAGTCAAAGGCCGAGGCTGAGACATCTGAAAAACCTTCTTTCACCGCCGAAGATGTTGCCGATGCGAAACCTTTAAAAACCTTCCCTACAGCATGGAAGCCACAACTTGCCACATTGGCGGATGCGGCATTCGACAGTGACGAATGGATATTCGAAAACAAGTATGATGGCTACAGGGCGTTGATACAAATACATAAAGGCAAGGTTAAATTGGTATCACGCAACAGCTTGTCCTTTAACTCCAAATATAAAGATCTGGTGGACGCGTTTAGTGGCATTAAGGACGATATGATACTTGATGGAGAGATCGTTGTAGAAGATGAAAAAGGGCTGAGCCATTTCCAGTGGCTACAGTATTTTGCCGAAAACCCCGGCCGCGGAAAGCTGAAATGCTATGTATTCGATATCCTGTATTTCAATGGTTACGACCTTACTTCTCTTGATTTGCTGCAACGCAAGCGCATACTTGAAGCAATATTGCCGCAAACAGATGAGATCATTTATTCCGGGCATGTTGTGGGTGAAGGCATAAAAGCTATGAAAGAAGTAGAAGAAAAAGGTACTGAAGGGCTTATCGCCAAGAAGATAACCTCTCACTACCATGTAAACAAGCGCAGCAAAGAATGGCTGAAGATAAAGGTGACCAAGGAGCAGGAAATGGTCATTGGAGGCTTTACGGAGCCCAAAGGTTCACGAAGCGGGTTCGGTTCCCTCCTGCTGGGTTATTATGAGGACGGCAAGCTGCAATATTCAGGAAAAGTGGGCACGGGCTTCAATGAGGGCTCGCTAAAGGATATGTATGAAAAACTTACAGCACTGGAACAGAAAACATCACCATTTGCCGTAAGGCCAAAAGAACCCAAAGTACATTGGATAAAACCGGAGCTCGTTGCCCAGATAAAATATTCCGAGTGGACAGAGACGAACAGCCTGCGCCACCCGGTGTTCATTGCCCTGCGAACTGACAAAAAACCTAAAGACGTGAAAAAAGAGACTGCAATATCAAGCCCGGCCCCCTTATCATCCGAAGGGAAAATAGCTTCCGTTGGGAAAACAAAGCCAAAAAAAGCAAAGGCAGAAGCTAAATCAGAAAATACTGAAGATGTTAAGCCTAAAAAACCTTCGGCGAAAGCCACAGAAAAACCTATAGCTGAAAGTAAATCTGTAGCAGCAAAAACTAAAGCACCAGCAAAAAAATCTTCGGCCAAAGCAGGCAAGCGGGGTTGGGATACGGAAAAGGTTGAAGTTACTCACCCTGACAAAATATTCTGGCCTAAGGAAGGCTATACCAAAGGCGATGTCATCAATTATTATGATGAAATGGCAGAGTGGATACTGCCGTATATCAAGGACAGGCCGCAGTCGATGCGCAGGACACCAAACGGTATTGATAAAGAAGGTTTTTTTCAGAAAAATGTTGCAGGTTCCGCGCCGGATTGGGCACAGACCGAAAAGATACATTCCGATTCGACCGATGAGTATATCGAATACCTGATTTGCAACGATAAAGAAACGTTGATATACATGGCTAATCTGGGCTGTATCGAAATCAATCCATGGAGCAGCCGCTTAGGCTCACTGGACAATCCGGATTATATAATTTTTGACCTCGACCCGAATGAGACTACTATGGCGAATCTGGTAACTACGGCAAAAAAAGTCAAAGAGATATTGGATTCCCTCAGCATAAAAGGCTACCTGAAGACTTCCGGCGGCAAGGGGCTGCATATTTTTATACCCATCAAGCCCAAGTATACGTATGAGCAGAGCCGGGATTTCTCGCACATTATCAGCCAGGCGGTGAACAACGCACTCCCAAAAATAACCAGCCTTGAGCGCATGCCGAAAAAACGCATCGGCAAAGTATACCTCGACTTCCTGCAAAACGGGAAAGGCAAAACGATGTCATGCGCCTACTCCCTCCGACCCCGCGACGGCGCTACTGCCAGCACACCATTGGAATGGGAAGAGCTTGATGAAAAGAACTTTACGGTAAAGAACTACAACATCAAAACCCTGCCGGAACGCGTAAAGGAAAAAGGAGATTTGTGGGCTGATTTCTTTGATAATGCGGTTGATTTGAAGGAGTTGTTGGATAAGTTGGGGTAATTTAAATGTCACGTTTGTCATTCTGACGAAGGAAGAATCTCAGGGTTGGTTTTTGAGATTCTTCCTTCGTCAGAATGACAGGCAATAAAAACAAAAAAGGCCATCCTCACGGACAGCCTTCAATATCTTGACAGGATAAATTATCCCATAACTTCTTTTACTTTTTTACCGATCTCTGCAGGAGAATCTACAACGTGGATGCCATTCTCCCTCATGATACGTTTTTTAGCTTCAGCTGTATCGTCAGCACCGCCAACGATCGCACCTGCGTGGCCCATTGTACGGCCTTTAGGAGCAGTTTCACCCGCGATAAAGCCAACAACCGGCTTGCGGTTACCATCAGCTTTGATCCAATATGCAGCATCAGCTTCAAGCTGCCCGCCGATCTCACCGATCATAACGATACATTTGGTTTCAGGGTCGTTCATCAAAAGTTCAACAGCTTCTTTAGTCGTTGTCCCGATGATCGGGTCGCCACCGATACCGATAGCCGTAGTAATACCAAGGCCTTGTTTAACAACCTGGTCGGCAGCTTCATACGTAAGCGTACCTGATTTTGAAACAATACCTACTCCACCTTTTTTGAAAACGAAGCCCGGCATGATGCCTACTTTAGCCTCTCCCGGAGTAATAACACCCGGGCAGTTAGGGCCTATCAGGCGGCAATCTTTATCTTGTATGTAATCATAAGCTTTGATCATGTCTGCAACAGGGATACCTTCAGTAATCGTGATGATCACTTTGATGCCTGCTTCGGCAGCCTCCATAATTGCGTCAGCAGCAAATGCCGGCGGAACGAATATAATGGTAGTGTCTGCACCTGCGATCTCTACGGCATCTTTCACAGTGTTGAATACAGGACGGTCAAGGTGCGTAGTACCGCCTTTACCCGGAGTTACACCGCCAACAACGTTAGTACCATATTCTATCATTTGGGTAGCGTGGAAAGTACCTTCGCTTCCTGTAAATCCCTGAACAATTATTTTGGAATCTTTATTAACCAGAACACTCATGATATATTTTTTAAATTATTTTTAAATCGTGATGCAAAAATAGGGTTTTTATGAAATATAATTACTGCTTTTGGTGATTTTTATAAGCCGCTGCCTGTAAAATTATTACTCCATTTCTTTCTTTTCCTTAAAAGGATATGCGTACAGGATAAAACGGGCATTGTTTGTACCATACTTCTTTTCCCATTGTTTTTTGAAGCGCTTGTAGTACCATTCCTCAGGGTATGGCGGCACACGCATTTCCTTAAATGCCCAGTCCTGAAGCACTATTCTGGCATCACCATTGCAGATACAATATTTATCTTTCGTGGAAAAATAACTATTTAACTGAGGTACCTTATTTTTATCTGCCACGCAAACATCCATATTCAGGAGACTGCCGGAATACAGGCTTGACGAAAGATATTGATCCCATTGGCCTGTAAAGCTAAATATCGGTAGTATTCCCCAAAACACGACAATAGCACCATTGCAGCCTTTAACCATTTCCCCAAAAGAAAAATTATAGGACATCTGATTTATAAACAGGGTATATAACAATAGTATCATGGCTGCATTCCACGGCCAGACAACGATATTGTAATTGATCCCAAACGGCCCAATAAAAACAAGAATAAACGAGTGCATGCCGATAAGTACCAGAGCGGGCCATTTCTTATTTTTAAAAAGCAGTAACGCTAGTCCGCATACTATCTCGATTAGGGGTAATAGTAGACCCGCATAATGGAGTTTTAAATCGGTAATTGTGGTAGTAGAAACGGAAAGGAAACGGCGCAATATCATGCTTTCCCAAATGGTATAGAGAAATCCGCCGTTAAGCTTATGCAGCCCGCTGAAGATATATATCGAGGCAAAAAGGAAAATAAAACCGCTATACAACCTCTTTGGATTATCGCGGCTGAACACGAATAAAAGCAATGTAAAGATGTATTGGTATTCCCAGGGCTGCCAACGGGTAACATCCAAAAGACAAGAGGTGATTTCGGCAATAAGAAGGAATACGGGAATGTCATTCCTTTTCGGAAAAACAAATAGTACAGCCATGCATACACACGAAATGTAAAACAAGATGCTGTGCAAAGCAGGTGAAACTGTATCGGTAAATTCAAAGACAGGAACTACAGGATACAGCCTGTCGGCCATCCATGCCTTCATGCTGAGCAGTTTGGCAATAAGCCAGAAAAAGCAGGTAATCCTTAAAAGTGTGTATTGTTTCGGCATACTTTACGGTTTCGGTTTAAAAGTATCCCAATTTAATTTACCCAAGCTGACTCATTAAAAAACCTTTGTAAAGCTTATCTTCTTTTACTTCCCAAATTATCATGAAATGAGCAAGTACCATTTCTTCTCCAGGATTTTCAAAGGCATTTACATAATGTGTATAGCGCACAGAAACCGTATCGCCTTCCGCTATCATGTGGCTTATCACAACCCTTGAGGCACAGTAGGATTTATCAAGCTCGGCAGCAAGGGCAAGCAGGTCGTTTTTCTCAAGCTGCAGGTAGCCTTTAGAGCTGTGCCATTGCAAAACAAGGTCGTTATGGACTAAACGATCCATTGCCTTTACATTCCTGAAAGCCTCTGAATTATAATATTCCGTTACAACTTCTTTTGCGGTCATAATTATTTTAGTTTTTCAAATAGTTCCGGTATGCGCTTCACGTTAGCCATCTGTTTCATAGTATCCCTGGCTTCCTGTGCAGGTGTACCCCAATACACTTTGCCGCCTTCCAGCGACTTGCTGATGCCTGACTGGGCAAGAAGTACTGCTCCAGCTCCTATTGTAATACCGCTGGTACTGCCCACCTGGCCCCAAATGGTAACGCCATCCTCGATTATGACACATCCTGCAATTCCCGTTTGGGCTGCTATAAGGCATTTTTTACCAACAACAGTATCATGTCCCAAATGAACCTGGTTATCGATTTTGCTGCCATCGCCAATGGTAGTATCGCCGGTAACGCCTTTATCAATCGTACACAGCGCACCAATGCCTACATCGTTTCCTATAACTACCCTGCCACCCGAAAGCAGCTGGTCGTAGCCTTCTGGACGTTTCTTATAATAAAAAGCATCTGCACCAAGAACCGTGCCTGCATGGATAATGCAGTTATCCCCAATTATCGTATTGTCATAAATGGACACATTTGAATGGATAAGGCAGTTCCTGCCAATAACCACATTATTCCCAACAAAAGCATTAGGCTGAATTACAGTCCCCTCGCCTATTTGTGCCGAATCTGAAACAGAGGCGTTAGATGACCTGAAAGGCCTGAAATGCTTCGTAAGTTTATTAAAGTCCCTGAATGGATCATCCGAAATAAGCAATGCTTTTCCTTCAGGACAATCTACTTCCTTATTGATGAGCACTATGGTCGCTGCCGACTGCAATGCCTTGTCATAATATTTAGGATGGTCGACAAATACAATATCTCCGGGTTCCACAACATGTATTTCATTCATGCCGTGTACCGGGAAATCAGCATCGCCCACATATTCACAACCTATTATGGCTGCTATTTCTTTTAAAGGATAGACTTTTGGGAACTTCATTTTTTTGTTGATTTGTTGATAGGTTGATTTGTTTATTCGTTAGCAATCGCATCAACAAATAAACAAATCAACAAATAAACCTATTCTTTTACACGCTCCATGTATTGGCCTGTAGCCGTATCGATCTTGATCTTGTCACCTTCATTGATGAAAAGCGGCACGTTTACTGCTGCGCCCGTTTCAACAGTTGCAGGCTTGGTAGCATTTGTTGCGGTATTACCTTTAACGCCCGGCTCCGCATAAGTAACCTGAAGAACAACCGAAGCAGGCATATCTACCGATAGCGGTGCATCAGTTTCTGTATTCCATATCACCATTACATTTTCGCCTTCTTTCAAAAGGTCCGGTGCGTCAAGGATGTTTTTGTTAAGGGAGATTTGCTCGTATGTTTCCACGTGCATAAAGTGGTACTGGTCGCCTTCAGGATAAAGAAACTGGAATTTGTGTGTCTCCACCCTTACATCTTCTATTTTGTGGCCTGCAGAAAATGTATTATCAAGCACTTTACCATTGGTAAGGCTTTTAAGTTTAGTCCTTACGAAAGCAGGCCCTTTACCCGGTTTCACATGAAGGAATTCGATTATTTTGTATATATCGTTATTGAACTTGATGCATAAGCCGTTCCTGATATCTGATGTACTTGCCATTTCTTTTGTTTATTTTTTATACGTTTATTTGTTTATCTGATCTTTTTCATTGCGTTAATATTCCTGTTTGCCAAATCAACGCATCAACTTTATTAAAACCCGGTATATCCTTTCATAACACCGCGTGATGAATTCCTGATAAACAGGATGATTTCATCGCGTTCCGGTGTTGCCTCCATTTCAGCTTCAATGATGCTGAGGGCCTGGGTTGTATTATAGTTTTTTTGATACAATATCCTGTAAATATTCTGTATCTCCCTAATTTTTTCGGGAGTAAAGCCCCTGCGCCTGAGTCCTACGGAGTTGATGCCTACATAGGAAAGCGGCTCTTTTGCAGCCTTGGTATATGGCGGTACATCTTTACGCACGAGTGATCCACCCGATATCATGGCATGGTCGCCAATGCTGATGAACTGGTGTACAGCGGCAAGTCCGCCAATGATGGCGTAGTTCCCAACGGTAACGTGGCCTGCCAAAGCAACACCATTTACTATAATGGCATTATCGCCTATATGGCAGTCGTGTGCTATGTGTGCGGTCGCCATCACAAGGCAATTGTTCCCCAATCTTGTCTGACCGGATGCAATTGTTCCCCTGTTTACGGTAACACACTCGCGTATAGTACAGTTATCACCTATTATTGCAAGCGATTCTTCTCCTCCAAATTTAAGATCCTGTGGCACAGCAGAAATTACAGCACCCGGAAATATATTACAATTTTTGCCTATCCTGGCACCTTCCATGATAGTAACATTAGATCCTATCCAGGTTCCCTCGCCTATCTCTACATTATTATGTATCGTAGTGAAAGGCTCTATTACTACATTCTTGGCTATTTTAGCGCCCGGATGTACGTATGCTAGCGGTTGGTTCATTTACTTTTATTTTAGCTGGTTCTGGCAATTTGTGCCATTAGTTCTGCTTCGGCAACGAGCTTGCCATTAGCGTATGCATTTGCCTGCATGTGGCATATCCCCCTTCGTATCGGCGAAATAAGGTCGCACTTGAATACAAGGGTATCGCCCGGAAGCACTTTATGCTTGAACTTTACATTGTCTATTTTCATAAAATAGGTCAGGTAGTTCTCCGGGTCCGGGACAGAGCTCAGGATAAGGATACCGCCTGTTTGTGCCATTGCTTCAATTATCAGGACACCCGGCATAACCGGCGCTCCGGGAAAGTGGCCCACGAAGAAACTTTCGTTCATCGTTACATTCTTAAGGCCTACCACATGGTTATCGCTCATTTCTAATATCTTATCAACCAAAAGAAATGGCGGGCGATGCGGCAGTATGCTCATTATCTTGTGGATATCCATAAGTGGCTCCTTGTGCAGGTCATATACCGGCACCTGGTTGCGCTGTTCTATCTTGATTAGTTTTGACATTTTTTTTGCAAATTGGGTATTTACGAAATGCCCCGGTTTATTGGCAATTACCTTACCGCGTATCCTTGTTCCGATAAGCGCAAGGTCGCCTATAACGTCAAGCAGTTTGTGTCTTGCTGCCTCATTGGGGTAATGAAGCGTTAGGTTGTCCAGTATCCCATTTGGCTTTACAGCGATACTCTCTTTACCAAAAGCTGCTTTAAGGCTTTCCATAGTCTCAGGAGAAATTTCCTTATCTACGTATACAATAGCATTATTAAGGTCGCCTCCTTTTATCAGTCCGTTTTGCAGCAATGCTTCCAGTTCGTGAAGGAAGCTAAATGTGCGCGAATCGGCAATTTCTGTCTTAAAATCACTAATATTTTTAAGTGTGGCATTTTGGGTACCAAGCACTTTAGTACCAAAATCTACCATGGCGGTAACCTGGTAATCGTCAGCCGGCATGACAATGATCTCGCTTCCTGTAGCTTCATCGGTATAAGAAATAACTTCTTTTACGATATACACCTGGCGCTCGGCTTCCTGTTCTTCTACACCAACTTTTTCTATAGCTTCTACAAAAAACTTCGACGATCCGTCCATAATAGGAGGCTCGGAAGCATCCAGCTCTATAATAACATTGTCTACATCGCAGCCAACAAATGCGGCCAGTACGTGTTCGGATGTTTGTATCTTAACGCCTTTCTTTTCAAGATTTGTTCCTCTTTGGGTATTGACAACATAATTGGCATCAGCCTCTACAACGGGCTGCCCTTCCAAATCTACCCTTACAAAAGTATAACCGTTATTAACCGGTGCGGGTTTAAAGGTCATTGTAACTTCTTTACCCGTATGCAGGCCGACCCCTTTTAACGATATTTCGCTTTTGATTGTGGTTTGTTTAACCATTACCTATACTTTTAGTTATTGTTTGTTTTGCTGCTTAAGTTCTTCAATATCCGATACAATCTTAGGGAAATTCCTGAAGTGTACGTATGATTTATTGAAATCAGAATAACCCAATGCGGGGCTGCCCTGCACTATTTCACCATCGGGAATGCTTTTGCCAACACCCGACTGTGCCTGTATGCGAACGCCGTTGCCAATTGTAATATGGCCCACGATACCTACCTGCCCTCCGATTACACAACCACTGCCGATCTTAGTGGAGCCCGCTACACCGGTTTGCGATGCTATAACGGTATTTTCTCCAATCGTTACGTTGTGCGCTATCTGTATCTGGTTGTCCAGCTTAACGCCTTTTTTTATTATAGTAGAACCCATTGTAGCCCTGTCCACTGTCGTGCAGGAGCCGATGTCAACATTATCCTCTATAATTACGTTTCCTATCTGGGGTATTTTGCTGTAAGTGCCGTCCTCGCCGGGCGCAAAGCCAAAACCGTCTGATCCGATAATTGCTCCCGAGTGGATAGTACACCCCTTTCCTATCAGGGTTTCCGAATAGATTCGGACACCTGCAAAAAGGATGGTATCATCGCCAATGATCACGTTATCGCCCACAAATGTATTGGGGTATATCTTCACATTGCTGCCTATCTTTACATTCTTGCCAATATAGCAAAAACTGCCAAGGTACAGATTGTCGCCATACGTAACGCCCTCCGATAGTACCGACGGCTGCTCGATACCGCTTTTCATCAGTTTTACCTGGTTGTAGTATTCCAGCAACTTTGAGAACGACTGGTAGGCATCATCTACCTTAATAAGGGTAGTGGTAATATCGTTTTCAGGTTCAAAAGTCCTGTTTACTATGGTAATGGTTGCCTGTGTGGAATATATGTAAGGCAGGTACTTGGGGTTGGCCAAAAAGGTAAGCGAACCATCTGTCCCCTCCTCAATTTTGGCCAGCCTGAATACTTCGGCATTGGGATTGCCCACAATGTCACCTTCCAGTAAGCCTGCTATCTGTTCTGCTGTAAATTTCATCCCGACAAAAATATAAAATTTAATTAAATAGCTGCCTGTTCCAAAAGTACTTTTGGAAAACACAGGTAATACTTGGTCACCGGCTTGGACAAAGCCTTTAAATTCAGTTGGTCTGACGCTTCAACAACGTCTTCTACAGTCCTGTCTTTCTTCAATATATGTATGGGCTCACCGGTTTTATTGTAGGCCTGGTTCTTTATTTTGCCTTTAAACACAAAGTATTCGGCTTCTTTTTCACTAATGCCGTATAATTCCATAATTCTATCCCTTAACGCTATCGCTTTTACCTTATCTACTTTCTCGGCCTGCATCTTTATTTTGAGCAGGTCGCGGTTAATGATCATCCTGCTAAGTTCGCTGAGCACAAAATCATCGTGGAACTGCCACATCTTTATAGCGCTTATAATATCAAAATCGTCAAGGTACGAAAATTTTGTAAGCACCTCCTGGGTGAAGTCGTCAAGGCTTATTTTATTTTCAAGAAAAAACTGCAACGGAGCACTCGCACCCAGTTGTTTGCCATGCTGGGTAAGTTCTTTGGCACGCTTTAATATTTTAGTAAGTATCAGTTCGGCAACAACGCTGGTTTTGTGAAGGTAACACTGCCAGTACATCAGCCTGCGCGCCACAAGGAACTTTTCTACAGAGTAAATTCCTTTTTCCTCGATCATCAGCATATCGTCCTGCACGTTAAACATTTGTATCAGCCTCTCGCTATTAATGTTCCCTTCGGCAACACCACTGTAAAAACTATCCCGCTTCAGGTAATCCATCCGGTCCATATCCAGCTGGCTCGATATGAGCTGGAGCATGAACCTGCGGTGGTATTCTCCTTTAAATATTTGTATGGCAAGGGTCAGCTTTCCGTCAAATTCCTTATTCAGGCTGTCCATGAATAACAATGATATCGCTTCATGGCTTACATTCTCTACAATACTGTGTTCCATAGCGTGCGAAAACGGGCCGTGCCCTATATCGTGCAATAGTATCGCTATATCAAGCGCCGTTTCCTCTTCGGGCGATATAGCTACACCCTTAAATTTCAGTACCTGGACGGTGCGCTGCATAATATGCATACAGCCCAGTGCATGGTGGAAACGCGTGTGATGCGCGCCGGGATATACGAGGTACGACATGCCCATTTGAGAAATACGCCTGAGCCTTTGGAAATAAGGATGCTGGATAAGGTCGTACACCAGCGGATTGGTTATGGAAATAAACCCGTAGATAGGGTCGTTTAAAATTTTAAGCTTGTTGATCTCGCTCACTGTGGCACATTTTAAAACAAATATAGTAATTACGCAATGGCCTGTTACCCCAAAATGCGGATTTTTAACAATACATGTAAGGATTGTTAACGAAAATTAATAGTCAGCGTTAAACATAGGTTAATCATAGGTTTACAGCTACCTGATTACGAAGGTAATGCCTAATTTTATAATTATAAAAATGCCGCCATGATAAAAACAGCGTTCATACTACTTTCTCTCTTTGTCTTTACGGCTTTCGCCTCGGCCCAGGAAAAGCAGGATGTAATGCAACGCCAGCCACCCGTTGTAACGCAACAGCAGGTAGAACAGGATGCGAAACTGGCAAAGGAACAGCGCCGGAAGGCCGAGCAGGAACAAAAAGCACAGCTGGAAAGGCAAAAACGGGAAGAGCGCACACTAATAACCAACAATACTACTAATAACACATCGACTAAGAAAACTTCAACACGTACCGGAGAACAATAATAAGTTATTTTTTGTTACTTAGGTTATTGAAGGAGAGCCTTGCAAAGGAATTTGCAGGGCTTTTTTGTTTTATATCCTCAGGTGGCATAATAGTTGCACAGGCTTTGCCACAACCTAAAACGGCATAATGAAAAAAACACTACTTGCATTATTGGTAACCTTTACCCTGCCTGCCTGGGCACAAACTAAAGTCGCCCTTGCCTCCTTATATATTGAAAACAGGATTGACCTGAATGATTTCGGAAAGGATGCTTCGTTTTCTTATGACATTGTGGGCGACTATATATTTGACCTGAAGCCGCTGGTAAACCGGTTCCGCGATTCGCTGTTTGTACATTTCCCGAACAAATCGTATGCGTTGCTCCCGGAGACTACAGTAATAAAAGATAGAGGATACAAAGTTTTCCGCCCCAGGTACTATGACGATTTTAGCTCACTGGAATGCACATCGCCGGCGGGCTATAAAATAATTTATATTGAGGATACTGATTTTGCGGCGGGACAACTTGGGCAGCTGTTACCAATAACCGACGAAACAATGTACATAGCCATAGATTTCAAGCTAATTAAAGGAATAAAACCGGGTGATCCGGCACGCATGCTTGCACATGCTACCATCAAAAAATACAACAAAACAGGAAAGCAAACCCTCAACACCTCTATCTCCGTTACAAATAATACCGATACCAAAGCAAATGATCCATCTGAAATAGAGCCTAAAGAGGCATTCATCTTGTGTCAAAGCGCCATGGAGGAACTCACGCGTGTTATGAAAGCAACTTTTAAAAAGCAAGTCCCGCGAAAAAGTAAGCATTAAGGTACACTGTTACCGCAGAACTATTTACAATTAATTCCCTGCATTGCTCCTTCGGGCAGGCCAAGTTCCCTTGCTTTTTTTACATCGGCACATGCCATTGCCATGTCGTTCTTATCCTGTGCCAGCCTTGCCCTGCAGGAATAAACATACGCCAGATTCTTTTCAGGGGCATTTTGCGCATCGATTATGGTGGTGTAATCAGCCATAGCTTTATCGGATTGTCCCATCATCTGATAATTAGTTGCACGTGACACCAGCGCCCTCCACGCCTGCTCTTCGTTGCTTACCTCAAGCGCTTTGCTATAGATATTTACAGCTGCTTCGTACCTGCGGGCCTTGCTCTGTACTACAGCTTTTTCCATTAATTCCTGGAAGTCGCCATTAGGTTTGCTATCTCCTCTTATAGTAACCTCATCAATAACTTTTACAGCAGTTTCTTTTTTAGGTGTTTCAGACTTGACGGCTTTACTGTTGCCGGTTTGGTTGTTGTATTTCGGATAGGTTTGCGCAGTTGTTGTAACGCCTGCAAATAAGATTGCGAAAAGTAGTAAGTGTTTCATAGTTAGTAGGATATTAGAATCACTAATTTATGAATTTTTCGTTTACTCCCATTAGTTGAGCATATAAAAATCCCTCATTGCAGTTGACAACGGTTATTAGTCGTTAGTGTAATTTTGTTTTCGTTTGGCAAGAACTGACATGCATAGTCTTTTAAAAACACCTGATAAACAAACGATTAACTGCTCTTTCTTTAAAGTAAATTAGGTTTCTGATTTTTGCCATTACAACAACCTCAGGCATCAATAAAAAAACCACCTGCAAGAGGTGGCTTTATTTACTGTTTTCTGTCGGACTAGAATTTCTCTCCCGTCGTTTTTTTAGATGTACCATTGTACTCTACAAGTGTAGCAAACGCTTTTTTCAATCGCTCTACAAGAGTTTGATCCGGAGTAAGATTGAAGGGTGCGCTGTAATCATTATAGTTTGGGCCTGCTATTGACATGTACTCAAACTGATTGGAACTTCCGTCGCCGCACTTTGCACTGCCCAGTTGCTTGCCTGACATAAAGAAATCATCAGAATACTCATTACTTAAGCCGGTAACTTTATTAAGGTCGATTGTCGTTGTGCAAACATCCCCTGAGTTCATTTGCTTTGAATACACAAAAAGGCCGTTGCTGTAGGAAATAAATTTCCTTGGCACAGCCAGGTTTTCCTGTAGCTTACTTGCAATCCAATCCATTGTCTCCGCTTTGGTTGGTTTGGCGCTTGTGGTTTTAGCTGCAGGCTTTGCCGCCGGCGTTTTTTTCTGTGCGCTAACGCCCAGGGTCATCAGTACTGCTGCAAGTACGAGTAATTTTGAAAATTTCATTGGTTGGTTTATTATTGGTTATGCCTACTATCGTTCGCGGGTTTCTGTTCGGCTCATTTTCCCCCGGTAAAAAGATATTTTTAACCGCTGCCAAATCTATCAAAATTTGTAATACGAATATTATTTTTTTGAAAGGAATTATCGATAAGTTATAATTCGTTAGCTCCTGATGAAGCAATGTTCTATTTGAGTTAATATTCGTTTTTACCCTCACGCCTTTGAGTATTCTGGAACTTCACTCATGCTGAAGAAAGATTGCCGAACTCTGTTCCTCCGCTCATAATGACACATTCGCACGTTTAACATACGATACAAAAAAAGCCCCTCCGTTTCCGGAAGGGCTTTCATATTTAAAGAGGATAAGGATTATTTGTTGTTCTCTCCTTTTTCCATTCTTTCTTTCAATTGAGACAGTGCATCGATATCACCAAGGGTGGTTTTCTCAGCATTGTTCGAAGAAGAATTGTTGTTGTTAGATTCCTGTTGGTTCCTTACATTTTTCTCTTCTTCATCACGGAAAGTAGCTGTGTGCGAAGCAACAACCCTTTTGAATTCTTTATTGAATTCAATTACTTTAAATTCAGCAGATTCGCCTTTTTTAAGTTTTTTTCCGTCTTCTTTTTCAAGGTGGCGTGTAGGGATGAAAGCAACGATATCGTCACCAAACTCTACAGTAGCTCCTTTGTCAACGATCTCAGCGATCTCTCCTGTGTGAACTGATCCTACACCGAAAGAATCCTCATACTTATCCCAAGGGTTAGCCTGGGTCTGTTTGTGGCCAAGAGACAGTTTACGTCCGTCAACATCAAGCTCAAGAACTACAACGTCAAGTTTATCACCTACGTTTACGAACTCACTTGGGTGCTTGATTTTCTTAGTCCATGAAAGGTCTGAGATATAGATCAATCCGTCGATGCCTTCTTCAAGCTCTACGAATATACCGAAGTTTGTAAAGTTCCTTACGATACCTGTGTGGCGTGAACCTACAGGGTATTTAGATGTGATGTCAGTCCAAGGGTCTTGTGAAAGCTGTTTGATACCAAGAGACATTTTACGGTCATCCCTGTCAAGTGTAAGGATAACTGCTTCTACCTCATCGCCAACTTTTACGAAGTCCTGCGCAGACCTAAGGTGCGTAGACCAAGACATTTCAGAAACGTGGATAAGGCCTTCAACACCTTCAGCAACCTCGATAAACGCACCGTAGTCAGCAATAACCACTACTTTACCTTTAACTTTGTCACCAACTGCAAGGTTTTTATCAAGCGCATCCCAAGGGTGTGCGTTCAATTGCTTAAGACCAAGCTGGATCCTTGTTTTCTCGTCATCAAAGTCAAGTATAACCACGTTAAGTTTCTGGTCTAATTCAAGAACCTCGCTTGGGTGATTGATACGGCTCCATGAAAGGTCAGTGATGTGGATAAGTCCGTCAACACCTCCAAGGTCGATGAACACACCGTATGAAGTAATGTTTTTAACAACACCTTCAAGTACCTGGCCTTTTTCAAGCTGCCCGATGATTTCTTTTTTCTGTACTTCGATATCCGCTTCGATAAGCGCTTTGTGCGAAACAACTACGTTTTTGAATTCGTGGTTGATCTTCACAACTTTAAACTCCATAGTTTTATTAACGTACTGGTCGTAATCACGGATCGGCTTAACATCGATCTGCGATCCAGGAAGGAAAGCCTCAATGCCGAATACGTCTACAATCATACCGCCTTTAGTCCTGCATTTTACAAAACCATTAACGATCTCTCCTGTTTCGTTAGCACTGATAACCCTGTCCCAAGCCTTGATAGTACGCGCTTTCTTGTGAGAAAGAACAAGCTGTCCTGATTTATCTTCGCGAACGTCGATAAGCACTTCAACTTTGTCACCTACTTTAAGGTTGGGGTTGTAGCGGAATTCGTTAAGGGAGATAACACCTTCAGATTTAGCATTGATATCAACAATCGCGTCCCTGTCAGTGATCCTTACTACTGTACCTTCTACTACCTCATCACTGTCAGTTGAAATGAAAGTCTTTTCAACCAATGTTTCAAATTCCCTTAGGTTTTGCTCGTCTACCGGATCAATACCTTCTTCGAAGTTATGCCAGTTAAACTCCTGTAGAAATTCCTCGTTTGTTTTTGTTTGTTCAGACATGCTGATTTAAAAATTTGTATCCTGTGTATTACCGGGTTTCGTGCAGCAGCAAAACAGCAGAAGTGTTTTACATAAAAATGATTTAAAACCTTAAGGAAACCTGTACTGCCAAAAGGTGCGCAAAGGTATGATATTTTTTTGATTTACAAAACATTACTCTTAAAGTTATCCTAATGAAAAATATAGGTTTTAGTTAACACTCTTTACAACCACCTTAACAGACTGCCGGTTTTTTATTCACTTATTTTATTCAAAGAAAAAAATTGCCGTAAACCACTGTAAATGAAGACAAATTGCATGAGAAATTTTACCCTCCTTACCAATAGATACACTTTTATACTAGTAATGCTTTTGCTGACTGGGATATCGTATGCGCAGCTTACCGTAAGTGTAACCCCAACCGACGAAACCTGTCCCGGCTACGGAGCGTTGTCTATTTCGGTAGCTAATGCCGATCCGGCAGCCCCGGTAGTCTATAAGGTCTACCTGCTGCCGGAAACAACAATACCGGTTTGGAACAGTACAGAATCGTATGTGCCGGCGCTGCAGGATGGAGACTACCTCGTTACGGCAACACAGCAAATTGGCGGCAATACTACCACCGCTCAGGCTAATGCCACTATCGGGTCGCTTTACGTTCCTATAGAATTTTATATAAGCAATACCACGGCCACCTGCAATACCGGAACCGATATGACTATTACCGTTACGGCAGGATCTCCCGCAACGTATGAGATTACCTCGGGCCCAGTTACCACGCCTCCGCAATCTTCGAATGTTTTCAGCAATATACCTTCAGGGACTTATGAAGTGCGTATAACAGATACCTGCGGAAACGGTTTTACAGGAACACATACTTTTGTTACAGAGCAAACGACATTAACACTGGCCGGGCCGGAATTTCCGGATACCGTTTTTTCTTCCTGCAACACAGTAAATGCCCAGTTTACCGTGAGCACGCCCACGGCATCAGGTATTGTATATCCGCTGGATGTACAAATAACGGTGACACCTCCTGATGGCAGCGCGAATCTGGTGTACAATCAAAATATAGCTTCCGGCGATTCGTCATTGCTTACAGTTACCCAGCCCATCGCCTATTATTCCCAAAATTACCAGGTAAGCATCAGGGTAACCGACCCTTGTGGCAATGTGTACCAGCAAAATGGTACTGCAGATGTGGCATTAAGAGCTACTGCGGGCGTTGCGCAGGTATCCTGTACCGGCCAAACCCTTACTGTAAATGTCACAAATCTGGTACCTCCCTATACGCTAGAATTTACTTCTGCTCCAGCCGGATTTGCAGCCGCAGATTATAACAGCTCTTATCCCGGCCCCTACACCGGACCCGCAGTATTTGGAACAGAAAGCAACCCAATGCCTTTAGGTTCCTATTCGATTACAGTAACCGATGCCTGCGGCCATACCGACAGCTTTAACCGCGAAATAGTGCAGCCGGAAACACCTGAACTGATAATTAATGCCGTTAACAACAATTGCCAGACACAGCTTGGAAGGGTAACCCTCAAGGTGCCGGGCAATGCTGTATTTGAAAGCGGCACCCTTGTTTCAGCGCCTTCTGCCTATTCCGGCGCAACCCCGGCCGATGTATCCGCAAATATAACCAACGACGGGAGGCTTACGGTCTCGAGCCTGCCTCCCGGCAATTACACTTTCGACCTTTCCGATTCGTGCGGCAATAGTTATGATGATATTGTAGTTAACATACCGCAATTTGCCCCCCTTGCACCGGAATATACCTCAGCCCCTGACTGTACGGCAGGATTAGGTACTATTTTAATACAGCCTGCAGTTACCGCAGTAACTATAACAGCTGCCCCGCCGGGGTTTGGCTACACTCTTCCCTACACTGCTACTGCCAATATTTTTGACGGCAGCTTCAGTATGGACGGCCTTGCACCCGGCACTTATACCTTTTCCGTTAATACAGAATGTCAAAATGGGTATACGCAAACCGTCGAAATAATTCCATTCTCTGTTACCACAAATTCTATCGCTGTTGTACCAACCTGCGACGATTTTAGTATAAATATCGCCTATAGCTCTAACGCTGGCGAATCGGTGAGCTTCTGGTTGCAAAGGTATAATGAGGAGACCGACTCCTGGGAGCATCCTAATACCGGCACAGCTTATACCGAAAATGATGAACTTACCGCAATTAACGCTTTCCCGCTTTCGGCCACAAACAATAGCCTGACCGTTAATGGCGAATTCCGCGTATTGAAACAGCAAAAATCCTATTGCATGGGCAGTTTAGGTAAAACAGAAAAGAATTGTATAGAGGAAGTGTATGAATTTGAATTTTATAATGTTTTGGGCATCACAAGTATCTATAACCGTACCTGTGTAGGCGAAGATTTTGAAGTGGAAGTGAATGCGACCGGGATCGACCCACATTATGAGATCATAAGCAAAGATAATGACACGTCTTTTTATGTAGATAATGGCACTAATAATATTTTCACAGGTCTGGAATCGGCGCTGTATGTACTAAGGGTAACCGATGCGTGTGGCGAATTCCGCGTAGAGCAATTCAATATCGCTGAACTTCCGCCACTTATCACTGCCAGCGTGGCTGATGATCTTTTATACTGCGACCAGGCTGGTGAAGGCTCGGGAATTTTCGACCTGTCCTCACAGGACGATGCCGTACTTGGCGATGTAGACCCTGATATTGCCATAGTGACCTACCATGCCACCCAACAGGATGCTGACCAGGGTAGTAATCCCCTACCGACTAACTATACCTCTTCTGGCTCGGCAACAATATATGCCCGTGTAGAATGGATCATAAACCCATTATGCTTTGGTACGAGTTCTTTTAGTATTATCTCAAGGCCGGCATTTGAGCTGCAAATGGCTGATACATGGGGAATGTGCAACGGCCAGCCCGTTACGATAACTGCTGATTCCGGCTACCCGGCCTACAGCTGGTCTACAGGCGAGACGACCCAAAGCATTACCGTTACAGAACCGGGAGACTATACTGTGACCGTGACTGACATTTGTGAAGTTTCTAAAACGGTATCTGCCGTGGTGGCAAACCAGCCGATGATAACAAACCTGGAAGTTGCGGACTGGACCGATAACAACAATACGATTACCGTATTTACAGACGGGACAGATACATCTGCCTACCAGTATTCATTTGACGGTATAAATTACCAGGACGAGTCTATATTGACTAATGTTCCTTCCGGTATACATACCGTATATGTACGCGACAGGTTCGGGTGCTTTCCTCCCGATGAGAAACAGGTTATGATTGCGGCCTACCCTAAATATTTTTCACCAAACGGCGATGGTAATAATGACAGGTGGCGTATTGCATTTGCCGTGCTGGAGCCGGGGCTTACCGTTCAGATATTTGACCGCTACGGAAAACTGATTACCAACTTCGGGGCCACTAGCGATGGCTGGGATGGTACTTTCAACGGAAGGGTAATGCCTGCGGATGATTACTGGTTTATTGTGAAGCGCGGAGACGGCAGGGAACTGAAGGGGCATTTTGCAATTGTGAGATAACTATACTGATGGCAAAAACAATAATTTATATTCCAAACAAAAATTTAGTTTTATGTTAAAAATAAACAGATATTGTTAACTTGTTGCTATTAATAATATCTTTAGCAGAATAATTAAGCATAAACTTAATTTTTTGCTATGAATATTTACCTGCAAAAATATTACAGGCACCTGCCGGCAATAGCGCTATGCCATTATATCCGCGTGGCTGTTGTGCTATTTTTTGCAGCACCTGTAGCTGCGCAGGATTTTACTCTTACTGTAGCAAAGACTGATGAGCTTTGCCCCGGTAATGGCTCTATGACGTTTTCTGTTGAAAATGCTGCCTCCGGGGTGCCTGTAAATTACAAAGTATATGCACTGCCAAATACTACTACCCCGATCTCTGACAACTCCAATACGTCAGTTACCGGGCTTGTCGACGGAAACTACCTGGTGGTCGCAACCCAAATTGTAAATGGCAGTCCGGTAACTGATGAGGAACAGGTATCTATTGAAGATAATACAATACCGCTCGCGTATGAGATAAATCACGTAAATGCGTATTGCGGCCCTGATGGTTCGCTTACAATAACAGTAACATCGGGCACTGCTGTTACCTATGAAATACTTGTGGGCCCTGTAATAAGGCCACCGCAAAGTTCCAGTATATTTAATAATCTCCCTGCCGGGAACTATAGCGTGAGGGTGGTTGACAACTGCGGTTCGGGAAATGTGATTACCCACGAAGTGTTTTCAGACAGTGCTGTATTGGCAATAGGCCCTAGCCTGTTTCCCGACGTGACCTTACCTGCTTGCGACCAGATAACCGTTAACAACAGGGTAAGCTCTTCCAACAACATTGATATGGCCTATCCGCTGGAAGTTACCATAACAGTATATCCTCCGGGCGGCGGAGCGCCTTTGGTGTATACGCAGTCGGTAGCTGCTGGCGGGCCTCAGGAAGCGGATGTACGGCAGGTAATATCCTTTTATTATGACACGCCCTATTATTATGATATAAAAGTAGTCGACCCTTGTGGGACAGTATATTTGGCCGAAAATAAACTTGTTGACCAAAAGCTTGCTATCAGCCCTGTATTTGATGATATGGGCTGCGGGTTCAAAGCGCTGAAGCTGACACCCGCCAAATACATTCCGCCCTATACCATTACATTCCTTGAGTCACCGGACGGATTTAACCCTGCAGCTTTCAACCCGGGACATCCCGGCCCTTTTACTGAAACCGAAGTAACGTATGGCGATGAGCAAAACCCCGTGCCTATCGGCCTTTATAAGTACAGCATTACAGATTCCTGTGGGCATACGGGTACCGGGGAGGCCGAGTATGTTGAGCCTGAGGTAGAACCTATAGCCAGCGTATTTAATGCCGGTTGTACCGGTGGCACCGGCCGTGTAGAAATTAATATCCCGGGCTTTATAATTGATGTTGCCACAGTGACCGAAGCGCCCCAGGAATATGAAGATCAATATGGATTGCCCAATGATGTATCGGAGTTTATCACAGAGGATGATGGGCTTAAAATAAATGACCTTGTTATCGGGGAATATGTTGTAACTCTTGTTGACACATGTGGCAATGTATGGCCGCCACTGCATTTTGAAATTCAGCAGGCACCCGGTTCGGTGGGTACACCGCTGGCCCGGCCCGACTGCACACCCGGAAAAGCAAGCGTTACGCTCGGCTCTACCGGAGGCGCCCTGACCCTTGTAAAGATTACCTCAGCGCCTGCTGCCTTTACTGAGCCCCTTCCCTATGATGTCTCTTTTAATATATCAACTGTAGATAATACGTTCTACATGGACGATCTGCCACCGGGAAATTACAGTTTTATTGCAGATACCGAATGCCAGACAGGCATAACGCGAAACGCGACCCTAAACGCGTACTCGGTCACGCAGAACGATTTTGAACTGATAAGGCATTGCGGGTCTTTCGACCTCGAAATGCACCATGCCAGTAATGCAGTGGCATTCCTTTCCTTCTGGCTGCAAAAATACAATACCGTTACCGGAACATGGGGCCATCCTGTTACGGGTGCGTCAGAACCCGCTGCCGGGCCGTATGACGCTATAAACGCATTACAGCTTACCAACAACAGCACAGTACCCAGCCTTACTCAAACCGGTCAGTACCGCGTTATGAAATTGTTCCAGTCGTTCCCAAGCGGCAGTGTAGGGACAAAAAAACTTTGCACGGAAGAACTCTATGATTTTGAATTCCTGAACGACCTGCAGATAACAAGGATAGCGAGCCTTACCTGTTCCGGCGCCATTGGCGACGTGCAGGCAGATGTAGAGGGCGCTGCACCCATCAATTATGAAATAATCAGCAAGAACGGCGATACTTCCTTCTATATAAACAACGGGCAAAATAATATTTTCAATGCGCTGGATACGGCCTATTATGTCATAAGGGTAACCGACCTGTGCGGCAATCTTAAGACACAGACTTTTAATGTGGCCGACCTCCCTTCGCTCGTTACAGCAGTACAGCCGGGCGACCTTGAGGTTTGTGATGAGGGTAATGACGGTAAAGAAACATTCAGTCTGTCGCAACAGGACGCCATAATACTTGACGGGCAGGATCCTGCATTAGTGGCTATAACCTACCACATTTCGCAGGATGATGCTGACAGCGGCCAAAATCCTTTGGCAGCCATATATGAATCGGCTACGGCAACTATCTATGCCAGGGTGGTGTATAACAATAACACAGCATGTGTAGCCACCACTTCGTTTGATGTTATTGTACACAGCACGCCACAATTGCAAATGGAAAGCATCTGGACAGCATGTGAAGGACAGGATATAGAAATAGTAGCCGATCCCGGTTATACAAGCTATGAGTGGTCCGGCGGGCAGACGACGCAATCTATAATTGTATCCCAAACAGGGAGCCACACGGTAAAAGTCACCAACGAGAATGGATGCGAAGCCGAGAAAACCGTATTGGTGAGCATATCCCCGCTTCCTGTAATAAGCCATATCGATATTACCGACTGGACGGATAACAACAATAGCATTACCGTGGTAATGGAAGACGAAACACTTGCTGCTAATTTTGAATATTCAGTCGATGGCATCAACTTCCAGGATAGCAATACTTTTTCCGGCCTTGCCGCCGGCCCCTATATTGTCTTTGTAAAAGACAAATTTGAATGCGGCCTCGCCACCAGGCCTGTCTTCCTACTCACCTATCCTAAATTCTTTACGCCAAACGGTGACGGCATCAATGAAACATGGCGCATAAAATATGCTATTATGGAACCGGACATGCTGACTTATATCTATGACCGGTATGGCAAGCTCATAACCGGATTTGACATTGAAAGCCCGGGATGGGATGGGACATTAAATGGAGTGCCGCTTCCCTCTACCGACTACTGGTTTGTCGTGAAAAGGCAAAATGGCGAAGAAAAGAGAGGGCATTTCTCGCTGATACGGTAATTTTTATTTCAGATTTCAGAAGGTAGATTTTAGACTGAGCTTCACTAATACAAACTGAAATCCGAAGTTTTTTCGCCCCCAATTATTTTTATCTAAAATTTATTCAAACAAAACAGGCCGCCTAAAAAGACAGCCTGATAATTTTATTTCTGATGTTTGACAGTTAATGTTTTACATCAGCTACTACAGCCGGATCATGCTTATGCTTGAACATTACGGCAAACAAAATGGCGATAACCAATGAATATGCAGCAAAGGATAGCCATATATCATGCCATTCCCTCATTGTAACAGCAGTATCGAAAATTCCCTGCGCATCGACTTTTGTGCCGCTCTCCGTTAAAAATTTTGTCATAACCGCATTATCCGTTGTAGTATCAAGGTACGCGGCCAGCTCAGTCGTGCTTTTAAATGATCTTGTAAAATAACTGTCAATAAGCCAACCCGAAATGACGCTTCCCATTACGGCCCCAAAACCGTTAGTCATCATCATAAATAAACCTTGTGCCGATGAGCGTATTTTAGCGCTTGTATTGGTCTCTACAAACAGGGAACCTGAAATATTGAAAAAATCAAATGCCATGCCATAAACTATGCAAGATAATATGATCATCCACAGGCCGGTTGTAGGGTCGCCATAGGCAAATAAGCCAAAACGCAATACCCATGCGAACATACTTATAAGCATTACCTGTTTGATGCCAAAACGCTTAAGGAAGAATGGTATCGCGAGTATAAACAATGTTTCAGAAATCTGGGAGATCGACATTATGATGGTGGAGTACTTTACCACGAATGAATCGGCATATTTTGGAAAATGCTTGAACTCATCCAGGAATACGTCGCCATAGGCATTCGTTAGCTGCAACGCGCCACCAAGGAACATAGAGAACACAAAGAACAATGCTATCTTGTAATTGCCAAATAGTTTAAATGCGCCAAGTCCGAGTGTTTCGCCGAGCGAAGCATTTTCTTTAATAAGGCGCTGCGGTTCACATTTTGGAAGTGTAAAAGCATAAATGGCGAGTGCAATCGCAGCTATCGCAGCTATATAAAACTGGAATTCAGTAGCTTTATTATCGGTAAGATTCGTTATCCACATAGCTACAATAAAACCTATTGTACCCCATACACGAATGGGAGGAAAATCCTTAACTACGTCATTGTTATTAAGTTTTAAGGCCGTATAGGATATGGAATTGCTCAGCGAAATGGTAGGCATGTAAAAACACATTGCCACAAACATCACGTAAATGAACGTTGTAGGATCTTCAACCATTGGCAGGCAGAATAATGCCCCTGCATACAGGATATGCAGTATGCCGTATAACTTTTCTGCATTAACCCATCGGTCGGCAATGATACCGGTAAGCGTAGGCATAAATATAGAAGCAAATCCCATGGTGCTGAAAACAAGCCCAAATTGTGTACCGTCCCAGTGTTTTGTTCCAAACCAGTAGTTCGCGATCGTGATTAGCCATGCCCCCCATACAAAAAACTGGAGGAAGCTCATTATAACAAGACGGTTTTTAATGCCCATAAAATCTTCTATGTTAAATTAACATTTTATTAACGGCGGTAAATCTATAATAAAAAACAGATATTCGGAACAACTATATCGTTAAAGTTGGATCGCTTCTGTTGCGAGGCCAAGCACCAATTCAAACTGTTCCTGCCTGGAAAGTGTGGAATTATCTATTACAATGGCGTCAACTGCCTGTATGAGTGGGGAATCTTCCCTGTTGGAGTCTATATAATCGCGGTCCTGTACGTTCTTCAAAACTGCTTCGTAGGTCACAGCCTCGCCTTTTTGGGTAAGTTCGTCATAGCGCCTTTGGGCACGTGTTTCGGGGCTGGCTGTCATAAATAGCTTCAGTTCGGCATTCGGGAAAACTACGGTACCAATATCCCTGCCATCCATCACCACGCCTTTGTTCTCGCCCATATGCTGCTGCTGCTCTACAAGCTTGGCGCGCACTTCAGACACTTCTGCCACATGGCTTACCAGTGAAGATACTTCCAGTGTCCTGATTTTCTTCTCGGCATTTTGACCGTTGATATACATCTCGGCAAAGCCTGCGTCTGGATTAAACCTGAAATCAAGTTTAATATCCGGTAAATTTTTTATCAGGCCCTGCTTATCGAAATGGGTTGGGGATATGAAGCCATTTTCCATGGCATACAGCGTGATAGCCCGGTACATGGCGCCGCTGTCTACATAGGCATAGCCCAAATGGGCAGCAACCTGTTTGGCAAGGGTGCTTTTTCCTGTAGATGAAAAGCCATCTATGGCGATAGTAATTTTTTTATCCAAGGCTACTGTAAGTTTATCGTTAGCCCAAACAGGCTGGTATTGGCTGCAAGGGTATATCTTGAGTACGAGTAATCGAACCGCAATTTATTAAATCTTAAGCCTACACCGACAGAAATACCCGAAAAAGTTCGTTTATCCTGGATACTAAGTTCTGCAGACCTCCTGAAGTTGTAACCAGCCCGCAGATTGAAGCTCTTGCCCGGAAATAATTCTGCCCCAAGGATAACGTGACGCAATGCATTATTTATAAAAGATACTTTTTCCGGGGTGCTGCCGCCATCGATATTTTCTTCGGCCCTGTTCGGATTAGAGAAGGCAATGTTCCATTGCTGCAGGTTTTCCAGGGTGATGTGCCACCTCAACGGTACATTTTCCAGCTTTTGGGATATACCCGCAATAACTTCGAGCGGCAATGGTTCCTGCAGGCCGGCATAGGTAGTAAACTGTGTACCGGCATTCCTGATGGCGAGCGCAATATTTATGTCGTTAACCTCATCAATATAAATACCGCCAATATCTATAGCACCTCCAAAAGAATTATAACTTTCTAAAGTCGAGGATATCAGCTTAGCATTAGCTCCCAGGTAAATATCAGTATAAGGAATATTAAAAGCATAGCCAAAGGAAAGTGCGATCTCGCTACCTGTAAAATCGCCTGTGAGCATACCCGATTCGTCGCGGCCTTCAAAGGTTCCGTAATTCACATAGTTAACCCCGGCGTGGAATGTCTGTACATGCCTGTCCCATGTATAAGCATAGGCGGCGGTACCATAGGTAACTTCGCCGTAATAATTGCCATAATTAACGGAAAGCTGGTTGTCCATTTCAGGATTGATTGTTGCAGGGTTATAAATGCCCTGGTTGACATCGTAATCGTAAAGCGTAATGATCTTTCCGCCTAAAGCAGCCTGGCGCGGCGAGGTGACAAGGTTTAAGAACTGGTATGTATACTTACCTCCTATCTGGCTAAAAGACAAAGTGGTACAGAATAAAAAGAGATAAAGTAACCGGTTTTTAAACATTGCTTGTTTATACGTTTTGTGCTTACTATAACGCAACTGCGAAGATATTATTTTTTAAATAAAAAAACGGCTAAGAATTTTAGCCGTTTTATGAGTATTTTGAAGTGTTTAAAGCACTTTTGCATTCTTAGCCTTTTGGTCGGTTACGGCAAATTTAATTACCTCGCCCATTTCCCTTACATAATGGAAGGTGAGCCCCTGCAAGTAATCCTGGTTGATCTCTGCAATATCCTGCCTGTTTTCCTCACAGAGGATAATTTCTTTAATATTCGCTCTTTTTGCAGCGAGTATTTTTTCCTTGATGCCGCCTACAGGCAATACCCTGCCCCTGAGCGTTATTTCGCCTGTCATTGCCAGGTTTTTTTTCACCCTTTTTTGGGTGAACGAAGATACCAGCGATGTCAGCATAGCCACACCGGCGCTTGGCCCGTCTTTTGGGGTTGCGCCTTCCGGTACGTGGATGTGTACGTTATAATTCGTTATTACTTCCGGGCTGATGCCAAGCTGCTCTGCATTCGATTTTATATATTCTAAGGCAATGGTAGCCGATTCCTTCATTACCGTCCCAAGGTTACCGGTCATGGTCATGTTGCCCTTACCTTTGGAAAGTATTGATTCTATAAACAATATATCGCCACCCACGCTGGTCCAGGCCAATCCCGTAACCACACCGGCAACATCGTTGTTTTCATACTTGTCGCGTTCCATCCTTGGGGCACCCAGTACTTTCACGATATCCTCATCGGTAACTTTCACGTTGTACTCCTCCTCCATCGCAATGCATTTGGCAACATTCCGCACCATTTTAGCGATCTGCTTTTCAAGGCCGCGCACCCCTGATTCGCGTGTGTATCCTACAGCGATCTGTTCCAGCTGTTTTTTGCCTATCTGTACATCCTTTGGTTTCAGGCCGTGCTCTGCAATCTGTTTTGGCAGCAGGTGTTTTTTGGCTATCTCAGTTTTTTCCTCAATGGTATAGCCTGTCATATTGATGATCTCCATCCTGTCGCGCAATGCCGGCTGGATCGTCGTAAGATTGTTTGCCGTCGCAATGAACATCACTTTCGAAAGGTCAAAACCCATTTCAAGGAAATTATCATAGAATTCGGAGTTTTGCTCCGGGTCCAGCACTTCGAGCAACGCCGAAGAAGGATCGCCCTGGTTGCTAACACTCAGCTTGTCTATCTCATCCAGTACAAATACAGGATTAGCTGTACCCGCTTTTTTAAGGCTTTGGATAATCCTGCCCGGCATGGCACCGATATAAGTTTTCCTGTGGCCCCTTATTTCCGCTTCGTCACGAAGGCCGCCAAGGGAAATACGAATGTATTCCCTGCCAAGTGCTTCGGCCACCGACCTGCCTATAGAGGTCTTACCCACGCCCGGAGGGCCATAAAGGCATATGATAGGAGATTTCATATCATTACGAAGCTTAAGCACTGCAAGATGCTCTATAATACGTTTCTTAACGTCATCGAGCCCGTAGTGGTCTTTATGCAATATCTTTTCGGCACGCTTCAGGTCAAAATTGTCTTTGGAGTATTCGTTCCAGGGCAGGTCGAGCATCAGTTCAAGGTAGTTGCGCTGTGTACCGTATTCTGCTGCCTGCGGATTCGTACGCTGTAGCTTGGCAACTTCTTTCTCAAATTGGGCTTTTACTTTGTCATTCCATTTTTTAGACCTTCCCTTTTGGCGCATATCCTCGATCTCCTGGTCGTGCGACACACCGCCAAGCTCTTCCTGTATAGTTTTCATTTGCTGATGCAGGAAGTACTCGCGCTGCTGCTGGTCGAGGTCAAAGCGTACTTTGCTCTGGATGTCGTTTTTAAGTTCCAGCTTCTGGAGTTCAAGGTTCATGTAACGCAATGTTTCAAGAGCCCTGTCCTTCAGGTTGTTTATTGCAAGGAGGTCCTGTTTTTCTTTAACCGAAAGGTTCATGTTCGATGAAACAAAATTCACCAAAAACGAATCGCTCTCAATATTTTTTATAGCGAAGGTAGCTTCTGTGGGAATGTTCGGGCTTTCCTTTATAATCTGGATGGCAAGTTCCTTAATAGATTCGATGATCGTATTGAACTCTGCATCTTTTTTATCAGGCCTCACTTCACTTACCTCTTTTGTAGTTGCTTTCAGGTACGGTTGGTCGGTAGTTACAGTATCAATCTCAAATCGCTTTTTACCTTGGAGGATAACGGTAGTATTTCCATCAGGCATTTTCAATACCCGCAGTATCCTTGCTACGGTACCTACTGGATTAATATCGTCTGCCCCCGGCTCTTCTACCGATTCGTCTTTCTGGGCCACTACCCCAATTATTTTGTCGCCCGCGTTGGCATCATTGATAAGCTTTATCGACTTATCACGGCCTGCCGTAATTGGAATAACTACGCCCGGAAACAGCACCATGTTACGCAATGGTAGTATGGCGAGCGTAGCGGGCAACTCCTCGTTGTTCATTTCTTCTTCATCTTCGGGGGTCATTAACGGAATTAATTCTGCATCCGTGTCAAGTTCCTGAAGTGACAAACTGTCAATATTTAATATTTTTTGATTAGGCATATCCTTAAAAGGTCATTTTGTCATTAAACATATTTGTTATCCGAACAGTGTTGTCTAAATAAAACTGTTCTTACGTACTGGGAGCCAGCCATAAGAGGCAAGGGCAGCCAAATTTGCAATCTCTATATTTCAATCATTGTGCCATAAAAAAATCCGCCGTAGCGGATTTTAATATATTTAAATGCAATATAGTCAGAATTAATATTCTACATCAAACTGCCCATTTGTAATAGTATGTGTTGGAACTCCACCACCAGCATCTACAATAGTATACTGGAAAGTACCAACGATATGCCCATCTTCTTTAGCAGTAATAGTAACTGAGCCTTCTAATGCGCTAAGAGTGGTATCCTCGTCAACAATGTAGAATCCCTTAGCATCACTTCCAAATTCATTGCTGATCGCGTATGTACCTGCTCCAAGGTCATCGGATATTACCAGAAGAATACCCGAGCCATTAGTATCAACACCCTGAATGTTTATAAAAGGGCTGGTTCCGCCTTCAATAAAGCTTGTAATAACACTGTTTGCATAATCTTTAGCTGTACCATCTACAGTTGCTTTAAATATGTCACCCGTGGCGTTATCAGTTGTATAAGGAACATTATCAAAAACTCCTTCAGTAAATGCCTTTTCGTCATCTGCATCATTAATTGCGTTAAAGCTGAATGTCCCCGAAATAGTATGGTTCACTGTATCTATATCCGATATGGTTACCGTACCGGCATTTTCTATCAACAAGCTGCTGTATACATTATCATCATCTTCGCTCGCCGCATAAGATAAAACTGCCAGATCCGTATAAGTACCTTCAGCGGTAGCATTTATTACTATAGCTACATATTCGCCATTCGCTCCTCTGAAACCGGCTATAGATGTCAATCCTACACCCATTGTAGCCTGCGCATCATCAGCTGTAAACTGTGCCCCGTCAATTTTAACCTTAAATAATGACTCCGGCTGAGGGCCAACAGTACCTGTATAAGGAACGTTTTGGAATGCTCCATTCGTAAAGGTAATTGAAGGTGCATCTACTTCTACATCATTCCTGTACCCCACAAAATTAAACGTTCCGGATATGGTATGGTTTGTCGTATTGATAGATGTTATAGTAACCGTACCGTTAGGATCACTTTCCAGAGAAGGATTTACGTTCGTGTACATATACATAGTGGTAATCGACGGCTGGTATGATATTAACCCGCCATCTGCCAGATTATAGGTACCAGTCGTTGTTCCCGGTACTATAAGGCTTACATTTTCCCCACTCGGCAATTTCACACCTGATACTGCTATTGAATTTCCGCTTACTACAGCAGTTGCCTGGGCAGTTGCAAATGTACTTCCATTGAAATCTACTTTAAATGAAGCAGGTCCTGATGGCTGCTCGCCATTATCTATAAGTAGCGGATCTACCGGCTCAGAATCACACGAAGTGAACCCTATAGCCGCAAACAGCATTATAAAAGCAGTTAAAAAGTTTAATTTTTTCATAGCAAAATTTCTTTTATTTTAAGGTCTCAAATATAACAGAATTAAATTAATATAAAAACCTTATTTTGTTAATAGTCTACCTACAAATATTTTAAACAGAAACCGCCCCTGATGGAGCGGTTTCAAATACTGTATTTTATTTAATTCACATCGTAAGACTCCAGTGTTTCAATAACATCATCGCCACCGTCAGATGCGGTAAGTATAATTTTTACCGGGCCTACGTCTTTGGCCCACCAGTAGTCTGATACTGTCTCGGCACCCATAACACTCTGCGTCACGCGTGCATGGATAACATGGTTAAAAGTTTCGCCTTCAACTTCTATTGAAATGTCTTTCTCAAGTATCTTACCCAGAATAGTCCCTTCATATTGCATATCCGGAATTTCGGGCATACCAGGCATGTCAAATGTCATACTTTGGGTAAAGGTATCTGTCCAGGTTTCACCAACATTAAGATAATCTTTAAAAATAATATAGTTAAGACCAGAAATACTCATCCCCGTGTTGGTAGTAGCCGAAACCCTTACATAATAACTTCCGTTATCTACCCTTGCATATGCATCGCCCGTAGCAAATGCCGGGCCGTTGGAGCCGAAGAATTCATCAAACTTATAATAGGTTTCTCCATCTATCGTCTGCGTAGCGCCTATTGTCATATCCTGGTCGGTACCATTGGTAATGTTGTAAAACCAGGTATTATCAACCGCCAATGGCCAATAGGTGCCATCGCCGCCATTGTTGTTCCCGCCACCCCCGCCGGGATTATTGTCATCCGGATTTTGCTCGGTAAGCACCGGATCTGTTGGTTCGGTATCACAAGAAACGCCTATAATTGAAAGCAGTGTGATTGCAAACAGCATTTTTATTGATTTCATAAAATTGGTTAGTTAAATAGGTTAGTGTGCCAAATATATAAAATAAAACAAATGCTTTAACTTTTTTTTGGCACCCTCAATAACAATACAATCCCTATGACAAAAAACACTGTAAGAAAGACAACCGAGTACCGCTGGCTATGCAAGACCTGGTCTATCGCCCCGTAAAGGAGCATGCCTATAACAATGCCGATTTTTTCGGTTACATCATAAAAGCTAAAGTAAGAAGCCGTATCTTTTGTCTCAGGAAGGAATTTAGAATAGGTACTTCTTGAAAGGGACTGTATACCGCCCATTACCAAGCCGACAAAAGCTGCCGTAATATAAAAATGTACCGGCTCAGTTACAAACCAGGCACAGCTACAAATTACTGCCCATACGATATTTATCCCTATCAGGGTTTTTATATTTCCGTGTTTTGCCGATAGTTTGGAGGTAATTACCGCACCGGCAACTGCAACCAGCTGTATAAGCAAAATACTGATGATGAGCCCCATGCTCTTGCCGCCTTCATCCGGCCAGTTGATCTCTTCCGCGCCAAAATAAGTTGCTGCAAGCATAACGGTCTGTACTGCCATGCTGTACACAAAGAAAGCGCCGAGGTATCTTTTTAGCCTGATGTTTTCTTTGAGCTGAAGCCAAACCTTACGCAGTTCCCTGAAGCCATTCAGCATGACATCACCGGTTACTTTATTTCTTTTAACGCCTTTCGGCAAATAATAATAAGTATACTGGCTAAACACGATCCACCACAATCCTACAGCTACAAAAGAAAACCGCATTACCTGCATTTTATGTTCATTTGCAACGTTAAGCAATACTGCCAGGACACCCACCAATAATATAACGCTGCCAATATATCCCATTGAATATCCTTTGGCGCTCACGGCATCCTGCTGTTCCGGATGGGCAATATCGGGAAGGTAGGAATTATAAAACACCAGGCTTCCCCAAAAGCCTACAAGGCCAAACAGGTAACAGACAAGACTCAAATACAGGTTTTCTTTATTAAACCAATACAACCCAATGCATGCTAATGCCCCTATGTAACAAAAAGCTTTAAGGAATGATTTTTTATTTCCGGCATAATCGGCAATTCCCGACAGCAGCGGCGATATAAAAGCGACAATAAGAAATGCAAATGCAGTTGTAAAACTGATTATTGCAGTGCCCTTCATCGAAGTGCCAAATACATCGATCATTTCCCCTTTTTCGATGATAAGTGTATAAAAGATGGGGAATACTGCCGAAGCAATAACAAGGCTGTAAACGGAGTTCGCCCAGTCGTAGAAAGCCCAGGCGTTCAGGAGCTTTTTGCTGCCCTTTTCAAGTTGTGCCATAGTGTTTGGTTTGGTTACCAAAACTAATGTATTTTTTGAAATAATAATAATTTATCGGAACACCGATGACACAGATTCGGCGGATGACCGCAGATTTTCTTCTGAGCCTGAATTATGATTACAGCTATTTAGCATTTTAATAACGTATGTATAATTTTGAAACGTTTGCGTGAGGGATGGAAGCGGCATCCCCCGCAGGGGAGCAATAGGATATATTCGCCGCGGCGAACCGACGCTGTAGCTTGCGGAAGCGGCACGCCCCCAAAAAAAAAGCCGCCCTTTCAGGCAGCTTGATTATATCTTATATTATACTCTAATATTTTACACCAAATTTGGCAGCCGCACTCTTGGCTTTTGGTATTTCACTTTTGATATTATTGATACGCGTAGCATCAGATGGGTGGGTACTCATAAATTCAGGCGGCGCTCCACCGGTTGAATTCGCCTGCATCCTCTGCCAGAACTCCAGCGCTTTATCAGGATTATAGCCTGCTATAGCCATAAGCGTAAGCCCTATTTCGTCAGCTTCATTTTCATGCTTCCTGCTAAAAGGCAATATCGCTCCATATTGCGCTCCAACGCCATACGCCTGCTGGAACAGTTGCTGTGTCTGGGCCGTTTTTCCAGATGTTGCAACGGCAACGCCTGTAGCGCCCAATTGAGCTACTGTTTCTGCACTCATACGCTGTGCACCGTGGTTTACCAACGCGTGTGCCACCTCATGCCCAAGTACTGTAGCAAGCCCGGCCTCATCTTTTGTTATTGGAAGTATGCCTGAATATACCACTATCTTTCCACCTGGCATACACCACGCGTTCACTTCCTTATTTTGTACAAGGTGGTATTCCCACTGGTAGCCGTCAAGATAGCCCTGGTAGCCGTTAGCGTTCAGGTATTTTTCGGCTGCGGCCTTTATCTTTTGACCCACATTGCTCACCATTTGCGCCTGGCTTGTGCCACTTATCACTTTGTTTTCCGTCAAAAACTGGTCGTACTGCGCAAAAGCCGTTGGGAATATCTGGTCGTTAGACACGATATTAAAATCCTTTTTCCCTGTAAACGGGTTTGTAGTACACGCGCAAAACAGGATAAACAGCATTGCCGATAAGGTTAGCATACTTCGTTTCATATCTTAAATAATTAAATTTTATTCAAATTTACTAAATACCTTTGATATGTAATTCAGAAAAATCCTTACTTATAGTTAAACTATTGTGAATATTTAATTTCAGATCTTCTAATGAAACGGTTTCGTTGTCTACCTCAATGCTTTGCACTATAAACGGAAGGCCTGTAAGGTTAATCTTAAAGTTAGAATATGGCGTTATGTACTTACCTTCTTTATGCTGCCTGATCACGAGATTTTTCTCCTTGCCTGTCAGGGTAAACGTCCTGAGCGCATAACGTCCCTTCGTATAATCGTAGCCATCCTGTGCATCTTCAAACACAATTGAAATTTCTTTGCCTTCTGTATAATATACATCCAGGGTAAGCTCCTCGATCTCTTTTTCGCCCACATACTGTTGTATGGGATATTTTGGGATAATGGCGCCTGCCTTTACAAAAATTGGAATCTGGTCGAAAGCCGTGTCTACCCATAGTTCTTTACCACCCGTCACCACTTCATTGGTCCAGTAGTTGTACCACGTGCCCCTTGGGATATACATCCTCCGCCCTACCGCATTCGGTTCCAGTATCGGGCATACTAATATGTGGTTCCCAAAAATGAACTCATCCGTCCTGTAATGGGTTTGAGTGTCTTCCTGATCGTAATATACCAGTGGCTTGAGCATTGGCAGGCCTTCATCGATATACTGCCAAAACATGGTATATAAGTAAGGTAAAAGCTGGTAGCGCAATTCTATAAACTTGCGGGTAACATCAATTACTTCCTGCCCGAATGCCCATGGCTCCTGCTCTCCGTGATGGCCTGAGGAATGCGTACGGCAGAATGGGTGGAATACGCCTAACTGGATCCAGCGTGCGTAAAGCTCCCCGGTAGGCTGCTCCGCAAAGCCGCCAATGTCGCTTCCTGTAAAGCCCATGCCGCTCAGGTTCATGCGCTGCACCTGCACGTTGGCAATCCAGAGGTGTTCCCATGTCGCCACGTTATCACCCGTCCATGACGAGGTATATCGCTGCGCCCCGGAATACGCCGACCTTGTAATGATAAATGGCCTTTTAGGATACGAGAAACGCTTTACGCCCTCGTAGGTAGCACGTGCCATCTGGGTACCGTAGATGTTGTGTGCCTTGCGGTGACTGCATGGGTGGCCGTCATAATCGTGACGAACGTCCATAGGGAAGGTCTTGCCGGGGACTTCCATCACGGCGGGTTCGTTCATATCGTTCCAAACGCCTTTTACGCCAAAATCGGCAATAAGCTCTTTGAAAAGACCGGCCCACCATTCGCGTACTGCGGGGTTGGTATAATCGGGGAAGTTGCATTCGCCCGGCCATACCTTGCCTTTCATGTAAGGGCCATCGGCACGCTTGCAGAAATAGTCATTTTCTATCCCTTCGTTATATACCGAGTATTCGGTGTCTATCTTGATGCCCGGGTCGATGATCACGATGGTCTTGAAGCCGTCTTCTGCCAGTTCGGCCACCATACGTTTCGGGTCGGGGAAATATTCTTTGTTCCATGTAAAGCAGCGGAACCCTTCCATGTAATCGATATCAAGGTAAATGGCATCGCATGGGATTTGTAGTTCTCTGAATTTTGCGGTTACTTCCTTCACTTTGCTTTCCGGATAATAGCTCCATTTGCACTGGTGGTAACCTAATGCCCATAGGGGCGGAAGCTCGGGTTTTCCGGTAAGGTCGGTATATGATGTAACTACCTCCTGCATTTGCGGCCCGTAGAAGAAATAATAGTTCATCTCGCCGCCGTCTGCCCAAAAGCTGGTAACATTGCGGCGTTCATGGCAAAAATCGAAAAAGCTGCGGAAGGTATTATCAAAGAAAACACCGTAAGCATCCTTGCCGTTAAGGCCTATGTAAAATGGAACTGCTTTGTATAGCGGCTCCTGGTCTTTTTGGTAAGCATACTGGTCGGTGGCCCAGTTCTCGAGGCGTTTACCTTTTAGGTTCAGGTGGGTAGCTTTATCACCAAGGCCGTAGAAATTCTCGCCGTCTTTGGAGACCTTGCTCATTTTCACCACATTGCCGCCGTATTCGTAGATCTCTTCCCAATGAAAGCCCAGCTCGTCTTCGAGGAGAACGGCACCTTCAATGTCGTAAATCCCTGTGCGCAGGTCGCTTTTATGGATGTGGCATTCCAGCTTGCTGGTCAGTATTTTATAATATTCATCCTCTTCCGTAACTTCAAACTTATTGAAGCCACGGGAGTGGTTCTCATCTATGGCATAAGAGAAATCATCGCTGAAATAGCCTTTCGTAGTGAACCGGAAACGCAACAGGCTGTCACGGAATACGGTTACCTTGAGGATTACATTGTTATCGGTATAAAAAAAGGCGCTGTCGACCTCTTTATTGAATTTTACTATTTTCGAGGGATAGAGATCACCCTTGCGTTCCAGTTCGGTGTTAATTATCATATGTGCTGTTTAAGTGCAAAAATTCAAATTTATAAGTTTGAGGGAATTTTAAGAGATTTATTTTTTACGAAAACGTTGATTGTTGATAAGTATTAAAGGCTAACCGTTACAATTTCTTTTTTTGCCACGAATTACACGAATTCATCCACATTGAAAAAATTAGTGTAATTCGTGTAATTCGTGGCAAAAACTATTTTATAGAAAACACCATAACTCCAAGCGGTGGCAATGTCAAGGAAACAGACTGTTCCCTCCCGTTCCAAGCAATAGCATCGGTTTTGATCTTTTTATTGGAAACACCGCTTCCGCCAAATTGCTCATCATCGCTATTGAAAACTTCTTTTAATTTTCCTGGTGAAGGCACACCAATCCTGTAATCTTCCCGGATAACCGGTGTCATATTGCAGACAACGAGAAGGTTCTCTTCGGGATTATTGCCTTTCCGGATGTAGGACAACACTGAATTCTCACTGTCGCCATAATTGATCCATTCAAAGCCATCTGCCGAAAACTGCTTTTCGTATAATGCGGGCTGCTTTTTATATAATTTGTTTAATGCCGTAATTACGTTTTTGATGCCTTTATGATAATCATAATCGAGCAAATGCCAGTCGAGGCTCTGCTCGAAGTTCCACTCGCTGCTTTGACCGAATTCGCTGCCCATGAACAACAATTTTGCTCCGGGGTGCGTGAACATACAGCCATACAGCAGGCGCAGGTTGGCAAAACGCTGCCATTCATCACCCGGCATCCGCCCCAGGATGGAATGCTTGCCGTACACCACCTCGTCGTGCGAGAGCGGCAGCATGAAATTTTCCGTAAAGGCATACGTCATACTGAAGGTAAGGTCGTTTTGGTGGTGCCTGCGATATACAGGTTCTCTTTTAAAATACTCTAGTGTGTCGTGCATCCAGCCCATCATCCATTTCATCCCGAAGCCCAATCCGCCAATATACGTAGGCCGTGACACCATCGGGAATGAAGTACTTTCCTCGGCAATCGTCTGTACTCCCTCAAAGCTGCGGTATACTTCCTCATTCATGTCTTTCAGGAAGCTGATGGTGTCCAGGTTTTCCCTTCCGCCATAAATATTCGGTTCCCACTCGCCCTCGTTACGGGAGTAATCGAGGTACAGCATCGAGGCCACGGCATCTACACGCAGGCCGTCGATATGGTAGCGGTCGAGCCAGAAAATGGCATTGCTGATAAGGAACGAGCGGACTTCATTGCGCCCGTAATTGAATATCAAACTCTTCCAGTCGGGGTGGTAGCCCTTGCGGATGTCGGGGTGCTCGTACAGGTGCGTCCCGTCAAAAAAGCCCAGCCCGTGCGCATCGCTCGGGAAGTGCGACGGAACCCAGTCCAGTATAACGCCGATGCCGGCCTGGTGCAGTTTGTCGACCAGCATCATGAAATCCTCAGGCTTACCGAAACGTGATGTCGGGGCGAAATAACCAACCAATTGGTACCCCCAGGACGGGTCGTAAGGATATTCCATTATGGGCATGAATTCCACATGGGTAAATGCCATTTCTTTTACGTAGGCCACAAGCTGGTCGGCGAGTTCGATATAGCTTAGGAACCTGTCCCCCTCTGCCCTGCGCCAGGAACCCAGATGCACTTCATATACCGAATAGGGTTTGTCGAGGCCGTTCTTATCCTGACGACTTCCCATCCATTTGGTATCTTTCCAGGTGTGCTTCGTATCCCAAACCACCGATGCGGTATTAGGCGGCATTTCGCAGTAAAAGGCAAACGGGTCGGCCTTTTCCGTCTTTATATCGTTATGGCTGGAATGTATTTTATATTTGTATTTTGTGCCTTTGTCAATGCCGGGAATGAAACCTTCCCAAATGCCCGAACCGTCCCACCGTACGTTGAGCGCATGCTCGCCTTCGAGCCAATAATTGAAGTCACCGACTACCGATACGGCCTTCGCCGATGGCGCCCATACCGCGAAGTACACGCCTTTCTGTCCGTCCACTTCTATCAGGTGCGCCCCGAGTTTTTCGTACAGGCGGTAGTGTTTTCCGGCTTTAAACAGGTCGATGTCAAAATCGGTAAAAAGGGAATGGGGCTGAACTTTATTCATTATTTTTTATATTCTATTTATTATTTTAAAACGCAATCCCTTTAGAGATTCTTCCTTCGTCAGAATGACAAAACAGTACCTTATAAAGATTGCTTCGTCGTTAACTACTTATAGTCCTCACCGCCGACCCCTCTCCCAAGGAGAGGGGAGCGAGACGTGTTGACAATCCGTTTAAGCTTGGGCAGACTGCAGCTCAATCTAAAATCTGCAATCTACAATCTGAAATTAATACCCCATTATACTCGCAATCCCCCTCAAAGGTATCACCGCCCATCTCGGACGTGAGTTCAATTCATAGCCCAGTTCATACACCGCTTTTTCGAGGATGCAGTACTTTAAAAGGAATGCTATCTCTTTGTTGTATCCGATGTTCAGGTTGCCTTCCTGCGCCTTTTCTACATAGGTATCGAGGTACACGCCGACCATATAATTGAACAGCAGCTCCCCTGCCTTAAACAGCTCTTCCTGTTCAAACGGGTACTTGTCCTTATTATTAAAAATGGTCGCATATATCGCATAATGGAACGAGCGGAACAACCCTGCCACGTCTTTCAGCGGCGGCTGTTTGACCTTGCGGTCGCGGATGGTGCTTTCGGGTTCGCCCTCAAAATCGAGCAGGTAAAAATCGTCCCCATTCACCAACACCTGCCCTAAGTGGTAGTCACCGTGTATGCGGATGCGCTCGCTTTTCAGCTGTGTCCAGTCGAAATTGAGGAAGTGTTTCCTAATATCCTTTTTCTTATCTAAAAACTGGTGCGCCAGTTCCAATGCCAGCCCATCCAGCTTGTGGAGGTTGTTCTCAATGGTATTGAGCCTGTTCTGGAACTGGTAAATGAGGCGATTTTTGAGCCATACGGTATAGTCGCCGTTGTAAGTCGTTGGCGTGAAGGACGTATCGGTGGTATCCCCGCCAAGGGCAATGTGCATTTCCGCAGTGCGCTGCGCTAATGTCCGTACCCTCAGGAACAGCGTCAATCCCGCCCAGTCGATGATTTCGGGCGGAATGTTGTTTATCTTTATGGTTTTGAAAAGCTCGAGGTCGGGCAGCTTATCAATCTTTATTTTCTTGTTATGGAGGTTGTCGAAAACACCGTCTACCGCTTCGAGCATGTACTTCCAGGCATCGCCCTGGTTCGGAACGAGTTCCTGCATCAGCCCAAGGGTGATGTTGTCATCCGCCATTTCTACGTTAATACTTCCTTTATAAGCGGGCGTATGCTTAAATTTCATACGCTCTGTAAGGAAACGGCTTATTTCATAATCCGGGTTGGTACTCACATAGATGCGTCGGAAAAACTTCAGCACCAGCGTATCATTGTAAATAATCGAGGTGTTGCTTTGCTCAACTCCCATAAAGCGGGATGAAACATATTTCGTATCTTTTGGCAACGATTTCCCCCTGTGGTATTTGACGTTAAAGACATCAGTCTTACTGCCACTCACAATGCTTTCGAAAACCAGCCTGCGGAAATCCTCCTGGTGCAATGCATCCACCAGATAGCCTTCAAGGCCGTTGAGTGTCACAGGCGCAATGAGCGTTTTGGTATCCAGCTCATCCTCGGCCATAAAAGCCACCGGCATGAAGTAATGCTGCAGGAAGGCCTCTTTATAGTTGACCTCGATCAGCACGCCATAATAGGTGTTTTTATCGGAAGCGATCTTAAAATGATCTACCACCTCAATGTACTTGAGCGTACTGGCTTTGCCGCCATACCAACGTTTTTTGAGGATATAATTCTCCAATATATCCGATGCGAATACTTTTACGAATTCGTCGTCTTCAAAAGCGGACTTCCAGTCGGCCCTAAAGACAAACGGTGCATTAAACGTATCCTGGAGGGAAGTTGCCATGATTATTTCTGGATTTTGAATAAATGAAACGGAAGCGCCGGGTGGAGCTCTACGTAGCACCACTCCTTGTCCCAGTGGTAGCTGTTGCCGGTAATAAGGTCGGTCACCACGATATTATGCCCGTGATTTATCCCGAGTGAATGCAGCGGGATTTTCACATGCCCCTGTTTGCTGTAATAAGCATCAAGGCTTACGATCATAAGCGTTTCGTTTTCCCTTTTGTCGTCATATTTGTAATAAGCGATCAACTGGTCATTATCGGTATCGCAAAACTCAATATTGTTGGTTTGCTGCAACGACGGGTGTTCCTTCCGTATTTTGTTGATCTTGCCGATGAGGGTCGTGATCTTGTTTTCTTTTTTCCAGTCCCAATGGCGCACTTCATATTTCTCCGAATCCATGTATTCCTCCCGCCCCGGAATGGCATCGCTCACCATGTATTCGAAAACCGGCCCGTAAATGCCGACGCTTGAACTTAATGTCGCCGCAAGGAAATACTTTTGCAAATGGGTTGCTTCATTGGCTCCCTGCAATGGGAACGGATTGATATCCGGGGTATTCGGCCAGAAATTAGGACGGAAAAATTCTTTCTGCTGCGACTTTGTCAGTTCGTTTACATACTCTGTAAGTTCTGCTTTAGAATTACGCCATGTAAAATAAGTGTAGGATTGCGTGAAGCCTACTTTCGCCAGTTCGTCCATTATTTTCGGACGTGTAAAGGCTTCCGCCAAAAACAACACGTCCGGGTATTTCTTTTTCATTTCGGCTATTAGCCATTCCCAGAAATAGAACGGCTTGGTGTGCGGGTTATCTACACGGAACACGCGCACGCCACACTCCTCTACCCAAAACATTGCCGCGCTTAACAGTTCTTTCCAAAGATTTTTCCAATCGGCCGACTCATAGTATATCGGCAGGATGTCCTGGTATTTTTTTGGCGGGTTCTCGGCATACTGCACCGTTCCGTCGGGCCTCCATTTGAACCACTGCGGGAACTGCTTTACATACGGATGATCGGGCGCGGCCTGCAACGCGAAGTCCATTGCCACCTCTATTCCCTGCTCTTTCGCGGCATTAACCAGCGATTTAAATTCGTCTATGGTCCCAAGATCCGGATGCGTACTTTTATGCCCGCCATACTGCGAACCGATGCCCCAAGGGGAACCCACATCGCCGGGCTGTGCCGTAGTAGCGTTATTTTTGCCTTTTCGATTTACCTCGCCTATGGGGTGTATTGGCGGGAAGTATAAGGTGTCAAAACCCATTGCGGCAACACGCGGCAACAGGGCTTCGCAATCTTTAAACGTGCCGTGCTTTCCTTCTTCGGCAGATGCTGAGCGGGGGAAAAATTCATACCATGTACTGAACAACGCCTTTTGCCTGTCTACATATACCCTCAGTTCGGCTGATTGATTTGCAAGGATTTTAGCCGGGTATTTTTTAAAAATATCTTTCAGTTTGTCCGACATCGCTTCGGCAATAGCTGTATCGTAAGAAGCTTCATTAGAAAACAGCTTTTCCAGCTTCTGCAAATAGTCTTTTTCGGGTTTGGACGCTTTATCATATAAATCCTTCACATATTCGGCACCTTCCAGCAATTCGGATGTAACTTTCTGGTTGTCCTTGATTTTTCGGAGTGTCCCGTATTGCCAGTTCAGCGCATAATCAACCCAGCTTTCAACGCAATAACTGTAAAAGCCCTGCTTTTCGACAGTAAACTCTCCTGTCCACGCATCGTTGCCGATTTCGTGCATGCGGTTTTCCTTCCAGTTCTTTTCTTTTTCATGGCGGTATTTTACCACAGCAGCCATCACATCATGCCCATCGGAAATAATGTCGGCTGTTACGTTAACCTTCTGGCCGGTAACGCGCTTAATAAAATTTTTACCATTGTTTATCTGGGGCTGTATGTTTTCAATGTGTACCCTGCGTTGATCCTGCATTTTATTGTATTTTTAAGACTTCTAAAAATAGCCAAAAAATATTTAATTCATAACTTGCTTTAAAGTTTTAGCGAAATGTCAGAAATAAATAAAAAACACCAGTCATCGTTGAGAATTCCTAAGCCAATACTGGTAACCGCTAAAATTTTGGAGGTAACTTCACCGAAATTGGCTGCAAAATTTGCAATAAAGTTGTTCACAACGCCAATGAAGTTCAAACTTCCCAAAAGGGAGGAAGAAATGGACCGGGACAGCCGTCAGGAGATGGTTGAAATTCCTGTTTTAGGTAAAAGCATCAGAGTTTATCATTATGGTGACAGTAAACGCAAAGTACTGTTGGTGCATGGCTGGAGCGGACGCGGCACACAACTCCACTCCATTGCCGATAAATTGCTGAAATGCGGCTATTCGACCATAAGTTTCGATGCACCTGCCCATGGAAAGTCGGAAGGCAAAACCAGTGACATGACAGAATTTATCGCGTGTATCCTCGAACTTGAAAAGCAGTTTGGCCCGTTTGAACATGCTGTGGGGCATTCTTTGGGCGCTATGTCGGTATTAAACTCTATCAAGAGAGGCCTCAAAGTGAAGAAAGCGGTGCTTATTGGAAGTGGTGATATCATTAAAGATATAATGGATGATTTTTCACAAAAATTAGGCATGAATGTTGCAACAGGAGAACTAATGATACGCATGTTCGAGAAGAAATTCGGTGAAACCATCAACACTTATTCGGCGTATATAGCAGCAAAAGATGTTGTTGTCCCGGTTTTGATTTTCCATGACGAAGATGATGCGGATGTGCCTGTGAGCGCGGCATACCATATTAAGGAGCATTTGGCGAATGCCGAACTGGTAGTTACAAAAGGCCTTGGCCACCGGAAGATCCTTGGCGACAGCAAAGTCATCAAAAAAATAATCCAATTTTTAATCGAAGAATAATGAAAAAGATAATCGTATTAATGATCGCCTTAGTTTCCCTTACTTCATGCCAGGGACAGGAAAAAAAGAAAACCGTTGCTTCCAAAAAAGAAGCGATACAACAACCCGCAAAAAAAGACGGGCTAAACATGAAAACTTCCGACGCGGAATGGAAAAAAGTACTGACAGAAGAACAGTATGCCGTGCTTCGCGAAAAAGCAACCGAACGCCCTTTTACAGGCGAATATTATAAGAATTTTGCCAAAGGTGTTTATGTTTGCGCTGCGTGTGGCAACCCACTTTTCACATCAGACGCAAAATTCGATTCACCCTGCGGATGGCCTTCGTTCGACCAGGCTATTGATGGTTCGGTAATTTATAAAGAAGATAAAAGCGTTGGTATGACACGTACCGAGGTAATGTGCGCGAATTGCGGCGGGCATCTTGGCCACGTTTTTGATGATGGCCCGGAAGAAACCACAGGCAACCGCTTTTGTACCAATTCGGTATCTATAAAATTTGTACCTGCAACTAAATAATAACCTTATCTTACAAATATCATGAGCAATTACCCATTACAAAAATCAGAGGCCGAATGGAAAGAGGAATTAGGCCCCGAACGCTATAAAATATTAAGGCAAAAAGGAACAGAGTTCCCGCATAGCGGCAAATACAACCTGGCTTTTGATAAAGGCACCTACTGCTGCGGGGCCTGTGGTGAACCGTTGTTTAAAAGCGATTCGAAATTCCAGTCGAGTTGTGGGTGGCCATCTTTTGATGAGTCAATACCCGGCAAGGTGGAATATATTTCAGACAACACATTCGGAATGAAGCGCACTGAAATACTTTGTGCCAACTGCGGCAGCCACCTTGGACACGTATTTGATGATGGCCCTACCCAGACAGGACAACGGTATTGTGTGAATTCGCTATCGGTGGATTTGAAGGAGGAATAGCCAACTGTATTTTAATTAATTTCCAATGATATCAAAGAAAGAATTAAAAAGTTATATCGATAATATGCCGGATGAAATGACGATTGACGAACTCATTGATCGCCTGATATTTATTGATAAGTTAAAAAACAGAATCCATGAATCGGATAATGGTGAGACAATATCAGAGCATGGCATGAAATCTGAAATACAAAAAATGTTTAAAGGATTAGATTAAACTGATTATAAATTAAGTCTTTGGTAATCCGAAGGCTTTTCTTTTTCCTGCAAACTCCGTAATTTTATTACTATGGACTTATTTGAAGAAACGAAAGACTGGGCCAAAGCGTTGCGTCTGCTTATCGAAAAATATAAAGGGAAGGAACACCCGCTGCATTACAAGAATATTTACCAGTTGTTGGTAATGGTAGTGTTAGCAGCACAGGACAGTGATGCGAATATAAATAAGGTTACAATTGATCTCTTCAAAAAGTACCCGGATATGACCGCTTTGGCAAAAGCGAATACTGCCGAACTGACGGAGGCGCTGGCTAAAGTGCGTTTCCATGGTAATAAAATTGCATGGCTTCAGGATATTGCTTCTACTGTAAAGGAAGACAAAAATATCCCAAAGACCATGAAAGAACTTGTTGCACTAAAAGGTGTGGGCAGGAAATCGGCCAATGTGATCATGCGGGAGTCCGGCGCTGAGGCCGAGGGCATTCTGGTCGATTTGCATGTATTGCGTGTGGCACCCAGGCTTGGCATATCAAAAGGGAAGAATGCAGATAAGGTTGAAAAAGACCTGATGGCAGCATTACCCAAAGAGATGTGGGGCGAAATTGGAATGGCGTTGTCATTCTTAGGGCGGGAAACCTGCCGGCCTACTAACCCGAAACACAGCGAATGCATTGTAAGTGAGCATTGTGACTATTGCCATGCCAAAAAAGATTGACAGTTTTTATACTCTATAAAAAAAAGAAGCCGAAGCTTCTTTTAGTTTAGTATTTTAATCAGGTCGCCAGATGCTGTAAACGTACCGGTTAAGTCGACACCATCTTTTGTGAGTACCAATTTATATTCACCGTCTTCTGCTTTGTATGCTTCCTTAATGGTGTAATTCCCATAATCCTTCTTTATCTTGTCCAATGTATCTTTAGGTACAGCAGCAACATCTATCTTCTTATACTGCTTTTCCTGGAATACCGAAATAATAGTTGCAGCATCTGCTGTGGTAATTACCGAAGCGGTAAGCCCGGCCATGGTTGCAAGCGTTAACTAACTTTCTCATAGTGTTGTGGTTTAGTATTCTTTCAAAGTTAGCAAACCAAACTGTTGCACCTGTTTTAAAGAAATCCTAAAGTTTAGAAATCGAATCCGAAACGGGTGCGAATGAGTAAGAAGGTGTTCTCTTTTGAGAGGTATTTTATCAGTCCCACAAGTTTCTGCATTATTCCCAGGTTTCTGTATTGATCCCGTTTACTTTCAAAAACCATTAAAAACAAAAAACCCTTCATCGTTAGATGAAGGGTTCTTAAAGAAAGGCGATGACATACTCTCCCACAAATTGCAGTACCATCTGCGCAGGCGGGCTTAACTACTCTGTTCGGGATGGGAAGAGGTGAGCCCCGCCGCAATAACCACCTTAAAAGGTTCATTGCTT
>NZ_JBBYHR010000005.1:0-341815 GCF_038289855.1 Flavobacterium arundinis
CTTTGTCTATTAGTTTCAACAAAGAACTTACGCTTATTTTCTTTGGCATAATCAAGTTTATAAATCTAATATATGAAAATATTTCAATGAACTTTTGTCTTCCGAACACCTATGTTTTCAAAACCTTGTAGGTTTGATGATATACCAACAACACTAAAACAATTTTTTCTATATTGCAGGAAGCGAATCATCGCCAAGACCTGCTATGAAGAAATTCCAACGATTAACTTTTTGCCTTGCCGCATTTACGGTGCTGCTCTTTGGCGCATGCCAAAAAGACAAAAAACGGGAATCTTCTGATAATGGGAAAAAGGAATTTCCCGAATCCGTAAGCCTTACGGACCTGGGCAACGAGCAATGGCGCATGGGCAATTACCAAAAGGCGCTGGACTATTTTACGAAGGCTTACAAAAAGGTAAAAGAAGAGGTCAATGAGAAAGAGATGGCCACGCTGCTCAACAACCTTGGCCTGGTACATTGGCGGCTGGAAAATAACGAGGCCGCCATGGAATGCTACGAAGAGGCTGCGGGTCTTGCCGAAAAAACGGGAATGAACCGCCTGCTCGGGCTTACCCATACCAACCGCGCACTGATACTCAAAGAGCAGCGTGATTTTGCGGCAGCATTTGCCCAAAATAATGCCGCCATCGCGATTTTTAAAGAAATAAACCAACCGCGCGACCTTGCCATTGCCTACAATAACCAAGGGCAGATATACCGCTTTGGTGAAAACCTCGACCCTGCGCTTAGATATTACTTTCTCTCACTGGAAGAATGCCGCAACATAAATTACCCAGAAGGCATGGCCACCGCATGGCAGAACATAGGTACTGTTTATACCAAAAAAGGCGATGCCAGAAGGGCTTTTGATGCGGCACGTAAATGCCTTGCCATAGCACGCCAACTGGACAGCAAGGTGCGCATCAGGGAAGCTTACGAGGAATTGTCGAAAAGCCATGAGCGTTTTGGCACGGCTGATTCGGCATTGTATTATTACAAGAAATACTTTGAAATAGAGCGGGACCTTATGGAGGCCAACCAAAGTGAGCGGCTGTCGCAAAACCAGGCAGAACTGGGACTGGAAGTAAAAAACCTCAGGATACAAAACCTGCAGAACGAAAAGGAAATTGCCAATAACCGCCTGTGGACAACCGCTTTCGGGATATTGGCAGCCTTACTGATAGCTGCATTTGTTATTTATCGCTACTTGTCGCGCATCCGGTTCAAGGAAAAGCAACTCGAACTGGAACTGCTTAACACGCAAAAGATAATCGATGTAAAAGAGCAGGAGCTCAAGACCTACATCATCGACCTTTCACGCAAGAACGCCATCATCAGCAGCCTTCAGGAAGAAACACCGGAAACCCCTGCGCCAATTGAAGCTACGGAAGAAGAAATTACGGCATTGCTGGAGCAAAAGATACTCACCGATGACGACTGGGCGCAGTTCCAGTCCCGCTTTCGTGCCATCTACCCCGGATTCTTTTCAAGGATAAAGGAAAGTGGCATTGCCCTGACGGAAGCCGAAACCCGCATATTAGTACTCATGCGCCTTGAGCTCAATGGCCCTGATATGGCAGGCATACTTGGTATATCACCGCAAAGCGTACGGGTTTGTAAAATGCGCCTTAAGAAAAAACTGCCATCGGACAAATATGAAACCGTGGAAGCTTTTCTGGAATACCTGATACGATAATTTTTTAGCCACGAATTACACGAATTTTTACAAATTTTATTTGGGAACGAATAACCGATATTGCCACACATATTTTATAAACCTGAGGAACTTCATGATCTTATGGTGAAATGGGCAAGAATTAGTGATTCGTGTAATTCGTGGCAAAAAAAAACCAACCAGATCTTTTCTATCTTTATCGAAATTTTTCCGTCAAAAAATGAAAAAAATAATAGTATTCCTCTCGCTATTCGTTTCGATAATCACCTATTCGCAAAATAAAGATTATGCCAAATACGTCAATCCCTTTATCGGAACGGGCGGACACGGTCATACATTTCCTGGTGCAACAGTGCCTTTCGGGATGGTGCAGCTCAGCCCCGATACACGAATTGACGGCAGTTGGGACGGGTGCAGCGGCTACCATTATTCAGATAGTGTTATTTATGGCTTTTCGCACACCCACCTTAACGGGACGGGCGTTTCCGATTTTGGAGATATAATGCTGATGCCTACTATGGGCGAGCCAAAACTTGACAGTAAAAACTATTCCTCGACATTTTCGCATGCCAATGAAAAAGCAGCAGCAGGCTATTATTCCGTAAAGCTGGACGACGATGCGATCAATGTTGAACTGACCGCTTCGGCACGCGTTGGGCTTCACCAATACACGTTTACTAAGAAAGGCCAGGCCAACATCATACTCGACCTGAACCATCGAGACAAGCTTATTATGGGAGAAGTAAGGATCATCGATAACAAAACCATCGAAGTGCTGCGCCGCAGTAGCGCCTGGGCAGCCGACCAGTACGTATATGCCCGCATCGAGTTCAGCCAGCCGATGAAGATAACAGCGGTGAACAACAATGCTTTTGCCCCCGCGAAAGTGACCGATACGTTTTTTGCAGGTTCGCTGTTGGCGATAAGTTTCAGCAAAGAGGTTAAGGCAGGGGAGAAGCTATTGGTTAAAGTCTCGCTTTCGCCAACAGGTTACGAAGGTGCAGCAAAGAACATGAAGGCCGAAATGCCCGGATGGGATTTCAAAAAAGCCAAAGCAGCAGCCGAAAAATTATGGGATAAGGAACTTTCGAAAATAGAGATAACGGAAAAAGATAAAGACAAACTTGCCATTTTTTACACGGCATTATACCATACCATGATGCAGCCCAACATTGCTATGGATGTAGACGGCATGTACCGCGGACGCGACAACCAGGTGCACAAGGCGGATGGCTTCGACTATTATTCAGTGTTTTCACTTTGGGACACTTTCCGGGCAGCGCATCCGCTATATACGCTCATTGATAAAAAACGTACGGCCGACTTCATCAATACGTTTATTAAGCAATACGAGCAGGGCGGCAGGCTGCCCGTATGGGAATTGGCCAGCAACGAAACCGACTGCATGATAGGTTACCACTCCGTTTCGGTCATTGCTGATGCTATGGCAAAAGGCATAAAGGGATTTGATTACGAAAAAGCCTTTGAAGCTGCAAAACACAGTGCTATGCTTGATATTTATGGATTGGATGCCTACAAGAAAAATGGTTTCATAAGCATTGACGATGAGCATGAAAGCGTATCGAAAACATTGGAGTATGCTTATGATGACTGGTGCATCGCACAGATGGCTTCACAGATCGGTAAGATGGAAGACTACCAATATTTCATGAAAAGGTCGCAAAACTGGAAGAACCTTTTCGACCCATCTACCGGGCACATGCGCCCCAAAAAGAATGGCGGATGGGAAAAGCCTTTTGACCCAAGGGAAGTGAATAACAACTTTACCGAAGGCAACAGCTGGCAATATACCTTCTTTGTGCCACACGATATTTATGGCTTGATACATGCCTTTGGGGGTAAAGAAAAATTTGAAGCTAAGTTAGATGAGATGTTCGCAGCGCCATCGGCCACAACCGGCAGGGAGCAGGTAGATATTACAGGACTCATAGGCCAGTATGCCCATGGGAACGAGCCAAGCCACCACATGGCGTGGCTGTATACTTATATTGGCAAGCCCGAAAAAACAAAAGAAAAAGTACATTACATCCTCAATAACTTTTATAAGAATACACCTGATGGCCTTATAGGTAATGAAGACTGCGGGCAGATGAGCGCGTGGTATGTATTGAGCAGTATGGGCGTATACCAAGTGACACCCGGAGAATATAGATGGATACATACTAAGCCTTTATTTCAGCATGTCAAAATAAATTTTGAAAATGGTGAAACTGCGGAAATCACGCCGACCTCTTTTCCTCCTGTTTTAGGCTTTTTTGGCCCGGCGGTGCAACCCTTTGAAACCGAATATATTGTTCCCGTTCCTGTCATTGAAGCCGAGAGCAAATCGTTTAAAGATAAAATGAAGGTCACTATCTCTTCATCGAATAAAGAGGATAGGATATGGTATGTGGTAGATGCCAATAAGGGTAAAATCGATTTTATGGAATACAACGGCCCATTTGATATTGATGCTTCCTGTGCCGTGATTACCTATAGTAATAATTCAGGGAAAGAAAGCAATTGGGTTACAGCTCATTATTTTAAAAAGCCGAACAACTATACCATCAACATTAAGTCAAAATACAACCCGCAATACCATGCCGGTGGCCCGGACGGATTGCTGGATGGAATAAGAGGCACCGAAAACTGGCGTAGGGGTGACTGGCAGGGTTACCAGGGGCAGGATTTTGAAGCGGTAATCGACCTGCAGAAAAAGATGCCGGTAACAAGCATTGCTGCACGTTTCCTTCAGGACACCCGCGCGTGGATCGTATTTCCGACTGAAATAGAATATTATGTGTCTGATGACAATGTGAATTTCACTTTGGCAGAAACTACCACGAATATGATTCCTGCACAAAACTATGATGTGAGGACAAGCAGTTTTGTAGTAGGCCTGAAGAATACATCAGCGCGCTATATAAAGGTTAAGGCGTATAACTTTGGCAAACTGCCCGAATGGCATCAGGGTGCAGGGGGAGATGCCTTTATATTTATTGATGAGATAACAATAAATCAAGCCCCTTAATTCCAGGCCCCTAACCCCCGAAGGGGGAATTCCACTCAAACCCATAACCACACTTGCCGCAAGAGTGGAGTTCCCCCTTCGGGGGATAGGGAGCCTTAATCCAGCTTTTCCGTTAGCTTACTGAAAACCGATTTTGCATCCTTACCTTCATACAGGATAGCATATACAGCATCAATGATTGGCGTTTTTGCGCCGTATTCCTTGTTGAGTTTGTAGGCGCTTTTTGCGGCATAATACCCTTCTGCCACCATGCTCATTTCCATCATCGCCGATTTTACCGTATAGCCTTTGCCAATCATATTTCCGAACATCCTGTTTCTGGAGAATACCGAATAGCCCGTAACCAGCAAGTCGCCAAGGTAGGCCGAATTGTTGATGTTGCGCTTCATACGGTGTACTTTGCGGATGAATTTCTTCATTTCCCTGATGGCATTGCTCATCAATAGCGCCTGGAAGTTGTCGCCATAACCAAGGCCATGCGCGATACCTGCTGCAATGGCATAGATATTCTTGAGCATTGCAGCATATTCGGTTCCCACAATATCATCAGATGTCTTGGTCTTGATGTAATGGCTGTTGAGGTTTTTGCCCATTATTTTGGCCTTTTTCTCGTTACCGCAAGCGATAGTAAGGTAAGACAGGCGTTCCAGCGCCACCTCTTCGGCATGGCACGGGCCTGTAATTACGCCAATGCTATCATAGGGAATATCATAATTTTCATGGAAATGCTGCCCCACGATAAGACTGGTCTCGGGTACAATGCCCTTGATAGCCGAAAAGATAACTTTACCTTCGAGGCTAACGGTTAGCTTTTCCAACTCGCCGCTTAAAAAGGCCGACGGGATGGCAAATATCACATAATCCGCATACGCTACGGCCTCATTTATATCGCTGGTAAGCCTTAGCTTAGTGGTGTCGAATTCTACAGAACTCAGGTAATTCGGGTTATGCTTTTGCAGCTTAAGGTGCTCTATAGCATCATTATTACGCATGTACCATGCTATTTCAGGTACATTTGAACAAAGCATTTTAGCGATTGCCGTGGCCCAGCTTCCGCCGCCAATAACGGCGAATTTAGGAGTGTCACTCATTTTACTTCAATTAATTGAAAAGCCAAAAATACTCAATTTTAAAAGAATGTGCCTATAACCTCAGACTATTGTTCTTTTATAAAAGCGCTTATGGATTTGCAGCACCAAAATTAACATTTTATTATGATTTTACCATACAATCTAAATCCCCTTGCGCCGTTATTCTAATACTATTTTGTTTATAATTTAGGGATATACAAGGTTAGTTAAATTTTTTGTTTTTGGTGTTTTAAAAGGCATTCCTGTGTTTCAGGGAATGCCTTTTATTTTTCTATCCATTTGGCGGCTACAGATTTGAGCAGGTGAAAATTCAAGAGTTCAAAATTGGCTTATAATAATTTATCTTTGAATAAATTCTTTCCAAATGAAAAAACTACTTGCGCTGATATTATTACTTTTCGTTTTGCCCCTGCAAGCCCAGGAATATAAAACGATAACGTACTTTGCTAATGATACGCTCAAACTGGAACTCGACCTCTTCCTGCCGAAAGGGAAGCCTTCCGGTAAATTGCCCTTACTTATCCATGTGCATGGTGGCGGGTTTGCGGGAGGCGAAAGAAAAAACGGGCACCATATCTGCAGTTATGCGGCAACCAAAGGCTACGCGGCGGCGTCTATAAGTTATTCGTTGTATATGAAGGGCAAGAACTTTAGTTGCGGCGGTATATTGCCAGAAAAGATAAAAGCCATCCAGATTGCGGCGAACCAGTTGCAGCAGGCCGTACTATTCTTTATCAATAATAATGATACTTACAGCATCGATCCTTCAAAAATATTTATATCGGGCAGCAGTGCGGGAGCGGAGACCGTGTTGCATGCCGCATTTTGGGACAAAGCCATGATGCAGCTGTATCCGGGGAGACTCCCTGATGGCTTTAAATATGCCGGGATAATATCCGGGGCGGGAGCGATAATGGACATCAACCTCATTAACAAAAATACGCTTGTGCCTGTGCTGCTCTTTCACGGCAGTTGCGACAGGACTGTACCATACGGAACCGCAGCGCACCATTACTGCCCCACGGGGTCATCCGGCTGGTTGATTCTTTTTGGATCCTATTCAATTTATAATCAAATTATCAGCCTCAATGGCAGTACCCGCCTCGTGACCTACTGCGGCGGCGGGCACGACTATAGCGACACCCTCTTTGCCAAAGGGCAGCAAACCATTATCGACTTTATGGACCTGACACTGAAAGGAGGTAGAGAGCAGTCGCATACCGTAATTGCTACCGGCAAGAATTGTGAAGCGAATGGTAATTATAAGTTTTGCAATTAACTAAAAACCTCCCGCAACACTTCAACTGAATTCGGCCTCCTGAAACCATCCAGGTGAAATGCATAATAATCCAGCAGTATTTTTAGCAAAGCCTGCCTTTCGGAGACGTGGAAGGCTTTTGCACTATTGTCAAATTTCAATCCCATCAGCGTACGCAGCAATGCCGTTTCTTCTTCTGAAAGGCAGCTAATGGCATGATAGGGTGTAAAAACACCCTCGGTCATTTCAAAAAAGGCGTGCCTGTCATCGGCCTTGTCGGGATAGAAACCGAGGAACTTCGTAATTTCCAACAGTAGTATCAAATGGAAATTGGCTGCATTATCATGGCTGTCGAGCCAAAGCATTGCCGTTTCGAGGAATGAATATAAGTTTTGGTTCTTCTCCTCTTCCTTAATGCTGTGATGGAGCATTTCTGACAGGAAGATAGCTATCGTTGTTTTAACGATATCTTTATTGATGGAAAAATAAGGATGCGCCATCCTTATCTCTTTAAAATACTCTAAGGTACCTTTGTTTTTGTGGACAGCTTCTATTTCGAGTATGTTGAGGGGCTGGAAATAAACAGTCTTTTGGGCGCTCTTTTTAGAGGAGAAAGCATCCCTTACATAATAGGATTTCAGTCCGTCCGACTCTGTAAAACATTTCACGATAAGGCTTTTTTCCTGGTAGCGCAGGGAACTGATGACTATAGCTTTTGTTTTTACTAACATGGCCCTTGGCTAATAACCCCTGATGATCATCACTTTTTTCACTTTAGTCTCGCTCCCGTCTTCAGACGAAATAAAGATCATATACACCCCGGATGCTACTTTATATTTGCCAAAGGCACGTGTATCCCATAATACGGTTCCGCCTTCGGATGTCGTTTCATATACCAGGTTGCCTTCTATGTCGGTTATCTTAATGTTCGCCTTATCAATAAGGCCGCTTATATTTACATCGCCCTCAAAGGTGGGGCGCACAGGGTTTGGAAATACATACACCTTACTAAGGTCGCCTGCCGCTTCGGTAGAGGTGCCCTTATAGGAAACCATTCCCCTGTCGGTGGCAAAAAAAACTTCACCTGTCCTGGAGTCCATAGCAATATCATTGATATTGTTGCTTGGCAGCGGTGAGTTTTCTTTTGTAAAATGAAAGAGTGTACCCTGCCCGTCAGGTGTAACTAAAAATGCCCCGGCGCCTGCGGTACCTATCCATTTATTATTGGCGCCGTCAACAACAATATCGGTAATTGCCTGTTCGTACATCAGCTCCTGAGCAAGTCCGTCTTCCAGTATTATAATGGGATTGGCGGTCAGTTCGTCTTCTGTCATAAAGCGCTCAATACTTGAAATTACCCTTAGCCCTTTTGTTGTCCCTATCCATAACCGGTTGTTGTTATCAATAACAACAGCTCGCACATCATCAACGGGAAGGTTTTCCTGTCCTTTAACAATAATAAATTTATTATTCAGGCCTTCATTAAAAGCCATAAGGCCATTATGCTGGGTAGGTATCCATTTTGTGTTATTTCGGTCAATAACCATCTTGCCATAGTTATCAATACCGTTCATACCCCCACTGCTAACTTTATCCACCACACTGAAAGTGTCCCAGCTGTCATTTCCCGGATTATATTTTTTAATCGCATTTTTTGCAAGGCTATTGGTCAGCCAAAGATTTGCATTTTTATCAAAAGCACCACCATTCGGGCGCACACTTATGAAAGTTGGTGTTGCCTGTTGCTGGTTTTCGAGTCCGTTAGTCTGATTATAAAGTGCAACAGGCACATCATTTTCCAATTTCAATAACCCTGAATGAAACGAGTGCAGGTAAACTTCACTTTCTTTATTAGGGTTTACCGTAACATCAACTATCGATTTGACGTCCCCTAATATTGCTATATCTTCATAAGGCAGGGCGACCCATCCATTTTCTGTTAGCTTACTTACCCCATGAGTTGAGTAATCCGGCTCATAGACAGAAGAATATCCTCCGAATACCGCCCATAAATAATTTGGTGTTTTTTCGATTGAGAATATGTTGCTCATTAACGGCCCGTTAGGGGTAATATTGCTGATTGCCGAGAGGTTGGTCATTGAAACTGAAAAAACCCCTTTTTCTTTTGTTCCTATAAAAATTTCACCACCTACAACTGTTGCACAGGTAAAGGTGACTGTCTCTCCCGGAATAAGGTTAAGTTGAAATACCTGCTGCAAAGCACTATTGTACACGTTTATCCGGTTGGGGCAGGTAGCCACCATATAGCCGTTCGCATCCCTAAGGTCTGTTGCCGCCGAAGGTAGCTGAAAAAAGATCTGGGCGCCATTCGTAAGGTTATAGCATGAGCCATTTGAATCTGTTGCCAGCAAATTACCAGAATATGCCAGTATTCCTGTCCAGTATCCACCTTCATATTGCTCCCATTGGTTGAAATCATTAAGGTTTGGATTGGCCAGGGATGCACGCCTTATCCCATTTTCGTAAGTAGCTGCGTAAATATAGCCTTCAAAAACAGTGGCTTGTTTCACAGATACTTCTGCACCGCTTGGGCCTAAATAATACGTATCGCCAAACTCCAGTGTCGCCAGGTTAAAAACTGCTATACCAAAGTCACATGAAATATACGCCTTTCCGTCATATTCATAAATATGGTTTATCTTTTTCTTTGTAGAAGGTATGGTCGTTTCCTGTACAATAGCAATCTTGTTGAGTACTGAAAAATCGTTGTTTACCACCAGCAATAGCCCGTTTGAATTACCTACGAGTGTCTTGCTGTATGAAGGGCTGTGATGTATTGCAGTTATTGTTTCTGCTTTAAGGCCATCTACAGATGTTATTGTTTTGATTTCGTTGGTCCCTACGTTTTTAGTAAACATAGCGCTCTCCGAAGCCGCAAATACCCTGTTGTTCGACTCTGTAATGTCCTGGATGTTGGTATAGGAGTAATAGCTTCCCCACAGCTGGTTGCCCTGGCCGGCAGCCACTATGGAAAATAAAATAGAAAATAACAGGAGGACTCGTTTCATCAAAGCAATTATTTGCGCAAATATAAGCTAAAACGCAATTATTCGGTTTTTTGTATAATACGCATAAAAAAAGCCCTCCGCAACGGGAGGGCTTCATCTATCTGTAGAAATAAATTATACTACTCCCTGGGCAAGCATGGCATCGGCAACTTTTACGAAACCTGCAATGTTTGCTCCTTTTACATAATCAATAAAGCCATCTTCCTGTGTGCCATAAGTAAGGCATGCAGTATGTATAGCCGACATGATGCCTTTCAGCCTTTCGTCAACTTCTTCCCTGCTCCAGCTTAGGCGAAGCGAGTTTTGCGACATTTCAAGGCCAGAAGTGGCAACACCACCCGCGTTTGAGGCTTTGCCCGGTGCAAAAAGTATTTTGGCCTCCTGGAACGCGATTACCGCTTCCGGGGTACTTGGCATGTTAGCGCCTTCAGCCACACAGATACAGCCATTGGCAAGAAGCTGTTTTGCCTCGTCGCCGTTAAGCTCATTCTGGGTAGCACATGGCAATGCGATATCACATTTTACTTCCCATGGCTTGCCGCCTGCCACATATTTGGCATTCGGGTATTTGTTAAGGTAGTCGCTTATCCTGCCGTAGTTCACGTTTTTAATTTCCATTACATAGGCAAGCTTTTCTGCGTCAATTCCTGCCTCATCATAAATATATCCCGCCGAATCGGAGAACGTCACTACTTTACCGCCAAGCTGTATCGCTTTTTCGGCAGCATATTGCGCCACGTTACCTGAACCCGAAACTACAACTGTTTTACCATTAAAGCTCTCGCCTTTGGTATTCAGCATGCTTTGCGCAAAGTACACACAGCCGTAGCCTGTAGCCTCAGGGCGAATAAGCGACCCGCCGAAGCTTATCCCTTTGCCTGTAAGCACTCCCGTAAACTCATTCCTAAGCCTTTTGTACTGGCCAAACATAAAGCCTACTTCACGTCCGCCTACACCGATGTCTCCGGCAGGAACATCTGTATCAGCGCCAATATGTTTAGAAAGCTCTGTCATAAAGCTTTGGCAGAAACGCATGATCTCATTTTCAGATTTTCCTTTAGGATCAAAGTCAGAACCTCCTTTACCGCCACCCATTGGCAACGTAGTAAGGCTGTTTTTGAATGTTTGCTCGAAAGCAAGGAATTTAAGGATACTAAGGTTTACCGATGGGTGGAAACGAAGGCCTCCTTTATATGGGCCTATCGCCGAATTCATCTGTATCCTGAAACCCCTGTTTACCTGTGTTGCGCCTTTGTCATCAAGCCATGTAACGCGGAAAAGGATAACCCTTTCAGCTTCGACCATTCTTTCCAAAAGCATTTTACCCTGGTATTTCGGGTTTTTTTCGATAAAAGGTATTACGGTTTCGGCAACTTCATGGACTGCCTGAAGAAATTCGGGTTCGTTAGCGTTCCTTTTAGAAACGGTGTCCATAAAAGACTGTATGCTATCACTCATGTTTTAAAGATATTAGTGTTTAAGAAAACGTTTGCGTAAAATTTTGGCAAATATACATTTTTTGTTTATTTGTTTATGGGTTTATTTGTTGATTTGAGAGAGGCAGTGTAGCATAAACCTATCAACATTATAAACCTATCAACTACGACAGTGCCTGCTCTATATCCGCGATAAGGTCTTCCGCATCCTCAACACCAACGCTAAGGCGCACAAGGTCATCGCTGATACCGATCTCCTTACGTTTGTCTTCGGGTATCGAGGCATGTGTCATCAATGCCGGGTGGTTCGCCAAAGACTCCACACCGCCCAATGATTCTGCAAGGGTAAATACTTTCAGGTTCTCAAGGAATTTAATGGCTTCTGCCTTTTCGCCTGAGGCAAATGTAAAGGATACCATTCCGCCAAAACCGCCTTTCATCTGCCTTTTGGCAAGCTCATGGAACGGGTGGCTTTCAAGGCCGGGATAGTATACCGCTTTTATCTTAGGGTTTTTGCTCAGGTATTCGGCAACTTTCTGGCCGTTCTCGCAATGGCGCTGCATCCTTAGGTGTAATGTTTTAATTCCCCTCAATACAAGGTAGGAATCCTGTGGGCCAAGCGTAGCGCCGGTAGCAAACTGCAGGAAGTGCATCTGCTCCCCAAGTTCAGCATCTTTCATTATTAGCGCTCCGGCAATAACATCGCTGTGCCCGCCCAGGTATTTTGTAGCCGAATGCATTACAATATCTGCTCCAAGGTCTAATGGCCTTTGCAGGTAAGGGGTTGCAAAAGTATTATCTACTGCGAAAAGTACTTTTTTCTCCCTGCATATTTTGGCTACAGCTTCAATATCTGCAAGTTTCATGAGCGGGTTCGTTGGCGTTTCGGCCCAAACCAGCTTTGTGTTTTCATTAAAAAGCGACTTGAATTTTTCCAAATCGTTCATATCCACAAAATGGAATTTTATTCCGCTATCCTTATACACGCGGGTAAACATACGGTAGGTACCGCCATACAGGTCGTCCATCGCTATAACTTCATCGCCTGATTTCAGCATGCGCAGTACACAGTCGGTCGCCGCAAGCCCCGATGAGAAGGCCAGGGCACGGGCACCGTTCTCGATGCTTGCCAGCGCATTTTCCAGTGCGGTACGAGTAGGGTTGGCCGCGCGGCTGTATTCATATCCGGTATGAACGCCCGGGCTCGATTGCACAAAAGTGGAGGTTTGGTACACCGGGGGCATCACTGCTCCTGTAGACGGGTCGTGGTGCTGCCCGCCATGTATAGTTTTCGTGTTAAATTTCATATAACAGATTGTTTGTTTGTCGAAAATTTTAGGCAAATTTACTGTAAATTGGTTATCTGTGTAACAAGGCAGGCAACCTTTTGTAAAAGAATAACACCTTTGCTATATGAAACGCTATATAACTCTTGCCCTTACCTTATTTTTACTGACCGCTTGTAAAAAAGAAAAGGAAGAAACTACACTTACAGAATCACCCGGGACAGAATCCCCTGCAGAATCCGCCGCACTTAGCTTTGAACCCAAAACCTATTCTAAAAAAAGCACCATTTGCAAAAAAGAGTGCACCTATGTGGATATTAAGGTTCCGGAGGCAATGAACGGAAATCCTGCAATTGCCGACAGCATCAACCAGGCATTGTTTAAAATGTCGAGAAGCATAGTTTACTTTGGCGAAAAGCCTACCAATTCGAAAGATTACGAAGAACTTACGGCATCTTTCATTAAATCCTATGACGACCTCGCTAAAAAATTTCCCGAAGAGGCCGAAAATAGCTGGGAAGCAAAGATCAACGCTACGAAAGAATACCAAAGCGACAATATCATCAATTTTAAGGTAAACAACTTAATGTACACTGGCGGTGCGCATGGGTATGAAGGGAACAGGGCGGTTATCATCGACGTAAAAACAGGCAGGACCCTGAAACGCTCTGACATCCTGAAAGATGAAAAAGGGTTTACTGCGTATGCAGAGAAGGAGTTCCGCAAAAAATTCAAGATCCCGGCAGGCAAACCGATTAACAGTGCGGGCATGATGTTCGAAAAGAATATTTTTACGCTGCCGCAGAATATTTTCTATACAGACAAAGGCCTGCTGCTACTATACAACCCGGTTGAAATATCATCTTTTGCCGATGGCGCAAAAGAGCTTGTTTTACCGTACAGTGAGGTAGATCAGTTTTTAAAAGTGAAATAAATTCAGTTCGTGGTTTCGGGTTACGTTTGTCACTTCGAGCGCAGTCGAGAAGCAAAATAACGGTAATGCCGCATTTCGACTGTGCTCAATGTGACATTACCTTATATTTTATCTACAGGCATTCGTCTACAGAAATTTCCGCAAAGACATCATCATTCCAAAATGGATACCCTCATGGTAATTATTAAATGCAATAGCATCCTCAACTGTTGATAATGTAAACCCAAGTTGTGTCTTACGTTCGGTATATTCCGTAAAGATATTTTTATAATAATCCTGCTCCGTCCTCTCGACAGGGCTGAACAGCAGCGACCGGATCTCGTCGACTTCCTTTTGCGTCAGGTCAAATTCCGGTTTGGTGCCGCGCATATATTTGCCCATAAGCTCTTCTCTTACCATTGGCAGCAGGCCCGACCCGTTATATACCAATATCTGTTGCGACACTATTATGTGGCCTATGTTCCAGATAAGGTTATTGTTGAATCCCGTTGGCACTTTATTAAGTTGCTCCAGTGAATAGTCATCAAAAAAGCGGTCGCAAATCTCGCGGCTGGTACGGGTAATCCTGAATTCGTGTTCCATTTTTGTCTGTATTGTTTGAAAGATAAATATAACGATTTTTGTGATTCGACCAGTGAAATTCGCTTAAGACCGTGGCGTATTTTCACCACAAAGTTCATCGGGCAAAGAAGGACCAAGGACACAAAGCTTTGTGAACCTTGTTCGAAAAACCTTGTGCGCTTTGTGGTAAAACATTTTATCGTGGTATAAATCTTTATTTTTGCACCATGAAAAAAATATTCTACCTTAAAACCTGCGACACCTGCCGCAAAATATTAAAGTCGCTTCCTACTACAGAAGAATTTACCCTTCGCGAAATAAAAACGGAGCCTATAACTCCCGAAGAGCTGGAAGAAATGCACCGCCTTGCCGGGAGCTATGAGGCGCTATTTAGCAGGAAGGCTACCCTTTACAAGGAACGCGGCCTGAAAGACGTGCAGCTTACAGAGCAGGATTATAAGAACTATATCATGGAACATTACACCTTCCTGAGCCGCCCGGTGATTGTAGATGGCGACAGCATATTCATTGGCAACAGCCCAAAAAACGTACAGGCTGCCATTGCGCACCTTAGCTAATGGGAAAGCGTAACCTGGCACTTATAGCCGCTACACTGGTATCCATTATTTATGGCGTGACGTTTACCATTGCCAAGGATGTGATGCCTGCCTATGTAAAACCATTTGGGTTTATTGTGTTGCGCGTTGGAGGGTCGGCACTGCTGTTTTGGCTGTGTGCCTTCTTTACTCCAAAACAGAAAATAGCACTAAATGACTTTCCCCGAATTGCGGCCGCCGCCCTCTTTGGCGTAGCGCTCAATATGCTCACATTCTTTCAGGGGCTTTCCCTTACCTCGCCTATCATGGCCTCGGTACTGATGGTTACCACACCCATGATCGTACTGGTGCTTTCGGCCATCATCATAAAAGAAAAGATAGCGGGTAAAAAAGCGTTGGGTATAGCCCTGGGGCTTGCCGGTACTGTAGTGCTGATATTGTATGGAAAGACCGTCAATAGCGGAGGGAATGCCTTGTGGGGCAACTTTTTGGTATTTGTCAATGCGGTGTCGTATGGCCTGTACCTCATCCTGGTAAAAAAGCTGATGGACAAGTACAACCCTTTCACTTTCGTAAAATACATCTACCTGTTCGGGTTTATCATGGTGTTGCCTTTCGGTTGGGAGCAGTTATCGGAAGTCGGTCTTGCCACTATGCCGCAGGATATTATCATCAAAATTGTCTTTGTGGTGGTGTTCTCGACATTTCTCACCTACCTGCTCAACCTGCTTTCGATGAAAGAGCTGAAACCAACAACCGTCGCGGTATTCATCTACCTGCAGCCTTTTTTTGCAACGGTATTCTCCATCTCCCTGGGCAAGGACGAACTGAGCCTTGTAAAGGTACTTTCGGCACTGCTGATATTTACAGGGGTTTATTTGGTGACAATGACGGGAAAAAGCAAATCTGCTGCCTGATCCTTAAAAATCTGGCAATGACTCCCTCTCCATTATTTTTATTAACTTTACAGCTCTAAAATTCTTTCATGATACAATCGATGACGGGCTTCGGCAAAGCTTCACTGCAACTGGCCAACAAAAAAATAACCGTAGAGGTAAAATCGCTGAACAGCAAAGGGCTCGACCTGAATGTGCGCATGCCGTCAGTATTCCGCGAAATGGAACTTGGGCTTCGCAACCAGATCGCCCAAAAGCTGGAGCGCGGCAAAATTGACTTCTCGCTTTTTGTTGAGGTTACCGGCGAGGAGACTTCTGCCAAAATAAATGTGCCTATTGTAAAGGCGTACATTAAGCAGATGAAAGACGTGATAGGCGATGCCGATGAAACGGAACTGATGAAAATGGCGGTGCGTATGCCCGATGCCCTGAAAACAGAGCGCGAGGAAATTGACGAAAACGAATGGGGCAACATACAGGGTGTTATTGCCCAGGCACTGGACAACATCCATAACTTCAGGGTGGCCGAAGGCGTATCTTTGGAGAAAGAATTCCTTATACGGATATCTAACATCCTGTCTTTAATGAATGAAACCGTAGCGCTTGACGGCGAACGCCTCGAAACCGTAAAGACCAGGCTTCTTGCATCTATTGAGGAACTGAAAGTAAATGTCGATGAGAACCGCTTTGAGCAGGAATTGATTTACTACCTTGAAAAAATGGACATTACAGAAGAGAAAGTAAGGCTGGAAAACCACCTGAACTATTTCATAGAGACCATTGCCGGTACCGAGGCCAATGGCCGTAAGCTTGGTTTCATCACCCAGGAAATGGGCCGTGAGATAAACACTATGGGCTCTAAATCGAACCATGCGAAAATGCAAAAGCTGGTAGTGCAGATGAAGGATGAATTGGAAAAAATAAAAGAGCAGGTACTTAACGTACTTTAAATTCCAGGCTCCAAATCCCAAATAACAAACAACAACACAACGACTAATGAAAGGCAAATTATTAGTATTCTCGGCTCCTTCAGGGTCGGGTAAAACAACCATAGTCAGGCACCTGCTGGCACAACCCGAACTGAATCTGGAATTCTCTGTATCTGCGGCAACGCGTGAAGCCCGCGAAGGCGAAGTGAATGGAAAAGATTACTATTTCATGTCATTGCACGATTTCAAGCAGCACATTAAGGCGGAAGATTTTGTGGAATGGGAAGAGGTGTACCGCGATAATTTTTATGGTACGCTGAAGAGTGAAGTGGAACGCATCTGGGCGAAAGGCAAGAACGTGATATTCGACATCGACGTGGCAGGAGGATTGCGCATCAAAAAGAAATTCCCTGAGGAAACCCTTGCGGTTTTCGTCAAGCCGCCAAGCATTGACGAACTCAAGATTCGCCTCAAAAAACGCTCTACCGAAACCGATGACAAGATAAACATGCGCATTGCAAAGGCATCAGTAGAACTGGCCACCGCCCCGCAGTTTGATACGGTAATCAAAAATTACGACCTTGATGTTGCGAAACAGGAGGCGTATGAACTGGTAAAAAGTTTTGTAAACAAATAACTTTGTTACCTATCCCTATGAAAAAGCAATTTATCCTTTGGTGTCAGTCGGTTCTTAAGCGCCTCCTGGGTCTGGATGAACAACATGTAATAAAAAAACTGAAAGAAAAAGGGCTTACCGTAGGAGATAATTTTATTATGCAACAGGGGTGCATTATTGATGGTTCGCATTGCTTTCACATTACTATAGGCAATGATGTATGCCTGGCGCCCAATGTGCATATTCTTGCCCATGATGCCAGCACCTGGTGGTTCCTGGAACATACCCGGATAATGAACACTACTATTGGCAACCGTGTATTCATAGGTACAGGAAGTATTATCATGCCGGGAGTAACTTTAGGCAACGATGTTATAATAGGCGCAGGATCTGTAGTAACAAAGGATGTTCCCGATAACTGCATCTACGCCGGCAATCCCGCACGTTTCCTCAGTAGTACCAATGAATATATTACCCGTGAAAAAGCAAAGATGAACAGTGAGAATACTTTTGACGAGAAATTCTATATTGACCGGGCTTCTTCTGCCGACCTTGCATTGATAAAGAAAATGGCAGCAAAGCACGGCACAGCTTATTTAAGATAATCATGAAAGTAGGACTGTATTTCGGGACGTTTAACCCAATGCATATCGGGCACCTTATCATTGCCAACCATATCGCTGAATATAGCACCCTGGACCAGGTATGGCTTGTGGTAACGCCCCACAATCCCCTAAAGAAAAAAAGCACGCTGCTCGATGACTACCACCGCCTTCAAATGGTATTCCTTGCCACAGAAGATTATCCTAAGCTGAAGCCAAGCGATATCGAATTCAAGCTGCCACAGCCGAATTACACAGTGCACACGCTGGCGCATTTACAGGAAAAATATCCTTCGTATGAATTTTCCCTTATCATGGGTGAGGATAATCTCAACTCCCTCCATAAATGGAAAAATTATGAGGTGATATTGCAAAACCACGACATCTACGTATATCCCCGCTTAAATACCGAAACGATAGACCCCAACATTGACGTGAATGCCCGCATTCACCGCATTGATGCCCCGGTAATAGAACTGTCTTCTACTTTTATCCGCGAAAGCATAAAGAATGGGAAGAACGTTCAGCCGATGCTGCCTCATAAAGTAGGGCAGTATGTGGAGCATAACAATTTCTACAAAGCCCCCCGACCCCCAAAGGGGGAGTAGCAGCCTGTCAATAGAACGTCATCTAACGGGTAAGAGTAGAATTCCCCCTTTGGGGGTTAGGGGGCTTGGAGACTTTTTGTAACTTTACTAAAAAATCACCATGCTTAACTTCGAACTTTATAACCCCGTGAACCTCGTATTCGGTAAGGGGCAGACATCTAAATTGTCTAAACTTATCCCGGCTGATGCCAAAGTGCTGCTTGCCTATGGTGGCGGAAGCATTTTTAATAACGGCGTTCATGCACAGGTAACCGACGCCCTGAAAGGCTATGACATTACTGAATTCGGCGGTATTGAGCCCAACCCTCGTTATGAGACTGTAATGAAGGCTGTTGAAATTGTACGCGAAAAGAAACTGGATTTCATACTGGCTGTTGGCGGCGGGTCGGTTATCGATGGCGTAAAATTCATTTCGGCAGCAGTAAAATTTGACGGCGACCCCATTGATATTTTACAGAAAAGGATTCGCATTGAAGGTAACACCGTTCCTTTCGGCACTGTGCTCACCCTTCCTGCAACGGGCAGCGAAATGAATTCCGGTTCTGTCATCACAATCAATAGCACACAGGAAAAGCTGAGCTTTGGCGGTCCTGCCGTATTCCCGAAATTCTCGATATGCGACCCAACTGTCGTTGCTTCCCTCCCAAAAAGGCAGGTGCAGAATGGCGTGATTGATGCCTTTACCCACGTTATGGAGCAGTACCTCACTTACCCGCACGACGCGATGCTGCAGGACAGGATAGCCGAAGGCATTTTGCAAACATTAATTGAAATTGGCCCGGATGTAGCCGAAACCCCGGCCGATTATAAACTGGCATCCAACTTTATGTGGTGCTGTACCATGGCGCTGAATGGCCTCATACAAAAAGGCGTACCAACCGACTGGGCTACCCACATGATAGGACACGAACTTACTGCATTGTATGAGATAGACCACGCACGTACACTGGCTATTATCGCGCCTAATTTGTACCGTGTGCTGTTCGAAACGAAGAAAGAAAAACTCGCGCAGTACGGATGCAGGGTTTGGAATATTACCGAAAGCGATACAGATAAAGCAGCCAAGCAAGCGATCGAAAAAACAGTGGATTTTTTCAAAACGATGGGTATGCCTGAAAAAATTTCAGAGTATACAGCGGACTATGGCAATACAGCCGATTTTATCGTGAAGCGCTTTGAGGAAAGAGGTTGGAAGGCCATGGGCGAACGCGGCAATATTACACCGGACAAGGTAAGGGAGATCGTAGAGATGAGCTATTAGATAATGGTTTTAAAATAGTCCTGTCCCGTAAAATATAGTTCTTACCACGTTCAGTATTCCAAAGGTAGTATATACATCTGTGTCAGCCAATGATGCCGTCTTGTGCAGAACTGGCAAATCAATAATAGAATAGTCTTATAAAACAAAAAGCCGCACATTGTGCGGCTTTAAAAGCTCCTTCTGCTGACTAAATATTGAAACACAAGTATCTGATCTTTTATATAATTTATTTTCTTCTTTCCTTACCGGGTCAATAGTGGTAGCCGGAACCATGTTTAAAATATGAAGAATACATATTCCTTTTAGTTCAAAATTATTTTTTTAGATATATTAATTACATCTGATTTTATTCTTAAAATATAAACTCCTGATTGAATTCCACCCAAATCAATATCTTCACTTAGGTTGAATTCAATTTTTTTTATACTGGAAATTATTCTCCCGTTAATATCAACAACTTCAATATCGATGTTACCTGAAAAATGGCTAATTGAAATGGTTATTTTACCATTTGAAGGATTAGGATAAACTTTTATCAATTCATTGTCATGAAAATAATCAATACCTAATGTGCAATTTGGCCCGGGATCCGGAACAGTAAAATCTTCTGACTGGTCAACAGAACTAAATCCATCGCCTGAAGAAGCATAGTATCCTAAACCTCTTCTTGCAAACACTTCCCAAATCATGCAATAATCCTGCCCTCCGGTAATAGCTTGATCAGCAGCTATTATGGCATCACGGGCTTCAACAAACGAAGGATTACAAGGTTGTAATTTCAGTGCGTCAACAATAACTTGCAGTACTTTATTATTTCCTCCATTTCCCGTATAAATATTTGAATTGAAACCATACTTATTTATATATGCCCAGGATAAGTCCCATAACATAGTGGCCCAAACAGATCCAATACCATGCGGTAGAATTGCAGTATTAGTATCTGCAAAGGTGAATGGATTTATAGTCATATCGGTTGAATAGGGATATCTTCTAATTCCGCCGCCATCTGTTGGCTGATTTGAAACGAAAGTTCCAATTCCTTTTGGTTGGGTATCAAAATCCCCCGGTTTCATCTGTAACATTAGTCCGAACCAGTCTGACCAGCCTTCACCCATTTGTTCATCATTATCTAAACAATCGGTGTTAAAGCGTCCTCCGGTTAAACGTGTTGAAATTCCATGTCCATATTCGTGTGCAATTACTACATTGTCAAAATCGCCATCTGCATTAATAAAACCAGACGGAGGCATACTCAGGCTTACTTCAACAGTGTTTGTAGCCATTTGATTGATTAAAAACTCTCCGGTAGATTGATTTACACAAATAGCAGGAATAGTTATAGTATCATCTGAGCCACTTATGTATAAATTATTGTCCAGATTATTTACTACTATCACAGCTATAGCGCCGGCATCCTGGGCATTTAATACTTTTTCTATAGATGTGCAGGTACCCCTTCGAATGACAGCGATGTTGCCATTTAAAGAAGAGGCATTTATTGCAGGCACGCAAGCTTCGGCATTATTAACTTCTCCATCGTCATATAAAACTAAATTTGCTGTTAAATTAAGTGGATGAATAGGTAAATCCACATGGCCATCAACGAAACTATTGTCTATAGCGCTATAATCTCCTGATATAGACGAAGGGGAATTTACTTTAATTAAATTTTCTTCAGGTTTTCTATTCCATAAATACATTTGCATATAGCCACTTTCACCATCTGGCGGCGTTAAAAAATTTGCATTATTTAGGCGGCTTCCATCTTGTGCCTCGGCAATAACAAAATCGTTATCATTGCCACCTAAGCCATAATTATTAGCCTGAAAATTTCCATTTTGTTCATCAAAACCATAATGGTAAAATATATCATGAACAACGTTATTCATGTAGAATAAGTTGGTGGTTGCTGCATTTGTATAATCTGACGCTGGAAAATTATTACCAGGATAGGGGAAGTCAAAAACTAAATTAGCACCTCCATCCGGACTTAATCCGGGTAAATCCAGATCGTTTATATCTTCATATGCATATACATTATTCCCTCTTGTGATTGTATACTCGTTCCCGACATTTCCATCTGTATCATGCCAGCCAAATGGCGAAGCTACTATATCTGAAGGGCCGCTTATTAACGCTCTGCTACCATGATTTGGGCTTTCAATATTATACGGAATTACTCGGTAAGAACCAGATGGAACATCTACTGCTAACGGCTTTAAAATCTTATCATTAAAATTAAAACAGAAATCTTTATCGTTTTTTTGAAACGCATCATGGTCAAAATTACATCTGACAACCCAATCCTTCTTGTCTAAAAGCTGACCATTAACAGCATCAATTCTAACACTCCAATAATGATTATGATTTGCTTCCGGAATTTTAAAATCCCAGGCCAGGCGCAACGTGTTTTTTATTTTTTGATAAACTAATTTTGCTTTAATAGGTTGCAATGCTCCGTTAGAAATAAAGTATATATGGCTTTCAGGATTATTGATAATGGTATTGCTTTCTTCATTTGGAATATCTAAAGCTGCTTTAGCTTTAAACAATCCTTCTAAAACTGTTATCGAAGGTGAAATAGTATTGACTTTTTGATTGACATTGTCAATGAAGCGGTTAGTTACATTCACAACCTGATTGTTTTTCATCCAAACGTTCGAAACAGCGTGGAAAATTTCAATCCCCTGATATCTTTGAACTATATAATAGTTATAGATTTTAGTGCTTTTTGAATTTCCTTCGCTTTCAATGATCCAATCTGAAACGTCTTGTTGTGTCAAATTCCATTTTGAATAATTTGAATTTAAAAACTCTTGTATAGTTTCATGGCCAGTCTGTGAAAATCCCAAAAAAGGTGATAGTGCTGTAAACCATAGTAAGTAATATAATTTATTCATGATGAATTGGTAAGTTAAGGTGCTATAAAAATTATTAATAGTTGATTTAATACACGAAATATTTTCATGTAATGCGAAGCTTCCAAATGCCGTTTCCGGCTTGTCCGTTGTTTATATTCGCTATTGTTTCCTGAGGTTTGAAAGTTCCGCTAAACAGTGGAGAAGCTGCATTGATAGAAATTGCGGCTGAGTGGCTGAAGCATGTATTTGTAAAGTTGTTACCATTGCCTCCAATTCCGGAGACTAAGTTTACAGATGTTCTGTCCGGTGCAGCGTGGTACACAGTTAAGCCGGAATAATATTTGCGGGTAAGGTTTAGACAGACCTTGACCAATCCGTAGGAATTACTTAAAGGTGATGACAATCCGGAAGCCGTTAAAGCAAATTCATTGGGTTGGCGATCATCAGAAATAGTTCCCGTTGAGCCGGAGAAAGTTAGAAAATAAGATAAGTTCAGTAAAAAAAGAAATCCAAATAGTAAACATTTTTTCATATCTTAAGTATTAAAGATATAATGCTACAACATTTTATCAAAACATAAATTGTAAAGGAATAAACTACAGCTATAAAGGAACAAACGGTAGCTAAGAGAGAATTAAGCGCTATGTTAGGGTTTGAAACCTTATTTTAAAAACATACCCTTTCTGACCGACATTGAAACAGTTATTAAGGCAGGTTAATTATGCGCTTTCAGGATACAAAAGGTTGAAGCCAAATGTGAAGTAGTATATAAGGATAAAGCCTTATTTGTTCCCAATAGCGGTTTGGGATGTCACAAAAAAAGCGGTTCGAAAATATCAAATTCCCGAACCGCTTTTTATTAAGAATTATTTTTCGTAACCTTTTGAAAAACAAATATTTGTTCATAAAAAAAGCGTGACGAAATCCGAAAAACCGGACTTGTCACGCTATAGCTCCCCCTCTTGGGCTCGAACCAAGGACCCTCTGATTAACAGTCAGATGCTCTAACCAACTGAGCTAAGGAGGAAACTGTATATTGTTATATTTATATCTTCTTATGAACGTTTGCTGTGTAAAAGCGATGCCTTTATAGCGGTGCAAATATATAACCATTTTTAGTTTTCGCAAACAATTTGGCGAAAATTTTAAAAGATTTTTTCAGCCTCTATTTGAAGATGAGCTGGTAAATATCTTTACCGAAAGTCAACGCCATGAGGCTTAGCAATATAATCATCCCAACGGTCTGGACAGTGCCCGCAGCTTTGTCGCTCAACCTGCGCCCCGTAATCATCTCGGCAATGGTAAACAGTGCGTGGCCTCCGTCAAGCCCCGGTATCGGCAATAGGTTCATAAAAGCAAGTCCGATGGAGAATAGTGCCGTAAAGTTCCAGAAAAACTCCCAGTTCCATGTTGAAGGCAGTTTTGCAGCAATCCCAATCACACTGCTAACCTGCTCATAGGCTCCGGTGCTTGGGCGAAGTATCAGCTTAAATTGCTTTATATTATATATGATAAGGTCGTAGGACTCGCGCATTGCCACAGGTACAGCGGAGAAGAAACTATAATGCTCCACGATCTGGTATTCCTTTTCAATAGCCGGTTTTTGGGTCAGCCCTATCTTTCCAAGAGTATCTACAGCAGTAGTTATGGTAAGCGGCTGGCCGCCCCTTATAATACCAATGTCGATTTTTTTACCTTTATGTTTAAAGGCTTCTTCATTAATTTGTCCTATAAATTTATGCTCTTTCCCTTCTACAGATACTAGCTTGTCACCAATCTTAAATCCTGCCTTTTCTGCATAGGATTTTGGAGTGACAGAATCAACAACGATATCATGTATCATTGGGTGCATAAAATTACGGCCCTCTGTCTGGAGTATCAGCTTTATATCGGCATCAGTAAGATGAAGGGTTACGGGTTTGCCGTTACGTTCTACCACAACTTCATCCCCCAGCAAAACATCAAGTATCATCCGGTTGAAATTAGGCTGGTATTTACCATCTGCCTTAATAATTTTATCCCCGTCCTGAAAGCCCACTTTTTTACCCGTTTCGCCAAAAGCAAGTCCGTTTTCCTGCGTTATTTCAGTAGAAATGTATTTTTTACCGTAGGTGCTGTATACCACACTGAATATAAGCCACGCAAGTAATACGTTTACAATAATGCCACCAAGCATGATGATAAGCCTTTGCCATGCCGGTTTAGAACGGAATTCCCAAGGTTGTGGAGGAAGTTTCATCTGTTCGGTGTCCATGCTTTCGTCCACCATGCCCGCCAGCTTTACATAACCACCCAGCGGCAGCCATCCAATTCCCCATTCTGTATCACCTATTTTTTTCTTTATTAAAGAGAATCCCGCATCCATAAAAAGGTAGAATTTCTCTATCCTTACTTTGAACCATTTTGCAGTTATATAATGTCCGAATTCATGCAGTATTACCAGTATTGAGAGCATTAGCAGCATCTGGCCAACCTTTACGACTATATCCATTCTTAAGTTTTAATTTTCTGTAAATAAACGCACAAAAATAGTGTTTTCTGATTTACTTCCGCTTATTTTAATTTTCAGCGGTCTGATTTAAATGTTTGTTAATAATAAGGACACAGGTTTTATGTTTACGTTTTACGGGGTAAATTTACGTTGCAAATCAAAATCCGTAAGAATTACTTTCGGATTTAAAGTTTCTTTACCTTTACGATTACAAGCCGTTTTACACGGAGAATCATTAAAATATACGTTATGGCACCATCACTGTTTTCACTGTTCCAGATAAAAAGCATCATACTAAAAAACCGCATTGTGGTGTCGCCCATGTGCCAGTATTCAGCCGAAGACGGCTTTGCTAACGACTGGCACATGGTACACCTCGGCGCAAGGGCCATTGGGGGTGCTGCACTCATTATGCAGGAAGCTACCGCCGTATCGCCCGAAGGCCGCATATCTCCGGGAGACCTTGGAATTTGGAGCGATGAACACATGGAAAAATACAAGCAGATAACCACCTTTATCCTGCAGCAAAATGCTTTTCCGGGCATCCAGTTGGCGCATGCCGGAAGAAAAGCAAGCGTTAGTGCGCCGTGGCAGGGCAACCGGAAACTTGTGCCCGAAGAAGGCGGCTGGCGTACTGTAGCTCCAAGCCCTCTGCCCTACCACGACAATGAGGCACTGTTACCTTTGGAAATGGACAGGGAAGCCATCAGCAAAGTTATAGACGATTTCAGGGAAGCGGCACGCAGGGCGCGTGAATCCGGTTATAAAGTACTGGAGATACACGGTGCGCATGGGTACCTGTTGCACCAATTCCTTTCGCCGTTGTGCAATAAGCGTACGGATGAATATGGCGGCAGTTTTGAAAACCGCATACGCCTGCTGCTTGAAGTGATTGATGCTGTGCATCTGGAATGGCCGGGCGACCTGCCGCTGTTTGTGCGCATATCGGGTACCGACTGGGCGGAAGGCGGATGGAACGTTGACGAATCGGTGGAGCTGGCAAAAATCCTGAAAGAAAATGGTGTGGATGTTATCGACTGCTCGTCCGGAGGCGCTGTATCGCACCAAAAAATACCTGTGGGGCCGAATTACCAGGTGCCGATAGCCGAACGTGTAAAGACAGAAGCCCATATCTGTACCGCAGCCGTTGGCCTGATAACCGAAGCACAACAAGCCGAAGATATTATTAAAGAAGGAAAAGCCGACCTCGTGTTCTTTGCCCGGGAAGCCCTCCGCGACCCCAATATCGCGCTTACTTTTGCCCACGAGCTCCATGCTGATGTCATCTGGCCAAAGCAATATGAACGCGCCGAGCTGAAGGACTAGTTCAGGGTTACGGGTTATAATAGCTACGAAATAAAGGTTTACACTAATAACATAAGAGTGAAGCTCACTCCCCTCTCCTTTGGAGAGGGGTTGGGGGTGAGGCCAAAAAATGAAAAAATTAAAAACAGCACTACTATCATACGGAATGTCGGGTAAGGTTTTCCACGCCCCGTTCCTTGAAATGCATCCCGGCTTTGAGCTTACCGGCTCCTGGGAACGCAGCAAGAAACTCATACAGCAGGACTACCCTTCCGTGAAAAGCTACAGCTCTTTGGAAGAATTGCTTGCTGATGACGCAGACCTTATAATCGTAAACACCCCTGTAGACACGCATTACGAATATGCCAAAAAAGTTTTGGAAGCCGGGAAGCATGCCTTAGTCGAAAAAGCATTTACCACAACAGTTGCAGAGGCGGAACAGCTTGACATCCTTGCAAAGCAAAAAGGACTGAAGCTGGCCGTTTTCCAAAACCGGAGGTGGGACAGCGACCTGAAAACTGTGAAGCAGGTGCTTGACCAAAACTTATTAGGGGAAGTAGTTGAGTCTGAATTCCGTTTCGACCGGTACAATCCCAACCTTAGCCCTAAAGCGTGGAAAGAAGACAGCAATCCCGGAGCAGGGATCCTGATGGATCTCGGCCCGCACCTGATCGACCAGGCGGTATACCTTTTCGGTTTCCCCGAAGCGGTATTTGCAGATATTAGGAAATTGCGTGAAAACTCGCGGGTGGATGATGATTTCAGCATTGTGCTGTATTATCCGGACAAGCGCGTAAAGCTGCATGCCGGATTTTTTGTGCGTGAGGGCGTGCCGGCCTATGTGGTGCACGGACGCAAAGGCTCATTCCTGAAACAGCGCGGCGACACACAGGAAGATGTACTGAAAACAGGGCAAAAGCCAAACCTTGACGATTGGGGTACTGAACCCGAAGACAAGGCAGGTTTCCTTCACACGGAGCACGACGGCGAGCTATTCCGTAAAAACATACCTACCCAACAGGGGAATTATTACAGCCTGTTCGACGGATTATATAAAGCAATAACCGAAGACACGCAAGAACCTGTTACCGCTGAAGATGGCATCAGGGTCATGAAAATAATAGAAGCTGCACAGCAAAGCAGTAAAGAAAAAAGAGTGATAGCATTAAAATAAAAAATTATGGAAAAGCGCCAATTAGGAAATACCGGCCTGTATGTGTACCCCATCACTTTTGGTGGGAATGTATTCGGCTGGACGATAGATGAGAAAAAATCATTTGAGTTGCTAGATGCCTTTACGGGCAAAGGCTTCAATTTTATAGATACCGCCGATGTATATTCGCGTTGGAAGCCGGGCAATGAAGGCGGCGAATCGGAGACCATCATCGGCAACTGGATGAAAAAGCGCGGCAACCGCAACGAGGTAATCATTGCGACTAAAGTCGGCAGCGATATGGGCAGTGGCAAACAAGGGCTGTCTAAGAAATACATCCTCAAAGCTGTTGAAGCCTCATTGAAAAGATTACAGACCGACCATATCGACCTGTACCAATCCCATTGGGATGACCAGGACACACCCATTGATGAAACCCTTGATGCTTATGCCCAACTGATAAAAGAAGGCAAGGTGCGCCACATCGGGGCATCCAATCTTACGGCAGACAGGCTTAAGGAATCATTGCAGGTAGCTGTTGAGAACGGCCTTCCTGCCTATGAAACCTTCCAGCCGCATTACAACCTGTACGAGCGCGAAGTTTTTGAGAACGGCCTCGAACCCGTTTGCCTTGGCAATAACCTCGGGGTACTCAATTATTACTCGCTTGCCAGCGGGTTCCTTACCGGGAAATACCGTTCTAAAGACGACCTCGACAAAAGCCCGCGTGGCGGCGGTGTTGCCAAATACCTGGATGATCGCGGCTTTAAAATACTGGCTGCATTGGATGAAGTGTCAAAACAACTGAAAACGGAACCGGCCACAGCAGCGTTGGCATGGCTCATCAACAGACCGTCGGTTACCGCGCCGATTGTAAGCGCCACAAGCGTAGAGCAGTTGGAAAGCATTATGAAAGCCCCTGACCTGCCTATCACCGCTCATGAGATCGAACTGTTGACACAGGAAAGCGCGTGGTGAGGAGGTTGATGGGTTGATACGTTGATTTGGTTATTTGAAGTTTATAAATACAGCAAACAATGCAACGTACTGTCGGCACGTCTCGCTCCCCTCTCCTTGGGAGAGGGGTCGGGGGAGAGGACTAGACGTATAAGTAAAACTGTCCTTGAAAGGGATATAATAATTTAATATCATGGACATTTTACAATTCCAATTAGAAGACGACGGTAAAATACCCAACAGCGTTTTTCCGCTAATAGTTTACAAAAAGGCTTTCGACCCAGATGAAAACCTGGACCTGGACGAGGTTATGGAGGAGACATTCGCCAAAAACAACTGGGCGAATGCCTGGCGCAATGGTGTGTACCCTTATCATCACTACCACAGCATTACCCATGAAGTTTTGGGTATTTATAAAGGCTCGGCACAGCTGCATCTGGGTGGCGAAAATGGCAAAAATCTGGATGTGGAAGCCGGCGATGTGCTGATTATTCCTGCGGGCACAGGGCATAAGAAGATATCGGCTTCCCAAGACTTTGCCGTGCTGGGTGCTTATCCCAGCGGAATGGAATATGACCTGCTCACCGGAAAGGACAGTGAGCGCGTGAACGCTTTAGAAAATATTGCCAAAGTGCCTTTTCCTGACAACGACCCACTGCTTGGAAAGGCGGGGATACAGGAATTTTGGAAATAGTAGTGGAACAGTTGCATTCCGGTAATTCTTTAATTTTTTATATATGAAAAAGCTAACAGCCTTACTTGCAATTCTCACAGTAATTATTGCATCGGCGCAGGAAAAGCCACTTCAACCCACCGGCCTCCGGATGGAAAACATCACTTATCCGTTTCCGGTAAAAGAGTTTGCGCTAACCATACAGGGACAGGACTTAAAAATGGCCTACATGGACCTGCAGCCGCAAAAGCCTAATGGCAAAACAGTATTGTTGCTCCATGGCAAGAATTTTCCGGCGATGTATTGGGAGCAGACTGCTAATGACCTGGCGAAAGACGGTTACCGTGTTATCATGCCCGACCAGATCGGTTTCGGCAAATCATCCAAACTAAACAATATCCAGTTTACCTTTCAGCTCTTGGCACAAAACACAAAAGCGATTTTAGATGAATTAAAAATCACGAAGGTCAATGTCCTCGGGCATTCAATGGGAGGGATGCTGGCCACACGCTTTGCGCTGATGTACCCTGAAATGACGGAAAAGCTCATTCTCGAAAATCCCATCGGCCTTGAAGACTGGAAAACCGTTGTCCCTTACCAAAGTGTAGACGACTGGTACGCAACCGAACTGAAGCAGGACTACCAGAAGATGAAGGACTACCAGTTGCAATTTTACTACGCCAACAAATGGAAGCCGGAATATGATAAATGGCTGCTGCCTGTAGCGGGGTGGACCGCCAATAAAGAATATTCCGTTATTGCGAAAGCATCGGCACTTACGTATGATATGATATTCACCCAACCGGTGGTGTATGAATTCCAAAACCTCAAAATGCCGGTGCTGCTCATTATCGGACAAAGCGACCGAACTGCTTTGGGCAAGAACAAAGCGCCGAAGGAAGCACAGGAAAAACTGGGCAACTATCCGGTCCTCGGGCGTGAAACCAAAGCGAAAATAAAAGATGCCACGCTTACAGAACTCGACGGTGTAGGCCACTTGCCCCACATTCAGGCCTACGACAGGTTCATAGTGCCACTAAAAGAATTTTTAAAGAAGTAATACGATAGCGTTCGATAACTATAATGTGAGACGTTGCAGTGCAACGCCTCTACTTCGTAACCAATTGTATAATGAGTTCATGATGAAATACTCCGGTAGAGACGTTGCAATGCAACGTCTCAGATAAAACTGTATAATATGAATTGAGGTAAGACCTATACAACTTTGACAAAATAATACACACTTCAGGAAAGTTAATTCTTTAATTTTATTCTCTAAAGGCGTGTTGCATTAATTTTTTTAAATGGAAGAGGAACTCATTGTAGCCGACCAGCCATCAAAACGGTTGCGAAAGGCGTATAAAGACATCAAGGCATCCTACCTGAACCGCGTCAGGTGGGCGGTTACCCTTTTCTATTTTGCCATGGGCCTCAATTTTGCCACATGGGCAAGCCGCATCCCCGATATTCAGGCATCCCTCGGCCTTACCGACGGCGATCTCGGCACCATCCTTTTTGCAATTCCGCTGGGGCAGCTTTGCATTATGCCTTTCTCCGGTGGACTGGCAGTTAAATATGGCAGCCACCGCACAGTCATATTAGGCCTTAGCCTGTATGTATGTGCCCTTATAGGATTAGGCTTTGCAACGGAGCAATGGCAATTATCTCTGGCTTTGTTCTTTTTCGGGATATGCAGCAACCTCACCAACATTTCTGTCAACACACAGGGAATCTATACCGAAGGCCTTTTCCGCAGGGCAGTAATGTCGTCATTTCATGGGGCATGGAGCACGGCGGGATTTACCGGTGCACTCATAGGCATCGGCATGAAAAGCCTGCATTTAGCCCCAAACATCCATTTCCTAGTAGTGGCAATACTAATATGGGGCGTTATACTTTTCAATTACAAATACCTCGTTAAGGTAAAAAGGCAGCCGCAGGCAAAAGAAAAAAAGAAACTGTTCTCCAAACCCGATACGGTACTCATCTGGCTTGGGGTTATGTCCTTTTGTTGCATGTTGAGCGAAGGCATCATGTTCGACTGGAGCGGGGTGTATTTCCGGAAAGTCATTGGCGCAACGGGCCCGCTTGCGGTTTTAGGTTATGCCTCTTTTATGGCTTTTATGGCAATAGGGCGCTTTTCGGGCGATATCATCATTGCAAAGCTTGGCCGTAAAAGAGTGCTGCAAATCGCCGGATGCCTGGTGTCGTTCGGGCTTTACAGTGCAGTGGCATTGCCTTATATCGTACCGGCCACAATAGCGTTCATGCTTGTAGGTCTTGGGGTTTCTACGATTATCCCTATCATTTTCAGTGTTGCCGGCAATAGGCCTAATATCCCGCCGAGCATTGCATTGCAAACCGTTTCCAGCGTAAGCTTCCTTGGCTTCATGCTCGGCCCGCCGGTAATAGGCCACGTAGCACAGGCAACCAGTCTCCGGATGTCATTTGCAATTATAGGGATATTCGGGATAGGAATCGCATTCCTGGCTTCGAGGATAAAGGGGATAGAATAGTTATCATAAACCACCTTCTTATTCTTCATCAGCCACTCCGCCATCTTTTTGAAAATATCTTCAAGAAAAGCAGTGAGTTCCTCAAGCCCCAGCGCCATCAATTGATAATGTTGCGAACTGCCTATAAACAAAAACTGCCCCTAAGGGCAGTTAATCATTATGGATAATAGTTTATCCTTCTAAAAAAGCTTTCCATTCCTGCATCAGGTTAATAAGTTCCTGTAAAGGCATCTCAAAGCTGGGCTCGTTGTCGGGATTATTGCTTATAAAGTAAGCGTTGTCTTTGTCACATTCAAACTCTCCTGCAATCCAGCTTATAGGTATAGTGCCATATATATCTGTAAAAACTTCTTCAAATGTCTTTTCACCGCTTTTCACAATTTCAAGTTCAGAAATAATTCGCGTTATTGTAGGGATATCATTTCTTTCAGACATATAATACATTAAGAGTACATATTTATCATGGTTTGCAGTTACTACTCTATCACCGTATTTTGGTAATATCTTAAATTCTACTTTTTTCATTTTTTTATTTAAAAGTTATATATGCAGTTGTTATTTCTCCCGTTTGTGGACTAACCCGGAATTCAATTTTGATACCCTCTTTAGTAATTCCTCTATATAAATTTCGATCTCTAAAATAAATATTCAGGCTCGCTTCCTGGATTACTTTTCTTATTTTTTCCTCCGGCCAGCTTTTTGGAAAAAATGTTGATGCTAAATCTTTAGGTTTCCATGCCTTTAGTTCCTTTACCCAAAACTCGACAAGGCCTTTATATACCTTTTCTCCGGTGGGCAGCTTACCTGCAAGTTTTAACTCTTTTAATCCTCCCTTTATTCTCATATAACGGCTAAGGTTATTCAGATTATGAACACCACCAACAGTAACTTTATAATTAAACTTCTTTAATGGCGTTTTGCCTCCTGTACCCGTCCGGCTAACGTTATATGAATATTCTTCTAAAATCCATCCCGGATCTTTATTAGTCCGTTTTGGGTCAATTTTCTTTATTCTTATTTCCCCATAATTAAGATGCCGCGCGGTGGTTAATGTATACCTTCTTATAAACTCAGTAGCATCATTGACTAAGATAAGCTGTTTTGTTATAGCTTTCTTATTCTTCATCAGCCACTCCGCCATTTTCCTGAAAATATCTTCAAGGAAGCGGTAAGCTCCTCAAGCCCCAGCAATATCAGCTTCAGGATGTGGTTGAGAACTCCCAATAAACAAAAACTGCCCCGAAGGGCAGTTAGATTATTAAGAATACTAATTATTTTCCCACGGCCACGTAGTAGGCCTGTCATCTGTAAGCAATGTATATTCTTCATTTTCCATAAATTTCTTAAAACTCAATAAGAAAATATAGACTTCTTTATTGCTAAACTTTAGTTTTCCAGGTACAGGGGCATTTTTTATAATACTTTTAAAATCATAATTAGAGTTTTTCTCTGCCCATTTTAATGCCGAATAAAGTCTTTTTCTTTCATCTAAATTACTCACATCTTTTAAGTATTCTGCATCAGCCATTTTATATTCTATGTCTTCTATTCTTTCAAAATTGAAAAGGACAAAGACCGGTGTCATTAATTCATTGATATTTTCCATTATTATTTAATTTTAAAAGTCCTTTACAATTATTTCTTTTGTCTTTACGCCTTTACTTTCCAATTGTCTTAAAAATCTTGTATTAGAAAGACTGGACGGTTGATAATGCCCGCTTTTACGTGTAACCAGCTTGATCAACCCCTGGACCACTTCTATTTCTCCTGCACTGGCTACCGCCCCACCTGCTAAAAAACTTGAATGATGAAATAAACGGGCTTTATGTCTCAATGATGCATATATCCTACCTCTACTATCCATCACAAATATAGCTTTTTGCGGCCCAAATATGGTTGATCCTGCTGCAGTATCAAATAGCTTGCCGCCTTTAGTATACAACTTCCCGTCAATGATTGCAAGTTCATATTCCAGCCTTTCTGCTTCCGTCAAGTATTTTACTGCATCAGGTGCACACCATCCTTTGCCCGTTTCTTCGCTAATATATTTCTTCAGCATTGTAAACGTTGGGAACTTAACTGGTTTAATTCTTTTAATATAGGCTGCAACTTCATCCGCCTTGTCTTGAACCACCTTCTTATTCTTCATCAGCCACTCCGCCATCTTTTTGAAGATATCATCAAGAAAAGCTGTGAGTTCCTCAAGGCCGAGTGCCATCAGTTTCAGGATGTCATCAAGGAATTCCAGCATCTGCCCCGCAGCCCTGCGGCTGCCATCCATTACAAATTTAGAAACTTTTGCCGTTTTGGCGCTTATTTCTGCCAACATCTCCGTTGGGACTGCTGCTTTTTTCAGCTTTGCGGCAACCGCAGCGGGTTTTGCAAAGGCAGTAAAAGGAATAAAAAAGGAGGCTATAAACGCTCCTGTATATCCTGCACAATAAGCCACCTTATCCCAGTTTATATCGGTTGTGTCAAACTTTGAAAAATATTTCTTAGGATTGGCAAAAGCCTTTTTTACTGCAGCCAATATCTTTGCAAAGAACGGTTTTACAGAAGCCATAAAACTGTCAAAGCGCTCCAGGTAGGCATCTGCATCCTGTGCAAAATCAAACTGAAACTGCATCAGCTGGCCCGCAAAAACAAGTGTACCGCCAACAAAGTCAATAAGCCCGTTGCAAATACCGCAAAGATAGGCCGTATATTCCCTCAGGAACGATAGGTCAGGTTCTTCATCGCTGCCTGTTTCGCCAAACATTTTTTTTAGGGCATCGGACACCATGCTGTTGTATTCTGCCACAAATTCCGCTAAAAATTGTTCAGCCCCTTTTTTTAGCCTGTTCAATAACTCCGGCGCTACATAGCGTACAGGCATAAGCAGGATACTGTCATTAAAGCTGGCGAGCAGGCCGCTGAGATCATTGCCCAGCATCAGCTTTTCCTGCAGCTTTTCGCGTTTGCTGTAGTCATCGCTTTGGCTGTTCCATACGCTTTCCGGTACCTGGATGTTTTCCAGGATATAGTTGCCTGCTTTTTCGCACCATGGGCCAACTATCTTGCCCGGCCCGCCGGCTGCATAGCTCACAATTTTCATAATGCCGGTAACTGTCTTCTTTACCAGGCTAACTTTAGTTTCAACCTGTCCATGGTTTAGGAGTTGCTGTATCACATCATTATCCACTTCGGGAAGCGACCTGAGGAACTCCATCAGCATGCTGTTGCCGCGATCAAGCGCAAGCAGCTTTTTCTTCGCAAATTCGCCAAAGCGGGCAAACATTTTGGCAGAGCTCCAGTCGCTCTCATTATTTTCAATAAAGAAAATCGCCTGGTTGGACTCTACACTGGTTTCTTTCCAAAGCTTTTCGGCCAATACGCCATCTTTTAGTACGATTACCGAAACAGTAGCATCAATGATGTCAATTCCGGGATCATACCTGCCATTGCTAACGCCGCCTTCGTGATAGAGAGTAAAATCTTCTTTCCGGAAATCGACCTGTGTGCCGGGCTCCTGCTGGAGCGTCACATTGCCAATAGTTTCGGGGGTTGCAACCATAAAAAGGGCATCATGGGTGTCATCTACAGAGCGTTTCAGGAATTGCCATTCATAATCAAGGATAGGTGTTCTCCGCACGTTTTGAAAGGCCGTTTGCGATTGCGCAAAGCCTTGCGGAAAAAGGGAGCCGAAAAGCACTGCATCACCCTCAGGATCTGTGATCAGGGGTATTCCATCGATATATTGCATTGGTAAAAAAATTAAGTTACAAATTCGTAAGTATAATTTTTGCCAGTGGCAATAACTGAAGATCCTGAAAAGGATTTAATTGAATTGCAAAGTTAAGAAAATTTTAAACCAAAAGAAAATTTTCTTAACTAAGATTTGATTTATATGATAAATTGTATTCTTTCAGCATAGAATGTAGTCTGAAAACTAATTACTCCTTCACAAACTTTAACTGCACACTTCCTTCACTGGTCATAAGCGTTACAAAATGCATTCCTGTAGCCAGCTGCGATATGTTGAGGGAAGTTTCGCTGCCGGTTTCCAGTACTTTCTGTCCAAGCGTGTTGTAGAAGATCGCTTTTTCAAGTATAACTTCTTCCGATAATTCAACAGTAAGCATTTCAGAGGCAGGATTAGGATACAGCGTAATGGCGGATAATAAATTGAAGGTTTCAGTGTCCAGTGTAACGTTGTTATTTACTGCAATGATATCCCATTCGGGGTTAACTTCTGCGGTAACAGGTATGAAAGGCATGGCAACAGTAAACTGCTGGCCGTTGAATGTATTATCAAGCACTACATCGAATGACTGCCCGCCGGGGCCTGTAAAGCGTATGGGTACCGGCATTTCAAAAAAGGACACCGAAGGATGGGACTGGGTTTGGTTTATAGTGACGATAGACTGCCCCGGGCCATTCGAAACCGCAATGGTGTACGATGGGTAACCTTGTTTATACACCCAGTCACTAAAAAATTCGTCAAGATCCATACCCGATTGTGTTTCAAGGTGTGCCTGCAGGTCGGGGGTTTTTGCATACGCGTAAGCAAGGTCGCTATCGGCCAGGTAATTGCGCAATGCCTGGAAATAATTGGCATCGCCCAGTTTAAAACGCAACATGTGCAATACCATTGCACCTTTGTTATAGCTCAGCCTGCTGCTGAATATCCTGTCTACGCTCAGGGTATCGGTATCGGTAAGATAAACGCTTCCGCCGGGTTGGGAAGTTATGTTCAGGATCGTTGAGGCCTTCCAGTTCCTGAAGCTGTCATTCCCGTCCATATGTTCAATCACCATTGCTGCCATATACGTAGCAGAGCCTTCATTAAGCCAGATGTCCTTCCATGAGCCGCAGGTTATTTTGTCGCCAAACCATTGGTGCCCCAGTTCATGCGCTATCAGCTGCCTCCCGAAGCTGCCCATGAATGAAACCGTAGTGTGCTCCATACCTCCACCGAAACCACATTGCGCATGCCCGTATTTTTCGAGGTGGAAGGGATAGGTTTCGAATGTCTGCTCATAAAAATCCATAATGGGTAATGTTACCGCAACCTGACCCGGAACCGAGGTGTTTTCCGGATAATAATAATTGATAATAGGGAATGTATTAGGCGCAGTTCCCGCTGTCTGGTTAAAAACGGAATAGTTGCTTACTGCTATAGCAATAAGGTAAGCGGGGATGGGGTAGCCGTGGTGAAAATGCGTTGTCTTATTGGCACCATTAATAACCTGCGATTGCTCAAGCCCGTTTGAAACACTTACATAAGCCGAAGGGGCAGTGATATAAACATCGATGCTGTCTACTTTGTCTATAAGATCCTGTTTGCACGGCCACCAGTCTTTAGCGCCATAAGGTTGCGAAAGCGTCCATAACACAGGTGCGCCATCGTGATCTGAGGTAACGAAGGATTCCTGATCGCTTGGCGGTACACCGGAATAATTGATGATAACCGAACCCGTTGTGCCTTCCGGTTGTGGTGTAGGGAATGTTATGACAAGCTCATCATCAGAATTTTGCGTAAACGGGATGCTGTTACCGTTTTTTATAACGGAGCTCACGACCAGGTCATTGCTCAGGTCGAATGTTATAGAGGACATATCCTCGTTGGCAATAAAATTGGTAGTAACGCTTCCTGAAATGAACTGCACTGCCGGGTTTACGGTAACATCCAGGCGGTGATAAACAACATCATAATTGCCGGTATTGGCATTGGCAGTAAAAGTCCTCAGGTTGAAAGCCGATTTCATCTCTGCTTCGGCGATCTGCAGTAATTCATCATTATAGGACTGTGCAAAAGCGCTTGTAAAACAAAGCAGGCCAAGCACTATCAGCGTAAAATTCTTCATCATAGCTAAAATTTCTCAAATATAATCAGAATTTGATTGAAAACAGAGGGACAGCAGGTTATAAAGTTTAGCCGCGAATTGCACGAATTTTAGAAGGAATTTCTATACTTAGCGGTATCCTAAGGAAGATCCGTGGTCATCCGCTCGATCCGCGTCATCCGCGTTCCATCCTTAATTAGTGAAAATTCGTGTAATTCGTGGCTAAAGTCCATCTAATTAAAACAAATCATTAAATTTGCTCCACTTATAAAAAATAGCATCATGTTACAGACAGCATTTATCAGAGAGAACAGGGAAAAAGTGATACAGGCTTTGGGTAAAAGAAATTTTGACGCAGCGCCGTTGGTTGACGAAGTGATTGCCCTCGATGAGAAAAGAAGGCACACGCAGGTAGAACTTGACACGATACTTTCCGAAGCCAACAAGCTGTCGCGCGACATTGGCGAGCTGATGAAAGCCGGCGAAAAGGCAAAAGCCGCCATCCTTAAAGAAAAGACCACACAATATAAAGAGAAGAGCAAAGAGCTTGGCGAAACCCTTGCCGAAGCTACCGAAGCGCTTACGCATGCGCTTTACAAATTGCCCAATACCCCTGCCGATATTGTACCGGTAGGAAAAACACCCGAGGAAAACCTTGAGGTACACGCAGAAGGCGAGATACCTGTACTGCATGAAGGCGCAATGCCGCACTGGGACCTGGCAAAAAAATACGACATCATCGACTTTGAATTAGGCAATAAAATAACAGGCGCAGGATTCCCGGTTTATAAAGGGAAAGGCGCCAAATTGCAGCGTGCCCTGATAAGCTATTTCCTTGACAAAAATACCGATGCCGGATACAAAGAATACCAGGTGCCGCACCTTGTAAATGAAGCTTCAGGCTACGGCACAGGCCAGCTTCCTGATAAAGAAGGCCAGATGTACCACGCCGGTATCGACGACCTGTACCTAATCCCAACGGCTGAAGTTCCGGTAACCAATATGTTTCGCGATGTGATATTGCAGGAAAATGAGCTGCCGGTATTGTGTACGGCCTACACACCATGTTTCCGCAGGGAAGCGGGTTCGTATGGTGCGCACGTCCGCGGCCTTAACCGCCTGCACCAGTTCGATAAAGTAGAGATCGTACGCATCGACCATCCTGAAAATTCCTATGCTGCCCTTGACGGTATGGTGGAGCATGTAAAAACACTATTGCAGGAACTGAAATTACCCTACCGTATCCTTCGCCTTTGTGGGGGCGATATGGGCTTTGCATCGGCGCTGACCTACGACTTTGAAGTATTCTCAACAGCACAGGACCGCTGGCTGGAAATAAGCTCTGTGTCGAACTTCGAAACGTTCCAGTCGAACAGGCTGAAGCTGCGTTTCCGCGATAAGGATGGCAAGAATCAACTGGCACATACCCTTAACGGAAGCTCGCTGGCATTGCCAAGGGTGCTTGCCGGGATACTGGAAAACTACCAAACTCCCGAGGGCATCGTAATACCCGAAGTTTTACGACGTTATACCGGATTTGATATAATAAATTAGTAGCTTTGTTTATAAGCATCACGGATGAAACGGATTTAGCTGATAATCACTGATTGTTATGCTAAAATCCGTTTTATTGCGTTATTGCACTGTTTGCTAATTACAGGATGTGTGCTATCTGTGCAAATCAGTTACATCCGCATTATCAGTGTTCCAAATCTATGAAAATGAAAAAGATAATTGCCATTATAGTGTTCCTCTTTTCCTTTGCCGCTTTTGCGCAAAACGAGCAGCTGGCACAGAATTATTTTGAGAAAGGGGAGTTCGAAAAGGCTTTGGTCATTTACCAGGACCTTGAAAAGAAACAGCCCAACAATACCTTTTTCACCCAAAAAGTCGTTGCCTGCTACCAGCAGTTACAGCAATATGCCAATGCGGGAAAGCTCCTGGCCGAAAAGCTCGAAAGGACAAGGCAGCCGTTGCTGTATGTGGAGATCGGTTACAATTTCCAGTTGCAGAAGGATATGGCTAATGCCGAAAAGAACTATAAGCTGGCACTCGCGTCGGTAACCGAAAATCCGTCGAACGTTTACAGCATTGCTACTACTTTCGAGCAAAAGACATTATTGGAGCAGGCGATAAAAGCCTATAACATTGCAGTTGAAGCAAACCAAAGCCTCAATTTCGATTACCAGGTGGCGCTGTTACAGGGCCAGCTAGGCAATGTTGACCTTATGATTGACAAGCTCCTCAGCTATTCTTACAATAATCCGCAAAACCTTGTAGTGGTGCAAAACCAGCTGTCGCGGTTCATGAACGAGGAAGGTGAAGAAAATGCAGCCGGAGGCACAGAGAAAAGCTTTAACGCAGCGTTGCGCAAGGTATTGTTGTTGAATGTGCAGAAAACGCAGGACATCTTCTGGAACCAGTTTTTGAGTTGGTTTTTTGTGCAGCAGCACGAATATGGCAAAGCTTTTATACAGGAAAAAGCGATATTCAGGCGCGACCCGGATATGTTTTTAAATATAGTGAGTCTCGCCAAACTCGCGGTTGAGGAAAATGAAGATGCCACAGCCCGCGAGATACTGGATTTTATACTAAAAAACACCTCTGACCCTGAACTCCGGATGCAGTCGCACTACTACCTGCTTTCAATGGATATCAAAACAGCCCCGGAAAAAGACTACCCTGCTATAAAACAACGCATTGATGCCCTGCTTACGGAGTATGGCATAAGCCCGTATTCTTTGGAACTGCAATTGCTCAAGGCCGATTTTGATGCCTTTTACAGGAAAGATACCAAAGCCGGGATCGAGACACTGAACAATACACTGAAGCTGCAATTGAACAAATACCAGGAGGCGCAGGTAAAAATGAAGCTGTCAGACATATTGCTTTTGGATGAGAAATTCAACCAGGCGATCATCTACTATGCCCAGATAGAAGAGGACCTTAAGAACGATGCCGTTGGCCATGAGGCAAGCCTTAAGATGGCGAAAAGCAGCTATTTTAAAGGCGATTTTGAATGGGCGCAAAAACAGTTTAAGGTGCTAAAATCAAACAGCTCGCAGCTTATCGCCAATGACGCGCTGGAGCTTTACCTGCTCATTATAGATAATACAGTTGAGGACAGCACTCAAACCGCCCTGAAGAAATTTGCGAAAGCCGACTTCAAGCTGTACCAGAACAAAAAAGCCGAATCGCTGGCGGAGTTTAAGGACATACTGGCTAATGACAAAACGCAGAGCATACAGGACGTTACGCTCCTGCGCATAGGAAAGATATACGAAGGCATGGGGCAATACCCGCAGGCGCTGGAATACTACCAAAAGATAATCGACAACTACAAGGAAGGCATTTATGTAGATGAGGCGCTGTTCTATTCGGCAGAGATATACAATAAAAAGCTCGCCGACCCTGAAAAAGCAAAGCCACTCTATGAAAAGGTACTGTTCGGCCACGAAGACAGCATTTACTTTATAGAAGCCCGGAAACAGTACAGGCTCCTGAGGGGCGATACGAATAGTTAGTTTCCTCAAATAGGCGGCGTTCCATTTCGAACGGATCCGCCGCGGCGGAGGAGAGAAAAATCTCAGGAGATGATCGGAAACAACTTGAGATTTCTCTCTGCGGTCGAAATGGAAAGCCGGTAATGCCATACAAAATTTACCATAAAATTATTAGCCCATAATTACCGTTCACCCTATCTTTGTTAAAAGGCTTAACCCGAATAAACCTATCAACAAATAACCAAATCCACCAAAAATGATACTCTACAACGTTACTATCAATATTGACGACAGCGTACACGACAAATGGCTTGCCTGGATGATGGAGAAGCACATACCCGAAGTGATGGAAACCGGTAAATTTTTTAAGGCGAAGATTGTCAAGGTTCTTATTGTAGAAGAGATGGGCGGAAGCACTTATGCCATACAGTACTTTGCCGAAAATATGGGAAAGCTTCAGGCGTACTACAATGAAGATGCACCGCGGCTGAGGGAGGAAGGAGTAAGGCTTTTTGGAGACAAGATGCTCGCTTTCCGTACCGAGATGGAATTGCTGAAAGAATTCAAACAGGTATAGTAATTAAAACCAGTGTTCTGGTATTCCAAAAAATGGATAAAGTAAAAGCCAAAAAACATCTCGGGCAGCATTTCCTGAAAGATGAAAGCATAGCAAAAGATATTGCGGATACCCTGACCCTGAACGGCTACAGCAAAGTCCTTGAGATAGGCCCCGGCATGGGAGTGCTGACTAAATACCTGCTCGACAAACCGATCGACACCTATGTGATCGAGATCGATACCGAATCGGTAGAATACCTTAACGGCCATTATCCTAAACTGCATGGAAAGATTATATCCAAAGACTTTTTGCGGTATAACATAACCGAGGTCTTTGGCGACGAGCCGTTTGCCATCATTGGCAATTTCCCATACAATATTTCGACGCAGATCGTATTCCGTACATTGGAAATGCGCCACAGGATACCAGAATTTTCGGGTATGTTCCAGAAAGAGGTAGCACAGCGCATCTGCGAAAAGAAAGGCAGCAAGACCTATGGCATTCTCTCAGTGTTGGTACAGGCATTTTATGATGCGGAGTATCTTTTCACTGTAGACGAGCATGTGTTTAACCCGCCACCAAAAGTAAAATCAGGGGTGCTGCGATTAATCCGAAAAGAAAATTTCCATCTCGACGTAGATGAGAAGCTGTTTTTTGCGGTGGTAAAGACTGCTTTTAACCAGCGCCGGAAAACACTTCGTAACAGTTTAAAAACATACAACCTTTCGGATATTTTAAAGGAAGATAGTATCTTTGACCTTCGTCCCGAACAGCTTTCCGTGGAGCAGTTTATAGGGCTTACCAAAAAAATAGCTGCCAATGGAGTTTAAGATCAGCAAAGATTTTATTGCCCAGATAGAGCAATATATAAGTGAAAACCGTGAAAAGGAACTACAAAACCTGCTTCACGACATTCACACTGCTGATATAGCCGAGATCATGGAAGAGCTCGACAGCGGTGAGGCCAGCTACATCTTCCATATCCTTGACAGTGAAAAAACTGCTGAGATTCTTCTCGAACTGGATGAGGAGATACGGGAAAAAATATTAAAGAACCTTTCGCCAAAAGAGATCGCAGAAGAGCTCGATGAGATGAGCACGGATGATGCTGCCGATATTATCGCCGAGCTTCCTGATGAAAGGAAGGAAGAGGTAATACAGGAGCTGAACGATGACGAGCACGCCAAAGACATTGTAGACCTCCTCAGGTATGACGAAGATACGGCAGGCGGGCTTATGGGTAAGGAACTTGTAAAGGTTAATGAAAACTGGAATGTGCTCACCTGTGTAAAGGAAATGCGTGTGCAGGCCGAGAACGTGCAGCGTGTACACTCTATTTATGTAGTGGACGATGAAAATAAGCTGAAAGGGCGCCTATCGCTCAAAGACCTTTTGGTAACCTCTACCAAAACGCCGATCAGCGAAGTATATATCAAAAAAGTTGACTTTGTAAAAGTCACAACGCCCGATGTAGAAGTGGCGCGTATCATGCAGAAATATGACCTTGAGGCCATCCCGGTAATAGATGAGCTGGGAAGGCTCGTTGGACGCATTACCATTGATGACGTGGTAGACGTGATCAAGGAAGAAGCCGACAAGGATTACCAGCTGGCAGCGGGTATATCCCAGGATGTAGAGGCGGATGACAGTATCCTTGACCTTACAAAAGCCCGCCTTCCGTGGCTTGTTCTGGCATTGCTCGGAGGGTTTATCAGCGTTAAGATGCTCGGTATCTTCGAAGGGGCAATGAACAACCATAAAGAGCTGTTTTTCTTTACTCCCCTGATCGCAGCTATGGCCGGGAATGTAGGCGTACAGTCATCAGCGATTATTGTACAGGGCCTTGCGAATAATACGCTGAGCGGTTCCCTCTGGAACAGGCTTATAAAAGAAGTATTGCTGACACTCTTAAACGGCCTGATACTGGCAAGCATATTATTTGTAGGGAGCCATTTTATACTAGGCGAAACCTACGCGCTTGGCTTTACAGTAAGCGTGGCACTCATATCAGTAATCGTTATTGCTTCACTTATAGGTACTTTTATCCCTATTTCTTTAAATAAAATAGGCATCGACCCTGCCTTGGCTACCGGCCCTTTTATTACTACCAGTAATGATATCTGCGGTATTGTTATTTATTTCTCGATAGCGAAGATGATATTAGGGTTTTAGAAATAGTATTGCGAATATTTGATCAATGGCTTTGTGTGCCTTTGCGTCTTCTTTGCGTAACTTTGTGGTATAACCCGCAACCAATGAACCCTCAACACATAAAAATCCTCCATATTGACAGCAACAATCCTATCCTTTGGGAACAACTCGAACAGGCCGGCTTTATAAATGAAGCCGATTACAAATCATCCAAGGAAGACGTAGAGGCAAAGATCCACGGCTATCATGGCATTGTGATTCGCAGCCGCTTTGATATTGATCAACAGTTTCTCGATAAGGCAGTCAGCCTGCAGTTTATAGCGAGAGTAGGAGCAGGGCTGGAAAGCATTGACTGCGATTATGCGGAAGCAAAAGGTGTCCGTCTTATAGCTGCCCCCGAGGGTAACCGCAATGCAGTAGGGGAGCAGGCGCTGGGGATGCTGCTGTCACTCTTCAATAACCTGAACAAGGCTGACCGCGAAATACGCAGTGGACAATGGATACGCGAAGGCAACCGGGGTTATGAGCTGGATGGGAAAACCGTGGGCATCATTGGCTATGGTAACATGGGAAAGGCATTCGCCAAAAAGCTGCGCGGCTTTGATGTTGAGGTGCTGTGCTATGATATAAAGCCTTTTGTGGGTGATGCCAATGCCAAACAGGTAACGCTTGCGGAATTACAGCAAAGAGCTGATGTGGTGAGCCTGCACACGCCGCACACACCCGAAACCCACCGGATGGTCAATGCTGATTTTATCAACGCATTTTCAAAACCATTCTGGATTATCAATACTGCTCGTGGGAAAAGTGTTGTGACAAAAGACCTTGCCGATGCCCTGCAATCGGGCAAGATACTGGGCGCAGCTTTAGATGTCTTGGAATACGAAAAATCTTCTTTCGAACAATTATTTACTACCGATATCCCTGCCGAATTCCAATTCCTTCTTGACAGCGACAATGTATTACTTACACCGCACATCGCGGGGTGGACATTTGAAAGCCATCAACGGCTCGCGCAGGTAATTGTGGATAAGATTATAACTTTATACGCTTGCTTCGACGACAAAGTTAGGTAAATTGTATATGTTTGTTAAAAAATTATCAAAATTGTAATATATTAGTTAATGCAATAATAAAATAATTTACTTTAGCTGCTCAACCAAAAAAATAAAATTATGATAGAATGGTATTTAAAAGTCGTAAGGGATAATTACGCAGACTTTTCAGGAAGGGCCAGACGGAGTGAATACTGGTATTTTTTATTGTTTAACCTTATCATCTTAATTGCATTATTTGGGCTATCAGCGTTGATTGGATCAGTAGGAATGATTCTTTATGTGATATATGCGCTTGCCACTTTTGTTCCGGGACTTGCTGTCGTAGTAAGGAGATTACATGATATTAATAAGAGCGGATGGTATTATTTTGTTGGGTTGATTCCTATTGTTGGCGGTATATGGCTGATAGTCCTTCTTGCTACAGAAGGTGACAATGGCCCTAACCAATACGGCCCTGATCCTAAAAACAATTACAACGAATTTGACGAGATAGGCGCTAAGGAAACTTATTAAGAAGTCTATATAATAAATGAACCGCCCCAGTAAGACAGATGCTTATTGGGGCGGTTTTATTTTAACAGGCAAGTGTACCTTCGAAATTACAGTGTACAAACCTTCAGTGTAAATTAGGGGTAATTCGTGGCAAAAAATTACTTTCTACAAATGTTCCTCACCCTTCTCGGCAAGTTTCCTTTCCAGCTCTGCCTGGAATTCTTCCATAACGGGGCGAACTGTGCTTTCTGGAAGGTCGGCAATACGGATGTACATCAGCCCATCCACTGAGTTATTGAATAACGGGTCAACGTTAAAAGCAACAACCCTGGCATTTTGCTTGATGTATTTTTTTATGAGTACCGGCAGGCGCAGGTTACCCGGCTCTACTTCCTCTATAAATTTATCGAATTTGTTCAGGTCGGCTTCCGCTTCATTGAAAACAAAATCCTTGTCGGCGTCCTTCAGTTTTACCTTGTACTCCTTTTTAGGGTGGATGTACTGCGCCACATAGGGATCATAATAATGCGATTTCATGAACTCAATCATCAGTGACTTCGAGAAGTCAGAGAACTGGTTGCTGATACTCACTCCGCCAATAAGAAACTTATGTTCCGGATAGCGAAGCGTAGTATGTACAACGCCTTTCCAAAGCAGGAACAGCGGCATCGGCTTTTGCTGGTATTCTTTTATAATGAAGGCGCGGCCCATCTCGATCGACTTGCTCATCATGTCATACAGTTCCGGTTCAAAACGGAAAAGGTCGTGCATGTAAAAGCCGTCGATACCATATTTTTTATAAATGTCAGAACCCAGTCCCATGCGGTATGCCCCGGCAATTTGCTTGGTCTGCTCATCCCAAAGGAACATATGGTGGTAATATTTGTCGTACCGGTCAAGGTCGAGTGACTCATTGGTACCCTCGCCCACTTCCCTGAACGTTATCTCCCTTAGCCTTCCCAGTTCATGCAGGATGTTCGGTATTTTATCTGCCGATACAAAGAATACCTCATAATTCTTGCTTTGAAGCAGGCGGTAGTCGCCTTTGCGCAACGATGCTATCTCGTTCAGTATCTTGTCGTGGTTGGCAGGGGTGGCAATTTGTTTAGGGCCCTTGTTTATTTTAAGGTTGAGGTGAGACGTATCTATCAGCCTTGTATCTTTTTCGAAAGGGTTAGCCAGCATATAAGTTTTCCTGCGCAGGAATTCAGAATACGCCTCAAGCCCTTCGTGCTCATTTTGTTCTGCCACCGATATAGGCTTGCCAATACGTACCTTGATCACCCTGTCTTTTTGCGTAAGTGTTTCCGATGGCAGCTTGGCCGTACGCAGCGTATCGCTTAGTTGCGAAAGAAAATAGAACAGCCTGCTGTTCTTCGCGTGGAAGTATATAGGCACAACGGGAACATTCGCTTTTTTTATGAGCTTGATGGCGCCTTCTTCCCAAGGCTTGTCTACCACGAGCTTTCCATCCTTATAAGTAGATACTTCTCCTGCAGGGAATATGCCCAAAGGCTTGCCGTCGCTCAGGTGGCGCAGTGCATCCTTGATCCCGGTAACGCTCGATTTGGCATCCTTATGGTTTTCGAAAGGATTAACCGGCATTACATACGGTTTCATCGGCTCTATGCGGTGCAAAAGGAAATTGGCAATGATCTTGAAATTAGGCTCACGTTCCAGCATTAATTTTAAAAGCAGGATACCGTCTATCCCGCCCAGGGGATGATTGGATATGGTAATATAGGCGCCGCTTTTTGGGAGGCGCTTCAGGTCTTCTTCAGGGATCTCGAATTTTATCTGGAACTCGTCAAGTATGGCATTCAGGAATTCAACATCTTTAAGGTGCTTATTCCTGTCGTATATCTTATTCATGGTGGATATCTTCAGGACTTTCATCAATAACCAGCCGGTAAAAGTTCCTAAAAACCCGTATTTGTCAGTCTTTATTGCTTTTGCAACTTCTTTAGCTGTAACTAAACTCATCTACATTTGTGTTTCAGGCGAAAAACAAAGATAGCAATTCTGACGAAACGTTAAAGGAGATTAAGTTTTTTAATTATTGTGCAAAGATCGGGTGTTTTTGCCCGTCAAAACGGTACTTAAATGCAGATAATGGCAAATGGGTTGGATTATCCCCATTTCTTTTGCAATAAATTTTAGGCTGAAAAGGTAGTGTATACTTTTTTGGTTACTTTTGAAAAACAAACAAAGCATAATGAGGATCATTTCTTATAACGTAAACGGTATCCGTGCGGCGTTCAGTAAAGGTTTTATCGAATGGCTTAAACAGGCCGATCCGGATGTCATTTGCCTCCAGGAAACCAAAGCAACCGCAGATCAGGTAGCCGTCCACGAAATTGAGGCGGCCGGGTATCCCTACCACTACTGGTTTTCGGCACAAAAGAAAGGTTATAGCGGCGTTGCTATATTGTCAAAGCACAAACCCAATAATGTAGTATACGGCACAGGCATAGAGCACATGGACTTTGAAGGCCGCAATATACGTTTGGATTTTGACGGATTTTCGGTAATGAGCCTGTACCTGCCTTCGGGAAGTAATGTGGAAAGGCACGAATACAAGTTCCGGTATATGGATGAGTTCCACCAATACATTTCGAATCTTGGCAAAGAGCTAACGAACCTTATCATCTGTGGCGATTATAACATTTGCCATGAGAAAATAGACATCCATGACCCCGTGCGCAACGCCAGGGTTTCGGGCTTTTTGCCAAACGAAAGAGCATGGCTTGGCGGCTTTATGGAAAGCGGATTCGTTGACAGTTTCCGTCATTTTAATAAAGAGCCGCACAACTATACCTGGTGGAGCAACTTTGGTAATGCCCGTGCCAATAATAAAGGCTGGCGTATCGACTATGCACTGGTGAGCGAGCCACTAAGGGAGAGGCTTACAAGAGCGCTTATATTGCCCGAAGCACGCCACAGCGACCACTGCCCTATATTGGTAGAATTTGAATAAAGATCACTAAATAAAACACATATATGATACTAAGAAGAATTTCCGTAGGCCTGCTGGTCCTGATGATGGCAACAAGCTGCGTATCCAAGAAGGTATATACCGACCTTGAGAACAAATATGCCGACCTGAAAAAGGAGAACCGTGAGATGGCCGATAATAACACGAAACTCGAAAAAGAACGCAATGAGCTCGACCTGAAGTCGAAAGACCTGCAGGGGCAGCTGGACAAGATGAAGGCCGACCGTGATAAACTTGCCGCCGATTATGCCGCTGCACAATCAAGCCTCAATACGCTGAAGTCATCCTACGCAGCGCTGGAGAAAAACAGTGGCGATGCACTGGATACCAATATGAAGAAAAACCGCGAACTCCTTGCACAGCTTGAAGCAAAAGAGAAAGCGCTGGCAGCAGAGCAGGAAAGGCTGAACAAACTAAGCTCGGAACTAAAGGAACGTTCTCAGCGTGTAAATGAGCTGGAAAGCATGATGGCATCGCAGGAAGCGAGCATGAAAAAACTCAAGGAAACGCTATCCAAAGCGCTTAACAGTTTTGAAGGTAAGGGCCTTACCGTAGAGATGAAGAATGGCAAAGTATATGTTTCGATGGAAAACAAACTGCTGTTCGGGTCAGGAAGCTGGGTTGTAGGTACCGAAGGTAAAAAAGCCGTTGTTGAGGTTGCCAAGGTTCTTGCAGTCAACCCGGATATATCTGTACTGATCGAAGGTCACACAGATAACGTGCCTTATGCAGGCAGCGGCCAGATCACCGATAACTGGGACCTTTCTACAAAACGAGCCACGGCTATCGTGAACATTATCCGCGAAAATAAAACGGTTAATCCGCAAAACCTTACAGCGGCGGGCAGGGGAGAATTTGTCCCGGTTGCCGGCAATGACACTGCCGAAGGCAAATCCAAAAACAGGAGGATAGAAATAATCCTTACACCAAAACTGGATGAGATATCAAAAATGCTCAACGAAATTTAATAGCATACTGATGTATAATAATAAAGGCCGGATCATCTCCGGCCTTTGTTATTTACCTCGAGTGGCATCTTTGCCATTCTGACGAAGGAAGAATCTCTTTAGCATTTTATGATTGAGATTCTTCACTCCTCAAGCTACGTTCAGAATGACAGAACGTACTACTTACGTTTTTCAAAAAAGTCTTCCCAAGGCTTACGTTTCCAAGACTGTCAGGTCTGTGTGTAGTTACCTGATAACCAATTTCTGATACTTAGTATTCCCATTAGCTTCAAGCTTCATCATGTATATGCCCGTTTGCAACGCAGCGGTATCAATCCGCGAACTGCCTTCGGCAAGGTCCTGCTGTACCAATAGTTTTCCCCTTATATCAAGGATGCTTACAGAAGCTGGGTTTGATATATTTTTAATATCCACAAAAACTTCGGTCCCTGCAGGATTAGGATAAACAATGTAGGAGCCGCCGGCAAAGTCGGTGGTGCCTGAAACGGAGTTGTCAATGATGCGGTATATCTTTCCGTCGCTGATGCCTCCAATATAAAGCTCACCGGTATGGTCTTCGCCAAAAGTCACAAAGTTCGTACCCTCAAAAGCATCGGTCCAGGTAATAGATCCCCCGTCCTCATCAATCATTCCTATTTTATTGCTGCAATAGTCGGCAAAAAGATATTTTCCCTGTAAGTTCGGGAAAATGGTACCGGTGTATACATAACCTCCAATAACAGAGCAGTTACCGCTTCCCGATCCGCTGCTGTAATCTACAAAAGGCGCTGTCAGGCCAGTGATGCCGGAGCATTCTGACATGTCATACGTATGGCTGCCTTCGTAGCACCTCCATCCGTAATTAATCCCTGCCGAAGTAGATGGAACTTTATTGATCTCTTCCCATAACCCCTGGCCAACATCACCAATCCAAAGGTCGCCACTAAGGCGGTTGAAAGAGAATTTCCAGGGATTGCGCATCCCGATAGCCCAGATCTCATCTGCCCCGTCAACTCCTATATAAGGATTACCTGTAGGGCTTGTATAGGGCGCTGTGCCATCAACATCAATGCGGAGCATTTTACCAAGCAGCGTGTTAATGTTTTGTGCCCTGTTTCCGGGGTCACCTCCATCACCGCCATCGCCCATACCTATGTAAAGGTAGCCATCCGGGCCAAAACGCAGGCAGCCTCCATTATGGTTGGAAAACGGCTGGGTTACTGTCAAAAGAATAACAGCGCTCGTAGGGTCGGCTATATTGTTGTCGGCAGCATTAACGGTATAGCGGGCTATTACTGTATTGTTGGCTGTGTTGGTATAATTGATAAAAAAGTAACCGTTATTTTCAAAATCCGGATGAAACGCCATTCCCAAAAGCCCTCTTTCAGAACCGGAGGTACTAATTAAAGACGAAACATTCAGGAATGTCGATTGGGTTACTTCCCCCTCAATGTTTATAAGCATTTTTATAAGCCCGTCCTGCTCAACAACAAACATACGGTCGTCATTGGCAAAAGCAATGTCTACAGGCATAGTCAATCCTGATGCAAACTCCTCCAGCTCGATAGTCTGGGCGTTTAAAAACCCTGTGAATAACAAGGATGCGAAAAATAGTTTTGTTTTCATAGCTAATTGTCTATTGTGTTATTTCAGTAAATTTAACGAAAAACCACAAAATACAGCTACTTGGTTAACAAAACATTACAGATTTCCGACACTAATGTTTTTCGGATGCCGTACCCTGTAGCTAAGCCGCACTTTTTTGGTTTCGCCAGCTTTCAGCTTCATTTGCCATTGCAGTATACCCGTTTCCTTGTTCACGTCTGCGCTGCTGCTTTCCAAAAGTTCTACTTCCATATTTTCAAGCGTGCTCAAAGGATACTGGTCTTTCAGGGTAAGCTGTACGGCTTCTTTCTTGTTATTTCGAACAATAATATCATAAGTAAAGGTTTGTTCTTTTTTAGACGAAAGGAACTTGCTTCCCGACTTTTCCACCACTTTTGTTCTTTCGATATCAATCTTTTTATCCCTGCCCATGCTCAGGCTCAGCGTATCAGTCGTCTGTCCCGGATCAATGTAGGTCTTGCCTGCATACATGCCTTCGAAAATAATATTGGCCTCGCCCTTCAATAGGTTGTACTTCGAGTAGTCGGTTATTTCTGCCATCAAATAAGCTTCTTTATCAAGTTTAGGAATGGCAAGGTGTTTATAAGAAGCAGGCAATTTTATCTCTTTCATAGTTATGCTGTGTTTCTTTCCATTCGACGCTATATCATACGGAATATCGATATCGAAAGAGACATTCATTTGGGTTTCTGTAATTTGAGTATAATCATCTACAGAGGTTTTTTTCTTAAATTTTCCTTTTTTTGTTGTAACAATTATAACCCCGTTTGCGCCCCTGTTACCGTAGATAGAAGTAGCCCCTGCATCTTTAAGCACTTCAACATTAGCAATGTCATTTGGATTGAGATTCCTGAAGTTATCTGAATTTAGAGGGACCCCGTCGATAATATACAGGGGTTCGATGTTTCCGTTGATGGAGCCATAACCACGCAATATAACAGTGCTGTTAGCGCCCGGTTGCCCCGATCCGGTAGATATGTTAAGGCCGGGTACCTGTCCCTGCAGGGTTTCTGTAACATTTCCGACACCATTCCTCGTGTAAGCGGGGTTATATGTTGTCAGAAACCAGGGATCTAGTATTGGCACTACATTATTCTGGTTCGGCATGCCACTTGAGAGAGTGAGTTTTATCTTTTTCCAGTCAAGCCCCGTTTGCTGCACTACTTCCGCCTTGTATAATAAATTAATAGGCTCCGTGATGTTATCGGCTCTCAGGTCATAAAACGGTGTCCATCCGGCATTTTGCGCGAGGTAATCGATGGTTAATGGGATAGCACCCGCTTTATCGTTCATTACCTGCAATACCAGTTTCCCCTGCGAAATGTCTTCATTTATGTTTGTATTGGTTTCGAGGCGGCTGTTGAGTTTCGCAATCAGGTCGTTAAGTTTCTTTTCTTTATCGATCAATGAATTAATTGCTGTGGCGGTTTCCGAACGTTTTGCTTTATAATAATCTACCATTTTCATCAGTTCGGCGACGCTAAGCCCCGACTGCTGGCCGTACACCTGGTTGTTTTTATCCAATAACTCGATAACCTTCAGTTCCGATGCCTTAGCAGTAGCAGTCCGTTCCAGTTCTTTTTGGACAAGTGTAATGCTGTCGCGCACTTTTTTGATGGCGGGCGAAGTTTCATCTGCTTCATATTCTGCAATATAATCCCGGGTGAATTGCACCGACAGTACGGTAAGACCCACAGGAGCGCCTATGCGAACGGTGTTTTCGTTGAGGTAATTGGCCACATTCTTTACCACGATCTCGCTGCTTCCGGCAGGCAGTGTAACGCTTGCAGTTTGCGAAAGCTCGGCACCGTTAAAGTAAACCGTAGCGGCAACAGCCTTCGCCGTGGTAAATACCGGCTTTTGGGCGAATGCCACGCTACTGATGAGCAGGCATAAAAAGAGTATCTTCTTCATAAAAAGTATTTTATAAGTAAGAGCACTCTTTTGGTAAAAAGGTTGGGAATGATGGTAAATTTTATTCAAATTATTTTACCACAAAAATCATGGTGATCTTTGTGGTAAAATAGCATAGCGCTTAAAACCGTTTAAAAAGCCCGTTTCGAAACATTAAAAAAGAACTCATCCAGGTCTATTGAATCGTTTTCATAGAGCGGTATCTCTTTAAGCCTTATGCGCGACCTTCCCCGGCCTGTTATATTCACACTTCCTGTTTGTGCAATGGTGTCTTCAGGCACCAGCAGGCCGCGGCGCAACATAATGTCTTTTATAAATTTGTTGTGCTTCACGGCATAACCCTTCAGGTGGCCTTCGTTGTCAAACTGCCACATAAAAGCCTTGGGCCTCGGCACGATGCTGGCCAGGAATACGCATTCATCCAGCGATAGTTGCGATGGGTGCTTGTCGAAATAATAATCGGCGGCCTCACCAATTCCATATACATCAGGCCCCCATTCGATCACGTTAAAATATACTTCCAGCATGCGGGCTTTGCTCGAGATGCCATTGTTTTCCAGTATGTACGTCAGCAATATCTCCTCAAGCTTTCGCGAAAGCGTTTTCTGGCGGGTAAGGAATACGTTCTTTACCAACTGCATACTTATGGTACTCGCACCGCGCGCAAACTTTTTGGTCTTTATGTTTTTAATTATAGATTGCCTGAAAGCCTCGGTTATAAAGCCCCTGTGCCTGAAGTAGGAAGGGTCTTCGCTGGTAAGCACCGCTTTTTGGAGGTAGGGCGAAATATCTGCCAATGGAGTAAAATACGGGTTTGCCGGCCCCACAATTACAGGCCGCTGTGCCCTTCCGTTATCTATAGCCCTGTAGGTAAAGCTGCCGTTCAGCTTGGCAAGGTCGGCGGCGCCGTACTTAAGGATCTTAAGGCCGTCCTTTTTCAGGTTGCTGTCAAATACCAGTGCGTTGGGCTTGTTTTTGTTGTATAAAAATTTCAGGTCGTAGCTAAAAGTGCCTTCTGCTTCCATGCCTTCAAAATTGGTAAAAAGGCCTTTGGGAAGCGAGGTAATAAAATCCTGCGCCTGCATTTTCGGGATCTTTGCCTTCAGTTCATAAATGGTATCGCCGGCAACACTATATCGCGCGTATGGATTGAATTTTATCTTGTTCAGCTGTACCGTTGAGGTGCTGTCTACAGATACAAAATCCGGCCCGAAAAGAAGATGGTAATCAAAACGTGCCTTGTCTATAACCACGTCCTTTTCGGCAATCTTTGGGTTGTTCACCATGAAATTGCCGATGGAGGCAAAGCCGTCAACATGCAGCTCATCGCCATCCATGTCAATATTTTCAACATTAAGGTGTATGGAGTCAAACCCGGATCGCAATCCGTATCGTTCGTTAAGGTAAGGCACCTCTATACGGGAAGTATCGGCATTAAAGAATTTCAGGTCGGCTATTTTCCCCCTTGGGTCGGCCATGCCTTTTACTTTCCATGTCTGGCTTATACTATCTGCCTTTACCCCGATGGTCGATTCCAGCTGCTCGTCGGCGAGGCGCATCTGCTGCAGGTTCAGGCTTATCGTCCTGCCCATATCGTCAAGGCGCAGCGTAAGGTTTTCCAGCTTCATGTCGGTAGGTACCAGGTTCAGGGCTTTATTCAGGATATTATAAGCCCGTTCGGCATAGTTGGTTTCCCCGCTTTCTTCTTCTGCTTCTTTTTCTTTTTTATCCTTTTTTATAAAGGCATCAAAGTTTTTACCGTTCTTGTTTTTCACGAGCTGTACAAACCCGTTTTTCATTTCGAGGGTTCCCAGCTGTACATCGCCGGTAAGCAGGCGCATGAAATTTACCGATGTCCTTATTTCCTGCACGTGCAGCAGGGTATCGGCATTCTTTGGCACAAGCGCAATCTCTTTTAGCTCAATGCCAGAAAATCCTTTGAAGGCAGCTTCTTTTACCGTAAAGCGGCTGCTGTATTCCCGCTGCATTTTGTCGGAAACTTTGGCAATCGCTTTTTGCAGGAGCATGTTCCTAAAGGCAAAAAAGGAAATGATGCAGATAACGATGAATACAACGAATATCTTTAAAACTAATATTGCTATTTGTTTTTTACTTCTTTTACGCATTGAATTGTAATAATCTAACCGAACAGGTGGCCTGCAACATCTTCTATCTTCGCTACCAGCCTGATCTCGATCAGTGTGTTCTTTAATGATATCTTATTATACTTAGACACAAAAATAGTGGAAAATCCCAACTTTTCGGCTTCCAGTATGCGCTGGTCGACACGATTTACAGGGCGTATCTCTCCTGAAAGCCCTATTTCGCCCGCAAAACAGAAATCTTTATTTACAGGTATATCCTCATTAGACGATAATATGGCAGCTACCACGGCAAGGTCTATGGCAGTATCATCTACGGTTATGCCGCCGGTAATGTTCAGGAATACGTCTTTCGCCCCGAGGCGGAAGCCTGCCCGTTTTTCGAGTACGGCCAGTATCATGTTGAGCCTTTTGGCGTTATAGCCCGTAGTACTGCGTTGCGGTGTGCCATATACTGCCGAGCTTACCAGCGCCTGAATCTCCACCATCAGCGGGCGCATGCCTTCCATAGTTGTGGCAACGGCGGTACCGCTCATTTCTTCTTCTTTGTGGGAAATCAGTATTTCCGAAGGGTTTGATACTTCCCTCAGCCCGCTGCCCAGCATTTCATAAATGCCCAGCTCAGCGGTAGACCCGAAGCGGTTCTTTAGTGAGCGGAGTATGCGGTACACGTGATTGCGGTCGCCTTCAAATTGCAGTACGGTATCTACCATGTGCTCCAGGATCTTGGGCCCTGCTATGCTGCCATCTTTGGTAATGTGGCCTATCAGTATAACGGGAACGTTACTTTCCTTGGCAAATTTTATCAGCTCGGCGGTAGTTTCGCGTATCTGCGAAATGCTGCCTGCCGATGATTCTATGTAGTCTGTGTGCAGTGTCTGAATCGAGTCGATGATAACGACTTCAGGCTCTATTGCCTCGATCTGCCGGAAGATGTTCTGGGTTTTTGTTTCGGTAAGGATGTAACAGTTCTCTGCCGATGGCGTAATCCTTTCGGCGCGCATCTTTATTTGTTTCTGGCTTTCCTCGCCCGATACATACAGGGTGCGATAAGGCAGTTTTAGTGAGATCTGGAGCAGGAGCGTACTCTTCCCAATCCCCGGTTCGCCGCCAAGCAGCGTGAGGGATCCCGGCACCAACCCGCCGCCAAGCACGCGGTTAAGTTCGCCGTCGCCGGTATCCAGGCGAATTTCGCCACCCGAATCTATTTCATTTATTTTTAAGGGGCGTGCCGCTTTTTTGGTTTCCGCCGAAGCGGGTTTCCACGACTGCTTTTCTTCTTTCTGTATCACTTCTTCTACAATGGTATTCCATTGTTTGCAGGCATTACATTGTCCCTGCCATTTCGAATATTGTGTACCGCAATTCTGGCAAAAAAAGGAAGTTTTGATTTTAGACATTATCTGGCTTTGAGTTTCTCTGCTTTTTCAAGCATAAAGTCTTTGGTATATTCGCCTATTTCATCAAGGGTATAACTGTGCATATAGGCTTTTATTGCTTTCTTATTGTCGCCCGTCTTTTCATAGTACAGTCCCGTATAGTAGTCGCCCAAGGTTGTTTTAGGATAATTTTTCTCAGCAATATCAGAGAGTTCCCTTAGCTCCGTATATGCGCCGTTTTTAATGATGGCCGCTTCAATAGCCTTAAGGTCATTAAGCCTCACGGGTATCTTCACGCCAAGGTCTTTTTCCATTACATCATACCGCTGTTCCAGGTATTTTGCATAACCCGAAGTAAGCTTAACGATCTTTTCCTGGTACTCGGTAGAGGAAATGGGCTGGTAGGAAGAAAAGATATGGTAAAGCGACTCAGGGATGGCGTGCACCACCAGTGAATAATGGGAGCATCCCTTAAAATCCTCAAACATATATTTAAGGCCCTGGTTAGTAACTGCTTTTATATTGTCGTTCAGCGTTTTTATGGGCTTTTGCAGGCGTGGCACGTCGCCCTCTGCGGTTGCGAGATAATAGTATGTGGGCCTCTGTATTTGAGTAAGCCTTTCGGGTATCCGGTTTTCCATATCAACAGGCATGTCCGGGCTCATGCAGATGTAGGCATTAAAAAGGGGCTTTTCCTTATAAAGGAAAAAATTAATGTAGCCCGCGGTAAGGCCATGCCCGGCAATGATCCTGAACGGGGATACGCGGTACTTTTTTTCTATCATTGGCATCAGCTCCGATGACAGGAACTCAAAAAATTTGTCGCCCCGGTCCATAGGTACGCCGTGGTCATCGGTTTGGGTATCCAGGGTCCTTTCTTCATCATTGTTTTGGTTTATCGCAACAATGATCACTTCGGGAAGGTCGTTCCAATATTCCGTGTAGGAAAGTGTTCCTGCAAATGGGTCTAAAAGATAATCGCCATCCAAAAGTACCAAAAGCGGGTATTCCTTTTTCTTGTTTGTTTCATAGGATGCCGGTGTCACGATAGTAACTTCGCGCGAGGCATTCAGTTTTTTTGATTCGATTATTTCGGTTTTTCGTTGTGCCGAAATGGGCCATATCACAGCCAGCATAAGGGTTAATAAGGTGGTTTTCATAGCTTTACGGGGGTTTAGCAAATAGCTTGGCAAGATAGCAATTATTTGTTTCGGTATACTATCGGCAGTAATAAAAATGATAGTCCCCCCAGAAATAAGATCTGTCCGGTCTGGGATCCCCATACGATACAGCCGAAAGCAAAACCTGCAGCCTTTGGAACCCCATAAACATAAAGAATATTTGAAATGGCAACAGGGAAAAAGCCTGTCCCTCCATTGGTAAAAGTAATAACAATGCTGCCTATAACAAAGGCGGTGATCACGGTTCCAAAGCTGAGGCCTGCCGTTTCGGGCAATGCATATATCGTAACATAGAACATCAGGACATAACTGAACCAGATGTAGAGCGACAGCAGGAAGAAAGGCCATTTGTTTGGCATTTTGAAGGCGCTTAAAACCCCTTCGGTAAGGCCTGATATTTTAAGTTTTATTTTTTGTACCCAGGCCATTTTCGAATACATGAAAAAGAGCACCGACCCTATAAAGAGGATGCCCGCCACAGTGCCGTAAAAAAACAGCTGCCTGAAAGGGATATCGGCAAGATAGGCCTCAACAGCATCAAATTGTAAGGCAGCAGTGAGGGCAACTACGATTACGAGGAGGATAAGGTCTATGATCCGTTCGGCGATGATGGTGCCAAAAGCTTTGTCAAAAGGCACCCCCGCATATTTGTTGAGCGCCACGGCCCGGCTTACCTCGCCACTCCGCGGGATAAGCATGTTCATGATATACGTAATGCAGACGGAACCAAATTTTATCCCGAATGGTACATTATAGCCCAGGTGTGCCAGGGTATATTTCCAGCGGTAAGCCCTTGCCCAAAAACCTGTAAGCCCAATGATAAGCGAAATATATACATAAAAGTAATCGGCTGTTTTAAAGCTGTTCTTCATATCAGCCAGCTCCTGCGGGGTAGACTGCCTGTACATGTATATAATTAAAAAAACTCCCAGCAGGAGCGGGAGTATAATGCTTAAAAATTTGCTTAACTTCTTGTTCAAAGCTTATGTTAAGGAGTTATCTGTTTCGTTAGGGAATACAATAGACGGCTTAAATATTTTAGCCTCCTCGATATCCAGGATACCATACGAAATGATGATGATGATATCACCTTTTTGTACTTTCCTTGCGGCAGGCCCGTTAAGGGTAATCTCGCCGCTGTTCCTGTTTCCTTTGATCACATAAGTCTCAAGGCGCTCACCGTTATTGATGTTTACGATCGAAACTTTTTCACCTTCGATAAGATTCGCTGCTTCCATCAACGCTTCGTCGATGGTTATGCTTCCTATGTAATTTAAATCGGCTCCCGTCACCTTCACGCGGTGAATCTTGGATTTTACAACTTGAATTTGCATGGCGCAAAGGTAATCAATTTAATGAAATATTGTCAATTAGGCGCACATTGCTTAAAAAAACTGCAATAAAAGCCCTGTATTTCCTGTTTTCCTTTACAGTGGCAGGTTTCAGGTCGTCTTCGGCAGCTATCTCAAAATAGTCCATGGTAAACTCAGGATGGGCTGCAAAAGCGTCATATATATACGTCTTTACGGTTTCAATGCTTTGATTTTCAAATTGTTCCCGTACCTCTTTCAGTGTTTTGTAAATAAAGGCCGCTTTGTCCCGGTCACCGACGCTAAGCCTTTCGTTGCGGGAGCTCATGGCAAGCCCGCTGGCCTCACGGCTTATCGGGCAGCCTGTTATAACAACGGGCATTTCCGCTTTTTCCACCATCTTTTTTACAATCTGGAGCTGCTGGAAGTCTTTTTCCCCAAAATAGGCGTTCGAAGGCTTAACGATTTCGAAAAGTTTTTTTACAATCGTGCCTACACCGTCAAAATGGCCGGGCCTTTGGGCGCCTTCCATCTGGTTTTCGAGCCCGTCGAAAGAAAAATGAGAAGATATCGTATTGCCGTCATACATCTCATTTACTGATGGTGCAAAAACAATGATGGCATCGCTCACCAGCTTTATTTTTTCTACGTCGGCATCAAGCGTGCGCGGGTATTTGTCGAGGTCTTCAGTGTTGTTAAACTGCGTGGGGTTCACGAATATACTGATGACAGTAACGTCGTTTTCGGAAACCGACTGCCGCAGCAGCGAGAGGTGGCCCTCGTGCAATGCGCCCATTGTAGGGACGAACCCAACGGTGGATTTAACATTAAAATAGTCAGACAAAACTGTCGCCAAATCGGCTTTATTATTGAAAATGAGCATTAACTTTAAATTAAATATCGGGGCAAAATTAATCTTTTAGTTATAAGATGCGCAAAATTGTTTAATTTTGCATGTTTTTGTACCAAATAAAATAAGTTATCGAAGATGGAGGATAAGAGGATATTGTATGTATCATCTGAAGTAGTGCCGTATCTGGCAGAGAATGAGGTGTCGCTAATGTCGTATGATGTGCCGAAAATGATTAATGACCAGGGAGGGCAGATAAGGATCTTTATGCCCCGTTATGGCAACATTAATGAAAGAAGGCACCAGCTGCACGAAGTCATCCGTCTATCGGGAATGAACCTGGTGGTGAATGATATGGATATGCCCCTCATCATAAAGGTGGCCTCCATACCCAAAGAAAGGATACAGGTCTATTTCATAGATAATGATGAGTACTTTAAAAGGAAAGCTACTTTTACCGATGAGGAAGGGGTGCTTTATCCTGACAATGACGAAAGGGCGATATTTTTTGCCAAAGGCGTTGTTGAGACCGTGAAAAAGCTTAACTGGGTGCCGGATATTATTCACGTGCATGGCTGGATGGCCGCAATGCTCCCTATTTATATGAAGCATTACTACAAGCACGAAGCCCTGTTTGCCGATACGAAAATTGTAACCTCGGTTTACAACCAGTCGTTTGACGGTACACTGGATAACGACATGCTTAAGAAAGTACTGTTTGATAATATTCCGGAAAGTGATGTGAAGGTGCTTGAAGTACCGAATTATGAAAACATACTTAAAGCATCCATAGCTCATTCCGATGCGCTTATTATAGCTTCTGAAAACCTCTCGGCCGGACTGTTGCAGGCTGTTGAAGCTTCCGGGAAGCCGTTCCTGCCGTATGTGTCCAAAGATAATTTTGCAGACGCATATACTAATTTCTATAAAAATCAGGTTTTATAGTAAACCTTAAAAAAAATCTATGATCAATAGTTCCTTCTTAAAAAAAATTCTTTTTGCCCTAAGTGCCGTATTCATCATTTCCTGCGATACTGATTATAACACTATCGGCTCTGATATAATTAATGATGATGTACACCACGGCATGTTCAAGCTTGAAGCCGGGGTGGTTGCTTATGACAGGCCTACGGGAATTGTCCAGTCCAATAACCTTAATCTCAATACGCTTGGCGCTTATGATAACCCGGTATTCGGAAAGACTGTTGCCCATTTTGTGACACAGGTACAGCTTGCCACCGTAAACCCAACGCTTTATGCACCGGAAATAGACTCTGTGTACCTGTATGTTCCTTATTTCAGCAGCGTTGAAAATACTGATGCTTCTACCGGTGTAAGCACATACGACCTCGATTCCATATACGGCGCGCCGGAAACAAAAATAAAGCTGGACGTATTCAGGAATGGCTATTTCCTGCGTGATTCCGATCCCGGAACATCATTTGTTTCAGGCCAGAAATATTATTCAAACGATAAATCGCTTATAGATGCTGCTATTGTAGGCTCAAGGCTTAATAATTTTTCGGAAGCGCAAAACGACCAGTTTCCGGTTTCTGACGATGAGATAGCCCGTTCTGCAATACCGGACGGACAAACCGAATCGAAAGTAGTAGAACGCAAAGCCCCGGGTATCTTCCTTTACCTGGATAAAACGGAGTTCCAGAATATGCTGTTTGGTCCTTCAGCAGCAGGTAAGCTGGTTAATAACAATATCTTCAAGGAATATTTCAGGGGCCTTTACTTCAGGGTACAGCAGATAGAAGGCCAGTCGGTTATGGTGGTTCCCAGGTTCGATCAGGGTACTATTACCATAAAATACAGGGATCACAATATTTCAACGGCTACAAATGCTGTAAACGGCCATACACCGGATAAGTTTGCAAAGAGCATGACACTAAACCTTGACGGCAATACCATCAACTTTTTTGAGAATACACCGAATCCTAATTTTAGCGCTGCGGTAGGCACATCCGATCCTGTTTTGGGAGACGAGAAGCTGTACCTGAAAGGTGGCGAAGGATCGATGGCTTTCATCGATATTGACCAGGCAACCATTGACGCGCTTAAAGCAGAGAACCAAGGCGGCCAAAGGGTATTGGTAAACGAAGCCAATCTTTTGTTTTACCTTGACGAGGCTTCAATGGCGGGCGCCGTAGTGCCTAACAGGGTTTTCCTGTATGATGTAAACAATAAGAGGCCGCTGATAGATTATTCTTTGGATGCCACCACTACCACAGTAAACCCTAAGTACGATAAGCTTGTGCATGGAGGATTGCTGGTGAGTGATGATGATCCCAATGATCCTACCGATGACAATGAGCCTAAAAACTACAGGTACAAAGTAAGGATCACCGATCATATAAATAATCTCATCAACAAGGACTCGACCAATGTAAAGCTTGGCCTTGTGGTGACAGAATATATTAACCTTACGGGTAATGCGGCCTTAAAGTCGCCTTTTACAGAAAACAGTGGTGCCACGGCCCCGGTAACGGTTTCGACAGTGCCGGTATCATCGGTAATGCACCCTTTCGGGACAATACTGTTCGGTTCTAATCCGGCAGTGCCTGACAACAAACGCCTTAAACTTGAAATTTTTTATACCAAACCCAATTAATTAGCTATTGTTATGTGTGGAATTGTAGGTTACATCGGTCACAGGGAAGCATACCCTGTAATTATTAAAGGTCTGAGAAGGCTGGAATACAGGGGATATGACAGTGCTGGGGTTGTTCTTTATGACGGCACCGACCTGACATTATGCAAAACCAAAGGTAAAGTTTCTGATCTTGAAGAGAAAGCAGAGAAAGAGATCAGCACTAACGGAAAAATTGGCATTGGCCATACCCGTTGGGCTACCCATGGTGTGCCGAATGATGTAAACTCACACCCGCACTTTTCAAACTCGGGCAACCTGGTAATAGTACACAACGGTATCATAGAAAACTATGAGCCGCTTAAAAAAGAACTTATCAAAAGGGGATACACCTTCCAGTCGGATACCGACACCGAAGTTCTTGTAAACCTGATTGAAGACGTAAAGAAAAAAGAAGGCCTTAAACTGGGTAAAGCGGTACAAGTCGCTTTGAACCAGGTGGTAGGCGCTTATGCTATAGCTGTTTTTGATAAAGAAAGGCCGGGTGAAATTGTTGCTGCCCGTTTAGGAAGCCCGTTAGCTATTGGTGTTGGCAAAGACGAATTCTTTATCGCCTCTGATGCATCACCTTTCATAGAATATACATCGAATGCTATATACCTTGAAGATGAGGAAATGGCAATTGTACGCCTTAACAAGCCTTTAAAAATAAGGAAAATCAAAGATGACTCATTGGTTGACCCTTATATACAGGAGCTTCAGATGAACCTTGAGCAGATAGAAAAAGGCGGTTACGACCACTTTATGCTTAAAGAGATATACGAGCAGCCAAGCGTTATAAAAGATACCTACCGCGGAAGGCTTCATGCCAACGAAGGCCTTATTAAGATGGCCGGTATTGAAGATAACTTGCAAAAATTCCTTAATGCCGACAGGATACTTATCATTGCGTGTGGTACCTCATGGCACGCTGGCCTTGTGGCAGAATATGTTTTTGAGGAATTTACCCGTATACCTGTTGAGGTAGAATATGCTTCGGAATTCCGTTACAGGAACCCTATTATACGCCCTACCGATGTAGTTATCGCTATTTCGCAATCCGGCGAAACTGCGGATACACTTGCAGCCATTAAACTTGCAAAACAGAATGGTGCTTTCGTATTTGGTGTTTGTAACGTAGTTGGTTCATCTATATCCCGTGAAACCGATGCAGGCGCTTATACGCATGCCGGTCCGGAGATCGGTGTGGCTTCTACAAAAGCATTTACAACACAAATAACTGTGCTTACACTTATCGCGCTTCGTTTGGCACAGGCTAAGGGTACGATGAACAACTCGGTGTACCACAGGTACCTGCAGGAGCTGGAGCTTATGCCGGAGAAAGTGGCTGAAGCGCTTATGACCAACGATGCCGCACAGGCTATTGCCGCTATTTATAAAGATGCACCAAACTGCCTTTACCTGGGCAGGGGATACAACTTCCCGGTGGCACTTGAAGGCGCGCTTAAGCTAAAAGAAATATCCTATATCCACGCAGAGGGCTATCCTGCTGCCGAGATGAAACACGGCCCTATCGCGCTTATCGACGAGCAGATGCCGGTGGTTATCATTGCACAGAAACAGGAACACTACGACAAGATAGTGAGCAACATACAGGAGATAAAATCAAGGAGCGGAAAGATCATTGCCATTGTAACAAAAGGCGACGTTCAGGTAAGAGGCCTTGCCGACCACGTGATCGAAGTGCCGGATACTATCGATGCATTATCGCCATTGGTTACCACCATACCACTACAGCTGCTTTCGTACCACATAGCGGTTATGAGGGGCTGTAACGTAGACCAGCCGAGGAATTTGGCGAAGTCGGTTACAGTGGAGTAATCATTTCGATATAAATTATAAAAGCCGTTGGAAATTTTTTCAACGGCTTTTTTGCGTTATAAAATTTCTTACGTTTGCCATATAACCAATATACCAACCATGAAAAAGTTTTTCCTGACCGCCCTTATGCTTATCCCTATCCTTTCTTTCGCTCAAAGCAGATTCATTGAAGTGGAAGTAACCGACACCATTGCCTTAAAGCCGCTTAGCTTCCAGGTAAATGTTTACCTTGAGAGTTATGATTATACTATGGCCGTTGATACCATAACTACCGTATATGAAGATAATTATGATCCTATGGCCGAGCAGGAAAAAGAAAAGAACAAACTTCAGGAGATAAAAAGAAAACTGGAGGTCAAAAAACACAAAGTCGGCCCGCTTAGCGATTCGAAAGGCAGCCTTTTCAATAAAAGGCTTTATTGGAGCGATCCAAAAGGATGGACAGTTATAGTAAATGGCGAGTCAGAAGTCCAAAAGATCAAGGATATGTTCACCTCAAATAATGACATTCGGACAGAGGTTTCGGTTTTAAAATATGCTGATGAGCTGAAAGCGGAGGAGCAATTGATTAAAAAGCTCATGGACAAAGCCAAGGCCAGGGCTGCGGTTATTGGATCCTATTCCGGATTAAAGCCGGGAAGGATACTCGAAGTGAAGGAAGGTAAGCAGGGTGGAGGATTTGACATGGAATCCTACATGAAAGAAATGTTGAAGATGAGCCGCGGTACTCAGGATGACGGCAATTATACAGGCAGTTTATCTAAAACTTTTGTGGTGAAGTTTGCGGCGGAGTAAGCTTATATAATTTTATTAAAAAAGCATATAAATAATTCTTTAACAGATTTTTAATTGTTAAAATTTTATAAATTTATTTCAAAATCAGATTATGAAAGAAATAAAAATTGAGCATTTGGCATATCTCCTAAAACAAGCCAAGCAAAATAATCAACCTCAACCGATATTCTTTTTGGGTGCGGGGGCTTCATGCACGGGAAATATCCCTCTGGCAGGCGAAATAATAGATAAAATATTAGAAGATTATACTGACAGTCCGTTCATTAAAAATTTATCTTTAGAAGAAAGGACTTATGCAAAGTTAATGAATTGTTTACTGCCAGCTCAAAGAGATGAGCTTTTAAAAGGCTATATAAGAAATGCTAAAATAAATGTAACCCATATTTATTTAGCACAATTATTACGCGAAAATTTTGTTGATTATGTCCTTACGGTAAATTTTGATAACCTAATGTTGAGAGCCCTTGCATTATATAATATATTTCCTGCAACATATGACATGGCTATTTTAAAAGATTTAACCACTACAACATTTAAGGAAAAATCAGTAGTGTATCTTCATGGACAAAATCATGGACTTTGGTTATTGAATACACAGGAAGAATTGAATAAAGTCAAAAATATTGCACCCCGAATTTTTGACTCTATAAAGAATGGACGTCCTTGGGTTTTTATTGGATATAGTGGTGAAGACCCAATTTTCGATCATATTAGAAGATTAGGAAGATTTGATAATGGCCTATTTTGGGTTTCTTATAATAATCACAATCCTAAGGAAAATGTACAAGACTTTCTTTCAAAACCAAATACAAATGCATTTTTAATTAAGGGATATGATTCCGATTCATTTATGTTTAAACTTTGTAGTGAATTGGATTTAAGTCAGGTTGATATTATAAGTAACCCATTTACTGCCTTAGAAGAAATGCTTGACAACATTGTGGACATTGATGATAAAGAACATTTTAAAGGAGCTAACGAACGGTTGAAAATTTCTAAAGAAGAAGTTGGAAAAGCAAAATTACAATTTGAAATTAGAAAGGTGGGATCTAAAGATTTTGAACACTCTCAAGTTGATTTATTAAAAAAAGAAATAATAAATTTAATTGTAACAGAAAATTATAATGGAACTCATATTACTGATATTGAAAATCAAGCTAAAGGAATTGATGACTTAAGTGTTAAAAATTTACTTTCAGATTTATATTTCAATTGGGGAAACTATTTGGCGGATATTGCAGATGCTGAAAAAGCAGAGCAAAAGATAGCACTTTTTGGTGAAATATTTAAAAAATTCCAAAAAGCGATCGAAATAAAACCAAATTACGAAGAGGCTTGGTATAATTGGGGAATATGCATTGCCAATCTAGCAGAAATTACAGAAGGAAAGGAAAAGGACGAATTATTTAACCAAGCATTCGAAAAATACCAAAAAGCGATTAAAATAAAAGCCGATTATAAAGATGCCTGGTTCAGTTGGGCAAGTGATTTAGGCAGCTTTGCAGAAACTAAAGAAGGTGAAGAAAAGGAAAATCTTCTTCATCAGGCATTTGAAAAATACCAAAAAGCTATTGAAATTAAACCACACTATAAAACTTGGTTTAATTGGGCTACTGATTTAGGTAATCTTGCTGATGTTAAAAAGGGTAAAGAAAGAGAAGAATTGTTTCATCAAGCATTCGAAAAGTATCAAAAATCTATTGAAATGAAGCCTAAATATAAGGAAGCTTGGAATAATTGGGGCGCAGATTTAGCAAATCTGGCACTAACCAGGGATGGCAAAGAAAAAGAAGAATTAGTTGGTCAAGCATTTGAAAAATATCGAAAAGCAATTGAGTTGGGAGGTGACTGTTATAATTTATCTTGTTTATATTCAATCCAAGACAATAAGGAAAGCGCTTTACATTATTTAGAAGCAAGCTTAGAGAGAAATGAAATATCATCCTCATTTGTCGAAAAAGATGATGATTGGGCAAAGTTCTTAGATGATTCGGATTTTATAGCTGTTTTAGACAAATACAGATAATTCAAAACCAGAAACACAATTTACCCATTTTCTCAAAATGACCGCTTTAAAAGCATACTTCCAATCCATATTCCCACTATTGCCCTCTTTTATTAAAAAAAACTCAAAATTAAAATTGCATATTTCATGAAGAAAAAACTATCTTTGCACTCGAAAAAATAAGGTTTTTTCGCAAATCGTAAATAGCTGTTTAATAAATACATAAGCAATGTCTAAAGTAATAGGAAAAGTTGCACAGATCATCGGGCCGGTTGTTGACGTAGTGTTCAACACACAGGATGCCGAGCTTCCAAAGATCTATGATTCATTAGAGATCACTAAGAAAGATGGTACAAAATTAATCCTTGAAGTACAGTCTCACGTGGGTGAAGACACTGTTCGTACTATCTCGATGGACTCCACTGACGGTTTGAGCAGGGGCCAGGAAGTTATTGGTACAGGTGCCCCAATCCAGATGCCGATAGGCGGGGATGTGTACGGCCGCTTGTTTAATGTAATAGGCGACGCTATTGACGGCCTTGGCGATTTGCCAAAGTCAGGCGCAGACGGACTTCCGATCCACCGCCAGGCACCAAGATTCGAAGACCTTTCAACTTCATCAGAAGTTTTATTCACAGGTATCAAAGTAATCGACCTTATCGAGCCTTATGCAAAAGGTGGTAAAATTGGTCTTTTCGGTGGTGCCGGTGTTGGTAAAACCGTATTGATCCAGGAGTTGATCAACAATATTGCAAAAGGCCACGGTGGTCTTTCCGTATTCGCAGGAGTAGGTGAAAGGACACGTGAAGGAAACGACCTTCTTCGTGAGATGCTTGAGTCAGGGATCATCAAGTATGGTGACGACTTCATGCACTCTATGGAGAACGGCGGATGGGATCTTAGCAAAGTAGATAAACCGGGTATGAGGCAGTCGAAAGCTACCTTCGTATTCGGACAGATGAATGAGCCACCTGGGGCACGTGCACGTGTTGCGCTTTCAGGCCTTACCATCGCTGAGTACTTCCGTGACGGAGCGGGTGACGGACAAGGAAAAGACGTTCTTTTCTTCGTAGACAACATCTTCCGTTTTACACAGGCAGGTTCTGAGGTGTCTGCACTTCTTGGACGTATGCCGTCTGCGGTAGGGTACCAGCCAACGCTTGCAACAGAGATGGGTGCAATGCAGGAGCGTATTACCTCTACCAAAAAAGGTTCGATTACATCGGTTCAGGCGGTTTACGTGCCTGCGGATGACCTTACCGACCCGGCACCGGCTACAACCTTTGCCCACCTTGATGCAACAACAGTACTTTCCCGTAAAATTGCCGAGCTTGGTATCTATCCTGCGGTTGACCCATTGGACTCAACTTCAAGGATCCTTACACCGCTTATCCTTGGCGATGAGCACTACAACTGTGCACAAAGGGTTAAAGAGATACTTCAGAAATACAAGCAGCTTCAGGATATCATCGCGATTCTTGGTATGGAAGAGCTTAGCGAGGAAGATAAACTGTCGGTATCACGCGCTCGTCGTGTTCAGCGTTTCCTTTCGCAGCCGTTCCACGTTGCAGAACAGTTTACAGGTATCCCTGGGGTACTGGTAGACATCAAAGACACCATCAAAGGATTCAACATGATCATCGACGGTGAACTTGACCACCTTCCGGAAGCGGCCTTCAACCTTAAAGGTACCATTGAAGACGTTATCGAGGCAGGACAAAAAATGTTGACTGAAGCGTAATTAGTTTACAGTTTACAGTTTACAGTTAACAGCGATGTTGGCTGTCGGCGAGGCAACTGTTAACCGTTAACTTATAACTTACAACTATTATGTTATTATTAGAAATAGTATCGCCGGAAGGCCATTTGTTTAAGGGAGGCGTTACTTCGGTAACCGTTCCCGGCTCAGACGGCGAATTCCAGATGTTGAACCACCACGCGAATATCGTTGCGGTACTCGTGGAGGGAACCATCAAGATAGCTGTCCCTGATTTCAAGACCAACAAGGATTTTTCTGTTAAGTTCAACAAATCAGAAAAAGACCAGAAGTTCCTGCTTCACATAAAATCAGGCACCCTGGAGCTCAAAGACAACAGGATCATTATTTTGGTTGACTAAGTTCAGCCAATAAAAATATAGAAGCCCCTTTCAGGAATGAGAGGGGCTTTTTTGTAGTATTGCAATGTGGATTATAAAGAAAGAGATATTCTGATAAGTGATGGCAGGTTGCCGCTCTGGTCTAAAATTTTAGGCTGGATATGTCTCATTGTAGGCTGTGCATTATGTTACATTACATTTATGCAGAACGATCCTTTCTCATGCTTTTTAATCGCATTACTCACTATTGACTTTGTCTTTATGCTCTGGATGGTTATATACATAAAGTTTGATGTAGCGGGGAGAAGATTTAAAAAGGAATACACCGTTGGATTACTACGATTAGGCATGTGGAGAAAGCTGCCCCAAATAGACTATATTTCTGTATTCAAACAGTTAGGTAGCAGTGACGAAGGTGAATCCCTGTTTATACGGTATGATGTAAATGTATGGTATAATGACACAAAGCACTTCACGATATATACCCATCCAGATAAGAGCCAGTCTTATTCAATGGCGATGCGTCTAGCAGTAAAATTAAATGTCGATATGCTTGATGCCACTATCCCTAATGATTTTAAATGGGTTGAACTTCCGGTAAAGGATATTTGCATTTAATTTCTGCTGTTCCGTTGTATTAACTTATAAGCGGAATAAATAATGGCAATGACACTTATACCTATTATTCCTATAAGAATATCAATTGTAAGGCAAAGATCCCTGCCTGAAGTCAGTGAAATGCAGTCGCCATAATCCTTCACTTCATACTTAAGGCTCACCATTGTATTGAGTATCCCGAATGCACTTAAAGCTATCAGGATAAGACTTATGATAATCGCAATTATATATTTTCCCATTTAATATGTTTTTAATTTTCCTCTACAAACTCCATAATATCCCCCGGCTGGCAGTCCAGCACTTCGCATATCGCCTCAAGCGTAGAGAAGCGTATCGCCTTCGCCTTCCCGGTTTTCAGGATGGAGAGGTTGGCCGTAGTGATGCCGACTTTATCGGCCAGTTCATTGGATCGCATTTTGCGCTTGGCCAGCATAACGTCAAGGTTGATGATGATAGGCATGGCTTATATAGTTAGTTCGTTTTCCTGCTGCAGTTCGTAACCGTAGTTAAGGAGCTTACTCAGCACTACCAATGAAAGCCCGATGAATACTACCGCAAGATTTACATCATAGCTTATATCCAGGTGCATAACCTGTAGTGAGCCCGGCGTACCTGCGGTTTCCTGGTAATAAGTGACCGCTTCGATAAATTGCATTACCAGGGCCCCGGTAGCGAACAATAGCAGCTGGTATATCAGCAGGCAGTTACCGATCTTCCATATAGCACGGCTAAGGTTGCTATTAAATGAAAAGTCGTTTTTGAGCTTTCTGAATAGTAACGTAAGCTGAAATAGGATAAAAATGATGCATAGCATGAACGAATAATTTCGCACGGCAAGGACAATAGTCAGCCAAATGCTGTCAGGCTTAATGGATAGGTACGCCTCTACGCGTGCCGGTGACAAGGTAACTTTGCCAACATTAGCATTAAAATTATCTGATGTCGTTACTTTTTTTGTTTGCAGGGTAAGGATCTTAGCATAGGTAGTGTCGTTTAAAACGGAATTGATCTCTGACCTGCTGAAACCTGTGCACGCGCCATCCTGTATAATTATGGAACCTGATTCGAAGGAAGATCTGCCGGATAAATTTTTTCGGTTAAAATTTATAACGGTATCAAATGTCGTGACCCGCATATTGGCAGACATGTTATAGCCGGTTAGATGATTTGGATAGGGGGTAAAATTATCGAGCTTCTTTTTTTGAAATATATCGAAACCAACTATCATGGCGAAATATAGTATAGCGATCCCCAACATTACTGCCGAGATATAATATAGCCTGGAAACCAATCGGTCTTTGCGTTGTTGCTTTTCCATAATTATATCGTTAATTCGTTCTCTTCCTGTATGAACGCACCACGCTCTGCCATGCCGGAAACAAGGTAAATAAATTTCCCGATAAGGTATATGGCGAGAAACGAGGGTATTTCGCGGAAGAAGATCGTGAGGTCAAAGTACAGCAGGCTGCCCATGGTGCAAAATAGCAGGTATTTTGACTTGGCAAAAATAATGACCGTCGCCGCCGCTTTACGAAAAGCTTCATCCTGTCCGGCTTCAAACATGCCTCCTTGTTTAATGCGTTTAAGGCTTTTGTGAAATCGCTGTAACCCGGTCACGCAGTAAATGAGCAATGCCGCATAGACAATACAAAAAGCGGACCCGTACCACTCGTTGTTACGGTAGGGCGTGGCTTTGGCCAATGGCGTAAAATAGTCGCTGAAAAATTCTTTAACTAACAAATGGCCGTCTTCAAAATGGAATAGTATGGCCATTGCTAAATGGAAAAAGGCCATGCACGAAGCGATTACTATTGCGGCGCGTACGGCCAGCGCGATAATGTTGATGTGATGTCTCATAATTATACAGTCAGGTCATTTTCTTCTTTAATATCTTTTGCCATTTGGAATACCTCACTCAACACCATAAAGAATAGTCCGAGTATCAGTACAAAAAGGGTGTCGGAATTGAAATTGATATTGAATCTGCCCAGGATTATAGTATTGTACAGAAATTCGGAACCAATTTTTATGAAAAACCCGATCAATATGGCTTTACCGGTCTGGTCGAGCAGAGTGATCACTTTCTCGTGGAAAATCTGCTTTTTCTCAAAATGGCCCAGCACCGATTTAAAAAGGTAAAGCGCATAGGTATAAAACCCAAATGCGGTTATTTCCGCGGCAAAAAGGAGGTAATCTTCAGCTGCCATAGATGCTGCGGCAACGCCATTTATTTTAAAGGGAACCTTATCCGGCATAACCAAAGCTATGAGAAGGAATGGGATACAAAAAAATACACCAATAATGGCAAGGATTAAAAGGATGCCGGTAAGTGTTTTGAGTAGTGGTAATCTTTTCATGGTAACAGGATTTATATTGTTGCAAATATAATTAAATTATCGAAAAACAATAATTAATTGTTGTTTTTCATTTGAATTTGCTTTTTGGTATCCTGTTTTCTACATTTGAGATATGAAAGGCTTCCCGAAATCACTACAGGCAAAACTCGATCAGCGTAAGGATACAAATGCCGTGCGGAGACTATCTGATCCGGGTAACCTTATTGATTTTTCTTCTAATGATTATTTGGGTTTTTCGGCCAACAGGGAAATTTTCGACAATGCCCACCAGTATCTGTTAGAGAATAATTTTACACAGAATGGCGCAACGGGTTCACGGCTTATCTCCGGTAACCACAGGCTTTATACTGTTACAGAAAACTATATAGCACAGTTCCATAACGCAGAAAGCGCGCTCATTTTCAATTCCGGGTATGATGCTAATGTTGGGTTCTTCTCGTCAGTACCGCAAAAGGGTGATATCGTGTTGTATGACGAATACATCCATGCCTCCATACGGGATGGGCTGCGGCTTTCGAATGCCTCGGCTTATAAATTTCCTCATAATGACTTAGGTGCTCTTGAAAAGCACGTGCAGAAGTTCATGCAAAACGATTTTACAGGGGAAATTTACATTGTAACCGAATCGGTTTTCTCTATGGATGGTGACAGCCCTGATTTGGACAATCTTGTTGCTTTAGCTACAGCCAATAATTGCAGGCTTGTTATTGACGAAGCTCATGCCCTAGGGGTTTTTGGAGAAAAAGGGCAGGCGCTGGTCCAACACCTTAGGCTGGAAGATAAGGTCTTCGCCCGGATAGTCACCTTTGGGAAAGGCTTAGGTTGCCATGGGGCGGCAGTGCTGGGTTGGGCACCGCTCAAGGAATATTTGGTCAATTTTGCACGCAGCCTTATCTATACAACAGCCTTGCCGCCGCACAGTCTTGCCACGATCTTGGAGGCTTATAAAACGTTGGAGAGCACTCCCGAACGAAACAGGCTGGCAGTTATTATTGACTTTTTTAAATCCGAGATCAACAGATTTGAACTGGGATCTTTCTTTATTGAAAGTGATTCGGCCATACATTGTGCTGTTGTACCCGGTAACGAAACAGTAAAAAATAGTGCATCCGTTTTGCAGGAAAATGGTTTCGGTGTAAAAGCGATATTATCGCCAACGGTACCGCAGGGCAGGGAAAGGCTTCGCATCTGCCTGCACAGCTATAATACCGAAGTCGAAATAACAAGGATGCTGGCGTTACTTAGTAAATGTTTAAATTAAAAAATAAACTGGCAACTTAGACGTTGCGGTGCAACGCCTCTATTCCGCGTCAAATAGTAAACGACTTTTGATGAAATCCCAATGTAGAGGCGTTGCATTGCAACGTCTACCACAGGACACAAATATTAAGCATTTACTTCAGCCTCAGCTTTAGCTGCCTGCGACTTCGCGCGCCGCTCCCGCCGCTTGAACCAGTTGCTGTCTTCTTCACCAAACAGGTAAGCATAGGGCTGCGTATCAGGGCTTAGTTCGAATAGTTTTTTCAATATGGCAATACTCGGGATTATGAGTATCATACCCATGACGCCCCATATATAGCCACCTATAAGCAGGCCTATGAATGTTACCAATGCGTTGAGGTTTACGTTGCCCCCGGTTATTTTTGGTGTCAGGAACGCACTCTCCAGCAACTGGATAAACGTAAAGGCAACCACGATGGCAATGGGATAAAAAGCGCTGTCTTTGGTTAATAAGGCAAAAAAGAAAGGAAGCGCAGCGCCAAGAGATGGCCCGAGATACGGAATGATATTAAGCATCCCTGCGAACATCCCAAAGAATATGGCGTGTTCTATCCCCAAGGCAAAAAGCACGGCAGTATTGACCACACCAAGGATAAGCATTACTTTTCCCGATCCCATAAGGTAAGCATGTACAATTTTACGGATAGAGGTCATTTTTTCCAGCAACCCGTCATTGTTTTGCCTGCGGAATACTTTAGTGATAAAAATTGCGAGGTGGTCCCTGTAAATGAGCAGAAAGAAAATGAACACGGGCAGCAGGATGATATCCGACAGCGTGCCGATAGTTGTAAATACCAGTTTTGTGGCGCTTGTGTTCTCGGGCTGTACGATCGCTACAGCCTTTTCCATTTCAAAGCCATTGCGCATACCCAGGTCAAAGCCAAAAGTATCCAGACACCAGTTATTCGCGGAAATTACCAAGGCGTTAACCTTATCGGACATGTTGGTGCCGACATCGTTCATAAAACCCCTTATCTGGAAATAGGCAAACATGACTATGCCGGCTATCAGGCCAATAAAGAGTAAAAGGCAGATAAAGGCGCTTATGGAACGTGGTATTTTCCTGCGTTCCAAAAAGTTGCAGGAAGAAGTGAGCAGCATCGCGATGTAACCGGATATGAACAGCGGCACCAGCAGCTTTTTGGCTACTATCATAAAGAACACGATAATAATGATGAGCAGGGCTATATAAACCGATTTTATATAGTTCGGTACCTTTAGTGTATCCATATCAGTAAAAACGTGTTAAATTTTAAAATTATCCAATCAAAATTAATAATTGTAAAATCACTTATTGATAATATTATATTAAAATTATGTTTATGGATGCATGCATCTAAGTCCCCAAACGTTTTTAAAACCTTTGGGGTCTTGGATGCTGTATGATTTAGTAAATTTGTGATTTAAAAAATAAAAATGAAACTATTCATAACCGGCATAGGGACTGATGTAGGCAAGACTATCGCCTCAGCTATCATTACCGAAGCCCTTGAAGCCGATTACTGGAAACCCATACAGGCAGGCGACCTGGACAATAGCGACAGCGATAAGGTGGAGCGCTATATCTCTAATCCAAAAACGCAGCTATTTCCGAACAGTTATGCCTTAAAAACGCCTGCCAGTCCACACCTCGCTGCTGAGCTGGACGGAATTTCTATTGATATTAAAAACATAAAAGAACCCAAAACCAAAAACCATCTTGTCATTGAAGGAGCAGGAGGGGTCTTTGTTCCGTTGAATGATAGAGGTACGGTTATCGACCTCATACAGCCTGATCATAAGGTTGTGGTGGTGAGCAGGCATTACCTGGGGAGCATCAACCATACGCTGCTCACCATCGAAGCCCTGAAAAACAGGAATAGTACCATAGCCGGGATCGTTTTTAACGGAGATGAAAATAAGCCTACAGAAGAGATCATCCTCCAAAAGACCGGGCTTCAAATGATAGGCAGGATCGATGATGAACCGTATTTTGATAAGAACGTGATCCTTGACTATGCCGACAGGTTCAGGGAAAATCTATTGAATTTATAATGAGCATACAAGAAAGAGACAGCCAGTACCTTTGGCATCCTTATACACAGCACAAAACCGCTGCCCCACCCATTGCCATAACCCGTGGCGAAGGTGCTCTGCTTTGGGATGAAAATGGCAAACAATACATTGACGCTATTGCCTCATGGTGGGTCAATCCTTACGGGCACAGTAACAAATATATTGCCGACGCTATTTACAAGCAGCTTACGTCGCTGGAGCACGTGCTCTTTGGTGGCTTTACGCATGAACCCGCTGTAGTATTGGCTGAAAGGCTGATGCCGCTGCTTCCCGATAACCAGAAAAAACTGTTCTTTTCGGATAACGGTTCCACTGCTGTGGAAGTTGCCCTGAAAGTCGCCCTGCAATACTTTTATAATAAAGGGGAAAAGAGAACCAAAATAATAGCTTTCGAAAACGCCTTTCATGGCGATACTTTTGCGGCAATGGCGGCCAGCGGTATTTCTTTTTTCACCGAGGCGTTCCGTGGCTCGCTGATAGAAGTGACCCGCATTCCCGTACCACTAAAAGACAGTGAACGGGAAAGTATTAAAGCTTTGCAGGAGCTAGTAGCCACCAACGACTACGCTGCGTTTATCTTCGAGCCATTGGTACAGGGAGCGGCAGGCATGGTAATGTACAAACCTGAAGCGCTCGACAGCCTGATGAGTATTTGCAAAAGCAATGGCATCTTCACTATCGCTGACGAAGTAATGACCGGCTTTGGCAAGACAGGAAAAAACTTTGCGTGTGATTACCTGAAAGAACAACCTGACATGATGTGCCTTTCCAAAGCGCTCACGGGCGGCACGATACCGATGTCTATCACTACTTTTACACAGGAATTATTCGATGGCTTTTATGATGATGATGTTAACAAAGCCCTGTTCCACGGGCACACCTTTACGGCCAACCCTACGGGTTGTGCTGCTGCGATTGCCAGCCTTGAGTTATTGCAGACTGTCGAAATGCAGGAAAACATTCAACGCATTAACAGAAAGCATCTTTTGTTTAAGGAAGAAATGGAGAAACATCCGCGCGTAAAGCAGGCCAGGGTACTCGGTGTTATTTTCGCACTGGATATCGACCGTGGCAATGAGGGCTATTATGGTGATTTCCGGAACAGGCTTTACGATTTCTTTATAGTGCACGGGGTTGTCCTGAGGCCTGTTGGCAGTACCATTTACATCCTTCCGCCTTATATTATCAGCAATGAATTGTTAGGGACTATTTATAATGTCATAAAGCAGGCAATAGAAGAGATCGTATAGACGGGCTTTTTATTCAGTCGGAAAATATTATATAGGCCATTTTGCAGCCAGTTTAGAGAACTTTAAATACTTCATTACCTACTTTTGTAAAAAATACAACATTGGCAACACCTATTTCCATCATCTCTATAGGCTCTGTATCACCACTGGGCAGTAACCCGGAGGAGATTTGGGGTAACTATCTGGATGAAAGATCATTTATAAGCAACATCGCAATTGGAGATACTAATGTGCCCGTTGCAAAGCTATCCGAAAAACTACAGGACGAGGTTGCCGCGCTCAAAAATTCCAATCCCAATTACCGCCACCTCGACAATTCTGTGCTGTATGCCATCCTTGCATCAAGATGGGCTTTGGCCGGAACGGATTGGAAGGATGACGATTTTGGCATCAATATAGGCTCCTCGCGTGGAGCAACCGGCCTGTTCGAAAAACACCATGCCGAATTCGTAAAAACAGGTGTCACCAGTGCCCATGCTTCACCAGCTACGACCCTAGGCAACATTGCCTCGTGGGTGGCGCAGGACCTGAAAAGTACAGGACCTGATATATCGCATTCCATAACCTGCTCTACCGCCCTGCATGCTGTATTGAATGGCGTGGCCTGGCTTCGAAGCGGCATGGCAACGAGGTTCCTTGTGGGTGGCAGCGAAGCGCCCTTGACGCCTTTTACAATTGCCCAGATGCAGGCCATGAAAATTTATTCTTCGCTTAACGGTGATTATCCATGCCGGGCGCTCGACCTTGAAAAGAGATATAACTCGATGGTGCTTGGCGAAGGTGCCGCAATGGCTTGCCTTGAAATTGGGAAACATCCTAAAGCGATTGCTTTTATTGACGGTGTTGGCTATGCCACGGAAACCCTGCAGCACAGTGTATCCATTTCGGCAGATGCGGATTGCCTGCAGAGATCGATGCGAATGGCATTGAAAGACACCGATATTTCTGAGGTTGATGCTGTGGTGATGCATGCTCCCGGGACCGTAAAAGGCGACCTGTCAGAATATAAAGCGATACAGGAAGTATTTGGTAAAAACCTCCCGCTGCTCACAACCAACAAATGGAAAACTGGCCATACCTTCGGCGCTTCGGGGCTGCTGAACCTGGAGCTTGCCGTATTCATGTTGCAGCACAACAGGTTTATAGACGTACCGTTCTACCAACAGCAAACCGGCAGAGACATTAAAAAAGTGCTGGTAAATGCGGTAGGTTTTGGAGGGAATGCCGTGAGTATCCTCGTCTCGAAGGAATTAAAAACGGTATCTGAAACTTAGCAGCACATATCTGGGCAGTAATCGATAGGAATTTGTAGAGTATCCTACATCAGATATGCTATAGGTAGTAAATACATCCGTATTAAATAAATTCCTTCCGTCAAGGCCAACAGAATATTTATCTTTTTGAAATGAATAAACAGCCTCAAGGTCGGCGAAAAAATAATTGTTGTTCCTGTCCAGACCGCCAAAGTAGTAGTGTTCGGCTTTTGCTTTGATATCCAGCCTGTCCCCCAGGGCGTACATCAAATCCAGAAAACTGAATTTTGAGGTGTTATTAAAAGTAAAATCCGATTTTACCTTCGAAAAATTCCATTCAGTGCCTGCCTTAAAATTAAAGGGCGACTTAAAACTGCTCATCCAGCTAAAATTGACCACCTGCGAGTATAATATATTTTTCCGCAGGCCGGATTCGTTCACCACGTTGTAATATATTGTACGGTCGGCAGTAGCGGACAGCGCTGCAGAACCTCTTAACGATCGAATTACATAATGCAAGCTTATATTTCCACCGGCCCTGTTGCCGCCCCGCATAACGAATGCGTCTGAAAGCGAATTGTTTTGATTAAGGCTGCTCCGGTAGGAGATAACATCATTTTGCTGTGAATAGGTGAGCCCGCCGGAAAAGCTGTAACGGTTAAGATAGTGCTTTGTAGAATAACTGATGTTTGCCGAAGAGCGTTCCAGTTGGTTAAAATAGCCTAGTCCCCGGCTGAAGCCCCGGGAAGAAGTGAGGAGGTAGGTGTCGTTTACCTGGAGAATATCGCTGTTAACAACATTATACATATACGTAGCCTGCAATGTATTATCAGGGGTTAATTCCCAGCCGGCACTAAGTATTGGGTTGATGAAAAATAGATTTTGTGTGGTTGCATTGCCTTCTGCATTTTCAAAACGGTTGAAGAGCTGATGAGCGTTAAGGTTGCCTCCAAGGGTAAACTTTCCTTTCTTCCATGTGTAGCCGCTTTGGGCATAGAGATCCCCCACATTTTGAGAGGCTTTTGCCTGAAATCCTTCAGGATTTATAACCCCGCCATCTGTAAAAAGGCTAAAACGGGTGGCCAGGCCGTCATTATTATTTTCGAAGCCCACGGTAAAAGCAATAAGGTCATCATTTTTCTGTTTCAGCTTAAAGTCTGCCTGTAAGCCGGCATATTGCCTGCTGCTGTTTATATCATTCGCTACAGCATTAATATTGGAATACGAAAAAAGATCGCCCATCAGGTAATCATTGATGCCATAATTTTGGGGCAGGCGGTCGGTAAGGAAACGTGTTTTGAGCAATACTGCATTTCGGCTGCTCCATTTTTGGGTGTAGGTAAGCTGCTGGTCAAAATAGGTGTTTTTAGTCCCGAGATGTTCCACGGTACTAATGCCATTAAAAACAAGGCTGTTTGAAAAATCAGTTTTGCCATTATTAAAAGTGGTAAGGCTTTGCAGCATTTGGGTGTCCGAAAGGTCGCTGCTCAGGTAAGCACTTACATAGCCTTTTCCTAAAGTATTGACTGAATTATTGGTTTCCCTGTTTTCAAAATAAGTGCCTTCAAAATCACTAACGGCTAGTGAATTTTGAAAGGTTCTTAAATTATCGTGTCCTAAAAAGCCGTTAAGCCGCAGCTTGGTTTTGCTGCCCAAAGGGAATATGGTGCTGAAAGTACCCATTTTTGCATTGTTAAACCGAGTGCGCTTCTCATCAATACGCGATACTTTACCACCAAGCGACATTAACTGCGCAGCCCTGCTTCCCATGCCTATAGTCTCAAGGTCGGATGAGTTGTATTGCATCCCGGAAATATTGCCTACAATATCATATCCGGCATTGTTGAGCCCGAAGGAAAAGAAGTTCTTGTAGTTTTTTGCAAAATTCATAAGGTTGCCGGATGCCCTGTAACGGTTTTCGTTGCCATAGCCGGCAGTAAGGTTGCCAAACCAGATGTTGCGAAACTCTTCGCCAATGGTAAGATTGAGCGCCACTGCATCAGAATTTTCCACTCCCTTCAGTAATTTATTTTTCGAATAGTTGCGCAATACTTCTATTTTGTCGAGCGGTTGTGTAGGCATGTTTTTGGTAAGGATAGAATAACCTTTGTTAAAGAGATCATCGCCATCTACCATCACTTTTTCCACCTGGCGATCTCCATATTTTATTGTTCCGTCATCCAGTATAGTAATGCCCGGGATATTTCTCAGCAGGTCTTCCACTACCGATTCGGTCCCCGTACTAAGGGCCTTGGCATCATAGACCAGGGTATCGCCTTTAAGCCGCACGGGTGCCTCGGCCTCAATTACCACTTCCTTAAGTTGCGTATTGCCTTCCGAAAGCGTAAAGTCTTTTGTAATGGTTTTAATGTCCGGACCAATAGCCAGTTCTGCCACCTGTTTTTCATATCCCAGTGAATTTGCCTCAAGGGTATAGGTGCCGGGGGTTTTAACTTCGATGGAATAGCCGCCATTGTTGGCAGATATTGCAAAAGAGACGATTTTACCATTGGCATCTTTTAGCAATAAGGAAACGCCCGGAAGTGTCTCGCCTGATTTTGATGCAATGCGGCCAGAAATTTGAGATTGCCCCTGGGCAAAAGCAGTATAAAGTAAAAAAAATGCTAGTAAGAGTTTTCCCATTCTTTTGTAATTCGGCTTTCTTAATCAATAGTAATAAAAAAAATGGGAAAAATAGATATTCTTCCCATATGGCCATATTTTCTCTGAATATTCGGGCTACTCCCACTCATATTTAATCTCTTCCCGGTTGTTGGGATCTATTTTTTTCTTAGTGGTGACTACATTCAATTTTTGGTCGATGCTTCTCAAAGCATTTACCATTGCCTCTTCTTTATCGTCAAGATACTTTCTATAAGGCATAGGTTCTTTGTTTAGTGCAGGCATCAGCGTACTAAAGTCCTTTTGAAAAATAGCAGCATTTTCAAGATTGCCAATCTTTTCCAGTTTATAAGTGTACCTGTTGGTTATATCATAAACCTCAAGTATCAGCCCCGGCAGGCCATGAAATTTCCATGGGCCAAAAGGTAGCGCTATATCGGGTGCAAACCATGCCACCCATTCTCTTCCACGAAAAACAGTTGTGGCTTTAATGCAATTATATCCGGCTATTTTCTTCGTGTCGCCTGTTATGTTCCAGTTAATATCGTAGGTGTCTTTGACAAATGCTGTGTTTTTTAAAAGCGGTGCATAAAACAATAGTTCTTTTTTGGAAAGGTCAGTTTTGAAATAAGGTTCAAAATCTGATTTAAGAGAGGAAAAATTAACCGATTGATCTTTCAGGCTTTCTGCTAAAGGCTTCTCCTCCCATCGCTCGGTCGTACTGGTTTTTTCCTGATAAATAGCGGTGTTGTCTTTTACCCATAAAATAGTAGTAAATTTTAATGGGACATCCGTATCACAAAACATTCTATATTCCGCCTGTATTGTTCCCGTATTTTTCTGGCAAAAAACACTTGATGAACATAAGCAAAATAAAATCAGGAAGGTTATTCTCATGATAAAAAGGCTTTTTTTATGGTGCAAGTTTTAATGTTTGATATTGTTTAAATCATAAACCTGTAAAATAAGAAGGGAAGGAAATTTTCCTTCCCATGTAATACAGGCTCTTAATTATAGCCGTACATATTCGTAAATGTTACGACACGCAGGCCTTCTCTCTTTAATTCATTAAGGAAGGTCCCGAATATTTCGCTGCATTCAAAAGCATCTCTTGTATTTACAGTTTCCATTTCAATAGGGATTAAATTTCCCCTTCCGTCATCCACCATTGCCGATCCTCTGCAAGGCGCTGTAATTTCAATAGTACAATCTTTGGTTTCCTGCTTTTTAGAAGATGCTTCTTCAGTTTTTTTGTCAGTTGCAGCATAACTTGTGCCGGCCAGCGCTATGATGGCGAAGACACTAAATAGTTTTTTTTTCATAAAGTAAGTTTTAAATTACCTGTCGGTATAAAGATTTGTGTAATAAGTAACAGAACCCCCAATTTTATTCAGAGTATCCCTCATCCATCGGGTAAAAAGCTGATTACAATCCACAGCATTATCAGCAGAAACGGGATCCATATTATATACCGCAACTTCTCCACGGCCATTAATAAAAGAAGCAGTACCACCACAATGCCCAACTGTTTGGCCATCGAATGACATTAGTTCGCTACTTACTTTTTTTTCACTTTTTTCCTTTGTTACATCTTCAATGTCCGATGCGTAAGAGACGCAGCCTATTGCAAGGCAAATAAATCCGCTAAACAGAATTTTTTTCATAATTAATAATTTTTAAGATTGGTTTAACCAAATTTATAAATATAACACGTTGATTATCAATTATTAATAGTTAATAATTTGTTAAAAACAACTCAAAATTTAACTTATTTTATTTATCGATTAATTATATGTCCGTGTATTGGCAACAAAAAAATTCCCTGTTTACATCTTATCTTTGCCCCATGAACTGGCTAACATCCCTTTTTGGAACAAAACAGGAAAAAGAACCCATCGACCCTATGAAAAAATACCTCATTGCCTGTCTGGGCAACATCGGCGCCGAATATGTAAATACACGCCACAACATCGGCTTTAAAGTGGGCGACCACATCGCCAAGCAGGAAGGCGCTTCTTTTGAAACGGCTAAACTTGGAGCCGTAGCCGAAGTGAAGCTAAAAGGCAAAACAGTATTCCTGCTGAAGCCCAATACCTACATGAACCTTAGTGGCAAAGCCATAAAATACTGGCTCGATAAAGAAAACATACCTGTTGAAAACCTGCTGGTTGTAACGGACGACCTCAATATTCCATTCGGTACCATCCGTATAAAAGCCAAGGGCAGCGATGGCGGGCATAACGGACTGAAAAGCACGCAGCAGCTTTTGAACACCTCTGATTATCCGCGTTTCCGTTTTGGGATAAGCGATGAGTTTAAGAAAGGGCAGCAGGTAAGCTATGTGCTTGGCGAATGGGACGAGCAGGAAAAAGCAAAACTGCCGGAGCGCCTCGATATGGCTGCCGAAGCGGTAAAGTCGTTCGTGCTTTCCGGACTGGCCAATACGATGAGCAGCTATAACGGGAAATAGGTACGCCGTTTTGGCCCCGAATTTGTATCTTTAATATCTAAATCCCCGACATGAAAAATATCATCCTTGCCTTCCTTCCCTTTTTACTGATAGCCTGCGCCTCAAAAAAAGGGCCTGCTGCTTTTACGGAAGGGAAGTGCCGTATTGAAAGCCGCTGCCCCGACGAAGGCAATTGCGGATTTGAAGTGCTGAAAGACAAAAGTCTCATCATCAAGTCGGATGGTACAGGGAAACCGTATTACACACTTGAAGATGCACCCGGAAAAATAGTGGCAAGGTATACTTATGCGGCAAAAAGCGGGAAATATCAGGATGATGCCTATACCGAGGAGGTTATTTTTGAAACTGACAGCGAACTTTCCAACCTTCACAAGTCAAACCCGAAGGATGCAAAAATGCTGTTTGGCGTGCACTGCTTTTGCAGGGATAAAGCCGGATTTTATAAGGTGGGAAAAGGGCTTTTGGACTATCAGGACAATAAGCTCATCATAAAGCTGCAGGATAATATTGTCGAAGGCCAGAAAACGGATCTCGTAATGGTTTCCTTTAAATAAAAATCCCCACGCTTAAGGTGGGGACTTCATTTATCAACTACTTATATTAATTTACAACTATCTTCCTTACTTCTCTTCGTGCGCCATCCTGAACGGTTACAAGATATACACCAGATTGTATATTGGACAGGTTCACATTTCCTGAGAATAACCCTGTATTTTCATACGAGTTCTCAAAAACCTGCCTGCCCCTCATATCGTGTACACCAACTTTGATGGCATTTCCGGTATCGGAAGTAAAACTCACGGTAAAGCTGCCGGTATTTGGGTTAGGGTATAATGTAAAGTCCTGAAGTCCGAATGAACTTGTGGCGTTTATGGTTTGTGAACATACTTCAACCGACCATGAGTTGAGCGTTCCGGTATCGCCCAGGCCAAAATCGGCGAATGCCAGTATCCAGTTGCCCTGTGCCTGCTGTCCTGCAAAAACAGATAACGGGTTTACCGGCAGTATTGTACCCGTAGTTGGTGAGCCGCAGCTTACACCGGACCCGCTATCGCTGAAAGTTACGTTGATATTACTGCTGTCCCCGCATTGTCCCTCCCAAAGCGTGGCCTGGGTGTTATCGGGCCTCGCAACGATAATGCCGAGGTCTGAAATATAGGGATGCGTAATATTTACCCCAATCTTAACATTCGAAATTATAGCGCTTGCCGGCACATTGATGGTCGATAAAGTATAATTGGCACTATTGTCAGGTATAGCCACAGCTGTAGTATTGGTATAAGTGTTGCATGTTGTAACCACAGTTACTCCTATAGCAAAAGGTGTTGGGTTCACCGCATAATAAATGTTGCCTACTGCCTCTACCATAATCCTGCAGAAGGGTGCCGATACATTAGGTGCCGTAATATCCTGCGTACCATCGTTTGGTGTGTTGGCAGCAAGTACAGTCGGGAATGTAAGCCCGCCATCTGTAGATAGGCGGATATTTACATTGGCAGTATTGATGTTGTTTGCGGTTGTTCCCGCTACATTCCATGTTATTGTCTGGGTACTTCCCTGGTTCCACGAGAGATTGGCAGCGCTTTGCGATGTAACGGCAAACGGCCCTGCACTGTTGCTTACCGTAACTGTCATATTGCTCCTCGCAGTCTGTCCGCCGTTGGGTGTATTGTTATCCCTCACAGTAAGGGCAAAATTCATTGTCCTTCCTACCGAAGGCACAACTTCCCAGGTAGGCGTAAGGTTGTTGTTAATCACGCTCGACAACACAGGCATGTACCTGTTCGGCGAAACGGATGGGTTTAACGACCTGAAATTAGGGCCTGTCGTGCTGGTTGGCAAAGGTGTAACATCAACCGTAGAGGGTGCGCCGTTGGCATTGGTTTGCTCCCAGCAATAGGTCAGGGCATCACCATCCGCGTCGGTTGCGTTTCCTTTTAATATGAAGGCTGTGCTTTTCGGGATAGTATAATTTGGCAGTGCGGCTATTACAGGCGGGTTATTGTTATTTGCAACTTCAGCGGCACAACCGCCGTCATTGTTTACAAAGGTAAACATCTGCGCCAGGCTGATCGCGTGGAAATAATCATCAGAGTTGCTCTGAACGTTCGGCGGGCTGATGCCGGCATAAGCCATAATAGTGCTGCCGCTTCCCGGCTCTACAGCATTGCTGGCAGACCGTTGGTAAGAGTTATTAAAGCTATGGTTAGCGCCAAACTGGTGGCCCATTTCGTGGGCTACATAATCAATATCAAATGAGTCGCCCACCGGAGATGGATTTCCGGTAACACCCTGTGCCTTGAATGATGAGCATACGCACCCTAAAGAGGCAATACCGCCATCGCTGGTACCTACAACGTGGCCAATGTCATAATTCGCCGAGCCGATGCCGGCGTTCATAATCTGCTGTATTTCGTCGATCATAATACTCTCATCGTTGTTGGTGAGGTTATCCGAAGTAACGAAAATAACGTTCTCATTGGTCGGTACAATTTGCATCGTCAGCGACATATCTTTTTCATATAACCCGTTTACGCGTGTCATGGTTACATTCATTGCAGCAAGCACGGCTGCTTTTTTCTGGGCAAGGGTACCTGCTCCTACGCCTGCTGCATTGATTTGGAAAGCGGCATATTCTACCGTACAGGCAAGCGCCAGGCGGTAGGTCCGGAAAAGGCCGTCATTGGCCTGTGCTGATGGCGGCGGGGGAGGGACAGCATCCAGCGATTCGCTGGCTACGTCGCAATGAAAAGTGCGGGGTGCCTTAAGGCTCGACTTTTTGTAGGCAATATAATTTTGCAGGTCGGTCGTATATGGGTCGGTATAGGATGTCCCTTTGTCCGATAATATCATGGCGTGTACTCCAAAAATGGTAATGCTGAAGCGCACGGTTGCCGCCGGGTTTTCGATACCCTGCCCAACATACGACTTAATATCCGGGTGTTGTGCCGCAAGGTCAGGGTGCATTACAGATGCTTCATAAACCCTGAAGTTTTCAAGTTTGCCTTCGCCGGTTGGAAAAGGAATGATTACTGCAGACATTTGGCCTGAATTCCTTGGCGGCGCAGCGAGCAGCCTTGACTCCAGTTCCGGAAGGTTGATGCGGAAAGTCGAAAATGCCATGGGAGTCGAACCTCTGTCGAGTTTATTGGCAACTGCCAGCCGCTCTTTAGGAACAGGGCTCCATACAGCTGATTGGGAATATCCGAATGTAAACGAAAACAAAAGTATAAAGGAGAGCAATATTCTTTTCATAGGGAATGAATTTAAAGGATGCTAAAGTAGTAATTTAAACTATGAAATTTTAACATAATTTATGAATATAACATTTTTTTAGGATGTGTTGGCGGGTTTTTCTCTCCCTGAAAACCACCACTGATGAGGCATCTTTTAAAAAACTTCTCAAAACATCTCCTAAATTGGATGCAGATAATTAAATTTGCTAAACTTAACACTGCGGTTTGAAAATTTTCAATTCAATACAGGAATTCAGTTCCCCTGCAAAAACTATTGTAACCCTGGGTACTTTTGATGGGGTACATAAAGGCCACAAAAGCATCCTGGACAGGCTCATTACAAGCAGCAGGTCTTCCGGCTGCGAAAGCCTGGTGCTCACCTTTTTTCCGCATCCGCGAATGGTATTGCAGCAAAACAGCGAGATAAAGCTGCTTAGCACGATTGAGGAAAAAGCACAGCTTCTCGAGAATTATGGCCTGGATAACCTTATAGTACACCCATTCGACCTTGCTTTTTCCAGGCTTACCGCCGAGGAATTCGTAAAAGACATATTGGTTGACAGGCTCAACATCTGTAAGATAATCATAGGGCATGACCACCGTTTTGGACGCAACCGTACCGCTAATATTGATGACCTTATCCGCTTTGGTAACGATTATGGCTTTGAGGTAGAGAAAATCTCCGCACTTGAAGTAAATGAAACATCCGTAAGCTCTACTAAAATACGCAATGCGCTGACTGTTGGCGATATTGAAACGGCTAATACCTTCCTCGGCTATCCTTACTTTATGACAGGCATTGTAGTAAAGGGAAAACAGCTGGGGCGTACCATTGGGTTCCCTACTGCGAATATTTATATTAAGGAAGACTACAAACTTATTCCTGCAAACGGTGTCTATGCTGCCTCGGCGGTTATTGATGGGAACGTTGTACACGGCATGATGAACATAGGCACCCGTCCAACCGTAGGGGGTACCGAACGCTCCATAGAAATACATTTCTTTGATCTGGATAAAGACCTTTATAATAAAGAGGTAAGGGTGAGCATCTACCAAAGGCTCCGCGACGAACAGAAATTCGAATCGGTAGATGCGCTTAAGCAACAACTCCACAAAGACAGGGAAGCTTCGCTTGACTATTTTAAGGGCAATAAAACATGAAACGCCTTTTCCGGCAAATAGACAACGCGCCGTTGGTTATTTTCAGGATCTTCCTGGGCTTCCTGCTGGCGTGTGAAACTTTTGGCGCTATACTTACGGGCTGGGTAAAAAGCAACCTTGTCGACCCGAAATTCACTTTCTCCCATATTGGCATGGAATGGCTGCAGCCGCTTCCGGGCAATGGCATGTACTGGTACTTTGCTACAATGGGCGTGTTAGGGCTGTTGGTGATGATTGGCTACAAATACAGATGGACACTGGGATTGTTTACCATTCTTTGGGCAGGAGCCTATTTCATGCAGAAAACCTCCTACAACAACCACTATTACCTGCTCCTGCTGGTATGCCTTATCATGTTGTTCCTTCCCGCCAACCGCTACGCCTCCATAGACGCACGGCTGAACCCTTCTGTAAAAAAACTCACGATGCCTGTTTGGTGCTCCTGGGTTATGATACTGCAGGTGAGTATCGTCTATTTTTATGCTTCGCTGGCAAAATTTTATCCCGGCTGGCTGGATGGCACTTTTACAAGAGATCTTTTGCATAATTCTGTTACAGACCCTTCCCTGAACAGTATAATGTCTCAAAAATGGTTCTACCTTTTTATTGCTTATGCCGGCATAACATTCGACCTGCTGGTAGTGCCGTTCCTGTTGTTCAGGAAAACAAGGACTATTGCACTGATCGCCTCGGTCATCTTCCATATTTTTAATGCGGTGACATTACAGATAGGTATCTTCCCGTTTTTTGCCCTGAGCTTTGTAGTGTTCTTTTATCCCCCTGAGAAAATTAGGAAGCTGTTTTTGAGAAAAAAACCCCCAGTTACCGAAAGCAATCCGGACTATCAGGAAGGAAAGAGCATACTCCTGTATTTTTTCATCCCTTATTTCATACTACAGCTGCTGCTGCCGCTAAGGCATTACTTCATTAAAGGTGATGTGCTGTGGACCGAAGAAGGGCACCGCCTGAGCTGGCGCATGATGCTGAGGGCCCGCAACGGCTATACCGATTTCAGGATAATAGACAAAAAGACAGGAGGAAGGCTTTTTTATAATTTCAAGGAAAAGATTACCCATAAGCAGCAGAACGGTATGGAAACCCGTCCGGATATGATATGGCAAATGGCGCAGCATATAAGGGAAGATTTTGCAAAGCAGGGAAAAGACGTAGCAGTCTATGCCGAAACACAGGTTTCTATAAACGGTGGCCCTTACAAAAGCCTTATCAACCCTGATGCCGACCTTGCTTCTGCCGACTGGGGCTACTTTTTCCATAGCGACTGGGTATTGCTGTATGATGAAAAAGGCAATATTCTGAAGTAAGAAACCAATGCTGCTTGTGCTGATTCAACTCTTTATCTTCAGGATAATTTATCCGATTTTGACCATAAACAAGCCATAATCATATTTTCAAGACATTTAACAATCCTTTAATTTAATCATACTTATAGTATTAAAATTTTACTAATTCATATTCCTGTCTGCTATTTTATGGCTAAATTCGGGTATAAATAAGGTTGTGGGAAAATAATGTTGAAATACCGCTGATCTGTCAGCGCTGTTTTAAAAATTTGAAGCACAACCGGTTAACTGAATATAAATACAAAAGATAAAGGGTTATGAAAATCTCAAGAGTTCTGATTAACGGTTTGATAATTTTTGCATGCATCGCAGCCTTCTTCCTTCTAATGGAAGTAGCCGGGCTAAAAGACCAGGTATACCTGAGGCTGGTAAATTTCATTTTTGTAATTTATGGTATAAACCGGACTATAAGAGGTAATTTCAAAGATCATATCGATGGCTATTTTGCCAACCTTATTGCCGGTATACTAACCGCAATGGTTAGCCTCATTGTGGGTATATTCAGCTTTATGGCCTATGTGGAGTACAGGGGTGGTGCAGATTACCTCCATACCTTCGCAAAAAGCTATATTTTTGGTGGCGGCGAGCCTTCTATTAACGATTTTTGCATCGCGCTTGCTGTTGAAGGTACCGCTGCATCGGTAATAGTATCGTTTACACTTATGCAGTTTTGGAAAGATAAAGTAGAGAAAATCAATAAAGTAGATGATGTAAACCACATCCATAACTAATCTTTCTACAGGAAACTTCTGTAGGTAACGGGAATTTGCTATTTTTGAAGCAACTTAAATTTCCGCTATGAACACAAGGCACGACTGGACTAAAGAAGAGATAATAGCCCTTTACAATAAACCGATGATGGACCTTCTTTTTGAAGCGGCATCGGTTCACAGGGTAAACCACGACCCTAACGTTGTGCAGGTATCTACACTCCTGTCTATAAAAACAGGTGGCTGTCCCGAAGATTGCGGTTACTGCCCGCAGGCTGCCCGTTACCATACCGGTGTAGAAGGCAATGACCTTATGAGCGTACAGCAGGTAAAAGCGCAGGCACTTCGCGCGAAGTCAAGCGGTTCATCGCGTGTTTGCATGGGCGCTGCATGGCGTAACGTAAAAGACGGCCCTGAATTTGACCAGGTACTCGAAATGGTGCGCACCATCAACAAGCTTGATATGGAAGTATGCTGCACGTTGGGCATGATCACCGAAAACCAGGCAAAGCGCCTTGCTGAGGCAGGCCTGTATGCCTACAACCACAACTTAGACACATCAGAAGAATATTATAAGGAAGTGATTTCCACACGCGGTTTCGAAGACCGTCTCCAGACCATCGAAAACGTAAGGAAAACCAACGTTACCGTTTGCAGCGGCGGAATCATAGGAATGGGTGAAAGCGTAGAAGACCGTGCGGGAATGCTCGTGGCGCTGGCTTCGCTGAACCCGCAGCCGGAATCGGTGCCTATAAACGCACTGGTAGCTGTGGAAGGTACCCCTATGGAAAATGAAAAGCCGGTGGAGATTTGGGAAATGATACGCATGGTAGCCACTACCCGTATCGTGATGCCGGACACGCAGGTGAGGCTTTCAGCAGGACGTACCCAAATGAGCCGTGAGGGCCAGGCGATGTGCTTTTTTGCAGGTGCAAACTCGATATTTGCAGGCGACAAGCTGCTAACCACACCAAACCCGGATGTAAATGAAGACATGAAAATGTTTGAAACCCTTGGATTGGTGGCACAAAAACCATTCACTAAAGTATCGCAGCCAACAACCGTTGAAGCGCAAGACTCGCAATTTACGCCCCTTGGCGAAAAGCCGAAATGGAGCAGGCCGGGCCATAAAATTGAGCGTAACCTTGAGGCGCAGGGCAAGAAGGTATAATTCTTTTAAATCAAATGATCAGACCCCAAAGATTTTCAAAACCTTTGGGGTCTTTTCGTACGTATAAAACCTTTTTACAGGATGAATACTTATGCTTATATTTGGTGTACCCTTAACACCGTGCCTGATAGTGAAAACGCATAAGAAACATAACCGCAGCAAAGCAGCCCTTATGGCGTTGCTATGCCTGTTTTTATGCACATCGGCAGCGGCCAATACCATTGCCCATTGTGATTCCCTTATAAAAAAAGGTATTGATGCTATGTGGAACAAAGACCACGTGAAGTCACTCGAGTTACTGACAGAAGCCCGCAACCTGGCCGAAAAGAACCACTGGTACAAACAGCAGTTTTTGGCTACCAATAATATTGGGGCAAACTACTATACGATACTGGAATATGGCGAGGCGCTGCATTATTATATAGAAAGCTACAACATTGCAGTAAAGGAGCTGGAGCCGAAATATGAGATGGTGGTGCTAAATAACATTGCCATATTATATTCGAAGGAAAAGAACTATGACAAGGCAAAGGAATATTTTAAAAAGGCGTATGATATTGCCAAAGAAAATAAGGACAACTACAAGATAGGTATGTATGCCATGAATTTGGGTAACCTGGCCAATGAAATGAATAACCCTAAGGAGGCCAGGGCCTACATACTGGAATCGTTCCCGTACCTGAAGCCGGATCCCCAAATGCACATGCTCGCGCAGATAGGACTGGCCGACAACGATCTCCTTCAGGGAAACCCGCGGCAGGCCAGGGAAAAGGCGGTAAATCTTTATAATACGGCACCCAACCTTAATTTTAACGAAACAGGTAGTTCGCTATTACTCATTATCACTAAAAGCTACCTTCGGGAGGGCAATTATACCAAAGCGATAGAGAGCGGGCATAAGCTGCTGGATACAAAGCCCAACCTTGACAGCCGGAAAACAGCCTTTGAATTATTAGCGCAGGCCTATACTAAAAACGGAAACTATACTGAGGCGCTGAGGTACAAAGATTCGGTGGTATCGGCCATTGAAGAACTCGAAGCGACTAAGAACAAAATATTACTGAACAGCAATGAGGCACGATTCCGGATACAGGATTATAAGAACCGGCTGGCCATCAACGAAGAGAAAAGCGCTGCCGAAAGGAATCTTTTTTACTATATAATTGCAGTAATTATTGCTGTAGTAACCATTATCATACTTATATTAAGGAGCAGGTCGGTGAAGCTGAAGCAGAAAAAGCTCATTGCCGAGCAGAATGAGAAGGTTATTGCGCTGGAACTCGAAAAAGAAAAGAATGACAACCTGCTGCTTGAAAAGCAAATACGCGAAAAAGAAACGCAGGCTTTGCTGGAGCAGGAGCAGCTTAAGAACGAGATAGAAGCGCGTAACAGGAAGCTGTCGGCAAAGGCGCTGTACCTGTCCGGCAGGAATGAGCTTATAGAAGAGGTGATCGCATCGCTTTCCCAAATACCGTCGCTGGCGGGCAACCAGGCATTGACCGGACATATAAAAACCCTCAAAGGGCATTTGAAGACCGATCACGAATGGGACAGTTTCATCACCCATTTTGAAGAAGTGAATCACGGTTTCCTGAACCGCCTGAAAGTTTTGCACCCCTCGCTTACCGCAAATGATGTGCGTTTCATCTCCTACATTTATATGAATCTTAGCACAAAGGAAATTTCATCTATGCTAAACATTACGGCCGAAGCCTGCCGCAAAAGGAAGGAAAGGATAGCTGCTAAAATGGACCTTCCGGAAGATATTTCCTTATATGATTATTTGTCAACAATTTAAAGACGGACAATCACGGTATTTAGGTTATAATGTCACACTATTTCCTGTTTAAATTTTTGTTATGTAATTGTTTTTAGTGAAAATTGTAATGTGAATTTTTACCAACTTAAAAACAATTTCTATGAAAAGAATTACAATTTTAGCTATGCTGTTTTTGGCAGGTTTCAGTGGCCATGCGCAATTTAGCTACGAGGCCAAACCGGACTACGGGAGGCTGGAAGGCATAACCTACGATCTGGAGGTTCAGAATAAATTATATGCTGTTTCGTTAAACAACCACATCGTTGTTTCCTATGACAACGGCGAAACGTGGGACCTGTTATATGCATATCCAAATACAGGCGCCAGGATAACTAATTTAAGGTTGCTTCCGGGCAATGAAAATCTGTGTTTTTCGATCATAAACCTTTATACCGAAGAAGACGGCATCTATATTTTGAACATAGAGGACAATGAGATCATAAGTTCGTTTGACGCACCTGCAGAGCCGGGAGTAAATATTACCAATTATGATATTTACGACAGCGAAGCAACCACAATACTGCTGAATGTAAATACAGACACTGGTGATAAAGTTTTCTATACCACAACAGGTGGGGAAAACTGGACGGAAGTATATGACGCTGCGGATAATAATGATGTGTCTATCATGACTGTGGCCATAACACCCGGAAATCCTTCAAAACTGTTTATGACACGCGGTGGCGGGCCGGGAGATGTTGATGGCGGCATTCTCATATCTACCGACTCTGGGGAAACCTGGACACAGAAGCTTCCGGGAGTGATACTTAACCCGATAGATTTTAAGCCTTCGGACGCAAATGAGATCATGGTAGGTACGGATATGTTCGATGATGATACCGATGAGAACCTGTACCGCTCGACAGACGGCGGCGAAACATGGAACATTGTGCCTGCAGCATGGACCCACATGGTGCTTGATAATATCATAATTATTAAATACCATCCTTACCTGGAAGATGTAATCTATGTGCTTGAGGAGAACGAGATCGCCTTTAGTGAAAACGGCGGTACTACATGGCAGATAACGGCATATCCTGAAGAGGAGTATTACTATGGCCTGTCGCTGTCGCTTAACCCTTTTGATAAAGAAGCGATCCTTACCACGAATATGTACCCGATGAGGACGATAAACGGAGGCGCTACTATTACGCAGGTGAAAGCGCCGTTCTGTACAGTGAACAGCGTATCGACAGTAAAATTCGGCACGACAGAACATTTGTACTATGGTGCACAGGGAGGCCGCCTACATAAGGATTATTCTACTAATGTTACCGATGCATATGATATAGAATCGCCCGCAACGTTCAGCCCCTCTGCCAACACGATAATTGCCGACCCTTTAAACGAAGGCAGGATATTTATAGCCGAAGGCGGAGGCTTTTTAGGAGGTAACCTTTATGTAAGTACAGATCATGGCGCAACCCGCACGATGCTGATGAGCGCTTCTGGTTTTACAGGCCTTGCAGTTAACCCTGCTAACGATAATGTCGTTTATGTGGTACTTGACGAGTGGGGCATGGGCTCATTGAACAGGCTTGACATTACCGATCTTGGGGCAGTAGTAACTACACAGGTAACTACACCGGGTGATGGCCCGATAGGCGGAATACTGGCCTATACGAACATGCTTGTCCTTGCAAAGAACGGTACCGTTTATAAATCGGTTGATGATGGTGCGAACTGGACAGAATTATATACTGTAGAAGGCGCGACCATTGCCGATCTTTCTGAGAACCCCCTTAACGCGAACGGATTTGGTATTGCTACTAGCGATGGTGTTTATACTACTGCTGATGCCGGAGCGACATGGACAACAGCGCTTGAAGGTATTGACGCACGCAAAGTTGAATTTTCTGACCTTAACGATGGTGTTATGGCTGTGGGTGTTTATAATGGACAAAACACTACCGATGCTTATATTACCTACTTTAATGGTACCGGTTGGATCACCGTTACACCGGCAGAGATGAATTACATGCAATCGTATACTATGGATTTCAACTTTGTAGGTGATAATATCAATGCTTATATGGGAACAATCGATATGGGTATTATCCGTTACAGCTTCCCTATTGAAATGCTGGGAACAGTAGACCATTCAATAGGTGAGAACAAAGTAGTTTTGGCCCCGAACCCGGCATCAGATTATGTAACAGTGCACACATCGCAGCTATCTGCGGTAAAAAATGTAGCGGTTTATAGCATCACAGGCCAGAAAGTGCTGGAATCTGCGCAACCAACGATCAACATTTCGCATCTAAGCAAAGGAGTGTATGTTGTTAAGGCAGAAACTGCTTCGGGCATCATTACATCAGCAAAATTAGTTAAAGAATAATACCAATATTTTAATAACCCTAAAAGGGCATATTACCAACAATTATTTGTTTGCAGCCCCGCAACGGGCTGCAAACTATATTTTAAGATAAATTCAGTTTAGAATCCTGGCAGCAGGTGTAATAAACCTACAGGACAAAAGCATACTCAAAAAAATCATGAAAAGAATTATTACAGCATTATCCCTCACGTTATTACTTTCACTGTGTTGCTATGCACAGGAATTTGATGAAGGGTTTGAAGACCCCTGGACAACAGGCACAGGCCCCAATACAGGGCCTCCAGGCGGCTGGGGCTTATATGAAAATGGCATAGGTACATCGGTACACTGGGTGCAAAGTACCGCGGGAAGTGTGTTACAGCCTTCCCATACAGGCGACCACGCAGCCTACCTGAATAAGGAAAGCGTGGCTTCGGGGATTGCCGAAGACTGGCTGGCGACACCACAGTTTACCGTGCCGGAAAATGCACAGGTGCGCTTTTTTTCGAGGCTTACCACACCACAGGTTGAAGCCAATGTATATGAGGTAAGGATTTCTACGGAGCCAATACAGGGCAGCCTCGACCAGTATGTATTACTGCAAGCCTGGACGGAGACAGAGATAAACCCGATATATAATGTTTACACGGAAAAAGTGGTAGATATACCTGCCGAATACTTTGGACAGACTGTTTACATAGCCCTTGTGATGAAAAACAACAATGGCGACCGCTGGCTGGTAGACGATTTCAGGGTTATTGAAAAATGCATGCCGCCTTTGGATATAACAATACCCGCGGCAGGAATAACCCTTGATTCGGCAGCCATTACATGGACCAACAACAGCGGTGCTACACAATGGGAAGTAGAAGTCGTAGAGGAAGGACAGCCGTTTACAGGTACGGGGGAAACTTTTAATACTCCTCCACCGGTTACGATAGATGGACTGGACGATTCAACAGTATACAAAGTCAGGGTGCGCGCTATATGCGGTACCAACATGGTAAGCGACTGGAGCGAAACGGTGAACTTTACGACTGTGTTCACTCCTCCGGCCAACGATGAATGTGCCGCAGCAACTACCTTGACGGTAAACCCAACAGATACCTGTACCGCAACATCACCCGGGATCATAAATGCAGCGACTGCATCGCCGCAGGCCAATACCTGTATTGGTACAGCAGATGATGATGTATGGTTTGAATTTACAGCGACCAATATAAAGCATATTATAACCATCAATAATATAACAGGAAGTGATACTGATTTAGTGCATGCCGTATACTCGGGAAGCTGTAATGCACTTACGCTTCTTTACTGCAGCGACCCAAATAACAGTACAGCGATTAGCCTTACTCCCGGACAGGTTTATAAAATAAGGGTATACTCCAAATCGGGTACTGCGACAACAACAACATTCAATATTTGTGTGGCCTCACCGCCGCTTCCGCCTTTGAATGACAGTTGTGCCAATGCAGTAACGGTTGCAGTGAATCCCGATGATTCCTGCTCACTTACTACACCGGGGACCATTGCGTTGGCGACAGCCTCTCCCGAGGCTAACAGCTGTGGAGGTAATGATGATGACGACGTGTGGTTTGAATTTACGGCTACCAATACATCGCACACTATATCGCTGCTCAATATAACGGGTGGCACACCGGATCTTTTCCATGTGGTGTACCAGGGCGATGTGTGCGGCGCATTGACACAATTATATTGCAGCAATCCTGAGAGAAGTGTGGCAAACGGATTGATCATTGGGCAAAAATATAAGGTGAGGGTCTATTCGTTTACGGGAACTGGGGGGCAGACTTCTTCCTTTAATATTTGTATAGGCGTACCACCACCACCATCTGCAAATGATGAATGTGCGACTGCAACGGTGCTTACGGTAAACCCAACGCTCGAATGCACTTCATTTGCAGCAGCAACGGTAGCGTCGGCAACACCTTCGCCGGAAGCGAATACGTGCTTAGGCAGTGACGATGATGATGTTTGGTTTGAATTTACAGCCACAAGCACGGTACACAATATTTCATTATACAATGTTACAGGAAGCACCAATAACCTGTACCACGTACTTTATGAAGGGAATAACTGCGGCGCGCTGACGCAACTCTATTGCAGCGACCCGAATACCAGCACCGCGATGAATCTTACCGTAGGGCAAACTTACAAGATAAGGGTATATACTTTTTCGGCAACTACAGGGCAGAACACATCGTTCAATATCTGCGTAGGCACCAACCCGTCTGCACCGGCCAACGATGAGTGCGCTAATGCCACCATTATACCCGTAAACCCTACGGATGTGTGTACGCAAAAAGTACCGGGCACCATAATCTCGGCAACCGCATCGCCACAGCCAACTACCTGTACCGGCACAGCCAATGATGACGTCTGGTTTGAATTTGCAGCGACCAATGCCACACAGCTTATAAGCCTTTCAAATGTAACAGGCACGGCTCCCGACCTTTTCCACGTAGTATATTCAGGCACGGACTGCGGGGCACTCACCCAGTTGTATTGCAGCGATAATAACAGCAGTGTTGCCAATGGCCTTACTGTAGGGCAGGTGTATAAAGTAAGGGTGTATACCGTTACCGCAACTCCGGGACAAACTACCGCTTTTGAGATATGCGTGGCCACACCGCCACCGCCACCTGTAAATGATGATTGTGCCAATGCTATTGTAATCCCTGTGAATGCAGGGACGGAATGTGTACAATCGGTTACAGGAACTATCTATTCGGCCTCAGCCTCTGCACAGGCAAATATTTGTAACGGTACTGCCGATGATGATATATGGTTCACGTTTACCGCTACGGCTACCAATCATGATATTGCAATTACGAATATTACAGGCAGCACGACTGTTTTGGTACATGCGTTATATCAGGGTGATGACTGTGGCACGCTTACTCCTATATATTGCAGCACGACCAACAGCAGCAATGCAGCTTACTTAACGCCGGGCCAAAAATATACCCTGCGTATCTTCAGCTATACTGCCGACATAGGACAGACATCGGCATTCACGGTATGCGTTACCACACCACAGCAGCCAATACTTACTGATGATACGACCTACACGGTGCCGGAACTGGTATCGGATGTAGTGGTGAGCACTGCCTGCGCCCAGGTATCTAACCTGACATGGAAAACAGGTACTACGGAAGGATTTGCGTCAGATAACGGCATTGCCTACTTTAGTGATAACGGCTCGGGCTTCCCAATAAAAGAAGGCGTTGTGCTAAGTACGGGCAGGGCATTCCGTTCGCGTGGGCCTAACACTACAGAGCTAAGCAACGGCGATGAGGGATGGACCGGCGATAACGACCTGTTTAACTACATACAGGGACTGGGTATAGACCCCGACCTTGAAGACTACAACAATGCCACGGTACTTGAATTTGACTTTGTTCCGCTGACAGGCCACATAAGTTTCCCGTTCGTTTTTGCTTCGGAAGAATATGGCGATTTCCAGTGTACTTTCTCGGATGCATTTGCCTTTTTCCTTACCAATACCGAAACAGGCGTTACCACCAACCTTGCCGTACTGCCGGGCAGCAACACGCCTATATCTGTAGTGACAATAAGGGATGGTGCCAATGGCAACTGTGCCCCGGTGAACCCGGAATACTACGGACAGAACAACCAGGGCAGCAACGCTATGGCTGCTGACATTAACTATAATGGACAGACAGTGCTACTCACAGCACAGTCGGATGTGGTGGTGAATACCATATACCATATCAAGCTGGTAATTGCCGACAGGAACGATGAGCTGCTGGATTCGGCAGTATTCATCGGCCCGTTTGACATTGGGTATATCGACCTGGGTGAAGACTTTTTGGTTGAAACAGGCAATGCCCTTTGCGAAGGGGAGACATACACAATAGACAGTGAGCTTGATCCGGCACTATATAACATTACATGGCTGCGCAATGATGTTGTGATTCCCGGAGCTACGACTCCTGCAATAACCATCAGCCAGGCGGGTACGTATACCATACAGGCACAATATATCAGTTCTACCTGCATATCAGTTAAATCTAAAGTTATTGAATTTTATGATTCTGTAGCTGCTACTACAGGCAATCCGGAAAATATCGTGATATGCAACACCAATGGCACGGCAGAGTTTGACTTTAGCGGAAATACGGATATAATAATCAATGGGCTTAATCCCGATGACTATACCATCAGCTACCATTTAACCCAGGCAGACGCCAATGGTAATGTAGCACCTATAGGCCCGATATTTGAAAATACGTCGTCGCCGCAAACCATATTTGTGAGGATAGCGAATGATAGCAACGGATGTGTGGCGATCAAGCAGTTTACGATTGCGGCACAGGTTATAAATCCTGACTTTGATATAACGCAGGGATGCCGAGGCAATATATATATGGCAGAAGTGGTTGCAGTAGATGGTACTTTCGATCCTGAAACAGCTACCTACGCATGGACAGGGCCTGACGGCTTTACTGCAACAGGAAAAGAAATTGAGATACCGGTATCGGGAGAATATGTGGTCGTGATTACTACTGCCGAAGGATGCCAGGTGTCAGGAAGCGCCATGGTGGAACAAAACCCATGCCTGATACCAAGGGGTATTTCGCCAAACGGGGATGAATTCAACCAGAATTTTGACCTTACGGGTTTAAACGTTAGAAAGATATCGATATTCAACCGCTACGGTACGGAAGTATTCAGCTACGGTACTTATGTGGACGAATGGCACGGCCAGGACACCAACGGGAAAGAGTTGCCTACAGGTACCTATTTCTACATGATTGAAGATACCAGTGGAGAGAGCAAGACCGGCTGGGTGTATATAAACCGGCAAGAATAAGAAAAAACACAGGCTTTTTCCGCTGAAAACGGTGGAAAAGGCCTGTTTTTTTCTAAAATTCTCTTTTTTAACATTTTAGTTGTCGTAAAAAGTGTACGAAATTCAAAAATTTTCGTTTGCTTTGGAACAATTAACCAAAAAACCCAAACTATGAAAAAATTGTATCTTATAGCCTTGCTGGCTCTTGGAGGGCTGTTGGACGCGAGCGCCCAGCAGGACCCGCACTACACGCAGTACATGTACAACATGAACGTGATCAACCCGGCGTATGCAGGCTCAAAGGAAAACCTTGCCTTTGGACTGTTGTACCGCAAGCAGTGGGTAGACATCCAGGATTCCCCGAGCACGGGTACCTTTTCGGGCCACAGCCCTGTAGGGAAGAACGTAGGATTGGGGCTATCGGCTATTGTCGACCAGATCGGGCCGGTACAGGAAACCAACGTTTATGCCGACTTCTCCTACACCCTTAAATTAGGCGGCGAGCACAAGCTGGCCCTTGGATTAAAAGCAGGCGCTACCATGCACAATGTAGGCCTGTATGACGACATCGGCAACGGCTATGTGCCGGATCCGGGTGACCCTGCCTTCCAGGAAAACGTTAATAATACCTACCTGAACATTGGTACAGGTGTGTTTTACTATACCAACAAATACTATTTGGCCTTCTCGGTACCGAACATGCTCAAGAGCAAGCACCTTGATGTGACCAACAACGGAACATCCTACCAGTTTGGGTCAGAGGTGTCGCATTACTTCCTTACGGGAGGTTATGTATTCGATTTGACCGACAATCTGAAGATGAAGCCCACGTTCATGATCAAGTCGGCCTTTGGCGTAGATCCATCGATCGACGGCTCGCTGAACTTCTTGTTCTTCAACAAATTTGAGATAGGCGCGACCTACCGCCTTGACGATTCTTACGGAGCGATGGTGAACTACGCGATCACTCCCAACCTTAGGATCGGCTATGCGTACGACCACATCATATCGGACCTTAAAGTAACGACCCCTGCCTCGCACGAGATCATGCTTTTGTTTGATGTGAACTTCCCGAAAAAAGTATCCCGTTCCCCACGTTATTTCTAACCTAAAAGCGACATAATAAGATAAGACAATGAAGAAATTATATATTACCCTTAGTTTTATGCTCGCCACTATGGCAGTAACAGCGCAGAATGCAAGCACCGCAGAGGCTGATAAGCTCTTTAAGAAATTTGAATACCTGGATGCGGCTAAAGAATACCTTAAGCTGACTAAAAGCAAAGATCCGTATGTATATAAACAGCTGGCAGAGAGCTACTATAATGTGTACAACAGTAAAGAAGCCGTAAAATGGTATGCCAAAGCGGTTGAAAGCAAGCAGGATGCCGAAACGTATTACCGCTATGCACAGATGCTCAAAGCAGAAGGCAAATATGAGGAGTCGAACAAGCAGATGCAGAAATTTGCATCGCTGGCTCCAAAAGACCAGCGTGCCGTTGCCTTTAACCAGGATCCTGACTACCTGCCGAAACTGAAAAGCCAGACGAAGCTGTTTGACGAAAAAATACTGGACATCAACGATGATAAGTATGCCGATTTTGGCGCTGTACTGGTAGACAATACCCTGTACTTTACCAGCGCAAGGAATACCGCAAGAAGGACGTATGGCAGGAATGAAGAGCCGTATCTGGATATGTACACGGCCACTTATAATTCTGATGGCACGATAAGCACGCCAACGCCTATAACGGAGATCAATAGTAAATTCCATGACGGCCCGGCAGCAGTAACGGCAGATGGTAATACCATGTACTTTTCGAGCGAGAGCTTTAAGGAAGGCAACTATGAAAAGGATACTCCGGGACAAAGGACAGGGCTGATTTATCTGTTTGTTGCCACTAAAGTAAACGGCAGATGGTCGAATATCAAGGCCGTACCGTTTAATGGCAAAACGTGGTCTACCGGCAACCCTTCGATAAGCAAGGACGGCAAGACGCTCTATTTTGCATCCAACAGGAAAGGCTCTATTGGGGCTACCGACATCTGGAAAGTTGAGGTAAAAGGTAATAATACCTATAGTGAGCCGGTAAACCTTGGTAAAAAAATAAATACGGAAGGTGTTGAAAACTTCCCTTTTATTACGGATGATAATAAACTGTACTTTGCATCGGATGGCAGGAAAGGCCTTGGCGCGATGGACATTTATGTGGCTGATATGGCAAACGACAGCGAAGCGCTAAACATCGGGCTGCCGATAAACTCGCCGCAGGATGATTTTGCATTCACTTTCAATACAACAGTCAATAAAGGTTTCTTTTCGAGTAACCGGAAAGGTGACGACAACATGTATCTCGCCATACCAATATGCGGTGTTGATGCCGTGGTAATGGTGCGCGACTCTAAAACAGGTAAGCCCCTGTCTTCGGCAAACGTAGCGATACTGGATGAGAAGAACAATGTGATAGAAACCCGCAAAACCAATACAGAAGGCTGGGTAACTTATAGTGTTGACTGTAATACAACGTATTCTATAGTGGTATCGGCCGACGGTTATAAGAACACTACAGTTCCTGTGGCAAAAAACGCCGGTGGAAAAGTGGAGGTACCTGTCAATCTTGATCCTATCGAAAGCATTATTGTTGACGGTAAGATCAAGCTGAACGATATTTATTTTGAATTTGACAAAAGCAACGTAACCAAAGAAGGCGCGGCCGAGCTGGACAAGCTTGTTGAGGTGATGAGGACAAAGCCTGAGCTGATTATCATGGCACAGGCACACACCGATAACCGCGGTAGCGATGAGTATAACCTTAGCCTGTCCGATCGCAGGGCGAGGGCTGTTGTGCAGTATGTAATATCCAATGGTATTGCAGAAAACAGGATATCGGGCAAAGGGTATGGCGAGACCCAGCCAAGGGTTGTTTGTACCGAATGTACAGATGAGCAGCATGCCCAGAACAGGAGGAATGAGTTTATCATAGTAAACAAATAGTGTGGCCGAAAATCCGGCTATCATAAGCATCCGCAATTGCGGATGCTTTTTTTATGGGCAAATACCAAAGTGCCTTTCTAAGTATTGTGAAAAATTTGGCGAGCCATAATTTTACAATTTCGCAACGCTTTATTAATTTTACTATGCTTAATAACCTGTATTATGCCATTGAACCTAAACGAGATCGAGCGTGTAAAAACCATCTCCCGGGAAGATTTTTACAACAAGTATGTAAAAAAGCAAAAACCGGTTGTCATAGAAAAACTAACCGAAGACTGGCCGGCTTACGACAAATGGAAGCTGAATTATATTAAAAAGATCGCAGGCGAGAAAGTTGTGCCGCTGTATGATGACAGGCCTGTTACCCACAAAGATGGCTTTAATGAGGCGCATGCCAAAATGAAGATGGCTGATTATATCGATCTCCTGCAATCAAAGCCTACGAGCTACCGTATCTTTTTATACAACCTTATGAAGGAGGTGCCATCGCTGAAAGGCGATTTCAAATGGCCGGATGTAGGGCTAAAACTTGTAAAGCAGTTGCCGATGCTGTTCTTTGGCGGCGAAAACTCGAAGGTGTTCATCCACTACGATATTGATTATTCTAATATACTGCATTTCCATTTTCATGGAAAAAAACGCTGTATCCTTTTTGCACCCGACCAGACACCTTATTTATACAAAGTACCGCACGCCCTGATTTCGAGGGAAGATATCGACTTTGACAACCCCGACATGGAAAAATGGCCGGCACTGCAATATGCAAATGGCCTTGTGGCCGACCTGCAGCATGGTGAAATGCTTTATATGCCCGAAGGCTATTGGCATTACATGAAATACATAACGCCCGGTTTTTCTATGAGCCTGAGGGCTTTCCCGAGAAAGTCCGGCAACTTGGCAAAAGCGATCTATAACATCGTGATCATGCGCTATTTCGACAACATTATGCGAAAATTTAAAGGCCAGGCATGGATAGATTATAAAAATGAGCAGGCGGTAATAAGGACCCATAAAAATTTAAACTTACCGATATAGATCCCAGCCCGAGAAAGACTGGGATTCTTTTTATATTTACAGTTGCTAAAGCAGGTGGCATGATGTATAAATCGTATACGGTAGAGGAGGCAAAAAAGAAACTGGAGTATTATTGTGCTTACCAGGAGCGGTGCCATGATGAGGTTTTTCAAAAATTAAAAGAGCTCAATATGATACCGCAGGCTATTGATATAATAATAGTATATCTTATAGAGAATAATTTCCTTAACGAAGAACGTTTTGCCTGCAGCTTTGCGCGTGGCAAGTTCAGGATAAAGCAATGGGGAAAGAAAAGGATTACCAATGAGCTTAAGGCCAGGAATATATCTAATTATAATATAAATAAAGCATTGAAGGAAATTCCGGAGGAGGAATACTTTGAAACCTTTCAAAAACTGGTTGCGAAAGAGTGGGAAGGAAACCCTGAAAGCAATATCCGGAAGAAGAAAAAAAAGATAATGGACTTCCTGTTGCGAAAAGGCTATGAGAGTAATATTGTGTTGGACGCCGTTTATTCGTTGCCGGAAAAATAATTAAATTTTAAATATTCTAATTTCATAAATATTTGTTAATTTAGTGTGCCAAGTATTTAGTCCCCCCAAACTAAAAAATGGATTTATGTTGAAAAAGATACTCCTTTTATTGTTCCTGACAGTCAACGTATTAAGTCATGGCCAGTCATATGATTTTAAAAAGGCAGAAAATGAAGCCAGGAGGCTTATTTATTCAAAACCTGACAGTGCGTTAATACTCATTAAGAGAACTCTTGCGCAAAAAGGGAATATTCACGATACTATTTACGGCAATACCTACAATTTATACGGAATGTACTATGGCATGATAGGTAAGCCCGATTCTACCATATACTATACTAAAAAATCATTAGGTTATCTGGGTGATTATCCAAAGAACAGGGCAAGGAGCCTTACCAATCTGTCTATAGGCTACCGTAATAAGGCTGATTATAAATCAGCGGTCAAATATGTGGAAGAAGCGCTTGCAATACATTCCAAACTAAAGAATAATGTTGGCGTCGCTATGGCCTATGGGGAACTGGCATCCATCTACAACTACATGCTGGATTATGACAAGTCCATCGACCTGTTGCTCAAAGCAATCAGGATATTAAAGGCCGAAAAGAACACCAGGCAACTGGTGGCAATAAAGCAGAAACTGGCGAATACCTACGTTGCAAAAGAGAACTTTAAATTTGCTATAGACCTCTACCGGGAATGCCTTCGTGAATTCAGGCAGGCAGGTATGGACAAAAATTACTACCTCACTCAGGTGAACCTGGGCGAAGCCCTTATTCATGTTAAGGATTTGGAAGGGGCAAGAAAGTCCTTGTCGGAAGCTGCGATTGGGCTTGAAAAATTCGGAGATAAAGAGATGATAGGCATCTGCTATTCCAAAATAGGAAATCTGGACAATATATTAGGAAACCGCGCCAAAGCTTTGGCGTCCTACGAAAAAGCTGTTGACCTCCTTGCCGCATCGGGTTCAGGGAGGTTAATAAGGATTGGCGGTGAATATATTACCCTGCTCAACAAAAGCGGAAAATACCAGGTGTCGCTAAGTATCATTGCCAGAATAGATAAGCTTAAGTTATACAACAGCGCCAACATACAGGATAAAAAGGTTTATAAAAACGCTGTTGCGGAAACCTACAAAGCTACTAATAATGATGCGGAAGCCATAAGCGCATACCAGCATACTATTGCTATTATGGACTCTATTGCAATGACTGAAAAGGAGGGAGCTGTAGAGGAAATCCAGGCGAAATTCCAAACGGAACTGCAACGCGAAAAAAACCTTGCTCTCGAAGCAAATAATATGGCGCTGCAAACTACAATGAAATCGGAGCAGAACATAATGCTGCTGTATGTGCTGGTGAGCATTGCAATCATTGTACTCATCCTGTTGCTGCTAAGGGGATACTGGCTTAAGGCAAGGCTGCAGAAAGAGGAACTTAAATCGGTAGAATCTGAAAAAAGCCTTATAAAGCAACAGCATCAATATGAGCAGGAGCTTACCAATGCGCAAAAAGAAATAATTGAAGAGAAACAGCGTGAGCTTACTTCTACCGCATTGCGTATGGCAAATTACCAGGATAGCATTAACCAGATCATAGACAAATGCGATTCTAACATCTACACCAAGGTGGGCGATGTGAAAAAAGAACTGCAAAGCCTCATCAAGCAAAAGGATTACTGGAAACAGTTTGAAACAAGGTTTAACAGCCTTCACCCGGAATTTAGCACTACACTTACCAGCCGTTTTTCCAGGCTTACAAAAAATGATATCGAATTCTGCTCGTTGCTGAAGCTGAACCTGTCTAATAAAGAGATCGCTTCACTGCTTCAGATTTCGCATGAAAGTGCCATAACTAAAAAGTACAGGATCAAAAAGAAAATGGAGATCCACGATGATGCCGATTTTGAGAAAATGCTGATGGAAATATAAGGATGTATAAACACCTGCTTTGGTTATTGTTCATATTTGCCCCGTTATTTGTTAACGGGCAGGAAACTTTTGATTATAAAGCATTTGAGGCAAAAGTTAAAAAACACATTTACTCTTCGCCCGACAGTACAAGGGTTATTATTGATGAGGTTTTGGCAAAAAAGAACCTGCACGATACCATACGCGGCCTTGTATATAATATTTATGGCATTTATTACAGCCACATCGGCGAACTTGATTCTTCAATGGCATCCTATAAAAAGTCGGCAGCGCTGCTTAAAAACCATCTTTGGATCAAAACCATGCCGTTAATGAATATGTCAATAGGCTACCGGAACAGGGGAGAGTATGCCGAATCATTCAAATGCCTTGAAGAGGCGCTTGAGATAAATAAAACGCTTGGTTTAAAAGATAAAGAAGCGACTGTGTACAGCAATATGTCGTCAAATTACCAGTACATGCTGGAATACGACAAGGCCGTTGAATATGCTCTTAAGGGAATTGAAATAATGAAAAAGGAAGATTCGCCGCTTTTGGCTACATTGACACAAAAGCTGGCGAATACCTACATGAAAATGTCAAATTTTTCTTTTGCCAAAGAATTATATGAGGATTGCCTCAGGATATTCAGGAAGCAAAACGACAATGTAAATTATACACTCACACTTATTAATTATGCCGAAGTCCTCATCCACTTAAACCAGAATAAGAAAGCAAAAGAAGCTTTGAAGGAAGCTATCGGCGAATTAAGGAAACTTAAGAACCCTGAACACCTCGCTATAGCATATTCTAAGCTGGGCAGGATCGCTAAAGATGAGCACAATACAAAAGATGCTTATAAAAACTATGAGGCTGCTTTTGGCATCCTGTCAGAGTCGAATTCAATAAATGTGGTGATCATTGGCGCAGAGTATATTGAATTGCTTAATAAAAATGAGGATTACGATAAAGCGCTCAAGGTTATTGAAAAGACTAAACATACAGCTATATTCAATAACGCCAATAAGGCGGACAAGATGCGTTTTGATGTGGCTATGGCGGAAACCTATAGCAAGACGGATAACGAAAAAGAAGCGTTGGCCGGCCTCGTAAGAGCATTAAAAATCAAAGATTCACTTGCAAGGTCAGGTACGGAAACCTATACAAAAGAAATGCAGGCAAAGTACCAGGCAGAATTGCAACGGGAAAAAAGTATGGCATTAAAAGCAAAGAACGGTGGCCTGCAAAAAGCCCATGAAGCAGAAAAGACGCGTATGGTTGTGTATATCACTATAAGCCTGGCAATCATTTTGCTCGTTTTACTGCTGTTGCGCAGTTACTGGCTCAGGGAGCGTCTGCGCAAGGAAGCGTTGAGATTTGCCGCTACGGAAAAGAACATTTTGCAAAAACAGCATGAGTATGAGAAGGAGCTTACCCAGGCACAAAAAGACATCATTGCCGAAAAAGAAAGAGAGCTTGCTTCATCAGCATTAAAAATGGCTAATTATCAGGATAATATTCTCCAGATTATAGAGCGTTGCGGTACCGATAGCATAAATAAAGTGTCGGACGTAAAGAAAGAGCTTGAAGGGCTGATAAAGCAAAAAGATTACTGGCGGCAGTTTGAAACACGTTTTAATATGCTGCATCCTGATTTTGGAACTTCACTGGCAAACAGGTATTCTAACCTCACAAAAAATGATATTGAGTTTTGCTCGCTGCTAAAGCTTAACCTGAGCAATAAAGAGATTGCACAATTGCTACAGATCTCGCATGAGAGCGCCATCACGAAAAAATACCGGATCAAGAAAAAAATGGAGATCCACACTGATGAGGATTTTGAAAAATTACTGCTGGAGATGTAATGATCCGGGCACTATTTTTCCCCTACTGGATATCTCATATATTTTACCGCTCACGGCGCGTTTGTCTATGCATTTCGTCTCTAAAAAATGCACTTCATCCGTAAATAGCTGGTTTTTAGATAAAAAATAAGGAAGATTTCTTGTTTTGTCTATGCTTTGTCTATTAAGATTTTGTTAATGTTTAAAAAATATGCCTTTAATTTGCCACAGGATTTCTGCCAATTGCGCTTAACCAGGAGCAGTATAACAGTGTCTGTAAAAATTCTGTACTATAAATAATGAACATTGTGAATATTCTTAATTGAATAGGTTTTTGGAATTCTGTCCCCAGATTCCATTAATTAAAAAATAAATATAGAAAAAAACATATCCTGTTTTTAGATACACCCGACGGATTACATTTGGACACCCAAATGAAGTGTTAAGAAAATGTTAACAATCAGCTGTTGTTTTAACCTCTGCAACTGTGTAATTTTAAAATAAAGTTCTGAATTACATAGGGTTATGTCCAAAAATTGATCAAAAAAGCATTTCTTAAAATTTTCTTAAAATTTAACATAAAATTATTTTTTGTATTACAAAAATTTGATTTACATTTGCCCCCGCAACCGAAAATAGTTATGCCCCCCATAACTACCTAAAATTAAAAACATTACTAAAATGAAAAAGTTACTCTTTTTTGTATTGCTATTGCCGTACCTTAGTTTTTCGCAGAGTTCTTCACAACTTCTTGTTCGTTGGGAAGGGACGAGAATGAACTGGGGCAACCCGACTACCGTTCCGATGTATTATTATAACTCTACAGGAACAACAACCACCCCTTCCGTTTTTAGCGCATCTAATTTCACAAGTGGAGGTGCTATCAATTATAACTTCGAACCGTATTCAGGATTTGGAGGCCAAAACTGGTCTACTGATGGTATAGATTATGGAAAGTACTTTCAGGCCACGGTAACAGCAGGTGCCGGAAAGAAAATAGAGGCTAAGCATTTTACCTTTACCTATTTCGGACAATGTACTGCCTTTAAAGTAGTTTATCAAAAATCATCTTCGGGTACGCCATCAAATACAAGTTTTTCTACCAACGGCACTGCACTTAGTACTGTTATAAATGCACAGTTAGGTAGTGAAAAAAATGTTGTCCTGCCATTTGGGTCAGACGTGATCGTAACTCCTGGCGAGACATTATATATAAGGGTTTATCCGTATATGGCCAATCTTAATGATAACAAATGGTTCCTTAGGCATGCGAACGAGCAGAATGAAGTGGCAAACCCTAACAGTAACGGGCCTGCAATATATGGTGTAGTTAGCGATGCCACAGGTGTTACTGCCGTTGCCGATACTGATACTGCATTTGAAAATACTGCGGTTACAAAAAATGTAACTGCAAATGATATTGCCACAGGAACAACAATTACCTCTCCTGTACAAATTGTGGCCCCATTACTTCCTGCTGCTCAGGGTGTAGCTACAGTAAATGGTACAAACATTACTTTCACGCCTACAGCTTCGACAGGAAATAAAGTTATTACTTATAAAATTACAGGTGCAGACGGATCTATCTCTACAGCTACCTATACAATAACAGTAAGCGCTTATCCGAGCCCGACAGCAAATGCTGATACAGCTACTACAGGGAAGAATATACCGGTAACTATACCGGTACTTGCAAATGACGTTGCAGGAAGCGGAACAATAGGTACTATCGCCATAACAGGGCAGCCTGCAAGCGGAACAGCTACTATATCTGGCAGCAGCATTATCTATACGCCTACAACTACCTTTACAGGTACAGCTACAATAAGCTATACTGTGACTAACAGTAATAATAAAACATCTAACGTGGCAACTGTTACGGTTACTGTGGTAAACATCGTTGGCCCAACAGCTAATACTGACACAGTATCTACATCAAAGAATGCTGCTGTTACCTTCAGCCCCCTTACCAATGATACTGCCGGTAACAGTGCTATAACTACTGTGGCTATTATAGCTAACCCTGCACATGGTACTGCGGTTGTAAATACGCCTGCAAACACCATTACGTTTACTCCAACAAACAATTATACAGGTACTGACTCTTTTACCTATAGAATAACCGACGCTTATAACGCTACATCAACTGCAACAGTAAACATGTCGGTATTGCAGCCAACAACTACAGGGCCACTTTGCGGTACCTATGTGATCAGCGCAACTACACAATATGAATACCCTCAGTTTACTACCCTTACCGCTGCGATAGCACACCTTAATGCAAACGGTGTTTCATGTCCTGTAACTTTCCTTTTGAAAGATAATAACTATAACGAATCAACAGGTGAAAGCTTCCCGCTAACAATCAATCAATTTGCAGGTACAAGCACTACCAATACAGTTACCTTCAAGCCGGCGCCTGCTAAAAACGTTACTATCAAGGTTAATGATTTCTACCTAAATGGCTCAATTTACCAGGCTACTACTGTATTCCAGTTTAACGGAGCTGACAACATCATCTTTGACGGAAGCAACGCTGTTAACGGATCGACAAGGAACCTTACAGTGTTCAATAACAATACAATTAACTACGTTGACCGTACTGTATTTTGGGTAGCTTCAAACGGAAGCAACGGTGCTAACAATATTACGATCAAGCACACCAACATCAGGCAGGGATACAGGAACCAGGATGGTAAATATACGATAGGTGTATTCTCCGGAAGCAATACCATTGAAAACCCGGATAGCGTAAACAACCGTAACGTGAAAGTTACTCAGGAGGCAGGAGCGAACAACAGCAACATGTACCTGTGGGACAACGATTTTATGAACGTGAAACAAGGTGTATATGTAAATGGAGGCACTACTGTTACTACCGGTGTGAATGTTTTCCAAAATGACCTTGGTGCTGAAAATAATACGGAATCGATTATCCTTCCGGTAACGCTTAACAATGTATCTAACTTCTCTGTATCAGAAAACCTTATCTACAGGCTATACAGGACTACGACAGATGGTGACCTCTTGGCTGGCGGTATCAATATTAAAGGTAACAGCACCAATGGTTCGATTACAAAAAATAACATGAGCGACCTTCAGAGGTTAACTGCAGATGCGAACACTTTTGCAGGTATCGTACTTGCCTCTACAAGTAACAACTCAAACATACTTATTGCGAATAACTTTATCCTTGATCCGGTTGCAAAAGGTAACGGCGGCGGATACAGTAACGGTTATGGTATAATAGTAGATAATGGTGGTGGCTACAGGATACTAAGCAATACAGTGGTGCTTTCTAAAAGCCAGCTAATTGGCGGATACAGTGCTGCACTTTATGTAAACAGCAATGCTTCTAACCTTGATGTAAGGAACAATATCTTTGTAAATACGCAATCTAATACCGATACAAGAAGGTGTGCTATCATGGTAAATAATGATGTGGACAACCTTAATGCGATCTTTACAAAACTGGATTACAATAACTACTATTCTACAGACAGGATAGGTTACATAGCGAACACGCAGGACCTTAATATTACATGGCCAAATAACCCTGACTTTGTATTTACGTTCGGTGGATGGCAAGGCGCCCTTGCTGCAACCAACAACAGCGCTAATGCAAACAATAAAGATACACACTCTTTGAGCGTTAACCCTTCATTCGTGTCTGCAACAGACCTTCACCTTAGTTCAGCTAATACTGCGCTTAACGACAAAGGTACGCCGGTTGCTGAGATCACTAAGGATATTGACGGCCAGCTTAGGAACCTTACAACTCCGGATATGGGTGCTGATGAATTTGGCGCTATCACAATGCCTGCACCGGGTTCTAACGGCGGAATTTACTGCGACAGCTCTACAACATGGAACGGTACTTCATGGAGCAACGGGTTTCCTGCGGCTAATAAAGACGTAATATTTACAGGCAGTAAAACCTTCACAAGCGAGAATCTGTATGCATGTTCAATATTTGTACAGAATGGTGCATCGGTTAACTTCATAAGCCAGTCCAACGCATTTGTAACACACAATGTAAATGTAGAAAGCGGCTCTGCCCTTACTTTTGAAAGCAGCAGCAACCTTATGCAGACTGAAAATACTCAAAACACAGGTACTGTAACTATAAAAAGGAACAGCTCTAAGCTAAGGAGGCTTGATTATGTAATGTGGGCATCTCCGGTAACAGGAACGCAGTCACTGCTTGATTATTCTCCACAGACACTTTTAAACCGTTTCTACGTGTACAACCACCTGAGCAATATGTATGCGCCGCTGCCAGACCCGTCTGCGGTAACATTTGCAAAAGCAAAAGGATACCTAATCCGCATGCCGAACAATCACCCGGCTGCAACACCAACAGTATTCCAGGGATCATTTGTAGGTACGCCTAATAACGGAAATGTTTACTACCCACTGGCCTACCAAAGCAGCACTATAGGCTACAATGCAGTAGGTAATCCTTACCCGTCGCCAATAAGCGTTACTGCCTTCATCGATGCCAACATCGATAATATTGAAGGTACGCTTTGGTTATGGAGGAAAACAAATGATGCTACACAATCAAGCTACTCTACTTTGACTAAAACCGGATATACTGCAAACGCAGCACCGGGAGGATCAAGCACAGATAACGACCTTATTGCCGACCCGTTTGAAATAGCACCTGGTATAGGAATACTTAATACGGCTCAGGGCTTTATCGTGAAAGCGAAAAATACACAAAACCTTGTTTTCAGGAACAATATGCGCCTTAGCACGAACTATGTGAATTTCTTCCGTACTGCAAATGACAATGAAGATCCGTCTGTACCGGTACAGTATGAAATGAGCCGTTTCTGGCTGAACGTTAAAGGTGCGGATGCAGATTTCTCACAAACGCTTATAGCCTACACACCACAGGGTACTTTGGGTTATGATAATGGTTTTGACGGTGTAGCGCTTGATGGTGCTAATATAGATGTGTCATCCATAATCACTGAAGGCAGCGAGCAGATGAAGCTTGCAATACAGGCACGCCCTACATTTACAATTGAAGATAGTGTACAGCTTGGCTTTACAGCTGCAGTTGCCGGCACATTCACATTCGAGCTTGACCACTATGACGGATTGTTCGGTGCGGGCGACCAGGCTATCTACCTTGTAGACAACCTTACCGGAACAATGCAAAACCTTAGGAATGGAAACTATAGCTTTACTACTGAAATAGGTACTTTCGATGACCGTTTTAAAATAGTATATGCAACCGACGAAGAGCTTGGAACCGATGTTCCTGTACTTGATGCAAAAGAAGTTATCGTTTTCCGCAGCGGAAGCCAGATCAGCATCAAATCGCCGCAGGATATCAAATCGGTTACGGTATATGATACTCTTGGCAGGGTGCTTTACAACAATAGTAACGTAAACGCTTCAGAATTTGTAAGCTCGAACATTGACACTGCGCAACAGGTAGTTGTCGTTAAGATGGTGCTTGACAATCAGCAGGTGATTTCGAAAAAAATAATGATGAATTAAATATTCACCAACGCAGCCATTATAAATAAAAATGTGCTGGCTGCTGTAAAGAAATTATAATGCGTAGTAAACATTATAATGTTTTAGTAAGTTTTTTTAGTGGATACAAGGCCCCTCATTTAGTTGCAACTTCGGGGGGCCTTACTAAAAAATCTGTTTCCTGCATCAAAACAGTGATATCAATTCAGACTTCAAATTATACAAGCTCCGTACAGAAAAGTACCGGAGCTTTTTTTTTGCCCTGGACGCAACAGCGATATACAAGATACTTTAGATGGGTGGCCTGGATGACAGGTAGCTTTTATATACCCCGTGCACTATTCGTGAAGACAGGATAGTATAGGCTAAAGAAAGCGCCTAAAGAAATTGTATTACCGGATCTATATTTACATCAGCTGATGTTATCTTTTAATTATAATGTTAAACGTAAAAGGTTTACGGTGTCCGGGTATTAATTTTTCATGTAGTGTCTTTGTAGTTAAAATCAATTGCGCTTTGGCCTATTTGCAATTAAATAACCGCGTTTGGCTGGGTTGTAAAGTTTTTTCATACAAATTGTTGAGCGTCGCCCATTTAAGTAATTTTATATAATCCCTGAAGATCGATTTTTCATTACGAATAATTCATCAGAAAGAAGTTAAGAGATAGTTAAAATTTAAATAAAATGCTGAATGCTTTATATTAATGTAAAAATAAGGCATAGTATTGTTATATTCTTACAGAAGAATATCTTTGCACAGAAGAAATCTTGAATATTTATTTTTTGAATATAAAGGTAATTATGAATTCTGTTCATAATGTTTTAGTAATTTTTTAGTTGGATGCAATTAAATCCCCTGCCACCCGGTTGGGGATTTTCTTTTTTCCATGGCAGATTATAATCTGATTTTTTAAAAGTATTTTCAGAACCATTGTAACGCTTTTTCTTGTTTAGGCTGTCTTATATATCAACACAGATCAAAAATGTGTCAATGGCCTTTAATATTATTCTCTAAGGGATACTCTCAAAATAATGCAATAATTTAAGTAACTGTTTAAATTTTGCAAAGATTAATTTTTAACCACATAGAAACATACCTTTTAGATGACGGATATAGTGTGGAATTGAGTGACACAGAGCCTGAAGCTACGCTTCACTATGTTAGCTATCTCCACTTAGGATTAATAAAGAATTACAAATGCTATGTTTCTATGTGGTAAAATAAATTTTTAGACAGTTACTAAGTTAGAGTATATATTTGAAAAGTTGAGTTTTGACACGATGTTTGTAATTGTTCATGAACCATATATAAATAGGTTAAATGGGTCAAAACCTAATGATAATGTAATGTGAGTATGGTCATTTAGCCATTGCCTGACGATTTCGTAATTTTAGAGTAAGAAAAGGATTACTTTAAATCACAAAAAAAGGTTAAAAAATGCCCTAAAATCTTCCTGAAAAAAAATAATTTGAAATTTTTTTTAACAGTCAAAAAGGCAGAATCACCGACAAAGGGATAGAAATATCCGATAAATGGTCAATTTTTGACTACTATAACGTAATAGTTTGATAGAGTTTTTCTATTTAATTATAGGAAAATCCAATTATGTGATTTCTTTATGGCAGGATAGATAAGAAGTGTTTTTACGGGTTAATTATTTCTTAAAACGGGGCATATCTTTGCTTCAGAAAGTTAACAAACATTACCATTGATTTATCCACAAATTACTAAAATGAAAACATTACCAATTTATCTTCTACTTTTATTACCATTTTTCGGCTTCAGCCAGACCGATCTTGTTAAATGGAATGGCGTATTCAATAACCAGCTTTCCAATGCCCCTACAGTAGTTGCTAACTATGTTGCAGCTGACGATTTTACAGCAAGCAATAACGTTAACCTAAACACCAACTGGAATGGTTTCGAAACTTCAGGGTGGGGCGATGCAAATGCAGCAGCAGATTATGCAAAATATTACCAGATGAGCGTAAGGCCTACTACAGGCGCTTCTATGACGGTAACTAAAATAAGGTTTAAGTACCAGGGAGAGTACAGGAAATTTGAAGTACGCTATGCAAAGAATGCAGCGTTTACAGGTTCTGTATCTTTAGGAGTTACTAACCCGGCCCAGTTTTATAACACAGGCACACAGAAAGACCTATCAGTAAACATTCCTGTACTTGCAGGTGAACGCCTGTATGTAAGGATATATGTTTATGACAAAGTGGGCGGAACAACATGGAGGTTGCTTCATACTAACGGTGGTCACGTGCCCCCAACCATCGTTGGTACAGTAACCGCTCCACAGCCTTTGTCGGGTACCTATACAATAGGACAGGCCTTAAGCAACGATTTTAAAACGATCAGCGATGCAGCAGCAGCTGTAAACAGTGTAGGCGTATCTGGCCCGGTAACATTCCTTCTTAACGATGCGGAGTACAACAACACACTAGGAGAGAACTTCCCTATTACTTTTAACCAGTTTGCCGGCACAAGCGCAACGAACACACTTACTATCAGGCCGAACACAGGCGTTAACGCAAGGATAGATGCTTACAATGCAAACGGTACTGTACCGGTACAGGCAGTATTCAAAATGAATGGCGCTGACAACATCATCATTGATGGAAGCAACATCGCAGGCGGTACTTCTAAAAACCTTACTATAGACAACAATGGCCAGCTTACCTACACTAACCGTTCGGTTATCTACCTTGTAAGCCCAACAGGCACAAACGCTCCTGAGAATGTAACGATCAAAAATGCTTTCCTTCAGCAGAGCTTCACTAACGGCGAAAGCCAGTATACTATAGGTGTGTATGTAGGTGCTGATACATCGGCCAACAACAGCCTTAATATAGGCAATGCTGCAGCGAAAATTAAAAAGCTTACGGTAAGCAATGTGACTTTCCTTAACGTGAAAGAAGGTGTTTACATCCTTGACAATAATGCAACATCATCAGCACTTCAGAATGTAGTAGTTGAGAAAAGCACTTTTGGCGGCGCAACAAACGAAGAAAGGACTATCACAGCAGTTTATGTATCGAACCTTAACGGCTTCACTATCGACAAAAACACAATTACAGGTGTGTACAGGAATACAAACAGCGGCGACCTTGGCTTTGCAGGTATCCACATCGCTGATAACAGTACTAACGGAACGATCTCTGCCAACAACCTGTCTCAAATAGACAAGACGCTTGCCAACGGTAAAGGTATAGCAGGTATCAATCTTTCTTCTACAGCAGCAACAACTAACATTACTGTAGTAAACAACTTTATCCTTGACGTAACCGGCCCGGGTAACGGTGGTGAGAACCAAAACGGTTTCGGTATCGGTATCTTTTCAGGAAATGGCTATAAACTGTACCACAATACGGTAAGGCTTACTAAAGACCAATACAATAACGCAGGTATCTCTTCAGCGCTTTTCATTGAAAACAACGTACTTAACCTTGATGTAAGGAACAACATATTTGTAAACACACAGCCAAACAACTCTGCACGTTTTGCTATCTATGTAGCAACAGCAGGCCAGGCAACGTTTGCAACGCTTAACAACAACAATTACTACTCAGTAGATAAGATCGCATCATTAGGAAGCTTCTATCAGGTGGCTAATATTAAAACCCTTGCTCAGTGGAAAACAGCTACTGCTAAAGATGCAGCTTCAACAGCGATCAACACGGTATTCGTATCATCTACAGACTCTCACATCGCTCCATTCGACGTGATCAACCAGACGCTTACAGCAGGACAGGCGCTTAACGTAGCAACTGACATCGATGGTGACTCAAGAAGCATGACTGCCCCGTATATCGGTGCTGACGAATTCGGTAACACAAGCTGTTCAGACACTACGACGTATAATGCTGACGGTACTTGGTCAAACGGCTTTCCTACAAGCAGCAAAGCAGTTATCATCAACGGTATATTCGCCCCGACTACAGATATCAAAGCTTGCTCGCTTACGATAACAGCTACAGGATCATTGATAATGCCTGCACCGAAAAACCTGTATGTAGTAAACCAGATCAATATTGCGCCGGGCGGTGTGCTTGAAATGAGCAGCAACAGCGACCTGGTACAGATCAACAGTAATGTATCAAACACAGGTACAGCAACAATCAGGAGGAACAGCTCACTTATCAAAAGGCTTGACTATACAATGTGGTCATCTCCGGTATCAGGTACACAGACACTGACCCAGTTCTCTCCAATGACACTGCTTAACCGTTTTTATACTTACAACCCGATAAGCAACATGTATGCCCCGATAGCCGACCCTGCTGCAACAACATTTACAACAGCAAAAGGTTACCTTATACGCACACCGAACGATCATTCTGCTACTGTACCGACAGTCGTAAAGGGAGTATTTACAGGAACACCGAATAATGGTACTATCACGTTCCCAATGGTATACCAGGATGCAGCACACAGCTACAATGCAGTAGGTAACCCTTACCCGTCACCGATCAACGTAAGTGAATTCATCGACGCTAACATCAACAATATCGAAGGTACGCTTTGGTTCTGGAGGAAAACAAACGATGCTACAAAATCAAGCTACTCTGTACTTACAAAATTCGCTTACGCTGCCAATGCTGCACCGGGTGGAGAAAACCAGTACGCAGTAGACCCGCACGGAGTACTTAACACAGGACAAGGCTTTATCGTAAAGGCAAAAAGCGCTTCAAACCTTGTGTTCAAAAACAGGATGCGTAAAGCAAACAGCTCTGACCAGTTCTTCAGGACAGCACAGACAGAAGAAGCAACTACCGAAGCAGAAGCTTCAAGGATATGGCTTAACGTAACAAGTGGCGCTGATGTGTTTACACAAGCTGTAATAGGCTACACTGCCGAAGCTACACTTGATATCGACAACGGAATAGATGGTGAGTCTTTTGTTGACGGAAATACAAACCTTTACTCTATCGCTGCCGAAAAAACACTTGCTATCCAGGGACGCCCTTCATTCACTGCCGAAGATGTTGTGCCAATGGGCTTCAAAACAGAAACAGCAGGAACATTTGAATTGTCAATTGACCACATGGACGGAATATTCCTTGGCGACCAGGCGATATTTGTAAAAGATAATATGACTGCTACCGTACATAACCTAAAAGAAGGCAACTACAGTTTTACTTCTGAAGCAGGTACTTTCGACACACGTTTTGAGATCGTATATGCAAATGAAGCACTAGGTACTGACAACCCGGTTGCTGCTGCAAAAGATGTGATCATCTTCCAAAATGCAAAACAGGTAACGGTAACAGCTCCTGAAACTATAAAATCAGTTGTTGTGTATGACCTTCTTGGAAAGGTGATCTACGTAAACAACAACGTAAACGCACAAGAAATTACAACTACTGCCCTTACGGCTTCAAACCAGGTAGTGATCGTGAAAGCAACACTTGAAAGTCAACAAGTAGTAAACAAAAAAGTAATTGTAAACTAAAAACATAAAATTGGTAATTTTATAAATTGGTTGGTTTGTTTGAAAGCCCCTGCGGAGTGAGTCTGCAGGGGTTTTCTTTTTAGTGTCGTTGCATTCAAGGATGGTAAAGCGACGAAGATTGGGGAGAGAGAAATCTCAAATAAGCAGTAATCTTAAGTATCGACAGGCCTCAGCATTTACGATAATGGTATTTCCTGTCCTGTCCCGCTTTTTGAGCGGGATTTCCGCTTTGGCTCTCCTGTGTCGGGGATTTCACTGCTATCAGGGATAATTGGGAAACTTCATGTCTGTTTTGAGATGTCTGTGTAAGTACATCCTGGCTCTCCTTCCTCCTATGTTTGCAGAGTAATAATTTAACGCTCCACAAGTCTGACTTTGTGGGTGTATTTAAAGGTCTCTTACCTTTCCTGTGCATGTCAGAGACATGCTGTCGCTTCCACAAAGTCAGAGACTTTGCGGAGCAGAGTGCCACGAATTAATGCGGAGTTTTAAGTAGGGGAGGAGCTAACTTTTGAAAGAGTATCTTATTAAAATTTGTGTATTTGTTTGGAATAGAACAGTATGTAAACCGTAAGGTGTTCTTCCATTTCGAACGTAGCTTGCGGAGAGCGAAATCTCAGAAAAAATTGTTTAATTGCAACATAAGAAATTAGTGCAAATGCCCGGGAACTATAAAATAATGTATATTTGTTATTCAGAGACATCATGAATTTATACATAAACTACATTTTATGAACTATACATTACTATTTTGGCAAATCCTACAGGTAGTGTTGCTTTTGGTAATGATCTATTTTCTATATTCAATATATAAGTATATCAAAAGAAATTCGAAGGAGTTATAATGGGCTGGCTTATGGATTAATAATCAGCTAGCACATTAAAATATAAACAAAAAAAGCGCCCCGTTTCCGGAGCGCTTTCTGTATAATGGAAAAATAAAATTATTTTTTCTTTCCTTTTGCAGGTGCTTTTGCAGCTTTTGCAGCCTCTTGAGCAGCTTTCATAGCAGCACGTGAAATCCTCACCTGTGCAACCACTGTGTTTTCAGGGTTAAGCAGTTTGAAGTTGTTAGTCTCTAATTTAGTAACATAAAGTTTGTTACCCATTTCAAGTTCAGAGATGTTAGCTTCAACAAAGTCAGGAAGGTTTGCAGGCAAAGCCCTAACTTTAAGTTTGCGCTGGTTAAGGCGAAGAACACCACCACCAAGTACACCAGGAGAAGTTCCTGTAATTTTTACCGGTACATCCATAGTGATTTCTTTGTCATCATGAAGCTGGTAAAAGTCGATGTGTAAAATTCTGTCAGATACAGGGTGAAACTGTATGTCCTGAAGGATAGCGTTGCTGGTTTTTCCGCCAAGCTCAATTACCACGGTGTGTACGTTTGGAGTGTAAACCAGGTTTTTGAATGCAATCTCTTCTGCTGTAAAATGTACTGGCTGATCTCCTCCGTATAACACGCAAGGAACCATTCCAGCATTACGTACCGCACGCGTTGCCGCCTTGCCTACGCTTTCTCTTTCAGATCCTTTAATCGTAATTGATTTCATTTGAAATAATTAATATAGTTAATAAATAAAAAATTCTATTGTAAGAACTTGCCGCTTATTGAGGTGTTGTTCTGCACCATGTGCATTACCTCGGCAAACAAGCCTGCGCAGGATACCACCCTTATTTTCTCCGTTTCCTGCTTTAGCGGTATACTGTCGGTCACTATAAGCTCAGACAGTTTTGAGTTCTCGATCTTTTCATAAGCATTGCCGGATAATATGGCATGCGTACAAATAGCCCTTACGCTCAATGCGCCTTTTTCGATCATCAGGTCGGCCGCTTTTGCAAGCGTTCCCCCTGTATCTATCATGTCGTCTACAAGTACGATGTTTTTTCCTGTCACATCGCCTATAAGCTCCATTGTTTCAATTTTGTTAGCCTCCTTACGCTGCTTGTAGCATATCACTACGTCGCTGCCCAGGAATTTGCTGTAGGCATAAGCCCTTTTCGATCCTCCCATATCCGGCGAAGCTATTGTAAGGTTCTCCAGGTTGAGCGACTTGATATAAGGTACGAAAATGGTCGATGCAAACAAGTGGTCTACCGGTTTCTCGAAAAACCCCTGTATCTGGTCGGCGTGCAGGTCCATGGTCATGATCCTTGTTGCACCTGCTGTTTCGAGCAGTTTGGCAACAAGTTTGGCGCCTATAGGTACCCTTGGCTTGTCTTTCCTGTCCTGCCTGGCCCACCCGAAGTAGGGTATTACTGCGGTAATGTGCCTTGCCGAAGCCCTCTTGGCAGCATCGATCATCAGTAAAAGCTCCATCAGGTTGTCCGAGCTTGGAAAGGTCGAACACACAAGGAAAACCCTTATTCCCCTGATCGATTCTTCGAATGATGGCTGGAATTCGCCGTCGCTATATTTAGAGAACGTTACCTTACCAAGCTCTGCACCATAGCTTTTAGCTATCTGTTCGGCGAGGTAAGTGCTGTTAGAACATGCAAATATCTTTGCTTCCGGTTCTGAATGCGGCATTTTTAATGTGTTGTTTAGTAGTTAGTTAGTGTTGTGTTGTGTAAACGAGGTGCAAATTTAGGAATTTAATCCGACCCCGAAAGTATTTTTACATCTATTTTGCCTAAAATTAAATATTTATTTTTACATTTGCACCCGTTAATGACCAGCCTGGATGGCGGAATTGGTAGACGCGCACGACTCAAACTCGTGTACTTAGGTGTGTGGGTTCGATTCCCACTCCAGGTACGAAGCCTCTCAGAAATGAGAGGCTTTTTTTATTGGTTACACAGAGTTCTAAATTTTTGGCGCTATACCGCTGAATAATTTGCATAAAAAAAGCCACCGGAGGACCCGGCAGCTTTTTGATAAGAGGAGAGATATATTACTGAACTACAAGTTTCTTTGTAGCAGTTTTGCCATCCTGTGTAATTTTTACCATATACACACCTGATGTAAGATTAGCTACATTTACAGTATTGTTGCTTGTTGTAGTGTTCACTACCTGTTTGCCCAATACATCAAATATCGTTATTGCTTTAGGGGCATCGCTATCTGTCAGTACGGTAAGTACATCGCCGTTTAGCGGGTTCGGGAACATTTTCACTGTAGTGATAGTATTTTCATTTACACCTGCTATGGTATTATCTACAAACGAGATGTCATCATAATAAATAAATCCGCCGCTTTGGCCTGCTGCCTGCCTGTATGTCCTTATTTGTACACGTGCTTTAGCAGCTGTAGCGGGTGCCGTCTGGGTCATTGTCTTGAATACCCAGTTTGCGCTGTCTGTAGAGTAGTTCTCATCCTGTAGCGTTTGTACAGTGTGTGGGTTAGCAGCGTTACCATTTATCTGTGGTTCTGCCAGGGCGCCACCTGAACTGTTAGCAGAGTCAAGCCATGAAGTCCATGTCCTTGTCCTTGCCGTAGGGCTGTTATCAAGGTACCAGTAGCTAATGGTATAGGAATGGCCCGGGGTTACCTGTATCAGGTTGCTGTATTCAACATATTGTGTTGTCTCCTGCGACGTTTGCCTTGCTGAGTTGCTTCCCGAATGTACTATTGTAGTCTCTTTTGTAAGGTTGTCATTATAAATTGGGCTTGTTCCCTGTTCGGTAAAGTTTACAGGGTTGGCGTCCGTCCAGTTTTCAAATCCTCCGTTTATAACCTGGTTCTGTGCAGAAGCGGTTAGTCCGGCCATTATAAGGCCAATTGCGAAAAAGTATTGTTTTTTCATTTTCTTTTAATTTATTTTTACGGTGTAAAGGTACTTACGTTGTCTATATTCTAAGAAAAGCCAGCATTGTCAAATTGTTAGCTTATGGTTACCAAAGGCATTGCGGTCAGGCTTAAAAAAGAAAACCCCTGCTGTAGTAACACAGCGGGGGTTTCCCGGAATTTTGGGGGTATAGGCGTTTAGAAAATTATCTTTTTGCTCACTTTTCCTTTAAGGGTTGTCACTTCAACAATAAGCATCTGCTCCTGTGCCTGCAGGCCGCTTATTACAGTTTCGGCAGCATTGATGCTTTCATGTCTGTAAAGCACCCTGCCTCTCAGGTCATATACCGTAACACCGGTCATGTCTGTAGTGCCTGAGCTGATGTTTATGTTGCTGCCCTGTTTGTAAACGATGATACTGTTGGCATCCATAACCGGAATATCAGTACCAAGCGCTTCGGCATATACTACTTCAAACCTTCCCTCAAATGTGCCTGCCTCAGTGGCAAACTCATAAGCGCTTAGTTTAAGATCGTGTGTCGTTCCAAACAGGTTGTCTTTCAGGTAAATATCCTGGTCTTGTGAGAACAGGCCATCCACGTGGTCAAGGGTTATCGTGTAGCTGCCTGCTGTAGTGGCTTTGTAGCCCATCGGTACAACATCGGCTGCATCAAATGCCGGCCTTGCCTGTATGCCCAGTTTCGATTCTCCTATAAGAGAGTATATCGCAACAGTACCGTCAGTAAGCGCTTTTCCGTCCCAGCCATAGTCAAGGCCAAGCGTGGTGTTATTGGTATAGGCTACCAGCGTTTGGTGGAACTCGCCCTGAGCGCCTGTAAGGTTTAGCCATAGGCGGGAGCCTGTAGTGGCTGCATCCTGCGCGTTCCTGAACTGCTGGTTGTTGTTCACCGCTACACGCATCCCGTTATTGAACGATATGGTGCTGCCTTCTGCCTGTACAATAAAGCCCTGGCCAGGGTTGATTACCCACGTGTCGCTTTCTTCAGGATTATTGAATACACCGTTACTGCTGTCGCCAAATGCGTTGCCGTTGTTGGCAGTATATCCTGTAAGTGTCAATGACGCATAGCATGAAGTGTTTTCGTCATTTTTCTTCCTCCAGAAGTATAGTGAGGTATCATCGCCTAAGTTATTCGCATTAGCAGCATAAAAAGCAGCAATGTTGATAGGTGACGGGTAAGGGTTACCCACAGCGTTGTATCCGGTTATTGTTCCGTCAGCAGGCATAACACTCACATTTACATCACCATTATTAGGTGTTCCTTCAAAAGTACCTGTCCATGGCGTACCTGTTTGCCCCGCTACATAGGCAGGATGGTTATTTGCCACACGGATAAGGTAGCTCATACCTTCGTTAAACAATGTGCTTCCCGGTACGGTAGCATAAGCATCGCTTATCGGGTTGTAGTGGTAAAAACGGTTGGAAAGCGTTTGAGGAGAGAAATCAACAAGCGATCCGCCTGTAACCGGAGATGACCATAGTGCATAGTCAAGCCTGTACATTGGGGCGCTGTTTTTTATTACAGTGATCTCACCCGAGTTGTCTACATCGTTTACCTGGATCAGGTTGGCATTGTTCTGTAGTGTCAATGAACCGCCTTCCTGTACGGTAACCTTGCCTATAACCCTGATGTTACTGCCAGATTCTACCACCATGTCAGCGCCATCTTCTATAGTAAGGGTTTTTACAGACACGATTGTATTACCTGAAATTTCCGGCTGGTTTGCACCTGCGCCAATGATCGCACGGATATCTTCTGTAGGTACGGTATTGCACGACCAGTTGTTTTCGTCATTCCAGTCCGATGTTCCCGCTGCTCCTGTCCATGTGTTCGCGCCTACAGTTATTGTAGCCGAAACACTAAAGGCCGCAGCACATGACTGGGTTACATCAGTCCTTGTAAGGGACGTTACAGTAAGCAGCTGCCCGTCGTTTGCTCCGTCAAGGACAATGTCAAACGAGGCATTACCTCCCGCATCGGCGGTTACTGTAGCAGTATTTGCCGCAGCACCTATGGTATAGTTAACAGTTACTCCTGTATTCGGCAGAAGCCCTGCAAGCGAAACTCCCGAAGCAGTTCCGGCGCAGCTTACAGCTACCTGTACGCTTGTAAGTGTTGGCTTTGCATTTATTACAATGGCACTGCCATTATCACCTAAGCTTGTAGTAAGCAGCAACCCGTTAGAAAGGTGTACAACGCGTACCCTGTAATTTCCTGCTGCCAGGTCGTCCTGCATGGTAGCATTTATAGGGCTTGCCGCTGTAGCGCCGCTTATGATGTTCGAGAAATCAGAATGGAAGTTTCCTGTAGCATCAGACACCTGTGCGTAGAAGTTTCCGGCAGGGAAACCGCCTTCTGTTGTAAAGGCCACGCTGATGTTGTTATCCGTTCCCACACAGTAAGGGCCATAGGCAGCCGCAGTCGTGTTTACCACAGGGGCAACCTGCACTGTTCCGTTAAGTGTCACCGTAGTAATGGCGCCGCCACCGGATAGTGTCATTGTTCCTGTATAATCGCCCATAGTAAGGCCTGCTTTCAATCGCACATAAATAGCAGGGTTAGAAGTACTAAAACTTGCACCCGAATAGGCATAAGCAGCAGTAGTATCGAAACCTGAGTTAGCTGCATTCGAAACTTCGAAATATTCGGCTCCGTCTGTTACGCTTATCGTCAGGTTGCCGTTTACGGCGTTAAGGTTAGCCGCAGCAATGTTGGTAAGGTGCGCCGCTATTGTAGCCTGGCCCTGGTAACCAATAAGGTTTATAGTGCCCGGTGTAGCAGTAAGCGTCCTGATGTTAAGCGCTGTCGCGGTAGCATTAAGTGCATTATAGATCGTATCACCACTGTTTGATGCAATAATATTTGCAGATCCCGCAGCAACAATTGTTACGGTGGCTGTACCATCCCCGTTAGTCGCAACTGTAGCAACGCTTCCGTTTGAAGTAGACCATGTTACAGGCAGGCCTGCCGGATTGTTGTAGTCTACAGTAAAGGTATCACCAGGTTGTAGGTTAGCAGGCAGCGGGTTAGGGTCAGTATCAAAAGTAACCGGCTGGTCGAGCTTGTTTACTTTAAACACAAGGGTCTTCGTGTCGCCATTGGTTGCCGGTGTAGTAACGGTATTGTAATAGCTTTTCGCATTTACCGGTATGTTGTAGGTACCGGGAAGGATGTCGTCATTAAAAGTGATCACACCTGTTGCAGCATTTATCGATGCGCTTCCTGTCAGAGCAGAAGGGAAGGCAGCACTGAATGTTACCGTTGGCGTTGCATCGGCATTCACATCCACATCAAAACTGGCATTTGCCTGGCCATAATTCACGGTATAGGTAGTAACACCCGATGTGATATTGCTTATTACAGGCAATACAGCCGGATTCGGAAGTTTTATTACCGAACCTGTGAAGCTGAAGTCGTTTATACTAAATGTACCGCCGGCAGGGTTAGAGCCGCTGGAACCCCAACCGTAAAAACGGAATGTAATTGCGCCGGTTAAATTCTGGTAGGCTGCACCTGAAAGGGAAATCGTTGCGCCGCTCGCTGTAGCCGTACCTATATTGCCGGCATATCCGTCTTTGCTCGACCTGAAGGCAAATGAAGAAGGGCCTGTTCCCGAAGCTTGTCCGGTATACACAAATGATGCAAGGTTTAGTTTATAGCCATCTACAGGTGTAATGGTAAATTCAAAATAGTCTGATGAATCAAAAACAGTATTCCATGAATTCGCATTATACCTGTTACCTGCTGCATTTGCACCTATTCCGGAACCACGGCCTATCCCGCTAACGGTTATGATCGCTGTGCCTACAGGGGCAGCGGCGCTGTTAGTGTTGGTAGCCACGGTTTGCCCTGTGGTAAACGGGTTGCCTGCACTTGGGTTAGAATCCGTGATCGGGTTTGTCCAGAGTGTGCCCGGCCCAAATGAGGTTGTCTCAGGCCCGGTAACGGTAAGTGTCCCCTCTACATAGGTAAATGTATAGTTATCCGCATCGCCCGGCGTTGCAAAAGTGATAGGATAAGCTCCCGGTACTGTCGATCCGCTTGCGGCCGTAGTAGTAAGGGTAGGCGGGGTAAAGTCGGCATCATCCGCAGCGTTATCCGATCCTGCGAAGGTGGCATACGTAATGGTAAGTGCCGGATTTGAAGCGCCCGCAACCCTGGTTTTAAAATCAGCAGTCACTGTAAGCGGTGCTTTATTGATCGTACCTGTAAGCAGCGGGTCCGCCTGTGTCAGGGTATAGTTGCCCGCATTGGCACCTGCTAAAAGTACGGTAACATTTTGCGTTCCGGCATTTGCCGATGCAAAAGTTCCTGTAGTTGCAGTTACAGTATCGCCGGCCTCTACGCCCACCAGTGTTACACCGGTTACAACGGCAGCAGTGGTTGTGTTATACGTTTTTGTTGTCACTGCACCGCCGGTCATGGTAAGTGGTTTTGCAGTAATATTTGCTGTAAGGCCTGTTGGCTGTACAAGGGTATAGTTGGCAGCGTTATCTGCCAGGACATATCCTGTAACAGTAACGGGTTTGGCAGTACCAACAAGGAAATTATTGAAGTTAGCAACCGGTGTCCCGTCTAAAGAAACATCGTCGCTGTTCAGGATACCCACAAGCGAAGGTGTTCCGCTAAGGGTTGCCGTTGTGGTTTTGTCATACACTTTATTGTCAGCAGTAAGCCCTGCAATGGTAAGTGTTTTAGGGGTAATATTTGCAGTAAGCCCCGTTGGCTGTGTAAGCGTATAGTTAGCAGCATCTGCACCACCGAGTGTGATAGTTGGCGTAACTTCGATACCATTGGCTGCATCGGCAGAAGCAAAAATACCCGTACCTGTAAAGGTTACATCGTCACCGGCGGCAACACCCGTAAGTGTACCGGTAATAACGGCAGCAGTGGTGCTGTCATATACTTTGTTCTGTGCAGCAGCCCCTGTAAGTGTAAGGGTTGTGCCTGTGATATTTCCTGTAAGCCCAGTTGGCTGTGTAAGGGTATAGTTGGTTGTAGCAGCGCCAGAAAGTACAAGGTTAGCTACCGGAATATCGGTTCCTATTTCTGCCTGCGCAAAAGTACCCGATACTATGGCTACATCAGCTTCATCGCCCGCAACAATACCATCGATAACTGCATTTTCTATCGTAGCGGCAGTAGTCCCGTTGTAAGGCCTGTTAACCACATCAGCACTTGTAACGGTAAGGTTTTTAGCTGTGATATCGGCAGTAAGGCCGGTTGGCTGTGTAAGGGTATAGTTCGCTGCACTGTCCCCGCCCAAAACAAGGGCAGCAGTAACAGGTTTGTTTGTACCTTTAGTAAAGGTATTAAAAGTACCTCCGCCTGTAACATTTATATCGTCACCGGCAACTATGCCGTTTATTTGGCTAACGGTGATTACGGCAGCAGTTGTACGGTTATATTCTTTGGTTACAGCCACAGCGTTAACGGTAAGCGCTTTTGGTGTAATGTTCGCGCTAAGCCCTGTTGGCTGTGTAAATGTATAATTAGCAGCATCCGCACCGCCAATTGTTATCAGTGGCGTAACTTCAATACCATTAGCTACAGCTACAGAAGCAAAAGTACCCGTTCCTGTAAAGGTTACGTCATCGCCCGGAGCAACACCCGAAAGTGTTCCGGTAATAACAGCGGTATTGTTTCCGTCATATACTTTATTTTGTGCCGCAGCGCCTGCAAGCGTAAGCGGCATGCCTGTAATATTTCCGGTAAGTCCGGTTGGCTGTGTAAGGCTGTAGTTTCCTGCAGCAGAACCTGACAAAACAAGGCTGGATACCGGTATATTGTTTCCGGTCTCTGCCTGCGCAAACGTACCCGATACTATGGTTACATCGGCTTCATCACCGGCAACTATACCGTCAAGTACAGCATTCGTAATTGTAGCATTGGTATTTCCATCATAAGCTTTATCTGCTACATCGGCACTGGTAACCGTAAGGTTTTTAGCAGTAATGGCAGCAGTAAGGCCTGTTGGCTGTGTAAGGGTATAGTTAGCAGCATCATCTCCCGTTAAAGAAAGGGCAGCAGTTACCGGCTTGCCTGTCCCAACATTGAAGTTGTTGAATGTACCTCCGCCTGTTGCTGTTACATCGTCACCATCAGCAAGGCCGGTTATTCCGGTTACCGTGATTACGGCAGCTGTTGTGCGGTTATATTCTTTATCTCCGGCTGTAGCGGTAACAGTAAGGTTTTTTGCTGTAATGTCAGCAGTAAGGCCTGTTGGCTGTGCAAGCTGGTAGTTGCCCGCATCAGTTCCCGCAAGGGTCGACGTCGAGGTAACAGCAATTCCTGTAGCAACACCTGCCGAAGCAAATGTTCCTGTACCGTTATAGGTAACAGTATCGCCCGGTAAAATACCTGTAAGCACACCAGATACCGTAGTAGCAGTAGTGCCGTCATATATTTTACTGGCCGCAGACGCAGTTTCAAGCGTAAGCGTTGCAGGAGTTATGTTTCCTGTCAGGTCGCCCGGCTGTGTCAGTTCGTAGTTATAAGCACGTGTTCCTGTAATAGAATAGTCTGTTGTTACGGCGATACCGTTTGCTACATCTGCTGAAGCAAAAACACCGGTACCTGTAAGGTCAACAAAGGCAGCATCGCCGCCCACTAATCCTGCAAGCGTACCTGTTGCTACCGCAGTTGTAGTGGTGTTATACACCTTATCGGTTACAGCAGCACCGGCCACCGTAATTGTTTTTTTGTTTACAACAAGTTCCTGTGGCACAGACGAAGCAGGGTTAAAGCTGCCGTTACCTTCCTGGAAAGCCCTTATCGTAGTTGTTCCAGCTCCTGTTATGGTAACAGTATTACCGCTAACGGTAGCCACGTTTTCGTCAGAACTGGTATAGGTTACCGTTAATCCCGAACTGGCAGTAGCCGTAAGGTTAAATGTAGCATCGCCATAAGTAACAGCATCCAGTGCGCCAAATGTTATTGTTTGGTTGGCAAGTCCTGTCTCATTAATGTTGGCTGTAAGCCCTTGAGGCTGTATAAGTGTATAATTGGCAATATCGTTGCCATTTACGGCATATCCCGAAACGGTAACCGGTATCGTCGCACCCGGGCCTATATTAGCAAATACCGCAGTCGCTGCCGATGTGTTTAGGGTAACATCTTCTGTACCAACAACGCCGTTAAGCACAGGAGTGCCAACAATGGTTGCATCGGTGTCAGAGTCAAAGTCTTTATCGGCAATCGTTATCCCCGAAATAGTGAGTTCTTTAGCAGTAATATCGGCGGTAAGGCCTGTAGGATCTGCCAGAGTGTACCGGCTGGCGTGCGCACCTTCCAATTCGAAAGCTGCATCTACCGGTTTGGCTGTGCCAATGTTTTTATTATTGAATCCAGCGATGTAAAAAGACCCAAGCGTTACATCGTCGCTGCCTACAACACCGCCACTAAGCACCGCGCCTGTGATGGTTGCATCAGGAGTTCCGTCATATATTTTGCTTTGGGCAACAGCGCCTGTTACCGACAGCTGTTTTTTGTTTACTGTAAGTGTTTTAGCAACATTTGCTGCTGCGTTATAAACGCCATTTCCTGCCTGAGAAGCGGTAATAGTGGTTACACCGTTGCTCAGTATTATTACAGTACTTCCCGAAATGGTAGCAACGCTTTCATCAGAGCTGGTATAGGTTACAGCAAGTCCCGAAGATGCAGTTGCGGTCAGGTCAAATTCGGCATCACCATACGTTTTGGTTATGTTAGATGCGAAAGTTATAGTTTGTGCAAGCTTGTTGATTGCAAAGGTGTTACTGTTAACGCTCCAGTCGCTGGTTGCGGTACGTTGTGCGGTCAGTACAAAGCCTGTGCCCGCTGCGGTATGTGTAAGCCCTGTAAATGTAGCAAGACCCGATGTTACCGTTGCTGCTGAAACCGGTGACCCGGTTAATGTACCTGTTGAGGTTATTTTCACACCACTTGTAAAATCAAGGTCACGGTTTCCGTTCGCGTCGTTCGCGCTAACGGTAACATTGGCCATAGCAGCGTTCGCGTTGGTAGTTGCAGGCTGTGTTACAAAAGCAAGCCTGTCTGCCGTAACTTCTATCCTGTTACGGTCCGTTGTAGTTAACGAAGCTGCTGCTCCGGCATTATCAGCAGCAAACTTAGATGTATTGCTGGTAGCTTCTGTAGTTGCGTTTACAGTGAAAGAAAACTGTGTGTTATCGGTCACTGCGGCATCAAATGTTGCACGCAGGGAAAATGTCTTACTGCCAAATGTAGAAGTGCCTCCATCAGGAGCCGATAAGCTAAATCCTGAAAAAGCTACTGCTACCGAACCGGCAGTTGATGTCACCGCCTGTTCTGCTATTTCGGTATTGCCGTCATAGATAGCAAGTTTCCTTATAGGTCCCGGATTGGCAACAGTAAAAGTGATGGCCGTCAGCGTGGTAGGTAACGCGTCTGCATCTGCAGCGGTTCCGCCGTCACGAATATCGAATTTCGCAACTTCCATAGAGTTATGTACCGATCCTGCAAATGTTATGTCTGTAGCCTGGTATTGTGTGTAATCAATATTAGATGGCTCAGTGAAACTTGTATTCCTTATAATGGTCGATGCGCTTGAGAATGCCGGTTGGGCTACCAGAAAATCATCAACATACACTTCATTCGCACCACCTCCGCGGTTATCCAATACCCTTACATAAATATTACTAAGGCCTGTAAGGTCGTAGGTAAAGGTCTGGCAGCTTGTTGTAAAACTGCTTATAGTGCCTATAGATGTCCATGTAGTAGCCGAAGCGCTTGTAGCATACCCAATCTGAAAAGAAGGGTTTGTGGGTGAATTGCTGCTTCGTCTCCATGTAAAGGTCAGTACTCCCGGACTGCCTAATACCGGCGTGATCATGTAATCTCCGTTCGCATTGAACATGGCTGACCTTGAACCCGAACATTTATTGTTTGTCGAGTATGCCATACTGTTCATTGTCCAGCCTGCCGGCGCCGTCGAAGCCTCAAATCCCTCGTCGACAAGCTGCCCCCACGAGACCGTAGCCGTTAAAAAAAGGACCATCAGGAAAAGGCCCTTCAGAAGATTTTGATGTAGTAATTTCATCATCATGTTTTTAGTTAAATTTTAGATACTTTTAGGGTATTATTTATCATAGCAAAGATTTGTTATCTATGTTAACTATCAGGCAGATATAGGTTGTATTACTGTAACGTGTCGGTTATCATTTGTTTAGTAATATGTTATGTATCTGAAGTTAGTATTAACTTGGAGGTGCTATAACGAAAAAATCCCCCTCCTTACGGAGAGGGATTCCTCATATATTTAAGATGTGAATGCTTAGTAAGCTACCTTTTTGGTCACTTGTTCGTTAGCATCTGTACCTATTTTAACAATAAGCATCTGGTTAGAAGCGCTTATGTTTTCAAGTACCACTTCATTTTGGTTAAACTTGTCTGAAGCAAAAAGCACTTTTCCTGTCATGTCATATACCGCTACCGAAGTGATTGCTGTATTGGCAGAAGAAATAGTTAATGCGCCATTTTGTTTGTACACCATTATGTTGTTGGCATCGTTATCTTTAAGGCCCATTGCCATCCTTGCACCGCCAGAAGTTGCTTCTGTACTTACTTCTATAACATTAGAGTTAACGCTTGTGTTTCCGGCAACAGCTCTAACCCTGTAGTAGTAGGTTGTTGCTGCATCAAGTCCGTCAACAAGCTGGCTTGTACCGGCTGTTACAGCAAGGTCCTGGTAGCCCGGAACGAATGATGGGGCAATACCTGAGTACGTATGCGCACCAAGGTGTGTAACATCATTTTGGTTATATACATCCCATTCCGATTCAAGTGTGTCAAAACCTGTAGCAGGGTTTGCTGTTACACCGCCTGTTACTGTAGCTTTCCTTACAAGGGTTTTATCAACGGTAGTGTTAGTAGCGCTTGTCCATGCAGCACCCGGATCCTGGCCTATTTTACCGATGATATCCACATTTGAAGCAGTAGATATTTTGTAAAGGGCAACAGCATCATTACCATTAAAGTTTACCGAAGAAACAACAGTTGCAGTACCGGAGTAAAGTGTAGCGCCTGAGTTTTTGATTACTATAGTAGCGCCATCGGCGATCATGCCGGATAGTACAACATCGTTAGTACCCACAGCCGCAGAGCTTCCGTTAGAATATAGCCTTACCCTGTAGTCAGACAGGTCTATAGCAGCGCCTGTACCATTGAATATTTCAAGGTATTTGTTTGTAGAAGAACCTTCAACATATTCAGAGAAGAAAAGGTCTGTTGCAGGAGCGCTTGCACCAAATGTTGGCGATGTGCTCACGTCAAGCCTGTAGCTTACTGCGCCGTCTACTAGTTCCCAGTTGGCTATAAAGCTGCTTTCTGTTACACTTAGGGCAGGGTTGGCTTCAGGAGCTATTACGTTGTCAGTAGTAAACGTAAGTTCGGCACTGTAAGAAGTACCTCCGTTATTGATAGCGTAAGCCCTTACATAATAGGTAGTACCTCCGGCAAGGAATTCAAGGTTGGCATCAAAAGTACCAAGGCCAAATGCTGTTTCAATATATTGCTCTACACCCGGTTCGCCTATGGCAGGGTTGGCAGTAGTAGCATATACAACACCGATCTCAAATATATCAGAGCATCCGATAGCTGTAATTTCGGCTTCAACAGTAGCTGTAGAAGCGCTAACTGCATCAGCGCTGTTAATAACGATAGTTGCAGGAGTGTCCACACCGCTTCCTGATGCAGCTACGTTGATGCTGTCTGCACCGCCACCGCTAACAGGAATGTTTCCTGAATAGTCTCCAACAACGGAAGGAAGGATTTTAACATATATTACCTGACTATAAGTGCCTCCTGCCTGGTCAAGGTTAAGGGTGTCAAGGTAAGTAACGTCATCTGTTGAGAACGTGTAGCCGTCAAGCGGGCCTACAACAACGTTATCTTCAGTAAGGAAAGAACCTGTAATAGTGAATGTCTCAGGGCCATCTTCACTGTCGATACAAACTGCACCGAAAGCAGTAAGGGCCGTAGCAGAAAGTGAAGGATCTGTGTTTGCTGTAGTAGCTACTTCAATAACGTTAGAATTACCGCTTGTGTTTCCGGCAACAGCCCTTACCCTGTAGTAGTAGGTTGTAAGTTCGGTAAGTCCTGTAACAACCTGGCTTGTACCTGTGGTAACAGCAAGGTTTTCGTAGCCAGGTACAAATGAAGGTGCAATACCTGCATAAGTGTGCGAACCAAGATGTGTAACATCATTTTGGTTAAACATATCCCACTCTGTGTCAAGTGTAGGGAATCCTGTTCCTGATGGATCGGTAGTTACACCGCCTGATACTGAAGCTTTCCTTACAAGGGTTTTGTCAACTGTAGTATTTGTTGTTCCTGTCCAGGCAGCACCCGGATCTGTACCGATGTTACCAAAGATATCAACGTTTGACGTTGTAGATATTCTGTAAAGGGCAACAGCATCGTTACCGTTAAAGTTTACCGAAGCAACTACTGTAGCAGTACCGCTGTAAATAGTAGCAGTTGAATTTTTGATAACCGCTGTAGCGCCGTTAGCAAGAGTACCTGATAATTGTACGTCGTTAGATGTACCTGTAGCGGTGCTGCTTCCGTTAGAGTAAAGCCTTACCCTGTAGTCAGCAAGGTTTACACTTGCACCTGTACCGTTGTATATTTCAAGGTATTTGTTTGTAGACGATCCTTCAACATATTCAGAGAAGAAAAGATCCGTAGCAAGGGTAACCGAACCAAATGTTGGCGAAGTACTCACATCAAGCCTGTAGCTTGCAGCACCGTCAGCAGCGTTCCAGTTGGCAACAAAGCTGTCATAATCTATACTTGTAGCAGCGGTAGCAACCGGCGCTATTACATTGGCAGTAGTAAAGCTCAATTGTGTACCGTAAGTTGTACCACCGTCGTTAGTAGCATAAGCTTTCACATAATAAGTTGTACCTCCTATAAGTCCGCTAAGGGCTACAGTATAAGTACCGGCGCCTTCGGCAGTGTCAGAAACAGCTGTAACGCCGCTTCCGCCTATTACAGGGTTTACTGTTGTGCTGTAAACAACACCTCTTACAGTAACGTCAGTACAACCTTCAGCAGTTACATTACCGCCAACTTCAGCAGTAGAAGCCGAAAGGGAAGTGGCAGATACCGTAGTTACCGATCCTGGTGTGTTTATACCTGCACCAGTTACAGCTACGGCAATAGCATCAGCATCACCGCCTGTTACAGCAATGTTACCATTGTAAGAACCAACTGTTGTCGGTGCAAAAGTTACATATACATCCTGTGTTAGTGTTCCCGTTTGCGGGATAACCAATGTGGCGGTGTAAGTACCTGATGCTGTAGTCGAGAAAGTGTAGCCATCAAGAGGGCCTACAGTAACATCGCCCGGTGTAAGGTTGATACCGTTAAGGGTAAACATACCTGAACCAGAAGCCACGTTAATACATACTGATCCAAAACCGTCAAGCTCGCCTGCAGTAAGTGTAGGCAGTGTGTTAGCAAGTGTAGATTCGGTAGCGGTTGCCCCAAAAGCAGTTTCAACCGGTGAAGTAGCATTGTTCCTTGCTTTTGCACTGAATGTGTATGAAGTAGAAGGCGTAAGGCCGGTTACTGTAGTGGTAGCCCATGTAGCGGCTGTTCTCCAAACGGCTGTAGCGCCAAGGGAACCGTCAGCCTGTACATACTGTCCCGCGGCTTCTTTTATCGCATATTGCGTAGCTGCCGGGTTGCCGTTTTGCGTAGCAGATGTTACTGTTACATTAAGCGCGTATATAGCTGCATTGTCAACAGTTAGTACTCCCGGTACCTGGGCCAAAGTATAAAAGCTCGCGTTTGCTCCATTGCTCGGTGTGCCGCTAACGGTACCTACAGCCCTGAAGTTGTATTGTGTATTTGGTGATAAAGAACTTATTGGCGCGCTTATAGCTGTGGCTGTCGTACCTGTTACAGACGATGGCGTTGCGGTTACATTGCTTCCGTAGCTAACAGTAGTGCCCCAGTTGAAAGAGGCGGCAGTAGTGTTGCTGTTTGCATTAATAGTACCATTCAGCGTTGCTGAGGTTGTCGTGATCGAAGTTGCAGCCGAAGTTGTTACAGCAGGTGCTGAACTCCATGATACAGAAACATTGTCAAGGGCAAGGCCATCCCTGCTGCCTGTGCCGGTAAGATCATTGTAATTCCAACGGATCCATACATTGCCGCTGATGTTGCTCAGGGCAGCGATGTCGATGTTTGCATAAGCAGTGGTAGTACCCTGGGCAATTGTCCCAGAGGTGTAAGCGCCGGCTGGTATAGCTGTAAAGCCGGTAGTAGCCGAGGTGGTACTTACTTCAAGGTTAAACGAATTGCTCCTTGAGTTTTCTATGATCTTTACTACATCATAGGAGATCTTAAGGGCGCTTTTGCCGGTTGTGTTGGCAATGCTCAAAACAATAGAGCCCGGTGCAAATGCGCTGCCCGAACCCAAAATACCGATTCGTGACACGAAGTTGTAGTTACCCCCTGTAACGGAAGTAGCGCCGCCTACTGTCATCGAATTGTCCACTGTAGTGCCATTGTAGGAAGTCCAGCCCGTAGGGTAGGACGTTCCCGATGCGCCCGGTGTGGTGTTGAAATTTTCAGAGTAAGGTGACGACCCCGGAAGGGTGACCTGACCCCACATTGCCGACGTTGCTAATAGTACAACGGCCAGCATACAGGCATTAAGGAATGCCTTGTGTAACTGTGTTTTCATAAAAAATAAATTTTGGTTTGTTCGCACTGACTATCAATGCTATACAAACTTAGCGAGTATCCTTTATGCGGTTTTAAAAGTGAGGTTGTCTTACTGTAAGGGCGTGGTTATGATTTCCTGAAGGGAATGTTAGCTGCTTAAAATCTTTGTTAATTATGAGATATATTTCGAATATATAGTTGAATTCCGAATATAATTAGGCAAAAATTGAATAAAACGTAAAAGCATGTAAATTCCGTGGTTATACCAAAAAGAAACCCCTGACGTTGGCTGACAGGGGAATCCGGATCAAAAAACTAACACGAACAACTTCTTTATACCTGCTTATAGAAGCAGCTTCAAATTATTTCTTCCAAATTTTTTAGACTTGCGTGAGTCTGTAATAATAAGTTATCAATTAAAACCGAAAATTTTCAAAACACATTGTTCTAAAGAGTTTGAATATTTTTATATGCCGTTCCTCCGGAACTTTAGCTGCACGATATCAATAATACTATAAACATATCGCCCCGCTGGGGCTGCTACTGATGAATCCCGGAGGGATGGCATATTTATAGCAAACGACATCCGGCCTGCACAAGAGTTCCGGAGGAACGGCATGTATACTTCAAATTATATTCATTTATAAAATCTTTATAGAGGCTACCTCAACAAGGAGAAATGCGCTCTAAACTCTTTCCCTTCACCATTTGCCCCATGGTATTGCAGCGTAAACCAATAATCCGTTGCAGGAAGGCGTTCCCCATTATAGGTGCCATCCCATCCCGGTCCACCCGGTTTTAGTCCCGCAATCAGTTTTCCGTAGCGGTCAAAAATAAAGATCTTCGCATCCGGCTGGCCACGGAGGCCTTTTATGTTCCAGGTGTCGCGTGCCCCATCACCGTTCGGCGAGAAGAAACGCGGGTAATTGAGCGCATACACAACCAGTTCCAGTTCACCGCAGCCGTGCTTGTCCCTTACGGTAACATGGTATTCGCCCTCATAAATGCCGGTAAAATAATTCTCATCCTGGTAAGGGCCGCCGTCCAGGCTGTATTCATAATCGCCCGACCCGCCGGTTATATGTACCGTTATCATTTGGTTATACTGGAAATCAACCGTTGCCTCAGCATAACCCAGCGCTATTGACGACAAGCCAACCGTAGCTGTTGATGTTCCTACGCATCCCGTTATTTTATTTGTAGCGGTAACAGTATAGTCGCCCGGTTCTGTAACAATGATTGCGCTCGTAGTAGCCGTTAGCGGCGTAGTTCCTTTCGTCCATGTAAAGTCGTATGCCGTTGCAGAAAGGCCGCTGTTCAGCACTCCCGTTACAGGTAAGCCGGTTTCGTTATCTACGCACAGGTAGGTATCACGTAGCTGCGGGTCAGGCAGTGCATTTATGGTTATCACGTGTGTTGCGGCTGCCGTACATACCGTTCCCGTAGTATACATTATAGTAACCGTTCCCGGTTTCAGGGTGGTTACAAGTCCATTACTGTCCACAGTAGCCACATCAGTATTGCTGCTGGACCAAGCGCCGGTGGTTACGGTATTTGCCAGTTGTATGGTTCCGCCTTCGCAAACGGCAGTATCTCCGGTTATTACACCTGGGAAAGGTGCCGGGGCAGGTGCCGGATCTACGGTTATTCCCGCAAGGAAAGCGCTACATCCGGCTGAATTTCGTACGGTAACAGTATAGGTGCCGGGTAGCACGCCATTAAATATCCTCGAAGGCTGAAAGTTTGTCCCATCGGTGCTGTATTCTAATCCGAAACCAACGGGAGAACTTACTGTAATAGTCCCGGTTGGCTTATCGCAATTTGGCTGCACCACATTAACTACAGGTACAGCAGGCACAAGCGGCGGATAGTTGATTACAAAATGCGTATAGCCAGAAACGCATCCCGAAGTATTTCGTGCAGTGATAACATAGTTGCCCGGAGCAAGGCTGTTAAAATCAACTTCCGACTGGTAGGTAAGGCTGTTCACGCTATACATAAGGCCTCCGCCCACAGGGTAAGTTACGGTAATGCTTCCCGTAGCAGTAGTACAATCCGGTTGGACTATGGTCACTACTGGGGCATCAGGCGTGGCTGGCGGTATATTTATGGTTTCTGAAGCAGGGCTGGAAAGGCAGCCTGCCGCGTTTTTTACAATTATAGTATGGGTACCTGGGTAAAGGTTGGCAAAGCTGGTTCCTGTTTGGTAGGGCTCTCCATCAATGCTGTACGAATAGCCAGTACCTATAGGCGAAGTCACGGCTATGCTGCCTTTTGTGGCATTGCATCCGGGATGCGAAACTGATAGTAGTGCTACGTCCGGTGCGGTTGGCACAGGGTTAATAGTTTGTGTCCTCGGTAGCGATACACATCCGGCACCATTTTTCACGGTAATAGTGTGCGGACCCGGAAGCACATTTAAGAAGGTAGTGCCCAACTGGAAAGTTCCACCGTCAATACTGTAGGTAAGGTCGGCACCAAGGGGCGCTGTTACTGTTATGCTTCCGGTAATAACGGTACAGGTGGTTTGCACTGCGGTAACAGTTGGCTGTGCCGGCACGGCCAACGCCGGGTTAATGGTTTGGGAAGTACCCGGCGATACACATCCTGCTGTATTTTTTACAGTAATAATATGGTTGCCCGGCAATACACTGGTAAATGTAGGTGACGACTGGAAGGCCCCGCCGTCAATACTATAGCTAAGCCCCGCCGGATTGGTAACCGTAATGCTTCCTGTTGGCACTCCGCACGAAGGCTGTACTGCCGTAAGGGTTGGGGCAACAGGAGTGGCTGGCTGCGGGTCGATAGTTCTTGTGGCTACCGGAGATACACACCCTGAAGCGTTTTTCACAGTAATGGTATGCGGGCCGGGTGCAACGGTGTTAAAGGTAGCGCTTGTCTGGTAAGGCAGTCCATCAATACTATACGTAATGCCTGCGCCAACAGGTGTGGTAACCGTAATGGTTCCGGTACCTGTAGTACATGTGGTCTGCACTACAGAAAGTGTTGGGGCGGCCGGTACAATCAGTGCCGGGTCAATAGTTATCGAAGCGCCGGGAGATACACACCCCGATGTGTTTTTCGCGGTAATAGTATGTGGGCCCGGCGCTACATTCGTAAAGGTGATTCCTGACTGGAAAATACCTCCGTCAATATTATAAGTATAGTTTGCTCCTGAACTGGTAACGGTAATGCTTCCGGTTGGCACCCCGCACGAAGGCTGTACTGCTGAAAGCGTTGGTGCTGCAGGGGTTGCAGGCTGTGTGTCTATGGTTATAGAACCGGGAGCCGAAGTACAGTTACCAAGTTTGGCAATAACATTATGAGGGCCCGGCAATACAGTGTTAAATGTAGTGAACGACTGGAAAGGCAATCCATCAATACTGTAAGTATATCCTGCACCTACAGGATTTGTAACTGTTATGCTGCCTGTGGCTGTAGTACAGTCAGGCTGCACTACAGTAAACGTTGGAACAGTCGGAGTTGCAGGCTGTGCGTCTATGGTTATCGAACCCGGTGCTGATATACAAGCTCCAAGTTTTGCGGTAACATTGTGAGGCCCCGCCGCTACAGTAAAGATAGTGCTTGCCTGGTAAGGATTGCCGTCAATGCTATACGTATAACCTGCTCCGACCGGTGTGTCAACTGTAATGGTTCCTGTGGGTGTAGTACAGTCAGGCTGCACTGCGGTAAACGTTGGAACAGCCGGGGTTTCAGGTTGTTGATCGATAGTTTGTGATGTTGCTGCCGATGTACACCCATTAAGTGTAACAGTAATAGTATGCGGGCCTGTTGCAACAGGTGAAAATGTTGCTGAAGATTGAGGCGGAAGGCCATCAATACTATACGTATATCCCGGTCCCGGCATTGGATTCGTTACCGTTATGCTTCCCGTAGGAGTCGTACAGGTTGGCTGCACTGCTGTAACGGTTGGTGCCGGTGGTGTTGCTGGCTGTACATTAATAGTTATTGAACCAGGTGCCGAAACACAGCTGCCAAGTTTTGCAATAACATTGTGTGGACCCTGTGCCACATCTGTAAATGTTGTCCCTGCCTGGAAAGGCGCTCCATCAAGGCTGTAGGTATAACCTGTTACAGCGTTGTCAATCATAATGCTTCCCGTTGCAGTACTACAGGTGGGCTGTACTGCCGTAAGTGCAGGGGCGGCAGGAGTTGCAGGCTGTGCGTCTATTGTTATCGATGCGGGCGGAGATGTGCAGCCATTAGCCTGCGCCGTAATGGTATGCGGGCCGGATGCTACAAGGGTAAATGTTGTCCCCGACTGTGGTGCAAGGCCGTCGATGCTGTATGTATAACCTGTTCCCCCCGGATTAGTTATCGTTATGCTCCCGGTTGCCGTTGTACAATCCGGTTGCACCGCACTAAGGGTTGGCGTTGCAGGAGTAGCAGGCTGAATGTTTATGGTTTGCGAGGCAGGAGCCGAAATACAGTCGTTAAGCTTTACGGTAATAGTATGAGGCCCCGGTGAAACTGGCGAAAATGTTGTCCCGGACTGATAAGCCAATCCGTCAATGCTATAGCTGTAATCCGGGCCTACAGGATTGGTAACCGTAATGCTGCCTGTAGCCGTAGCACAATCAGGTTGTACTGCAGTAAGGGTTGGGGCGGCTGGCGCTCCCGGTACAGGGTCAATGGTTACAGGAGCCTGTGCCGAAATACAGTTTCCAAGTTTTGCGGTAATGTTATGCGGCCCCGGTGCTACAGGGTTGAATAGGGTCCCTGCCTGGTAAGGACCGCCATCGATACTATAGCTGTAGTCAATGCCTATAGGAGTATCAACAGTAATGCTTCCCGGAACGGTACAGGTAGGCTGCGTCACAGTAAGGGTCGGCACAGCAGGGGTTACCGGCTGGGCATCGATGGTTTGAGCGGTAGCAGGTGAAGTACATCCTGCAAGCTGCGCGGTAATGTTATGCGGTCCCGGCGCCACAGGTGAAAAGGTTGTTGCCGCCACATAAGGCCCGCCATCTATACTATAGGTATATCCTGCACCCACAGGCCAGGTAACAGTAATGCTGCCATTAGCGTTCGTACAGTCGGGCTGCACTGCCGTAAGGGTAGGCGCCACAGGCGCTCCCGGCACCGTATTTATGGCTTGTGTGGTTATGTTAGATGTACACCCTGCGATATTCCTGACAGTTATGTTGTAGGTAGTGCCGGGGGTAAGGTTGTTAAATGTGGTTCCGGTTACATAATTTACCCCGTTGATGCTATAAGTAAAGTTATTGTCAGGATCCGGTGGCCCGGTTATGGTTATGCTTCCGGTTGGGGTAGAGCAGGTAGGCTGCGTAACCGTAACCGTTGGCGCGGCAGGCTTATCAAGCACAAATAATTGGGCAGCATCAGTACGTATTACGCATGAAGCAGACGTAGCCTCAAGGTAATACTGGCTGTTATTCATGGCAATTGAAACACCATTTACAGATAATGTTGCTGTAGTGGCTCCGCTATAGGTTCCATTATTAGTAACATTTACCCAGGTTCCGGCCGATGTGAGCATTTTCCATTGGTACGTAAAACCTGTAGAAGGAATTATAGTAGCTGTAAAGGTTGTATTGGTATTTACACATACCGTTCTTGGAGCCGGATGGGTGATCAGCGGAAGCGGTATACTTGTAGAATTGGCGGTATGCATCCCTATGTTCGTACAGTACTCATTATTATCCGCAATCCAGTCGTTAAGGTTAAAGGTCACCGCGGGCGCTACAGCATTGGGTTTACGTATCATCGTATAGCCTCTGTGCGTTGGGCCGGTACCCACCCCAAAAGGAATCTGTACCTCGTCAATAATAGCGCCGTTTTTCTTTAGCCTGAATTTATCATTATCATTGATCCCACCCATAGACGCAAGAAACGTAGGGTTATACGGCGTGCATAATAGTGGTGTAGAACTGCCACAACTGATAAGATAAGTACTCGTTGGAGGTATAGTCCCCGAAAGGGATATTATATAATTGTTGGAAGGAGTGGTATCGACAATTTCACCATAACGTTCAATGACATATACGCCATCCAGTGTAACAGGAGTTGATGATGGGTTATAAATTTCTACGAAACCCGGATCACCGGCTGCCTGGTCGAATATTTCGGAAATATAGATTTCAGGCGATACACAATCCGATTCGATCAGTGTAAAAGGAATACCTCCCTGTCCAAAACAACCATCTGTAGCGGTAACGGTAATGTTCCCGCTGGTTACCCCTGCGGGAACCATTGCCTGAATCTCAGTATCTGAAATTATGGTAAACGGCATAGTAATACCGTCAATTTTTACAGTGGAAGTATCGGTGAAGCCGCTTCCTGTAATGGTTATCATGGTATCTTTAGGACCCGAATGCGGAGAATAGGAGGTAACAACGGCATTGGTACAGGTAGAAGTCACGCTGCCGTTCAGGGTAAAATCGTCAAACCGTATATTACCTGCACCCGTTGCGCCACTAAGGGTAAGGACAACAGTCACCGTACCGGTAAGCCCCGAAACAGGGTTGGCTACAGGTGTTACTCCTATTGCTGCCCCGGTCCCGTTTCCGGAAAGTGGCGTGGTGCCGCTGCCCACATTGATGCCGTTAATCGACATTTGCCATGCCTGCGGACCCGAAGCGCTGCGCTGCCTCCAGAAATTAAAAGATGTGACACCCACCTGAAAGTTGGGAGCAACATTGAAGGTAAGGGTCACGGTCGTGGTGCCGGGTGTGTTGAAATACTGGATCGCCTGTCCTGCCGAACCGGTATTGCTCGACCATGCACTGGTGCTGTTGGTCCAGGACGAACCGGACAGGTTAGCGGCCAATGTAGACGGGGCCGCCGCATAAGGGTGGGTGCTTATGGTAGTGGTGCCAAAGTTATGCTGGTATATTTGTGCATGGGCGCCATATCCTGATAACAGGACAAAAAAAAATTGCAGGAACGGTAGTAAAGCGGCCTGCCTTTTGTATTTTTGTAACATGTTCACTGTCTTTTTAGTAGCAATTTTTAAGATAGATTTAACATGGCAAAATTAAAAGGTTTAGGCTTTCTTCCAAGTTTTTAAAGTTAAATAATAGTTGCCTGATAATGATTTATTTGTAAACTAATAGGTGCTTAAAAGTAAAGTGCTGCCCTAAAGTGTAATAGTAACTTTTAGAGCAGCACTTTTTTATATTAGTTAAAATTGGTTTAATTCATTTGCCTGTTGATATAAACCCACCCGGTATACGATTCGGATGGTGTATCAATTACATAATAGTAAGTGCCTGTCGGCAGCTCATCGCCGTTATCCGTCTGGCCGTACCATTCGTCTTTATAATCATTGCGGGAATATACTTCCTTTCCGTAACGGTTAAAGATAGCCAGCCTTCGCGCGTGCAGTCCTGCTATATCAAAATTATCATTCTTCGTATCGTTGTTAGGCGATATACCCCTTGGGATCGTACAAAATGACGCTTCAACAGTAAATGTATATGTGCTTTCACACCCTGCTGCGGTTGTAACCGTCAGTCCAAACTGTAGTGGGAAATCGGCAGCATCGATACCGTTAGCATCCACGTATTGCGAAACGTTGAACGTATTTTCATTATTACCAACTACAACACCCTGTTCATTACGCCATTCAAAATCGGCAGTGGCCACGTCAAAAGAATTATCCAAAGGCAGTCCTTCCAGAACATAGTTCCTTCCAAAAGTGGTATCCCTGCATCCCTGTGTACCTGTAACCTGAGGGCCTGCCGGTAGCGGGCTGATCGTTATCGGGGCAGAAACCGACGTACATCCATCAGCATTCTTAACTGTAATGGTATAATTTGCAGGAGCAAGGCCGGCAAATGTTGTGTTGGTTACAAAAGCGCCGCCGTTAAGGCTGTAGGTCATTCCTGCCTCTGTTGGTGAAGTGACGGTTATGGTTCCTGTTGGTACAATGCACGAAGGCTGCGATGTTGTTGTGGTCGCGGTTGTCGGGGCGTTTGGAACTGCGTCTATAATAATGTTATTGCTTACCGAAGTACATCCGTCAGCATTTTTTACGGTGATGGTATATGTACCCGGGTCAAGGGTGCTGAATGTTGTTTCCGGTTGGAAAGTACCACCATTAAGGCTGTACGTATATCCTGCTCCTGTTGGCGCAGTAATAGTTATAGATCCTGTTGTTGCAAGGCATGTGGGCTGTACCGTTGTTGCCGTTGCCATATCTGGCGCGTTTGGCACCGCATTTATGAAAATGGTATTGCTTACAGAGGTACACCCGTCAGTATTTTTTACAGTAATAGTGTAGTTGCCTGGTACAAGATTGGCGAATGTTGTTTCCGGCTGGAAAGCTCCGCCGTTAAGGCTGTAAGTTACACCGCCAATTGGCGCCGTAACGGTTATCGAGCCGAATGGGTTACTACATATAGGTTGTACCGTTGTTGTGGCCGCCGCTGCCGGAGCATTTGGTACAGGGCTTATAATAATGCTATTGCTTACAGAGGTACAGCCGTCAGCGTTCTTAACTGTAATAACATATGTTCCGGGATCAAGGGTATCAAATAGCGTTTCCGGTTGGAAAGGCCCGCCATTAAGGCTGTAGGTAAGCCCCGCTCCTGTTGGCGCTGTAACGGTTATAGATCCTTTTACGGTAATGCAGGTAGGTTGGATCGTTGTTGCCGTTGCAGGCGCAGGCGCATTTGGAACTGTATTTATAACAATGTTATTGCTTACCGAAGTACAGCCGTCTGCATTCTTAACAGTGACGGTATAGGTTCCGGGTGCAAGTTCGTCAAAGAGTGTTTCCGTTTGGAAAGGGCTGCCGTTTAGACTGTAGGTAAAGGCTCCGATAGGCGCTGTTATGGTTATAGAACCTGTGGGTGTAGTACATGCAGGCTGTGTAGTGGTTACGGTTGCCGCATCCGGTACAACAGGTGCAGGGTTTATGAAAATATTGCTGCTTACGGATGTACATCCATCGGCATTTTTAACGGTAATAGTGTAGGTTCCGGGATCAAGTCCGTCAAATAGCGTTTCCGTTTGGAAAGGCCCGCCGTTAAGGCTGTAGGTCAAGCCTGGGTCTGTCGGTGCGGTTACTGTTATAGATCCGGTGGGTATACTGCATGTAGGCTGAACGGTTGTGGTAACAGCTTGTGCGGGAGCATTCGGTGCCGGGTTTATAACAATGTTATTGTGTACCGATGTACACCCGTCAGCATTTTTTACGGTAATGCTGTAGGTTCCCGGAGTAAGCCCGTCAAACAGCGTTTCTGCCTGGAACGGCCCACCGTTGAGGTTATATGTAAATCCGGCTCCTGTTGGCGCGGTAACAGTTATAGCTCCTGTTGGCGTTGTACATGTAGGGTCAACAGTTGTTACGGTTGCAACAGCAGGACCCGCAGGTACAGCATTGATAGTGATGTTCCCGGTTACAGAGGTACATCCTCCGGCATTTTTAACGGTAATAGTATAGGTTCCGGGGTCAAGTTCATCAAATGCAGTTTCCGGTTGGAAAGGACCGTTGTTAATGCTGTAAGTATATTCTGTGCCTGTCGGTGCGGTAACGGTTATTGTTCCTGTTGGGGTGGCACATGTAGGCTGGACTGTTATTACGGTAGCAACAGCAGGAGCAGTAGGCGTACCGCCAATAGTTACATCTAAATTTACAGGGGGGCATCCGCCCGGGCCTTGTATAGTAAGGATATAATCTCCGGGGTCTAAGCCGGCAAATGTGGCTGATGTCTGGAACGGCCCACCATTGATCTGGTAGGTAAGCCCTTCTCCCACTACAGGTGTAATAGTTATGCTTCCGGTCGGGGTCGTGCAGGTAGGCTCTGTTATAGCAATTGTTACTACAGGCTCCGGAGTGATAACAAGTTCCGCAGCATTGGTAAGCAGCGTACAGCCTGTTGAGGTGATCTGGCAGTAATATTGTGTGCCGTCCATTGCCAACGATGCAGGGTCAACGGTAAGGGTTGCTGTAGTTGCACCCGAATAGTTACCGCCGTTGGTTACATTCACCCATGCTCCTGCGGCATTGAGCATTTTCCATTGGTAGCTGAATCCTATTGTATTGCTTATCACCACCGAAAATTGTGCCTGGCCATCTTCGCAGGATGTCTCGTCCTGCGGCTGTGCAGTTATGGTAGAAGGCGCGACCATATTGGTATTGTGTATGCCAAGGTTGGCACAGTTGAATGATGAAGTAGTATTCCAATCCGCTAAATTATTATTCGCCTGCGGCGCAACGGCATCGGGTTTCCTGATAACAGTATAGCCTGTGTAGTCGGGAGCCCTTGCGAAATCTATTACAATGGAGTTTTTCTTCAATTTTATTCCATCATCGGCGTTGATACCACTACCAAATGAGGCGTTCGGAACGTTGCTGCACCCCGGGTCATTGTTCTGGCTGCTCTCTACAAGGTAAGTCGAGTGGGGAGCTATAGAGCCGGGAAGGGTCAATATGTAGCTACTATTTGTCGGCGAACCATCGTTCCATGTGCCATAGCGCTCCAACACATACTGGCCATTGAAGGTAATAGTGCTGTTCGTTGGGTTGTATAGTTCGATCATGCCATAACTTAATGGTGTATGGTCGTACAGCTCCGATATGTATATTTCCGTGGGGCCAACAGCGTTACAGTCCGAAGTTAATACCGTGAAAGAACTTCCCGATGTTCCTGAGCAAGCGGCGGACGCAAGTGTTACGGTACCGTTGGTCGCTGTTGCGGGTACTGTGATCTGTGCTTCAGTATCAGAGATTACGCTAAACACAGGAACAGTCACGCCATTAATTTGTGCAGATGTAATGCCCGATCCTGACTGGAAGTTACTTCCGGTAACTGTTACAACCGTATTGGCAGGGCCCGATGCCGGTGTAAAAGAAGTGATAACGGGGCACTGGGCATAAGAGGCGCCCATGCCTAAAATATAAATCAGGATGGTCATTATCCCGAAATAGTATAGCTTATTTTCTTTTCGCATTGTTATTTTTTTGGTTATATGCAAATGCTGCGCAAGCTACTTTATATTGTAAAATTCAGGATTACGGCAGTTTTATTAAATGGTTATTTGTTGCTGCCGGAAAAGAAGCCTTTATAGCCCGGCGATACTGCTAAACACCTTATTGGTAACGATTTGTTAACGATTATATCATCATGTTTGCACCATTCCATCATCTGCTCCCTTCTATTTTTGCTAACAATAACTTAATGGCTAACTAAACTTATCCTCATAATAGAAATCAGGGGCTAAAGGTTTGTGCAGCGTTACTATCTTGCCAATGAAAATACTCTATGCGATCCAGGGAACGGGAAATGGCCATTTGAGCCGGTCTATGGATATTGTGCCATGCCTCATGAAACACGGCGAGGTAGAGGTACTTGTCAGCGGTATACAGGGCGACCTTACCCTGCCTTTTCCTGTAAAATATAAATTGCGGGGGCTTAGCTTTATATTTGGCAAGGCTGGCGGAGTGAGCTTATGGAAAACGGCTGCAAAGACCAACTTCAGGAAACTGCGTAAAGAAATAAACACCCTGCCCGTCGAAAAATACGATTTGGTAATTAATGATTTCGAGCCTGTTTCGGCATGGGCCTGCTATTTTAAGAACAAGCCGTGTATTTCGTTAAGCCACCAGTCGGCTGTATTGGCGCCCGGCTCCCCAAAGCCTGAGCAGGAAGACATGATGGGAAAACTGATACTGAACAACTATGCTCCCGGTACTGCCAGCTATGGATTTCATTTTTCATCTAATGGCAGTACTATATTTACCCCTGTAATACGCAAACAGGTACGGGACCAAAAAATATCGGACAAGGGACACTACACCGTATACCTGCCTTCTTATGATGACAAAAGGCTCATCAAAAGGCTGTCGGTTTATAAGTCAATAAAATGGGATGTGTTTTCAAAGCACAATAAAAAACAGTTTACTGTAGGCAATATTACCGTGCAGCCAATCAATAACGAAAAGTTTACCCAAAGCATGGCATCGGCTTCGGGTGTGCTTTGCGGCGCCGGTTTTGAGACACCTGCCGAGGCTCTTTTCCTTGGCAAAAAGCTGCTGGTCATACCTATGAAAAACCAATATGAGCAGCACCTTAATGCCGCTGCGCTAAAAGCTATGGGTGTTCCTGTGCTAAAAAACCTTAAACCGAAACACATGGATGTCATTGCCGAATGGCTGGCAAAAGGAAAACAAATTCCTGTTGACTATCCTGATACTACGCAGCAGATAATAGACATGATCGTACAGAAGCATACCCCTGCTGCTATTACTAATGAAAGTCGCGGAAATACAAATGGAGCTTAAAGATACAGACTTATTAAGCAGGGACCAATTTGGCGAATCGTTTAAATGGGGTGTCTCTACAGCAGCTTACCAGATTGAAGGCGGCCACGATGCCGATGAAAAAGGCCTTTCCGTATGGGATGTCTTTACGGCAAAGAACGGCAGCATTGCCAACGGGCACAACGCCAATATGGCCTGCGATTTTTATAACCGCTACCCGCAGGACATTGCCCTTGTAAAAGAGCTGAACATACCCAACCTGCGGTTCTCGCTCTCCTGGCCGAGGATACTGCCCGATGGTACCGGGAAAATAAACCAAAAGGGAATTGATTTTTACAACAGCGTGATCGACAGTTGCCTTGAAAACGGCATAGAACCGTGGCTTACGCTTTACCATTGGGATCTTCCGCACGAGCTTGAATTAAAAGGCGGCTGGACAAACCGTGATATTATTTCATGGTTTGCGGAGTATACCGAAGTCTGTGCGAAGAATTTTGGCGACAGGGTAAAGCACTGGATGGTAATGAATGAGCCCATGGTGTTTACCGGTGCGGGCTACTTTTTAGGCCTCCATGCGCCGGGCAAAAAGGGATTGCCTAATTTCCTGCCCGCTGCACACCACGCAATACTAAGCATGGCCGAAGGCGGCAGGGTACTGAGAAGCTTGTTACCCAATGCCGAAATTGGCACAACTTTTTCATGCTCGTATATAGAACCCTATACCGCAAGCCCGAAAGATTTTGCCGCCGCAAAACGTGCAGATGCATTGCTCAACCGCCTGTTCATTGAGCCTGTACTTGGCTTAGGCTACCCACGCGAAGATTTGCCCGTACTGAAAAAGCTGCACAAATACATAAAGCCGGGCGACGAGGAATTAATGAAGTTCGATTTTGATTTTATAGGCGTGCAGAACTACACCCGCGAAATTGTAAAACACTCCATATTTGTACCCTATCTTAATGCGGTGCTGGTAAAGGCGCAAAACCGCAAAGTGCCTTTAACGGCAATGGGATGGGAAGTATTCCCGCCCTCCATATACCACATGCTGAAAAAATATGGCGCTTACGAAGGAATCAAAAAGATATATATTACCGAGAATGGTGCGGCCTTCCCTGACCAGCCGGTCAATGGCGAGGTGAAGGATGACGACAGGATAAAATACATCCACGACCACCTAAAACAGGTTCTCAATGCAAAGAATGAAGGCGTAAATGTCCAGGGGTACTTTGTATGGACACTCCTCGACAACTTTGAATGGGCCGAGGGCTACCATCCCCGGTTCGGCCTTGTGCATGTAGACTTCGACACCCAGCAGCGCCTCATCAAAGCATCTGGGCATTGGTACAGGTCATTTTTGCAGGGGTAAAGGCCTCATCCCAACCCTTCTCCGAAGGAGAAGGGCAGCTACACTCATGACCGATATCTCGGTGCATAAAAATTATACTCACTTATCTCATCTTCAAAGCTGTGGTTTAGTAATTACTAATGATGAGTGATGACAAATCGCAGGTCTCACCTGCATGAGTGGAGTTCCCCCTTTGGGGGCTAGGGGGCCTTACTCCGTATCCAATTTAAACTGTATCAGCAATGACTTGATGTCAAGCATATCGTTCAGGTCTTCGGTATCAAAGGTGTCTTCAAAATCATCAGGCTCCTCAGGCTGTTCCTTATAATCTGTCCTGTAGTTAAAAATGCTCCATTCGCCCATATTATATTCCAGCGCTGTAAGGCTCTCGACCCAGTCGCCGGAATTAAGGTACAGTACCTTGCCCTTGCTGTTGCTTATTTCCCGCATTTCCGGCTGGTGGATGTGTCCGCACACTACATACCGGTAGCCTTTATCTATGGCGAGCCCGGCAGCGGTAGTTTCAAAGTCGTTGATGAATTTTACGGCATCCTTAAATCGCTTTTTTATGCGTTGCGAAAAACTCATTTTCTCGCGACCCATTTTGGTGAGGCCCCAGTTTACAAAGCTGTTGATAAGGATCAGGGTGTCATACCCTACAGCACCCAGCTTGGCCAGCCATTTCGAATTCTGCATGGTGACATCAAAGACATCGCCATGGAAGAACCATGCCTTCTCGCCGTTGATCTTAAGCACAAGCTTGTTCAGCAGCCGGAAGCTCCCGAGGTTGATGTCGGCAAATTTGCGGAGCATTTCGTCATGGTTGCCCGTTAGGTAGTACACCGGTACGCCGTCGGAAACGAATTTCATAATACGGCGCAAAACCTTCATGTGCGATTCCGGCCAGTACGACTTGCTGAACTGCCAGATGTCGATGATATCCCCGTTGAGGATGATCTGTTTTGGGTTGATGCTTTTCAGGTAGCGCAGCAGTTCCTTGGAGTGGCAGCCGTAGGTGCCAAGGTGCACATCTGATATTACAACTAAGTCAACTTCGCGCTTTCTCATAGTCAATCAAATCTAGTTGCACGCAAAGCAAGGATTTTTATTTAAACCAGATGTTAAGGCAGTTTTATGATTGATGGCTAATATGTTAAGAACTACTATTCTTACAGGAATTTAACGGTTAAATATTGATTTTTAACAGTGATTGCGCGGCATGCATCAAAAAAATACTATATTTAACAAGCGTTAAGCCCATCCCATCCAACCCGACTATATGAAACACCTATACTATTTAATTTTTGCATTACTAATTACTTTTTCCGGTTATTCGCAGGCCAAAAAAGCAGCTTTCGAATACATCACTATGGAAGACGGCCTTCCTGAAAACCGCATAACCACGCTGCTACAGGACAAAAAAGGCTATATATGGCTGGGTACACAAAATGGCCTGGTGCGCCACGATGGGTACACTACCAAGGTATATGAGTTCAGGACATCGTCGAAAATAGATTTTTATTATATCAATTGCATATTTGAAGACAGTAAGGGCATTATCTGGGTAGGGACGGAATATGTAGGGCTGTTCCGGTATGATGTTGTCAATGACAAATTTGTACTGGCTGATATGGGTAAAGGTATCGACCTGAAAAAGAAATCGATAAAATCGATTAGAGAGGATAGCCAGGGTACTATATGGCTCATCACAAAAAATGAGAACAACGAGGTAGGCCTCGCTTCAGAGCATAATAACGACCTTTATAAATACAATCCCGATACAAAAAAAACGATTGCCTTCGGGGCTGTGCACAAAGGAAAAAATAAGATAGATGCCTCTGTACTCAATGTTGTGACCGAAGACAGTAATGGCAAAATTTGGCTGGGCACGAGTAATGGCCTTTACGGCTATGATAAAAAAGAGCAACGGTTCGTACAGGAGATAAAAAAAGGGACATCGAACGTGGCCGACGTTTGGCATATCGTCGAATCTCCAACCGAAAAAGGTGTCCTGTGGCTCGCCAACCAGGGCCTTGCAAATTCCGGAGGCGGGGTTACACGGCTCAATACTTCTTCAAAAGCACTAAAAAATTACCTGAAGGCTGACGGTTTGGGGTCAGATACTATTTTTTCCCTCTACAAAGACAGTCATAAGCGTCTATGGGCAGGCACTATGAACGGGATATCGCTTATTGATTCTAAAACAGGGACTATAAAAAATTATTTCCCGGCTGATTCCGGCCCTGCAAACCGTGGATATGGCGGCGTTGTGGTTGGGATGGCAGAAACACAGGATGAGAAGATGTGGATCGTTGGGCCGGTTGGTATAATGCAGTTTGATATCAAAACAAAAACTTTCACGCGGTATACCACAAAAAGCGGCAATGCCCGCGGGCTCGAGCATTTTTCGCTGAATTATACAGTACCTCCCCTCATGGACAAAAGCGGGACCCTGTATGTAGCTACGCTCGACCTCGGATTGCTGCGGCTGAACAACCAAAAGTCCAATTACACTTTTTTAAAGGATGATTACGAAAATGAAAAGGGCTACAAAGGCGGCACCGTTTACAAAGCAGTACAGGGAAAGGACGGTATGTACTGGCTTGCTGCCAAGAACGGGATAATAAAATGGGACAGGAAAGCAAACACGTTTGAGACGGTTCCTGATAAAGACAGTAAAAATGCGGCCTGGAATGTGGTAGTTGATAAAGATGGCAAAATATGGTACGCCCTTATTGCCGGCGGTCTTTACAGCTATGACCCTTTAACGGGCGCTGTTCAAACATTCATTAAAGACCCAAACAACCCTAAAAGCCTCCCTGTAAATAATGCATTTACGCTATTATGCGATAGCAAAAACAGGATTTGGGTAGGCACCTATGGCGCGGGGCTCTGCCGCTTCGACGCTGATACGCGGTCATTTATCAGGTATCCGTTTGAGGTGCGCGAAGGTAATGCCATCACTAAAACCGATAAGCTTGACGACAGCAATGTAGTGTCTATAAACGAGGATAGCGAAGGAAATATCTGGGTGGGGACCAATTTTGGGGGACTGAATAAATTAGATGAAAAAACCGGGAAGTTTTCGCATTATAACGACCGTTCCATTGGCATGATGTGTATTACGTCTTTTTATGAAGAAGGGAATGGCATTATCTGGGCGGGGTCCTACCTGCATGGGCTTTTCAGGATCGACACCAAAACCGGGAAAGTAAAAGTATACCGGCAGGAAGACGGGCTGCTGGCCAATAACGTACAGGGTATCACGAGGGATAACGAAGGCAATTTATGGATAGCATCTGAAAGGGGTTTGACAAGGTTTAACCTAAAGACAGGCAGGTTTTTCGCTATTACCAAAGCCAATGGCCTCCCTGAAAGCCAGTTTATACGCCCTCCCTTTAAGGATGCTAATGGCAACTTTTTTATGGTGAGCAAACGCGGGCTTGTTATTTTCAATCCGGAAGATATAAAATCGAGCCCTATACCACCGGCAACCCACATACAATCGATTTCCTATCCGGGCTACGCAAAGGACAGGGAAGAAAAAACGGTATACCTCGCAGGCACCGAAAGCCCGGAACTGGCCTATGACGAGAACAGGATTACATTCCGTTATATCGGCCTTCACTACGACAACCCTGAACTGAACCAGTACCGCTATAAGCTGGAAGGTTATGATGATAAATGGATAGAGGCCGGTACGCAGCGATCGGTTACGTATACCAACCTTTCACCGGGTACGTATACTTTTAAAGTAAAAAGCGCCAATTCCGATGGTATATGGGATGAGAAAGGCAGCAGCATTACGGTTACCATCCTGCCCCCATGGTGGAGGACCTGGTGGGCATATACAATCTGTGCGCTTGTTTTTGCAGCATTGCTAAGGGGATATATTGTATACCGTTCCCGCAAGCTGAAATACAAGAACAGGGAACTGGAAGAAAAAGTGGCGTTGCGTACCGGTGAGTTAAATGCATCGCTCGAAAGCCTGAAGACCACACAGTCGCAATTGATACAGTCGGAAAAAATGGCATCGTTGGGAGAACTCACAGCAGGTATTGCCCACGAGATACAGAATCCTTTGAACTTCGTCAACAACTTTAGCGATGTGAGTATCGAGCTGTTGGACGAAATGAGCGAGGAACTGGATAAGGGCGATATAGAGGAAGCCAAAGCCATTGCTGCCGATGTAAAGCAGAACCTCGAAAAGATAAACCACCATGGCCGCCGTGCTGACGGTATTGTAAAAGGGATGCTCCAGCACAGCCGCGCATCATCGGGGCAAAAAGAACCTACGGACATCAATGCACTTGCCGATGAGTATTTAAGGCTGGCCTATCATGGACTTCGTGCAAAAGACAAGTCGTTCAATGCGGAACTCATTACCCATTTTGATGAAAGCCTCGCTAAAGTAAATGTCGTTCCGCAGGATGTAGGGCGGGTGCTGCTTAACCTGTTTACCAATGCTTTTTATGCAACGCAGGATAAGAGTAGGCAGTCACAGTCTGTCACATCGAGCGCAGTCGAGATGGCTTTTAAACCAACAGTTACAGTTACCACATTACAAAAACGCAATTCGGTTGAGATTATAGTAAAAGACAACGGTACCGGTATTCCCGATGCGATTAAGGATAAGATATTGCAGCCCTTTTTTACAACTAAGCCTACCGGTGAGGGTACAGGATTAGGCCTTTCACTAAGCTATGATATTATTGTGAAAGGGCATGGCGGCAGCATTGAGATTGAAAGTACTGAAGGCCAGGGGTCTGAATTTAAAATTAGCCTTCCGGCATCATAATATGAAATACTATTTAAAAATCATCCTGTTTTTATTCACAATATGCAGCTATTCGCAAAAGGAGTGGCAGCCTGCTTTTGAGATAGCAGGCGATACGGCTGTTATGATGCAATTGCCGAAAAGCAGGCTGCAGTATTTTGTAGAAAAAGAGGGTAAACCCTTATCGTTTAACGACGTGCTGAAGCCTGAAAGCCAGGCGCTGTTCCGGCCACTTACCGACACATCTACGGTTACAATACCTCCGAAGCATAATATCTGGTTACGTTACCGGATAAAAAACACCACAAGTAACCCATTAGGCATAACTATACCCGAAGGAGTGGGGCGCGCCAATGTATATATAGCAGGGCCGGCAGGCCAATGGAGCCATTTTGAGACAGGGACAGACATTCCGCACAGCAAACGCGCCGGCTATAAAAGGATAAGGCAAATTCCCTATACGATTCCTGCCCATGCCGAAATCATGGTGTATGAAAAGAATTTTGACAGCAGCAGGTACATCATGCTGTCGGTAATGGCAGGGATCGAAAAAAATGTGGTCCGTGATTATTTTGATAATGATGACTATCTGTTGCAGATAGTGCATTCGGGCGTACTTTTCGGGTTTTTTATCTTCGGGGCGGTGTTCAATTTTTTCTTCTTTTCGGTAGTTCGCGAGAAAGTGTATTTTGTTTATGGATTGCTGTTATTCTTCATTGCGGTCTCCTTTTTTTCAGAACCGCTTGTAATCCTTTTTTTTAAAGATCAGCCGTGGTTCCGTACGATTAGCGACCTTATAGGAAATACAGTAACGTTTAGCCTTTTTGTTATGACAGCCTTACTGTTCCTGCAGGCGTCAAGGCACCATCCGCGTTGGAACAACCTGTTAATGGTTCTTACGCTGGTGTTTTGCTTTATTAATGTATACCGTGCTTTTTTTGATCCGGGCAATAATTTAATAATCACAGTTATCTGGATAGTGCGTTTCGCCATGCTGCTGGGTGTACTTGGAATACTGGTTGCGGGCCTTATAAAAAAGAGGCATTTTGCCGGTATGCTGGCCCTTGCCATGCTGCCGTTTATATTATTGTTCGTACTGATGCTTACACGCATAGGCAACTTTGGAGGTTATACAGACATTGCAGTCGTTTGGGCGATACTGGTACTTTCCTGGTCACTCTTCCAGCGCTATAAATTCCTGCAGGCCGAAAATACCCGACAGGCTATTGAAAAGGAACAGGAACGCAACGCCCTTATTGCACAGCAAAATGAAATGCTGGAGCATCAGGTGGCCGAACGTACATCGGAACTGACACGATCGCTGGCCGAGCTAAAGCAAACACAGAACCAACTCATCCAGTCCGAAAAAATGGCATCGCTTGGAGAACTTACCGCAGGCATTGCCCATGAGATACAGAACCCGCTCAACTTTGTAAATAATTTTAGTGATGTGAGTATTGAACTTCTGGACGAAATGGGCGAAGAGCTTGACAAAGGCGATACAGAAGAAGCAAAGGCCATAGCAGGCGATATTAAGCTAAACCTCGAGAAAATAAGCCACCACGGCAAACGCGCCGATGGTATTGTAAAAGGGATGCTACAGCACAGCCGGGCTTCATCAGGGCAAAAAGAACCGACCGACATCAATGCGCTGGCCGATGAATACCTGAGGCTTGCATATCATGGCCTTCGTGCTAAAGACAAATCCTTTAATGCCGAACTGGTAACAAACTTTGATGAGAACCTTCCAAAAGTAAATGTCATCCCGCAGGATATAGGAAGAGTATTGCTCAACCTGTTTACCAATGCTTTTTATGCAACGCAAAAGAAGTCCCAGTCGCAGTCGCAGTTTTCAGGCGGGGTGTATAAGCCAACGGTGACCGTAACAACAATGCAAAAAGAAAATAGTGTCCAGATTATAGTAAAAGACAGCGGTACCGGTATTCCGGATGCCATCAAGGACAAAATATTACAGCCGTTCTTTACGACCAAGCCTACCGGCGAAGGTACAGGCCTTGGCTTAAGCCTTAGCTATGATATTGTGGTTAAGGGGCATGGCGGAAGCATTGCCATTGAGAGTGAAGAAGGTGTTTTTACTACCTTTACAGTGACGCTTCCAACTTAATATTTAAAATGCGTGCGTATGAAAAAATACTTATACCATTTACTCCTGTTATTTGCCATCACTGCCTTCGCGCAGGACAAATGGCCGGAACCAATTGTACTGACAGACAGTTTCCCTATATATAAGGACTTTACCAGAGAAAACTGGCAGCAGGTAGATACCTGGGATAAGGAAGTTGAGTTTAAGGAAATACTGACACCGAAATATTCCGGGTTGTTTAAATCCCGTGAGGAAAGCATTACCAGCATACAGACAGTTTCGCATGTGTGGGGGCGTTACCGCCTTAAAAATATTTCGCAGCATCCGGTGATCATTACATTTTCGGCTACCAGGGCAAAAGAGCATATCTATATTAAAAAAGGGGATAAATGGGTACACCTGGTAAGCGGCGATATGATACCCTGGAGCGAACGCGATGGTATAAAGGACCTGATGCAAATTCCTTATACGCTCAATGCAGGGGAAGAAATAAAGGTGTACCAAAATTTTGGGGATGTTACGTTCTGGTCAAACCCGGATCCCCGCATAGGAAATTACCTCAAGATAATTGACCGCAATTTTAAAGACAGGCCCAATTATACTGCCGAAGATGTCATATCGTTCGGGTTTTTCGGCTTTATGATATTTGGGGTAATTTTCAACCTGTTCTTTTATTACGTCAATCGCGAAAAGGTCTACCTGGTTTTTGCATTTATGCTTATATCGTCGGCCTTCCTTATGGCAGAAAATGTTTTTTCCTCCCTGGCCTTTGACGAGTACCGGAATGCTTACCCTTTTTTCCTGGTTGCCACGATCACTTTTTTTATCATAATGCTTTTGCATACGGTACGCTTCTTTTTCAGGGTAAACATCCATTTCCCCGGCTGGGATAAATTCCTGGTATATTTTTCTGTTTATATTGGCATAAGCGGGGTTTCTGTATATCTCGGAATTGTAAACAGGTGGGTTATTTTCCTGATTATAGTGTGCTTTATCACAGCATTAGCGGCCTTCATTTTTTTTATAGCAGCCATAGTAATGATCATAAAGCTGCTCCGCAAAAAAGATAAGGAGGCGCGCCTGTTTGTAATTGCTGCAATGCCGTTTATAGTGAGCCCTGTTATCAAAGCAATCCTGCCCTTCGATTGGACCATAACCACCTGCGGTATGTGGACGATACTGGTGCTTTCCTGGGGAATGTTCGCACGCTTTAAATCGTTGCAGGTGGCAAATGCACGTGCCGCACTCGAAAGGGAAGAGGAACGCAACAGGCTTATCGCCATCCAGAAAGAGGAACTCGAACAACTGGTAAAAGAGCGCACGGCAGAACTAGAGCATTCGCTTGAAAACCTCAAGCAGACCCAAAACCAGCTTGTCCAGTCAGAAAAGATGGCATCGCTGGGAGAGCTTACCGCAGGCATTGCCCATGAGATTCAGAACCCGCTCAACTTTGTCAACAACTTCAGCGATGTAAGTATCGAACTTTTGGATGAGATGGAGGAAGAGCTTGATAAGGGCGATATCGAAGAGGCAAAAGCCATTTCGGGCGACATAAAGCAAAACCTCGAAAAGATCATGCACCATGGCAAGCGCGCCGACAGTATTGTAAAAGGAATGCTGCAGCATAGCCGGGCTTCATCAGGTCAAAAAGAGCCTGCGGATATCAATGCCCTGGCCGACGAATACCTGCGCCTGGCCTACCACGGGCTGCGTGCCAAAGACAAAAGCTTCAATGCTGAACTGGTAACAAATTTTGATCAAAACCTTCCAAAAGCAAATGTTATCCCTCAGGATGTGGGGAGGGTGCTGTTAAATTTGTTTACCAATGCATTTTATGCCACGCAGGAAAAAAAGAAAAACCCACCTGCAGGCGAAGGGGGAGAAACGATACACTACAAGCCAACCTTAACGGTAACTACATCCTATAATGATAATTGGGTTGAAATTACTGTAAAAGACAACGGTACCGGAATCCCGGAAGAGATACAGGATAAAATTTTGCAGCCCTTCTTCACTACCAAACCTACGGGAGAGGGTACAGGCCTTGGGCTTTCACTAAGCTATGATATTATAGTAAAAGGCCACGCCGGCAGTATTGCCATAGAAAGCAAAGAAGGTGAGGGCTCTGAATTTATAATAAGGCTGCCATTAAAAAATTAGTGTATGAGGATTATCCGGATTGTATTAGGGGCGTTATTATTTATAGCATTTCAGGCATCCGCCCAAAAAGGCCTGCCGCCGGTATTTGAAATAAAGTCCGATACAGGAGAAAGGATAGTTCTGGATACCCTGCATTTCCAGATCCTTCCAAACCCGGCGAAAGAGATAACGCTGGACGATGTCCTGCATGAAAACTCCGATAAGCATTTTGTGTCTTTTGATGCATCGTTGTTCAACAGCGATAAAAATACTGCATGGTTCCGTTTCCGCATAAAGAACAGCACGGGGCGCGACCATATCATAACCTTTCCCGGTGCCGAAAAACGCTCAGATATTTATATAAAAGGCATTTCTGGCAAATGGAAACAATTCGCTACGGGATATAAAGTGCCTTTTAGTAAAAGGGACGGCATCAAGCGTTCGCTGCAAATACTTTTCCCTCTTGGCAATGGTGAAGAAATAACGGTTTACAAAAAAATGGAATGGAGCTTCACCGGCACAGAGGTAATGCCGTCGGTAGCGATATACGACCCTTTGGAAGGCAATTTTGAAGGTAGTGACAGTGCTTACTTTGATACCGTGATCAGCGCTGCATTATTTGGTTTTATGGTTTTTGCCGCGCTGTTCAATTTTTTCTTTTATTACATTATCAGGGAAAGGGTTTACCTCTTTTATGCCATAACGCTCCTTATAGCCGCCCTTTTTAATATCTCAGACCCTCTCTTGCAGGTATTTTTAAATGAGCGCCCGGGTACGGGGCAAACCATTCAGGCTTTTCTTATGATCAGTGTAATAATCCTGGTACTCCTGACGATGAGGTTATTTCTCCACACGAAGAAAACCTTTCCGCTTTGGGATAAATTTCTGGTCTATTTCCCGTTTGTAATGATCGGAATATTTATTTTGATCAGGTTTATGGTTCCCGCTTCACAATTCAGTACAGTGCTGGATATCGCTGCATTTTCGCTCATAGTTTTCTATATTATCGGCATTCTGGTCATACTCATTCGCTACCTGGTACGCCGCGACGCTAACGCCAGGTTGCTTACCGTGGCGCTTATCCCATTCTTTATCGGGATCCTGGCTTCAATGGGCGATGACTTTGAGTGGATAATGGTGTGCGGGCTAATTTGGGCTGTAGCGGTTATTTCGTGGTCGCTGTTTGCAAGGTTCAGGGCATTGATGGCCGAAAACAGCCGCCAGGCAATAGAGAAAGAAAAGCTGGCCCGCGAAAAAGAGGAGGAACGCAACGCGCTTATTGCCCAGCAAAACGAAATTTTGGAACACCAGGTGGCCGGACGTACCGCTGAACTTTCGCAATCGATAACCGACCTGAAGCAGACCCAGGCCCAGCTTATCCAGTCGGAAAAAATGGCATCATTAGGAGAGCTTACTGCCGGGATAGCCCACGAGATCCAGAACCCGCTCAACTTTGTAAACAATTTCAGCGATGTGAGTGTGGAGCTTTTGCAGGAATTGAAAGAAGAACTGGATAAAGGCGACATGGAAGAAGTGAATGCCATTGCCGATGATGTTATACAAAACCTTGAGAAAATAGCCCATCATGGCCGCCGTGCCGATGGCATTGTAAAAGGTATGCTCCAGCACAGCCGGGCTTCATCCGGACAAAAAGAACCGACAGATATCAATGCACTTGCCGATGAATATTTGAGGCTGGCCTACCATGGCCTTCGTGCGAAAGATAAAAGCTTCAATGCGGAACTGGTAACTAATTTTGATGAGAACCTCCCTAAGGCAAATGTTATCCCGTAGGATATGGGCAGGGTGTTGCTTAACCTGTTTACCAATGCTTTTTACGCAACACAGGAGAAGAGTAAACAGTCGCAGTCGCAGTTTTCAGGCTACAAGCCAACGGTTACAGTATCTACCAATCACCTTGGCAATTCAATTGAAATCATTGTAAAAGATAATGGTACAGGTATTCCGGATGCTATTAAAGATAAAATACTACAGCCGTTCTTTACCACCAAGCCTACCGGCGAGGGAACAGGACTTGGATTGAGCCTGAGTTATGATATCGTGGTGAAAGGTCATGGAGGTACGATTGCGATTGACAGTAAAGAGGGCGAATATTCTGAATTTACCATAGCTCTTGATCTGGGCAGCGCATAAATTTTTAATAGAATGGGGATAAACTATTTTTATACTCCCCTATAATTGTTACATTAGCAACGCTACATAGTACAGCATAAAAAGGACAAGTATGAAAATATTGGTAGTAGATGACGAAGCCGACGTGCAGCCGCTTTTCCAGCAGCGTTTCCGTAAAGAGATAAAAAACCACGAACTCGATTTTGACTTTGCCCAGTCGGGTGAAGAGGCACTGGCTTACCTCGAAGGCCACCATTCGGAGGTAGTACTTATACTATCGGATATCAATATGCCGGGAATGAGCGGTATCGAGCTCCTGTCAAAAATAAGGAACGAATACAGCGCCCCGCCACCGGTAGTAATGATGATTACGGCCTATGGCGATGAAGAGAACCACAGGCAGGCAATGGAAAAGGGAGCCAATGATTTCCTGACAAAGCCGCTTGACTTTAATTTATTGAAAGACAAACTTAAACATCTGGACTTATAATGGCGAAAATACTGGTTGTTGATGATGAGGCCGACCTGGAAATACTCGTAAAGCAAAAATTCCGAAAGAAGATACGGGAGAATATATACGAATTCGTTTTTGCGCAAAATGGCCAGGAAGCGCTGGACAAAGTGCGCGAGCATAGTGACATTGACATTATACTGAGCGACATCAATATGCCCATAATGGACGGGCTCACATTGCTCACACACCTGCCCGAGGCCAATCCTGCCATTAAGGCTGTAGTGGTATCGGCGTATGGCGACCTGCAAAACATACGTGCGGCAATGAACCGTGGCGCGTTCGACTTTGTAGTGAAACCGGTCGATTTTGAAGACCTGGAACTTACGATGGAAAAAACCATACTCCACGTTAAGCAGATACAGGAAACCATCAAGGCGATAAAAGAGAACAACATCCTCAAAATGTATGTAGATGAGAATGTGCTCAACTTTATGAACAATAAGGAATTTGAGAATACGCTTCTTAAAAACGAAACGCTTGAAGCCAGCGTGCTTTTTGTTGATGTATGCGGATTTACGGCCCTTACCGAACAGATACCTGCCAATGAAGTAGTACAATTGCTTAATGGCCTTTTTGATAAAATAGTGAAAGAAGTAATTGCACAGGGCGGCCATGTGGACAAGTTTATGGGCGATGCTGTAATGGCTGTATTCCGTGGCGATTACCATCTGGACCGCGCTATAGATGCTGCGCTGGCCATCCGTCAGGCCATCGGGGCAAGTGAAGAGATACAGGCAGGAGACAAACCTTATAAGGCTGCTATATCCATTGGCGTCAATTCAGGAGAAATGGTATCCGGCAACATCGGGTCTGAGTCACTGAGAAGGCTTGATTATACCGTAATAGGAGATGCTGTAAACCTGTCGCAGCGCTTACAGTCGGCAGCTAAGCCGGGACAGATACTGATCACAGAACACGTATATAACCTTGCCAAAGAATCATTCAATTGTGCCCCAGTCGGGGAATTTACCCTAAAGAATAAGGCAAATCCCGTAATGACGTATGAGGTTATTGATTAGGCAAAAACCGAAAATTTTACTAAAAAGCCCGGAGTATATCATGCTCCGGGCTTTGTTGTGTTAGGTGCTTTAATAGTGTAATTGGGAATCTGCCGTCAACTGTTTTCAGCTACTACTGAAATCTGTTCGTCTCCAGAAAATGAAGTTTTAATGAAAGGTACTGCACTGTGAATTTTGCCTTCAGGAGGTTGTATTCGGTAGTTAGCAGTTGGTTTTTTGACGATGTAAACACGATGGCTTCTACTATGCCATTAGTAAATTTTGCCTGCGTAGTTTCAAAAGATTTCCGGGCCAGTTTACGTGTTTCTTCAAGTTTTGAAACGAGTACAAGGTTTTGCTGTTGTTTTGCCGTTTCCTGCTCTATTGCCTGCCGTAATGCTATCTTCTCCTGTTCGACTATCACAGTCGATTTCTGACGCTCTATTTTAGCAAGCTGCACGTCACGGTGTGTCCGCAACCCGTTAAATAGTGGCACTGATAATTGCAGCCCCACATAATGATTCTTGTTATCGGCCAATTGCTTCCAGAAAGGGTTAACCGAAACATCCCCCGGCTGGTTTATCGGCAGGTAATAAAAAGAAGAGTAGGAGTAGAAGGCGGATATCACAGGCAGGTAGCCGTTCTTTTGTATTATAACATTCTTTGCGGCAACGGCCTCGTTCAGTTCTGCCGATCGTATTTTCGGATAACTTTTCAGGGCATTCTCATAGGTATCGGACACTGGTTTATTCATGGCTTCCTCTGTATTTAAATGTTCGAGCACCATATCGTCCGGCAAAACGTTCGTAACATTCATAAGCTGTAAAAGCGCGAGTTTTTGGTTGTAAAGCAGTTGTGCCGTTTCTATAATGCTATTCTCTTCCTGGGCATACCCCACCTGCATATCATAGAGGTCACTTGGCGGCCTGCTGCCCAGTTCTGCTTCTTTTTTCAGCCTTACCAGATTGTACTTAGCATTCTCAAACTGGTTTTGCTGTATTTTTAATAACTCCTGAGTATAGAGTACGGTAAAATAATTTTCGAGTATGGAGAGGCTGTATTCGGCTTCAGTAGCAGCCTTATCGGCAGTAGCTTTCAGGACCGCGATCTTATTACGCCGCGCCTCAGTGAAGTTATTGAAATTGACAATATCCATATTGGCGTTCAGCGAAAAATTATCCGACTGGATAGTAGAGCTCACCCTGTTGTTCGTGGCCGGATCGATGGTAGATCCTATGCTGTAGCTGTGAGTAGCTGAGGCGCTTACCGTGGGCAAAAACCCCATTACGGCGCTTCTTGCAGTGGTTTGCGCACTTAATATTTCCAGCTGCCGCAACTGGAAATTGAGGTTATTCGCACTGCCGGTTTCCAGGCAGCGCTCTAGCGTCCACAGCTCCTGTGCCATAACCGGAAACGTAGCAATCAGAAACAAAACAGATAATGTTATGGCCTTCATTTTGAGGTAGGTTTAATAAGCCTGCGGGACGCAAAACCCGCAGGCATAAAGAAATGGTTAAAATAACGTATTCAAAAAAAGTTTACTTAACTAAATTAACCACATAGGGACATAGGAAAAATAGGTTTAAGAAGCGCCTACAGTTCACATAAATTGAAGTATCGCTTCAGCTCTGTGAAATGATATCAGACAGCGGTTTTGTTTCGCCTGTCAGCGCCACGCAACGACTATGTAGCTATGTGGTTAAAAAAGCCCTATTCGTACTTGAGGTATTTCAGCACATCTACCCTTGTTGCCTGGTACGCCCTTGAAAGGACTACTATAAGCGTGAGGATAAGCAGCGCAATAAACCCGATAATAAAAGGCTCAACAGTAATTTGGATCCGGTAGGCAAAACCTTCAAGCCACATAGTAAGAAGGAACCAGGAAGGAAAAATGGTGATAACGAAGCCTGCAAGGCAAAACAGCACATATTGTTTCGAGAGCTCTTTCAGCAGAACGCTTGTTTCGGCGCCAAGTGTTTTCCTTATAGCAATTTCCTTCATCCTTCTTTGTATCGAGTAGGATGCAAGGGAGAACAGGCCAAACAGCGCGATTAGTATAACGACCACATTAAGCAGCGAGAAAAGGCTTTTCTGATTTACATAATTTTCGTAAGTCCTTGCAAAACGCTTGTTTACAAACTCATATTTAAAAGGGTACTCGGTATCCACATGCTTTGTCCAGAATTTCTCTATCCCGGCAATGGCTTCCTCTGACTGTGCCGGATCAATCTTTATAAAAATCTGGTTGACATTCAGCACCATCCATTCAACCGTGTTGTAATGAAAAATTGTCATCGGCGGCATTTCCTTATGCGGTCCTTCAACATGGAAATCTTTTACAACGCCTACGATAGTAAATTTCCTGCCGTTCCATTCAATTTGCTTGCCGAGTATGTTTTTCTCCCTGGTCATCCGCATTGCGGTTTCATTGATCAGTATCGAGGAAGCAGTATCCGACGCGAATTTCGGAGACAGGTTTCGCCCTTGCGCCATTTTTATCCCCATCATATCCAGTGTATTGAAATCTACAATTATGTTCGATCCCTGTATATTCACGCCATTATATGTGTACCCCGATGAGGCTTGGGCGCCGCCGCCAAACGAAAATGAGCTTAACGATACATCCTTGACACCTTTTATCTTCACCAATTCCTGTTTAATAGTCTGGTAACGCTGCACTGCTGTCTTCAGGGACTTGTCAAAAGTTTTCTGGTCATAGCCATCATAATCAAAATCATAAATGTAGTCTACTTCTACTACTTGGTCACCTTTAAAACCAAGCTCCTTGGTACTCATGGCGTGTACCTGGCTGTAAACGATATACGACCCTATGATGAAAAAAGCGGCTATGGCAAACTGCATTACGAGCATGCCGTTGCGCAGCCATACTCCGCTCTTGCTGCGCCCGAAATTACCTTTAAGGACTTTGAGGGTTTCGAAATTGGAAACATACAGCGCCGGAAATATCCCTGCGGTTATTATTATAATGACGAAAATAACAACAAGCTGCGTGTAGAACTGCGCACCGTAAATAACGAGGTCTTTTTTCAAAAATTCATTATAATATGGCAATGACAGCTCTACGATCACGAGCGCCAGCAATATGGCTGCCAGCGCGGTAAGCACTGTTTCAAAAAGGAACTGCCTTACAATATTTCCCTTGCTGGCGCCAAAAACTTTGCGCACCCCTACCTCTTTAGCCCTTTTTATAGCGCCGGCGGTAGCGAGATTTACATAATTCACTATAGAGAGTAGCACTATCAAAACGGATAGCCCTATCATGATCATTAAGAACTGGTAGTTGCCCGTACCTTCCGGAGTGCCCTCGGCGACGCTGTGGAGGCGAAGTTCGCTAAGCGGCTGCATTGTTACTTTGGCCTCGCCGTGCGTCTTTGAATATTCTTCGGCAGATATCCCAAGGTTCTTTGCAAACCTTTTGGTACGGTACTCATAATAATTCTTCTCGATCTGATTTGCAATCTTTTCTTTGTTCTCCGGGTTTTTTAGCTTTAGCATGAGTGCATAGCTAAAATTGCCCCACTCGTCCTTGTCACGTTCCAGGCGCTTGTCCACCTGGCTTACCACCACATTAGGGGCGAAGGAGGATTTCCCGGGTATCCTGTAAACCCCTTTAATCACAAAAGGCTGCTTGTTGTACACCACCTGCCTGCCCATAGGATCTTCATCACCGAATATTGTTTTGGCAGTTTCTTCGGAGAGCGCCATAGCATTGCCGCCTATTGCGGTTTTACCGTTGCCTTTTATGAATTCAAAAGGGAAAAACTCGAAAAAATTCGCCTGAGCATCCGAAATTTTGTCGGTAAAAAACTTCCTGCCCTTATAGCCAATATTCTCCTTACCATACCAGTCCTCCATATAGCAGTAGCTTTCCACCTCTGGCGATGCAGCCTTTAGCAGCGGGCCGGTCTGTGCGGTGTTGGTAGACCATATATTCACGTCGCCCATGTCGTTGAATACCTGGAAAATGTTGTCCTTTCCGGGATTCCACGCATTGTAGGCTTCTTCATCATTACGGTACAATATAGCGAAGATGATACCCGCTATGCCTATGCTCAACCCAAGTATGTTGAGCGCGGTAAAGAGCTTGTTGTTCTTTACCTGGTATAAAAATATTCTGATCCAGTTCTTTAGCATGTCGTTAGGTTGATTTGTTGATGTGGTTATTCGTTGATTATTTTTGTCGGATGTCCGAAGTCGGGGGGTCTGGAATAGATAGTTAGAGGCCGGATGCGATTGGCACATCGGACTTCCGACCTCGGACTTTTAACTAACTAACAAACACATCCACGTTCCGGCTGTTCACTTTTTCAGAGAGCACCATGCCGTCTTTCATAAAGATGATCTTTTGTGAAAAAGAAGCATCATAATCCGAGTGGGTTACCATAAGGATGGTGGCGCCATTAGCATGAAGGTCTGTAAGTAGTTCCATAACCTCATTGCCATTCTTGCTGTCAAGGTTTCCTGTAGGCTCATCGGCCAGGATGATCTTAGGGTCGTTTACCAATGCCCTTGCCACCGCTGCCCTTTGCTGCTGCCCTCCCGAAAGCTGCTGCGGGAAATGCTTCAGCCTGTGCGAAATGTTCAGCCTTTCGGCAATAGCTTCTACCTTTGTCTTTCTTTCGGAGGCCGAAACATTGTTATAAATAAGTGGAAGCTCGATATTGTCATACACCGAAAGCTCATCGATAAGGTTGAAGTTCTGGAATACGAAACCAATGTTCTGTTTCCGCACTTTGCTTTTTTCGGCTTCTTTAAGGCCGTTTATTTCTTGTCCAAGCAGTTGGTAACTTCCGCTTGTGGCACTGTCCAGCAGGCCTACGATATTAAGAAGGGTCGACTTTCCGCATCCCGACGCCCCCATAATGGTCACGAATTCGCCTTCTTTCACTTCGAGCGAAATGCCGTTGAGGGCTTTGGTCTCTACTTCTTCGGTCCTGAATACTTTCGAAAGGTTTTCTATCTTTATCATAATGTGTTTTTTAGGTTACCGAAGGCGGCGGGATGATGAGGCCCGCCTTCCTGCGGTAGTGGTTGTTTGATTGGTTTCTTTTATTGATTGATGATTGAACTCTTTTTAAACTTATAACTTTCATTAACACACCCCTGGCCCCTCTCCAGAGGGGAACACTCAGCCGTGCTTACTCAAACCCAAATGCGTTCCTGATCCGGCCTTTGTGTGAAGCTGTTCCCCCTTGGGGGGCTAGGGGGCGATATTCAGCACTTCTATATCCTTATAATCCTTATACGATGATGTTACTACTTTTTCGCCTTCTTTCAGCCCGCCCAGCACTTCGTAGTATAAAGGGTTTTCGCGGCCCAGCTTTATTTCCCTTCGTTCGGCTTTGTCGCCATGCACTACAAATATCCATTTGCCGGCAGTATCTTCTGTAAAGCTCCCTTTAGGAAGCACTGTCCTTTTTGCCTTTTCAGACAGCATCAGCCGTACTCCGAAGCTCAGTCCCTGCTGCAAGTCAAGCCCTTTTGCATCCGTAAAATTAAGCTCTACCTGGAAACTGCCTTTCTTTATCTCGGGAATTACTTTGGTTACAGCCACATTTATTGTCCCATCTTTATAATCTACCCTTCCTTTTTGCCCAACACTAATGCGGGAAAGGTAAAACTCATCCACTTCGGCTACCAGCTTATAACCGTTCATTACATCTATCTTCCCGATGCTTTCACCTGCCTGGTAATTCTTGCCCAACACCGGCTCAAAGGATGTCAGCCTGCCTGCCAGCGGCGCCGTAACCAGGAAGTTTTTCTTGTTTGTCCTCAATATATCAAGGCTTTTGTGCATAATGGCCTGCGACTGCGTTATCTGTCCTATCTGTATCTGGTTGGCCTGCTTTTCTTTTTGGATGCTCTGCTGTATGATGTTCTTGCGCTCTTTCTGGAAGCGGAAGTTCTCCTGTGTTTTCTGCCATTCGTTCTTAGACAGTATTTCCTCCTTATACAACTTCTCGTTCAGGTCGTACTGTGTTTTGGCATCCAGGTAATCGTGCTCGATAGCCACAAGGTCTTTGGCAAGGTTCAGCTCCTGGTTGCGCAGGTCGAGCTTCGCTTTGTTAAGGTTGTTTATCTGTTCTATGATAGATGTTTCCTGTGTAACATAGCCCAGCTCTGTGTTCGGGTTATAGAGGCGGGCCAGTGGCTGACCTTTGGTTACCATGCTGCCGTTCTCTACAAATATTTCATGTATCGCACCACCCTCGATCACGTTGAGCAGCATGGAGTTCAACGGCTCCACCTTTGCCTGGAAAACAATAAAATCCTCAAAGTAATTATTCTCCACTGTTTTGATCACGATCTCGTTTTGTTTTACATCCAGTCCCCTCTTTTTTGTTACAGCGGAATAAACAAGATAGCCTGCCAATAAAAAAGCGGGCAAAGCGATAACCAGATATTTATTTTTTCTATTTTTACGGGTAACAGCGGTATCCATCAGTGTTTGTTTGGCAAGTATAATAACAATTTTGTGCCACGATTTTAAAATCACTAATTCGCTGGTTTTCAATTATTTTATTTTTAAATAAAAATCACAGGTGTCCGATATCGGACACCTTTTGTCCGAAACCGTACAGTATGAAAAAAACGCAGGCAGCCATTTTAGTTATCGACGACCAGGACGACATCCTTTTCGCCGCGAAAATGGTGCTCAAGAAGCATTTCGAAACCATTTATACCCTTAATGACCCTAAAAAAGTTATTGCTACATTGTCGGAAAACCAGATCGATGTGGTACTGCTTGACATGAACTACCGCATAGGGTTCGAAGACGGTCGCGAGGGTATTTATGTATTGCGCGAAATAAAGACCTTCAGCCCGCAGACTATTGTAATACTGATGACCGCCTTTGGAAAAGTGGAAACGGCGGTGGAAGGGCTAAAGCTGGGTGCATTCGACTATATCCTTAAGCCGTGGGATAACGAAAAGCTACTGCTCACTGTAAAATCAGGTGTTGATGAAAGCCGCAAGGAAAAAAAGAAAGCGGAAAAAGAGCCTAAGAAAGAATCGTTCTTTATTGGCGATTCAGCAACAATAAAAAAGGCATATTCACTGGCAGAAAAGGTCGCGAAGACCGATGCCAATGTGCTTATCCTCGGCGAGAATGGCACCGGTAAATATGTGATGGCCCATTACATCCACCAAAATTCCAACCGTGCTTCACAGCCTTTTGTGCATGTGGACCTCGGTTCGCTAAATGACAATATTTTTGAAAGTGAATTGTTCGGCTATGCCAAAGGAGCCTTTACGGATGCCAAAGCCGATACCCCGGGGCGTTTCGAAATGGCGAACAACGGTACCATTTTTCTCGACGAGATAGGCAATGTGTCGCTGCACCTGCAATCGAAATTGTTAACGGTTTTGCAGAACAGGTCGGTAACCCGTTTAGGGGAATCGAAGGCGAGGCCGATTAATGTACGGATCATTACCGCTACCAATATAAATTTACAACAGGAAGTAACGCAGAAACATTTCCGTGAAGACCTTTACTACCGCATCAATACGATGGAGATTACGTTACCGCCGCTCAGGGAACGTCGGGAAGACATGGTGCCGCTGTCGTATTTCCTTTTGGAAAAGATCATGGAAAAATACGGGCGTGACGATGTTGCATTTGACGACGGCGCGCTTTCGCAAATAGAAAAACATGCGTGGAACGGCAACATCCGCGAAATGGAGAACCGGATAGAGCGTGCCGTGATCCTTTGTGAGAACAATACGATAACCGCCGCCGACCTGGATCTTAGCCATATCACCTCAACCATACAAAATGACGACGTGCAGCTTTCGGACATCGAGAAAACAACCATAGAAAAAGTACTGCAAAAGCATAATTACAATATCAGCAAGTCGGCAGAAGAGCTTGGCTTGTCGAGGGCCGCATTGTACAGGCGCATGGAAAAACACGAAATAGGCACCGGACAATGAGATCGCTGCAACTTTACCAACAGCTTTTTATCCGCCTGCTTTTTATTATAGCATCGGTTGGCGGTTGCCTTTATACCTACCAGCACGGCCTGGTTTATACCGCTATATTATCTTTCATCGTTTTTTTGGTGTTGCTGGCAGAGCTGTTTGCATTCGTAAAGGGCATTTTCCTTTTTTATGATAAGACTATAAGCGCGATACTCAACAACGACTTCTCTGCCGATTTTTCGAAGCACGGCTCTTTCGATAATTATAAGAACCTTTTCCGCCTGTATGAAAACCTGAAAAACAAGGAAAATGATGCCGTCTCGAAAGACCTTGTGTACCGCACCATTCTGAACAATATCGAGACCGGCGTGCTCATCCTCCAAAATGATGGCGACGACTGGAATATCTTCCTGATGAATGACTATTTCTCGAAGCATTTTGCTGTACCAAAAGTCTCAAAATGGAGTTACCTGAAAAACCAGCTTCCGGCTTTATGCAAGGTTATTGAAGAACGGGAATTTGGTGAAATACGCTCTACATTGCAGATACGTGTGGATAAGCAGGACACGCAGACATTCATGCTGCAATCATCGATGACCCGGACGTATGATAAAGATTACTACATTATCCTGCTGGATTCGATACAGAAAGTGATCGAGAAAAAAGAAAAGGAAGCCTGGATCAACCTGATGAAGGTGATATCGCACGAGCTGATGAATTCGATCACGCCTATCCGTTCGCTTACGCAAAACCTCAACGAGTTGGTACAGCAGGAGTCGCTTTCTCAGGAAGACCTTGACGACATAAAGCAGAGCGTAGCAACAATGATACACCGCAGCGACCATTTGCAGAACTTCATCGAAAGCTACCGCAAGCTGGCGATGCTGCCTACGCCGGACAAAGAAAAAACCGACCTCACTACTTTGCTGGAAAGCGTGCTGAACATTATGGCGCCATTATTTAAAAAGGCCAATATTACCGTTACCAATTCGGTGGCCTTAAACCGATGGCTGATGATCGACAGGCTTCAGATGGAACAAGTGCTCATCAACCTGCTTACTAACAGCATCTACGCGCTTGATGGCATGGTTGAAAAGCATATCGAGATCACTGCCGAGATAAAGAACAAGCGTATATTCATAATTATTACCGATACCGGTAAGGGCATAGAAAAGCAAATCGAGGACAAGGTATTCCTGCCATTCTTCACCACACGGAAAGAAGGAGCGGGCATCGGACTTACGCTTTCTAAAAACATTGTGGAAGCCCATGGCGGGTATCTTACTTTTGATACAGATAATGAAAGGACGCGGTTTGTGATTTGCCTGATGGAGTAGTTTTAGCCATGAACTGGATTTTGATTTTTTGCCACGAATTGCACGAATTTCACAAATTTTATGTGACGGTAGATACGCTTTGAATTCGTCTAACAGGCTAATTAGCAATCGTGCTAATTCCTCCGCCGCGGCGGATTAGGGGCCTTCAACACTGGCAAATACCATTTAAACTTTACCGCAAGTAACCTGAAGATGATGATCAATGCAGAGGAGGCAGCATAGATAATATCACTATTCAAACCTGTGCGCCGCAAAGCGAAGAACGCTATCCCCCCAAAGATACATACGGTCGCATAAAACGTTTCCTTCCTGAAGAGGACCGGTATCTCGTTGCACAAAATATCCCTGATGACACCTCCAAAACAAGCTGTCATAGTGCCGAGCGCGATGCAGATCACAGGATGCAGCCCCGCAATAAGGCCTTTTTCGATACCGATCATAGTAAAAACGCCTAGCCCGATAGTATCGAACAGGAACAGGGAAACCCGCAGCTTTTCCAGCTTTCTCCAAAATAATGCCGACAGGAAAAACCCGGCCAGGATAACATATACATGGTTCAGGCTCAGCATCCAGGCTACCGGCGTACTGCCGATCATGACATCGCGCAATGTCCCGCCGCCAACAGCTGTCACAAAGGCAATAGTAAGCACCCCGAACAGGTCGAGCTTTTTATTAATGGCTGTCAAGGCTCCTGAGATGGCGAAGGCAAACGTGCCGATAATGTCGAGTGCGTAGAACATTTTACAGTATTGATAAGGCAAACCTACAAAATGTTTGGGCAACATAATTGTGTAAAAATGTTAGATCGCTTCGTCGCTCGTCTTATCCATAATAGATTGGGTTAAATTATACCTACAAGGTCTCAAAGACCTTGCAGGAAACAATCCTGTATTTGATGTTCGGCAATTCCGGCAAGAGGGAAGCTGCCCCTCTCCTTCGGAGAGGGGTTGGGGTGAGGCTTCTATAGCTTCTTAAGCCCTTTCGTCTGGTCTTTGGTAGCTTCAGTAATGCTGATAGCAAACCCTCCACCCGGCGCGCTCAGTTGCGCGAGTTTCGATTTGCTTGTCACTATCACTTTACGGATGGTGTATGCCTGTGGGTTGGTTTTATAATGCGCATCTTTAGCATCGGCATAAATAGTAGCGATATAGGTTTTGCCTTTATCAAGGAAATCAAAATTCACATTGGCTGTGCGCGGTGTTTCGCCATTCACATTCCCTACGAACCAGCTGCTTTTGCCTTTTGCCTTACGGGCAACAGTAATATACTGCCCCGGTTCAGCCTCAAGGTAGTTGCTTTCGTCCCAGTCAACTGCAACGTCCTTAATGAACTGGAACGCATCCAAAAACCTGTTGTAATTTTCAGGAAGGTCGGCTGCCATCTGCAACGGGCTGTATAGCGTTACATAGAGTGCCAACTGGTTCGCAATCGTGCTGTTTACATGCGACTTATTATCCGGGTTCAGCTTGCTGATATCCATTTCGAAGATACCCGGCGTGTAATCCATTGGACCACCCATAAGGCGCATGAACGGAAGTAATGTCACGTGGTTGGGCTTAGAGCCGCCGAAAGCCTGGTACTCTGTTCCCCTTGCCGCTTCGTTACCGATAAGATTCGGCCAGGTACGGGCAATACCGGTAGGGCGCACCGCTTCGTGTGCATTCACCATAATTTTATATTTAGCCGCTTTTTCAATAGCGTACTGGTAGTGGTTGATGATCCACTGGCTGTAATGGTTCTCGCCGCGTGGCAGGATATCGCCCACGTAGCCGCTCTTCACCGCATCATAGCCATTGTCTTTCATGAATTGGTAGGCCTGATCTATGTGGCGTTCGTAATTACGTACCGATGACGACGTTTCGTGGTGCATGATCATCTTTATGCCTTTGGACTTTGCATAAGCATGAATGCCTTTCAGGTCGAAATCAGGGTATGGTGTCACAAAATCGAATACATAATCCTTTGAGTGGCCAAACCAGTCTTCCCACCCAACGTTCCAGCCTTCTACCAATACGCCGTCAAATCCGTTCGCTGCGGCAAAGTCAATGTATTTCTTCACATTGGCTGTGTTAGCGCCATGCCTTCCGTTCGGTTTTGCCTTTGTATAATCCGTTTTATCCAATTCTACGGAAGGATATTCGTCGGTATACGCCCATGATGTCTTGCCAGTGATCATTTCCCACCAAACACCAACATATTTCACAGGCTTTATCCATGAAGTGTCTTCAATTTTACAAGGGTCGTTAAGGTTGTAGGTCATTTTTGAGGCCAGTATCTCGCGTGCATCATCGCTGACAATGATAGTCCTCCACGGTGAAGTGCATGGCGCCTGCATATACCCTTTATCGCCAATGGCATCGGGCGTAAGCCACGATTCGAATATCATGGTCTTCGGGTCAAGGTTCAGGTGCATACACGCATAGTTGATAAGCGCTGCCTCATGCAGGTTGATGTACAGGCCGTTATCGGTTTTCATCTGTAATGATGTCTGCACCCCTGTTGTGGAAAAGCTTGTCTGCGAAAGGTTTGCTGTACGTGATTTTTCAGCAAGGCCTTTTATTTCTGATAATTTTGATGTTGTGTAGTCGTATTCCTGCGTGTCATAATCCCCCGGGATCCAGAAAGCGGTATGGTCGCCTGCCATGGCAAACTGCGTGCGTTCCTCTTTTATTACAAAATAGGTAAGGTTCTTTTGCTTCGGGAATTCGTAACGGAAACCAAGCCCATCATCGAACAGGCGGAAACGCATGATCATGTACCTGTTGGTGCCTTTTTGCGTCAGCGTAACGGCAAGCTCGTTATAATGGTTACGGATGCTTTTCACTTCGCCCCATACAGGTGTCCAGGTCTCGTCGAATGTAGCCGTTTTGGTATCGGTAACGGTAAAATCACCAAGCAGCGAATTCTTGTCATCTTTAAGCTCAAAACCCAGCTTACTGGTTTTTATGACATCCTTCCCTTTATACACAAGGCTATAGGTTGGCACGCCGCCTGCCTGAAGCGAAAATTTCATGGTAAATTCACCGTTTGGCGACTTCAGTTCCTGCGCGTTGGCAACGTTAAAAGCGGCCATTATAAGGCAGGCCAGTGCGATTAGTTTCTTCATTTGTAGTTTGTTTACTTTACAAATATAGGCTTTACATTCGCTTTTGCGTTTGCCTCCAACCATAAAGGACGGTACTCCAACGTTGTAGTATCTATTTCTGTTGAAAATTAATTTTTTATATCTTAGCGACCAATAACCTAATTGTATGCAACAGCGACCTGAATGTACCTACATGCTGGAAAAGCTGCGGGACGACCTGCCAAAGCACCTGAAATACCATACGCTTGGGCATACGCTCGACGTGTATAACCGTGCGGAAGCCATTGCAAAACAGGAAGGCGTGACTGGCAGGACGCTGGAATTGCTACTGGTTGCGGCTGTTTACCACGATTCGGGTTATTTGTACCAAAGGATCCGGCACGAAAACCGCTCCTGCGAGATTGCAGGCGAAATATTGCCCGGCTACGGTTATACAGCTGAAGATATTGACGAGATATGCCGCATTATCATGGCTACACAGCTTCCTCAAAACCCTAATTCGCTGGCCGGACAGATCATTTGCGACGCAGACCTCGACTACCTGGGCCGTGATGATTTTTTTGAGGTTGGCGAAGGCCTGTACCAGGAAATGCTGTATGCGGGAGTGGTTGCCAACGAAAAAGAGTGGGACGCGATTCAGATAAAATTCCTGGAAAACCATAGCTTTTTCACGCCAACCAGCATAGCTTTGCGAAACACTAAAAAACAAGAAAACCTAAACCGGCTTAAAGCCCGATTATAATGAAGCAACTCTATTCTAAAAGCAACCTTGTCGATATCGCCTATGCTGTGGCCGGAATCCTTTTTTGCGGGTTTGCATTAAAAGGATTTTTGGTGCCCAACAAATTTTTTGATGGTGGAATTACGGGGGTTTCACTACTCCTGCACGAAATATACCACTGGAATATTGCCATGGTGATCGTGGTGGCTAATATCCCTTTTGTGATCATGGCCGCGTTCCAGATACACCGCAATTTTGCCATACGCACCATGACAGCCATCATTGGGTTGGGGCTCTGCCTTCATTTTGTAGATTATCCGCAGATAACCCACGATAAGCTGCTGGTATCAATATTTGGTGGGGTATTCATGGGCATAGGGATCGGGCTTGCCATGCGGGGTGGTTATGCGCTGGATGGCGTTGAGATACTTGCGCTGTATACCGGCAAGCGAATCAGCTTCACGACCAGCGAAATCATCCTTGGCATCAATATCGTTATCTTCCTTGTCGCCGCTATTGAGCTCGGTATGCCTACAGCGCTGTATTCGATAATGACGTATTATACCGCTTCGAAGACAATTAATTTTGTCGTCGAGGGCCTTGAAGAATATACCGGTGTAACGATAATATCCGGCGAAAGCGAAAAGATAAAAGAAGCACTCGTAATGCGCCTGGGTCGCGGCATTACCATTTACAAAGGTGAAAGGGGTTTTATGAAAGAAAGCTATGATATCAGCCAGGATTGCGACATCGTGTTTACCGTAGTAACACGTATGGAATTGCGCAGGCTCAACAACATGGTACACGAGATCGACCCTAAAGCATTCGTGTTTACTAACATTATTAAAGAGGCTGCCGGTGGTATTTTGAGCAGGAAGGCGCGGCATTAGGATCTTGCCACTAATTTCACAAATTACACCAATTATTCAAACCTACAAGGTTTTAAAACCTTGCAGGTTGAGAACGTAATGACGGTAATGTTGGTTTCCTGCAAGGTCTTCCAGACCTTTGCAGGAATAGTTTAAAAAAATATTCAGGCGATTTATATTTGTAATTGGGTCTAAATACTCATCAGGAACCCTGTAAGGTTTTCTTTCCTTGATAATTCCAGTTTTTTCCTGAGCCTGTAGCGTGCCAGCTCTACGCCACCATCGGATATGTTCATGATCTCCGCGATTTCTTTCGTCGACATATTCATAAGCAGGTAGGTAGCAAGATCCATTTCGCGTGGTGTTATGGAGGGGAACTTTTCCTTTAGGCGCTTCAGGAAGTCAAAGTGCACGTTCCGTATGTGTTTCTCGAGATTATTCCAGCTCTTGTCGCTGCTTATTTCCTTTGCTATCGTTTTATGCAGCTTGCTAAACCTGCTTTTTGCGCCCTCATCCATAGTTTCAGGGTCAATATCCTTTAATTTTTGGATGATGTCGTTGAGTACCTTATTTTTCTTCACTACCTGGAGTGAATTGTTTACCAATTCCTTATCCTTGGTAAGGATCTTAACCTTCAGCTGCTCATTTTTTAGACGTTCTATCTCTTTTTCCAGTTCCAGCTGCTCCTGCCGTATTTTGGTTTCTTTTTCGAGATAAAGCCTTCGCTGTTCCATGGTTTCGTAATATTTATTCTTACGAATTTTCATTTTGGTATTCCTCCTTACATAGAAAATACTAAATGCGACCAGGAATACATAAAAAAAGTAAGCCAGTACGTGCCTGTAAAAAGGCGGCGATACGGTAAATGAAAGCAATACAGGTTTGGAAACCACACCATAACTGTTTATCACTTTCACCTGCATTTGGTAATCACCTTCCTGCAGGTTGGTATACTCCTTTACCGGAACTCTGGTCCAGCTGCTCCATTTATCATCGAACCCTTTTAGCTTATATGAAAATTTTATATTTTCAGGATTGTCATATATAGGAGACGAGAACGTGAATTTTACATTATTGGACCGGTACGGAATGGTAATTTCATTAATGCGATCCATATTGCCCGTTATAAGGGTGTCTCCCGGAAATGAAAAGCTCCTTATGAACGCTTTTGGTTCAAAAGTAGAGATGTGTTGCAGCTGCGGGTCGTAATGCGCAAGGCCTTCAGTAAGTCCGATAAAGAAATTGGCGTTATCAATAGCGTTGATCGACTCAAAGTAATATACAAGGTCGCCGGTAAGCGTAGAGAAAGGGGAGAGGACATTCTTATAGCCGCCGTTAAGCTGTTTTATCAGCATACCCATAGAGGAATCCCCATAAAAGTAGCAGATATTTCCTATTTTGTCTTCAAAGCAATTCCGTATCCTGGGGATACTCTTAAAAAGCGCCGACATCTTTTTGTCTTCAATAAAGTTATCCCCTGACTGTGAATAGGTAAAAAAGCGGTTATCGGTCTGGAAATAAACAATATTGTTGATCTGCTGTACACTGGTAATGCCCTTTAGCTTGTCATTGAGGTTGTCGTGCGTGGCAATAACGCTAAACCTCTCCATGTCGCTTGTAAGCTTCATTTGGTATGCTACACGGTCCCTGATGAGCCATATATTCTTCCCGTCGGTTGTAAACTTTGCATCGGACATATTCAGTCCTTCGATCTGGTTTTTAAATGTCCATCCGGAAGGCGTTTTCTCAAAAATTGCAAAGCCGTGGTAATTGGCGCCTATAAGGTAACCCGGCATCCCCGGTATTTTTTTCAGGCCAAGATAGCCCCTGTCGTCCAGGAATTTTCCGGCTTTCCCGTTGCTTATTGTAAAGATGCCACGGTTGTGCAGGCAAAACAGGTCTCCGTCAACTTCCTGAAGGTTCCAGGCCTGGCCCGTTGTGCCCTCAATAAACCGAAACGATTCTTCTTTGAATACTTTGGTCCAGTCATGGTAAAAAACCCCCTGGTTTGTGGCTACATACAGGTTGTCGTGAAATAATGCCGATGCGTATACGGTGCTGAGGTCATAACTCGAGCCCAGGTAGGTAAAAGGTGAGTTTTCATTGATAAACGCGATACCGTTATCAAGGCCGAGCCAGAGGTTGTTGTTTGCGTCTACAAACGATGAAAGCGCGGTATTGTTCTGCAGGCCTTTTTTATTGTTGATGTGTTGTACGATCTTTCCGTCGAGATCGCAGATTATAATGCCGTCGAGAACAGAGTTGAGCACTATAAAATTATTGTTCAGCAGCTTCCCGCCAAGGGAATTGTTTTTAAGCACAAACGTATTGGCTTCACAATTCCATGGAGAAACTTTTCCATTTTCGTACACAAACAGGCCTTTATCCATAGTGATCACCAGCTGCCTGCTTGCCGATAGGGGCAGCAGGCCCCATATTTCTGTATCATTAAATGCCTGTGTGCCTTTCAATGGTATAAGCCTTCCATTGTTATATTCCATAAGGCCGGCAGATATATCCTGGAAATACAGTTTATTATCGGCTACGAAAGAGAATTGAAAACGGTTAGGGGCTTCCAGAATGGTCAGCTTATTGTTCCTATATATATACGTGCGGTTGAAGGTTTGGAAAAACACTTCGTCATTTAGGATGTGCACCTTCCATACAAAGTCCATAAACTTTTTAGAGTTCGGGCTAAGCAGCTTAGAGATGGAATGGTAGGCAAGGTTACCCTTTTGATCGATGTCGTAATAGCCGAATTCGTTATTGCCGCCAACATATATTTTACCCGATTCAGCTATTTTGATGGAACGTATGGTATTGTTCGGAATTGCGGTCCTGCTCCAGGATGTGCCGTTAAATTGTATAAGGCCTCCAGAATTGGCAAAATACAAATTTCCCCTTTTGTCCTGAGCAATATCCCAGTTTTGGGAGCCCCCGCTGTAATCAGACTTTTTGTAATTTATGATTTTCGGCAGGCCAATATGCTTGACTTGAGCATGTCCCTGATAAACTGCCAAGAACAGCATCAGGTACAAAATTCTGAGACCTATTTTAACCTGATACGTGAGTTTTTTTATAAAATTATATTCAGATGAGAGCATTATTCATGTCAATTATTTTATAAATGTAATGCTTATTTTTTTATGTCAAAATCGGGATGGTTTTTTTGGAAAAAACACCAACTATCACGTTGTAATTAGGTGAAAATCGACGAATCAATTTTGTTTTTGAAATAAAATTCTTACATTAAACGTGCGTAATTTAGCCTAAAATCGATTTCTCAAGAGCGTTGCAACGCATAAATTCAAAATTTATTGTGATGTATATTTTTGTGAAAAAGACAATATTTCGCCTATACAACACTACATTATTGTGTATAATTTGTTAAAATTAAATTTATACACGATTAACTATTACGTTGTAATACAAACTGGCGTTTGTAGGGTTAATAGTATAGTATTAACATTTAAATAACATAATTTAAAAAAAATAATTAATTGATATTCATATTTTTAAAAATTTAATGATGGGTTTTAGTATAGTTAAATTTTTAATTTGATGGGTTTTTGTAGAGATTTTTCATTGATAAAACAATAATTATTTCAGTAATATTGCGTGTAATCAACAATTAACCCACCCAAATTTTAACGAGTATGAAATTATTAAAATTACGATTTTTTTATTTTGTCTGTTTGTTATGCACCCTCTCAGCGTGGGCGCAGGATGTTACACAGGTAACAGGTACAATAACAGATGAAGCGGGTATGCCGGTTCCCGGTGCCTCAGTAATTGAGAAAGGCACGCAAAATGGCACTTCTACAGATATGGACGGTAAGTTCTCCATCAGTGTTGGAAACACAGCAGTTTTGCAGGTATCATACATTGGGTACACTTCCCAGGAAATACTTGTAAACGGACAAACTACTATTAACATTTCACTGGTTCCGGGAGCCGAGCAACTCGAAGAAGTTGTAGTAGTAGGGTACGGTACACAAAAGAAAAGCGTAGTAACCGGAGCTATTTCGCAGGTGACTGCTAAACAGCTTGAGAATCTTCCCCTTACAAGGATAGAGCAGTCGCTGCAAGGCCGTACTTCAGGTGTAACCATCTTCGCGAACTCAGGACAGCCGGGATCGGCTTCAACAGTGCGTGTTAGGGGTGTTGCCTCATTCAGGGCAGAGGCCAACGACCCACTTTGGGTTGTTGACGGTATCATTATGGATAATGGGGGACTTGGTTTTATAAACCAGGCCGATATTGAGTCGATAGAGGTACTAAAAGATGCCGCTTCTTCGGCAATCTATGGTACGAGGGCTGCTACAGGGGTTATCCTTATAACCACTAAAAAAGGAAAAGCAGGAAAACTATCGGTTAACTACAATGGTTTTGCAGGATTTTCTGCTCCGGCAAGAAAACTTGACCTACTTGACGCGACGCAATATGCAACATTAAGAAATGAGCAGTATGCAAACGGGTTCCAGACCGGGACATTCCAGTTGCCTTACCCAAATGCTGCTAACCTTGGCAGGGGTACAGACTGGCAGGATGTAATTTTTAACGATCACGCTGCACGTTCGCAACACGAATTGAGTGTGAGCGGCGGAAATGAAAAATCGAATTTTTACATGTCATTTGGCCTTACGGATCAGGAAGGTATTGTTACAAGCGAAATATCACAGTATATCCGTAAGAATTTAAGGTTGAATTCTGACCACAAAGTAACAAGCTGGCTTAAAATTGGCCAGACGTTTGCTTACTCTAAAGAGAAAACACTTCCGGTTGGAAACACTAATGGCGAATACGGCGGTCCTTTGGCTTCTGCCATTAACCTTGATCCAACTACACCGGCTATCGTAACCGATCCATCTACTACACCAAACCCATCTGACTATTCAAATCAGTATGCGTTGAAAGATGCAAATGGCAATTACTACGGTATATCAAATGCGGTTCAGCAGGAAATGACTAACCCGTTGGCTTACATTGCTACGCGCAGGGGTAACTATGACTGGTCGGATAACTTTGTAGGTAATGCGTATGTGGCAATTACGCCTATAGAAGGATTGACATTCAAATCAACAATTGGTGGTAAAATGGCATACTGGGGCTCTGAAAGCTTCTCTCCGCAGTCCTACCTTAACCCAAACAATAACAATTCAAGGAACAACCTGTTCAGGGCTACTAATAAAAACATGAGGTGGACCTTTGAGAACACCGTGTCTTACAGCAAAATAATTGCTGACCATAACTTTACAGTACTATTAGGCCAGGGAGCTTATGTAGACGATATTGGAAGCGGTTCTACGGTAAGGTATTATAACCAGCCAACTAATAACTGGCAGGATGCTTCTTTCTCATGGCCAACTGTAGCAGCTGATATCCAGGGCTCGGCATACACAAACCAGGAGCACACTGTTTCTTCATTGTTTGCAAGGCTGAACTATGATTACAAAGAAAAATACATCTTCACCGGTATTATTCGTAGGGACGGTTCTTCACACTTCGGTTCAAACAACAAATACGGTAACTTCCCATCATTCTCGTTAGGATGGGTTCCTACTAAAGAAGACTTCTGGAAACAGAATGATATACTGAACACACTGAAGCTTAAAGGCGGATGGGGTGTTACAGGTAACGACAATATTGGAAATAACGGATTCCTTTCGCTTATCCAGGGAGGTAACAATTATACTATAGGTAACGGTGGCGCTGTTATAGTAGGTAATTCACAGGCAAGGCCTTCAAATCCTGACCTTGCGTGGGAAGAGACTACCCAAACCAATATTGGTTTAGATGCCGTATTCCTTAAAGATTTTACCTTAACGGTTGAATGGTATAAGAAGAAAACGACAGGTATCCTACAGGATGTAAGGCTTCCGGGCTATGTAGGTGCATCGAATCCTCCTTTTGGTAATGTTGGTGAAATGAAAAACACAGGTGTTGAATTTGAGCTTGGCTATCACAAAAGGGTAGGCGACTTTGACATCTCTGTGAACGGAAACCTTTCTACATTAAAAAATACAGTTACAAGCGTTGGTAGAGACAGGACTTTTAACTCAGGCCCATCAATCCAGTCTTCAGCATACCCTCTTACGCGTAGTGAGGTAGGCGGATCATACAATGCATTCTACGGTTTTGTAACTGATGGTATTTTCCAGAACCAGGCGGAGATAGATGCAGCGGCTAAACCTGCTGACATCACTGTAGTACCGGGAGATTTCCGTTACAAAGACCTTGATGGCGATGGTGTTATTACCGAAAAAGACAGGAAGTATCTTGGAAGCCCGCTTCCGGATATTACTTATGGACTTACCATTAACCTGGCATACAAAGGCTTCGACCTTATGATGATGGGTCAGGGTGTTGCCGGAAACCAGATATTCCAGGGTGTACGCAGGCTAGATATGATCAATGCTAACTGGCAGACTAATGCGCTTAACCGCTGGACAGGCGAAGGTACATCAAACAGCTATCCAAGGCTTTCGACCCTTGATGCAAATGGAAACTTCAGCAGGCCTTCGAACTTCCAGTTGCAGGATGGCGACTATTTCAGGATCAAGCTGGTACAGTTTGGATATTCGCTTCCTGAAAGTATATTAGGCAAAACGCTTTCAAAAGCAAGGATATATGTAACAGCTGAAAATTTATTTACCTTTACTAAATACACAGGATTTGACCCGGAAATCGGGGGAGATGTTATGGGAATTGACCGTGGTTACTATCCACAGGCAAGGTCATTCATGGTAGGATGTAATTTATCACTTTAAAAAAAATGAAAATGAAATTTAAAAATCTAAAATGGTCGGTACTTATAATGACCGGAGTTTTTACTGTTATTTCATGCAGCGATGATTTTTTGAATACGGATTTTAAAGGCGCTGTATCAGAAGACAATTATTACCAGACAGAAGACGATGCGTATCACGCTCTCGTTGCGGTATATGATATTATGAAAAAAGAGTCGGGCGGTTTTGAAAATATGATCGCTATGCTGAACGCCGGATCTGACGACTTTTATGCAGGTGGCGGTAACGCTTCTGATGGTGCAGGTATACAATCGTTCTCCAATTACAGCATCAGTCAGTCGACGCTTCCCGGAAGTTTCTGGAGCGATTATTACCAGGGTATTTTCAGGGCCAACGTACTTTTGCAGAAATTGCCTTCTATTAATATGGATGCATCTAAAAAGGCAAGATTTACTGCTGAGACCAAAGCATTGCGTGCTTACTACTATTTTCAGTTAATCACGCAGTTCAGGAATATACCTCTTACTACAACTCCGCTTTCGCAGGATCAGTGGTACAACTTCCCGCAAGCATCACGTGAGGATGTGTATGCGCAGATAGAAACAGACCTTACAGAGGCGATACCGGATCTTCCGTCAATGCTTGATGTTGCTACTGAAGCAGGACGTATCTCTAAAGGTGCAGGTCAGGCTATATTAGGAAAAGTATACCTTTACCAAGATAAAAAACCTCAGGCAGCAGCTCAGTTTGCCGAAGTGAACGGTACACCGGGCGGAACAAGCCAGTATGGATACAAGCTTTTGGCCAATTACAACGACCTGTGGCTGATTGATAATAAATTTAACTCAGAATCTATCCTTGAAGCAGCCCACACCAGCCAGAGTAATGCAGGTTGGGGTAACTGGGGTTCAGGCTCAGATGAAGGCAACACGCTTAATGTAATGGTAGGGCCCCGTGGTTACAGTGCTTCGGGAGCGCCGTTGTATGAAACGGGATGGAGTTTTAATCCTGCAACTACCGATCTTGCTAATGCTTTACAGGGAGACCCGCGTTTTGACGCTACGCTTCTTGATATGAATGCATTGGTTGCAGCGGGTCAGGCATCTTATGTGCCGGGCTACCAGGATACAGGTTATTTCCTTAAAAAATTCATGCCTAAGCATGCAGATATTACTACAGGTGGTGGCGATGTGGTTTTGAACTACAGGCAGAACACTTACACAATCCGCCTTGCTGACACTTACCTGCTTGAAGCTGAAGCTTTGGGCGGAACAGGTACAAGGGCACAGGCATTGCTTGATGCGGTTCGTGCAAGGGTAGGTTTGGCATCAATACCGGTATCTTTAGAAAACATCTGGAAAGAGCGCAGGCTGGAGCTGGCTGGCGAAGGCCACCGCTGGAGAGACCTTGTACGTACAGGCAGGGCAGCTTCAGTTCTTGCACCACGCGGATTTATTGCGGGTAAACACGAGTTTTGGCCTGTACCGCTTCGTGAAACTGAGAACACCCAAATTGTGCAGGATCCAAACTATTAATATTAAAAAATCTTTATGAAACTAAATATAATTTTAAGGAACAGCTGCTTTGCAGCGGCAGTTGCAGCGATGGGATTGCTTACCGGATGCCAGCCGGAGGAGGTAACCAACGGAAACGCGTTGACGATGGCAGATATGGATGCCTCTTTTACAGCTGTATCTACAGATGGCAATAACTATGTTTTTACAGGTTCAGATGACCCGAATATCCAGTACCATACATGGAGCTACACAAGCTCTGTAGGTGCTTCTGCTGTAGAGGCAAGGGGAGCGGGCAATACAAAAGCGTTAACTTTTGTTTTCCCGGGAACCTATACTGTTCAGCACAGGGTGGTTGGACGCACGGCTGGAACAAATTTCGTTTCCCAGCAGACTATCGTAGTGACCAATCTTCTTTTGGGCGATAATATCGTTGCAAGCCCTAATTTTGAAAATGCTGCCGATTGGCATGTGTTCAATACAAGCGGTACACAAACCGTTTCATGGGCTTTCAATAGCGGCAGCGCAACGGCCAGCGGCGGTGTAGCAAACAACTATACCGGTCAGGGCATCTATCAGGCAGTTCAGGTTGAGGCAGGTACCTACCTTGTTGATATGCATGTAGAAGGTCCCGGAGGCAACGACCTTATGTGGTTCCAGGTATTTACGGGTACTACACAGCCTGTAAACGGGTCAGATTATGGCAGCGACCCTACCGCATTACTTGGGTTGAATACATGGGCAGGATGTGGTGTTGCACCTTTCAACGGAATGCTGGCAACAGTAGGCTGTGTGGGTACAGGCTCACAGGTGACATTTACCCAGCCGGGTACTATTTACCTTGTTATAAAAACAGGTACAGGCGCGAATAATGGCGTTAACAACATTACGGTTTCGAATGTTTCGATGCGTAAATTACCATAAAAAGTTTTTGGGTTAGTTACAAATAGCCTGTGCTCTGTAAAAAGAAAACAGGCTATTTTTTTAATACCTCCATAATAATTGCAGCCGTTGTTACCATTATTTCCGGCTGCACAATTACCAATTTAGATGAAAAACAAATTTTTAGGCCTGGGCTTATTGTCGTTGCTCTCTTTTTCGGCGTTGGCACAGCAGGAAAAAAATGCAGGAAATGCTTATCCTGCTATCGGAAGCAAAGTGCAGGTGTATACCACGGCGGACAATTCGAAGCTGCGCCTTTCGCAAACCGGTGAGCTTACATTCTCTGAATCGAAGCAGCCACTGGAAACAGAATTTTCCGTATTTGTAGAACCCAAAAAGACCTTCCAGACCATTTTGGGAATAGGTGGCGCTATAACTGACGCAAGTGCCGAGGTATTCGCAAAATTATCTCCCGTTAAGCAAAAAGAATTTTTAAATGCCTATTTCGGAAGTACGGGTATAGGCTATTCTATCATAAGAACAAACATCCACAGTTGTGATTTTAGCAGCGGAAGCTATACGTATGTCAAGGAAGGGGATAAGAGCCTGAAGTCATTCAATATAGACCACGACAAGAAATTCCGTATACCGCTTATAAAGCAGGCAATGAAAACTGCAGGCAATAATAATGTTACTTTTTATGTGAGTCCGTGGAGTCCGCCGGCATTCATGAAAGATAACAACAACATGCTTAAAGGCGGAAAGTTGCTACCTGAATACTACCAGACATGGGCAGACTATTATGTGAAATTCATTAAAGCCTACGAAAAAGAAGGTATGCCAGTATGGGGGCTTAGCGTACAGAATGAGCCTATGGCTACCCAAATCTGGGAGTCATGCATCTTTACGGCAGAGGATGAGCGCGATTTCCTTAAAAACTACCTCGGGCCAACGATAAAGAAAGACCTTGGCGATAAAAAAATAATTGTTTGGGATCACAACCGTGATCTTATGAACCAAAGGGCCAATGTTATATTTGGCGATCCTGAAGCTTCAAAATATGCCTGGGGAATGGGTTTTCACTGGTACGAAACATGGGCAGGCGGCAAGCCGATGTTCCAGAACGTACAGAAAGTGAACGAAGCCTATCCTGATAAAAAACTTATGTTTACCGAAGGCTGCGTGGAGAAATTTGACGCAACCCGCTTCCAGTACTGGCCAAATGGCGAGCGCTACGGCGAACAGATGATAAACGACTTTAATAACGGCACCGTTGGCTGGACCGACTGGAACATCCTTCTTGATGAAAAGGGCGGACCTAACCACGTAGGCAATTTCTGCTTTGCGCCAGTACACATGGATACTAAAACAGGTGAGATCATTTATACACCATCGTACTACTACATAGGCCATTTCTCAAAATTTGTGCGCCCCGAGGCAAAAAGGGTAAGTACAGTTGTGAGCAGGAGCCAGCTGATGAGCACATCGTTCCTTAATGCCGATGGCAAAATGGTAACGGTGGTAATGAATAGCAGTGACAAGAAGATCGCCTACAACCTGATCATAGGTAACCGCAAAACGGTTGCCGAAATACCTGCGCACGCCATACAGACATTAATATATTAAACAAATTGCATCCAATGAAAAAATTACAATATCTGATATTATTGGTAATTTCTTTTTCCGCATTTGGGCAGGGATACCTGCACCGTGACGGGCAGAACATTGTAGACGGGAACGGGAACAATGTATTGCTTCGCGGAATGGGACTCGGGGGCTGGATGATCCAGGAGGGCTATATGCTCCAGACCGATGCCTTTGCCGGCCCGCAACATAAAATACGCGAAAAGATAACACAGCTCATCGGGGCTGCCAATACCGAAACTTTTTACCAGGCCTATCGTGATAACGGAATAACCAAGAGGGATATCGATTCCCTGAAAGCATGGGGGTTCAACTCCGTTCGCCTCCCGATGCACTACAACCTGTACACGCTGCCTATAGAGGCAGAGCCTGTAGCCGGGCAGAATACCTGGCTGGATGAAGGTTTTAACAGGACCGACCAGCTACTGCAATGGTGCGCCGATAACCAAATGTACCTGATACTCGATATGCACGCCACACCGGGCGGGCAGGGCAAAGATGCCAACATATCGGATTACGATTCGACCAAGCCATCCCTGTGGGAAAGCGAGGCCAACAAACAAAAGATGATAGCGCTTTGGGCAAGGCTTGCCGACCGCTATAAGAACAGCCCCTGGATAGGCGCCTATGACATCATAAACGAGCCTAACTGGAATTTTACAGGTACCAACCAAAATGGCTGTGACGAAAATTCGAATGCACCGTTAAGGGCATTATCTGTTGCGGTTACGAATGCCATACGTGCGGTGGATACCAACCACATGATTATCATCGAGGGCAATTGCTGGGGTAATAACTACAACGGCATGTTCCCGCTTTGGGATGATAATATGGCATTGAGTTTCCATAAATACTGGAATGCAAATAACACAGGCGCTATACAGGGACTCCTCAATTTAAGGACACAATACAATGTGCCGCTATGGCTTGGTGAAAGCGGGGAGAACTCCAACGTTTGGTTTAAAGAAGCAATTTCGCTGGCTGAGATCAACAACATTGGCTGGTCGTGGTGGCCTTTAAAGAAGATAGGAAGTATTGCAGGGCCTGCCGCAGTTACAAAAACGGCACAATACCAGCAATTGCTTGATTACTGGGCTAACGGCGGCACAGCGCCAACAGAGTCTTTTGCTTTCAATGCGCTGATGCAGATAGCAGAGAATTATAAAATACAAAATACAGTTACCAAGCCGGATGTGATCGATGCAATGTTCCGCCAGGTGCAGAGCAATGCTACAATTAAATACAAAACCCACAACCTTCCGGGAAAAGTATATGCCACCGAGTATGATTTAGGGGCTTATCTGTATGCATATTCTGATACGGATGTTGCTGATTACAGGACGGATTCCGGTGGATTCCAGGCATGGAACAAAGGCTGGGCCATGCGTAATGACGGTGTGGATATTGAAGGTTCTAACGATACAGGCAACGGATTCCACGTAAGCTCTATTGTTGCCAATGAATGGATGGTTTACACCCTTACCGCCCCGTCTGAACTGGCTTATGATATAACGATCCGTTATGCGGGAGTAGGCGGTGCCCTGCACTTTGAAGATGCTAACGGAAGGATTTCCGAAAGGATAAACCTGCCTTCTACAGGCGGCTACACAACATGGTCGACAGTAACCCTGAACGATGTGATACTTAAGGCAGGGGAAAACAAGCTAAAGGTATATTTTGACGCAGGGGGCTTTAACCTGAATTATTTTGAGCTTAAAACTCCGGTTCCTGCATCGGAAGCCGAATTTAGAATTATAGATGCTGCTACCAATGTTTTAGGCGATAAGATAAATGTAACGTTTAATAAAGCCCTTCAAACAGGTATCGATTTTTCTGCAAGCGCATTGTCGCTTAAGGTAAACGGCACGTCAGTTGGAATTACGGGTGTTGATATGGGCGCTGCCCCTAACAGCTTTGTAATTACACCTGCTGCAGCAATTAACCCGTCGGATGTGGTAACGTTTACCTATGCAGGTACAAACTTTGTGGCTGCCGATGCAACAGTGCATCCGGCTTTTGCCGATAAGCCTGTAACCAACAGGGTAGGGAATATCCAGCAGATCTCGGGTACCATTCAGGCAGAAAACTTTTATGTGAACAGCGGGCTACAGTTTGAAAACTCTTCGGATACCGGTGGAGGGCAGAATATCTCGTATACCGATGCCGGGGATTACCTGGATTACCTGGTAAACATTAACCAGGCCGGTAATTACAGGATAGAATACAGGCGTTCGAGCCTTAACCAGACAGGTGGTATAAAACTGCAACTAATAAATGCAACGACACAGGATATCCAGACTGTGAGCCTCGCCCCGACCGGCGGATGGCAAACCTGGCAGACCACAGCTACAGATGCAATACTTCCTGCGGGACGCTACTACCTGAGACTTTTGGTTACAGTGCCGGGCTTTAACCTGAACTGGGTGAAATTCTCTTACCAGGCGCCGGACTCCGATAATGATGGTGTTGCAGACAGCGCAGACAACTGCCCTAATACACCGGCAGGCGCTGTGGTAGACTTCAACGGGTGTACATTGTTTACACTCCCGGGCAATAATTTTGCCATACAGGTAACCGGCGAGAGCTGCCGCACATCAAACAACGGAAGCATTGCCATAACCGCTGCTGCTAACCATAACTATGTGGCGACACTTACAGGTGCAGGCAATCAAACGGTTAATTTTACTACTACAGGTACTTTGAATAACCTGCAAGCAGGTGAATATGAGCTTTGCATTACATTGCCCGAAGCCCCGGCCTACCGCCAGTGCTTTGATGTCTTAGTTACAGAGCCAGCCGACCTTTCAGTACTTCAAAGGGTAGCTGCTGAAAACTATACGGTTGAATTGGAACTAGACGGCGGAAACCATTATTCCATCAACCTGAACGGAACTGTTTACGAAACTTCGGAGAATGCCATAACACTCGACCTTAAAGGCGGTGAAAACACGCTTGAGGTAAAAACCGATAAGGAGTGCCAGGGCATTTACAGGAAAACCATCACTATGGAAGATAATCTTCGTGTGTACCCTAACCCGGTAAGCGGCAACAACGTATATGTAATGCTGCCCGAAGCCAAAAATGAGAAAGTATACGTAGAAGTATTTTCTGTAATCGGCGAAAGGGTAATAACAGGCAACTACGTTACACAGGATAAGGTATTCACGGTAGATACAGGTGCGCTTGCAGCCGGTATGTATATGATGAAGATCGTATCGGGCACACAGGCGTATAATATTAAAATTGTAAAAGAATGAAAAAGATACTAATAGCATTTACGGTTTCCCTGTTTGCCCTTGGCAGTTGCAGTAAAGATGATAGCGGTAACGGCGGCGGTGGTACAGGCACAGATGCAGCCGTACTTTCATCTCCCGAAAATAATTCGGAGTGTACTACAGGAACCGAAGTTTCGGCAACACAAAGCAAAGTGACCTTTCAATGGGCTGCAGCGCCGGGTGCACAAGCATATTTTGTGTATGTAAAAAACCTGAATACGCAATCTACACTGCAATTTAGCGCAGGTGCCAACACATCGCTCGATATAACACTTACAAAAGGAACGCCTTACTCGTGGTATGTAAACGCCAATAAAACCGGCGGTACTACGGTGGCAAGCGCTGTCTGGAAGTTTTATAATGCCGGTGACGGGGTTTCAAACTATGCGCCTTTCCCGGCCGATGCGGTATCGCCGCTTATGAGCTCAACCATTTACGGGCCAACGATCACGCTCCAGTGGGACGGCAGCGACCTTGATAATGACATTGTTGATTATAAAGTATATATGGATACCAATGCTAACCCAACTACGCTTGCAGGCACAGTGACTACCGAGACACTTGCCAATGTGGCTGTAACATCGGGAGGTACCTATTATTGGAAAGTGGTCACTACCGATGGTGCAGGCAACACCACTGCATCGCCGGTATACCAGTTTAAAGTGTTTTGATAAATTTTTATTGTTTTTGTGATTTAGAGGTTGTCTTTTGGCAGCCTCTATTTTTTTGGATTGATCTCAAAAACCAGGTCTTATGTGAAAAATCAGAATTTGGGCGTGCCGCTTCAGCAGGCTACAGCGTCGGGTCATCCGCTGTATCCCCGCTGAAAAAAGCGGGGATGCCGTCCCGAAAGCTTTCGGGATCCCCACGCGAGCTTCACTCAGGTGGTTACGTTCACCGACCTGCAAAGTTTTCAGAACCTTGTAGGTCTAAAATTGATATCATACTTGCAAGGTTTTTGAAATATAGGTGTTCGAAAGAGTTTGAATATTTTTACATGTCGTTCCTCTGTAACTCAAAGCCATAATACGTCAACGATATCTATAAACATAACGCCCCGCTGGGGCTTTATTTTTGAGTCCCGGAGGGACGGCATATTTATAGGAATTATGATTAACACGCCCTCCGGAGCTCCGGAGGAGCGGCATGTCTTAAACTTATGGTTTTTTAGATGACCTTAGCAATCAAAAACTACTTCAACAAAAACTCCTTGGGATACGAATGATCCTTATTTCTCAAAAATTCCTCATCCGTCAGTGTTTTTATGAAATTGATAAGGTTGCGCTTATCGTCTTCGCACAAATTCATTTTCTTCCGCAATTGCTTCGGCAGTGTTTTAGATTGATGGATGCCGTTCGTATAATGGAACAGCACCATCTGGAGGTTGGCAAACCTACCGTCATGCATGTACGGGTAAGACACTTCAACATTCCTCAGGCTCGGTACTTTAAATAATAAAGAATCTTTTTGGTTACCCGTTATCTTCATCCGCCCGATGTCTTTTAACAGGCTGTCGGGCTGCAGGCCGTTGCTTTCAAACCTGTCGTTGGTAAACAAAGGTTCTTTATGGCAGGAAGCGCAATTTTCCTTAAAAAGCAGGTAGCCTTTACTTTCGCTTTCGCTGAACGCAATACCTTTTTCTTTCCGCATCACTTTATCATATTTGGAATTGGAAGAAACCAGCGTGACCATAAACTGTGAAAGTGCCTGCAAGGTTCGCTGCCCGGTAACAATGCTGTCGCCAAAGGCTGCGTAAAACGCTTTAGGGTATTTATTGGATCTCTGGAGCTTGGCAACGATATGCTCGATCGTTTCATTCATTTCGATGGGATTCGTGAGCGGGGCCAGTGCCTGGGCGTCGAGGTGATGGGCCGACCCATCCCACATGAAGCTGCTGCGCCACGCGAGGTTTTGAAGTGCCGGTGCGTTACGGGTACCGATTTGGTCTGCGATGCCATGGCTCAACTTGTGGTCGCTGTGCGCAAAGGCATTGTATTGAGAGTGGCAGCTGGAGCACGAAATAGTATTGTCTGCCGAAAGGAGTGGGTCATAAAACAGCGCCCTGCCGAGCTGTATCTTTTCCTGCGAAAGCGGGTTTTTAGAAAAATTGTATTCGGGCTTTGGCCAAAATTCAGGAATGGTAAAATAAGCCCCGTTGCCGGAATGCGTCACGAAGGCAGAAGCGATAGCCGCAACGAAAAACATGACTATTATCCGTTTCATAACAGGGAAAACATTAGTGCTGCTTTTTGCGACAGTTGCACTGCTTTTTCGCCCGGTGACATTATCATGGGAATATCGTTCATCGAAAAACTGTTGCTGTATTTCGCTATATCTATTCCTATAGTATTGTCTGATGCTGAAGTTTTCAGGCTTATTTCCTGAAAAGAAGCATTGGGTTTTAAAAATCCGCCAAGGTGGAACTGGAATTCCTTCCCTGGCTTGGTTGTGCCCTCCAGCTTCATATTGATGTAGCCGGTCTGCCATGCCCAGTACATCCCTTTGGACGGGTCGAGGTCACCGCTGCCAATGCCTTCATTATTGGTCTTGTCGTCTATCCCGAACAGGAAGCGAATCTCATCATAGGCTAACCCGTTCGGTATCTCCAATTGACGGTTCAGGGATTTGGGATCATTTATATCGATAAGGTAATAACTATTGGCTGCCGCATGTACCATCTTCCCTTTATCATAAAAACGAAACCCGGACAAATACATCCTAAAAGTTGAAAATGAAAGGCTGTCCTTTTGTGTTTCGGAGTAATAGTACTTCCCGGGCTGTAAAGTTTCATTATTATATAAGGGGCGAAAGCCCAGCCGGACCAATTGGCCATGCTGGGCGAAACCCCCACAAGAAAATAATAATAAAACGTTGTAAAGACACAGTTTTTGTAGTGTACCGCCCATGAGCTGTGTGTTATTGCATCATCATTTTTGTCACGTACTGGTTGCCGTTGTTGGTCACTTTTACCATCAGTACTGTGTTGCCGGTTTCAGAAAGGCTTACGGGCGTATCTATAGTTGTGGTTGTGGCTGTGAATACTTTTTTGCCGTCCACAGTAAAAATTTCGATCAATGATTCACCCGAAAGGTCGGGCAATGATAAGGTAAAATTACCATTGGAAGGATTCGGGTAAGCCGACATTTTTTTGTTTGGCAAAACTTCATTGATCTCTAAAGGCTCCATACACGTAGCCGTTGAGGGAACGGTCACAGTTGGATTAGGCCCAAGGTCGGCGGTTTGCGGCGCACCGTAATATTCAACGCCTACGTAGTAAGGGAATTGTGGCGTGCCTGCCGCATCAAGGGTAACAAAATAGGCATACGTGCCTTCTGGATATTCGGGTGTCACACAAAAGCGGCCATTGTATTTGTCGAGCGTGCCGCCATTGCTTTCGAGCCATTCATAATCTTCAATATAGGTGCCTATAGGGTAGGTGCTGTTTACTGCCGGGCCGTAATTGGCCGATGTCAACGCTACGTTATATGGTAATGTCGTGCGGGTAGTGATATTGCGCAATGCGTAGCCGGTACGCATCCTCGTAATGGCGCTGGTGGCATCATTCGCGTTGGTATAGCCGTAAGGGCCGTATACCGGGTAGCCGTCGAAAGCATAACCAACGATAGGGGAGTGTATGGCATCACCACTTTCCTGGTAGAGCCTGTAGGGTTTGGCGTGGCTGTGGTAAGCGCCCTGCTGTTGCGGGTGCGCACCAAGGGTAGCATCGAGCACAAAGCCTTCTGACTTGTACACCTCGACATTCCAGGTGCCCTGGCCCATGCCATTGTTGTTGGTGCCGTTATAATAGTGGGCATTTGAGAGTCCGTAGATAGGCACCCCGTTTACCAACAATCCGATAGAACCTAATTTTGGGGAGATCGTTTTACTTGTGGGGACTGTTGGCGTACGGGGAAATATATACGTATAATTTTGGGCTGTAGGAGCACCGGGATTCAGGAACTGACCCATATCGGTGGTCATCCCTTCCGATTTTACCCAAACAGAGGTTTCATTGTAGCACACTTTGGTTACATCGGCCAGCGTGGTCGAGGTATAGAACACAAAACTGGGGTTGTTAGGGTTGCCGTTAGTGTTTTGCCAGTAGCTGGCGTACTGCCCTGCGTTCATGATCCAGCTGTCTATTTGCGGTTGGGCAACAGCCATGGTAAGGCAAAAAAGCGCGAAAAAGGTAAAGTTGATCTTCATATCATTAGGGTTAGTTATTAGGTTAGACGACAGAAGAAATATATTCCTGCGGTGTTTTAGAAAGTTTTCAGTCGCAGACCTCACCACCGACCCCTCTCCAAAGGAGAGGGGAGCAGCAACACTCTTGCCGAAAGACACCCTTCCCAAGAAAATACAACCGTATATTTTATAGTATAAATATCCACAGAAGTAAGCACGTCTAGCTCCCCTCTCCTTTGGAGAGGGGTCGGGGGTGAGGTTAATAACTGGGAGGCACCAATACATTCCCCTTAGCCCTGACAGAGCCGGTATCCCCTGAGGCACGAAGGGATAAAGGCGAAGGCAGGACCGGCCAAACCAACTATGCGCAAACGTTTGCTGCTTCAAAAAAATAATTATATTTATCGGGTTAACCAGCTTCCATGAAAGACACTAACTATACTTCTAAAAAGAACCTTGCGCTGATACTCATTATCGCTTCCCTCGGCTATTTTGTTGATATTTACGACCTCGTGATTTTCTCTATTGTGCGCACGCAAAGCCTAAAAGATATTGGCATTGCCGAAGATGCGATTCGGGAATCGGGGATGTATATCATCAACATGCAGATGGCGGGGCTGCTGATTGGCGGCTTCATCTGGGGGACGCTTGGCGACAAGTACGGGCGGCTCAAAGTACTGTTTGGGTCGATACTGCTGTATTCGGTGGCAAATATTGCCAATGGATTTGTGCATAATGTCGATGCCTATGCCATTATCAGGCTCATTGCAGGCATTGGACTTGCGGGTGAGCTCGGTGCGGGGATAACGCTGGTGAGCGAGAGCATGAGCAAGGAGAAGCGCGGTTACGGAACTATGATAGTCGCCGGAATAGGCGTGCTGGGTGCGGCGGCAGCATTTTTTGTAGCCGAATATTTCAGCTGGCGCAATGCCTATTTTACCGGTGGCGGGATGGGGCTATTATTGCTGTTGCTCCGGGTGGGAATGCTGGAGTCGGGGATGTTTAAGAAGGCATCGCATAACGAAGATGTGGTAAAAGGCAATTTCTTTATGCTGTTCGGTAAACGCGAAAGAGGGCTGCGCTATATTTACTGCATCTGTATTTCGCTGCCGATATGGTTCGTGGTCGGCATCCTTATCACGCAGGCACCCGAACTGGGCAAGGCACTCGGCGCTACCGAAACGCTTAGTGCGGGCCGGGGCATCATGCTGTGCTACATCGGGACATCATTAGGCGAGGTGATCGCGGGACTCATTGCTCAATGGAGCCGTTCGCGCAGGCTGTCGCTGGCAATATTCCATATCATGTCGGTTATCGTGGTGTGCCTTTATCTGGGCAGCCACGGCATCACACCCGAAAGGTTTGCAGTGCTGGCCTTCCTGATGGGGTTCTCTGTTGGGTACTGGGCATCGTTCATCACAATAGCGTCAGAGCAATTTGGCACCAACCTGCGCGCAACGGCCACGACCACGGCACCCAATTTTGTGCGCGGCGCACTGATACCGGTTACTTTTCTCTTCGAATTCCTGGTACGCCAATATGATATTATCTCTGCAGGCTATATCGTAATGCTATTGCTTACGGGCATTGCATTATTTGCACTATGGAGGCTGAAAGAGAGCTTTGGGAAGGATCTGGATTTTGTGGAAGGGTAGTTTCAGCCTGTTGTCGGCAAAGGGAGGTCGCAGTTTTCAATTTTAGAACACTTAATTGAAATAAAATTTTGGCATTCAAGAAAAAATATAAAAAATGATGATTTTTGATGAAAGTTTGACTGAACAGATCAATTCACTGTATGAGGAATGTTTGAGGAGAAAGGAACAGTTTCATTCTAAAATTGATATTTGTATGGTTCCCGATGCTTTGGCGCAAACGGTGTTTGAAGCTACTGGTGTTGATATAGCAAATCACCTCATAACGATTGATAATTATGGAATTATTCACACACTATTACAACACGGCAATCCAATAAGTGAAGCTAAAAGAGGCCAGATCGCTGTTGAAAAGGAAGATTTTATAAAGTTTATTGAAGTTGTTTTGCAACCCGATAAAATAATATTATTAGAAAACACAAAAAGGTCAAATTTACCCCAAATACAATTTGAAAAAATAATTCAAAACAAATTAATAGTTGTAAAAGAGGTAAGAACCGTTACGAGCAAAAAGAAAAACAAAGTTAGCAGGTTGGTTTTCCAGACAATGTATAAAAAAATAAAATCCAACAAGGATTAACTTGTTGGATTATTACCTACGAATTATGTTGTACGAAACAAACCTATTCAATACGTCCTAAACGTTTAGGTTATACAAAGTTACAAAATTTCATGTACAACCAAAAATTTCAACAAATAAATTTAGATAGCACAGGCTGGTGCATATATGCTTCAACACTTCTACTCCAAATAATCCCCCGGATACAATACCTGCCCATATTTCTTAGCCGCTGCCTGAACCTTTTCCATTTCTTCGGGTGTCGGTGGCTGTGGTGGGAGGAAAGTGCCATGCGCGACCGGTTTGCCTACTTCGGCGAAAAAGTCTTCCATTCCGGCAGGAACTACGGTGCATAGAAGGTGGGCCATTTTATCCGACTTGTTTTTAAAGAAGTGTACCGGCCCGTTCAGCGGAATATTAGTGATGTCGCCTTTTATGGCTATTTGCTTTCCGTTTTCGGTGGTAAATTCTACTTCTCCCTCCAGTACATGAAAGCTCTCCCAGATGGCAGGATGCTCATGCGGCCCAGGCCCGCCGCCCGGAGGTACGAGCATATCGATTACGGCATAGTTGCCATTAGTCTCTTTGCCGGATATCATTATACGGTAGGTATTCCCGGCTATGGAAAGGCTGGTGCCGTTTGGTGTTGTCATAGCAGATTATTTAAAATCAAAGTATTTCCACGGTTCATAATAATCATAAATGTTCCCGCATTTCACGAGATAGTCCGGGCCACACAGCCATTGTGCTGCAATGTATTTCCCGAAGTTCCCGTAAACATCTTTGGGTTTGGCATTGGGAAAGACTACGAGGTTCTGGTGTTCGGGGTCGTAGGCACCGAATTTCTTCAGTTCCGGGATCCATATCAGCAGCCCTTCACTTTGGTACTGGTCATTTTTCCGAACCAGGTCAATCGCTTTAAAGCGGTACATTTTTTCTTCATTGCCCTTATTAGGATCGTTTTCGAAAAAGTTCCTGTTCATAGTGATGTGCTCATCATCAGCCCAAAATTCCACATCTATGAGCTTCAGGTTGGCCGCTGCCCGCAGCTCAATCATAGTCGGGCCTTCCTGCCCGCCGTCAATCGCTTTAAAAAGGTTTGCCGGGGCGTTTAGGTAGTCGGCCATTTCCTGTGGAAAATTATAGTCTTCAGGTTTTATCGCTTTATCCGGAACATGGTTGTCCGGCAGCAACTCCCATGTGGCTTTCTTAGGATTCATCTTTTTGGTCTTTATCCCATACATGGCGAGCAGGACCTTACGTGTATCGCTGTGATCCATTTTTTCAGGGTTGAGCCTTAGTGTATATTTACGCTCTGTGAATTCTTCAAACCCTTCAAAGTCATATTCCGGGTTACCGAAATTATCCACTTTATCGATCCATTGGGAAACATCCAGCTTCATGTGCTTGCGCACAAATTCCAGAACTGATTCATCCGTAAAAGTTGGCCTTTCATCATAATTCTCATAGCGCTTGTTCCAATACCAGTTGTGTTCTTTTCCGTCCAGTTTGAGGTCTACCCAAATTCTCAATGATAGTACTTTCATTTAAATGATCTCTTTGCTTTTTGCGCTAAAATACTATTTTATCCACTATTCAGGAATGATGAACAAATTATTTTCGTGGTATAAAAAGGAAAGATAACCAAAAGCAGGGAGCTTAAGGTACGGGCATAGCTGCTCCCTATCTTCGAAAAGGTATACGAGCTCCGAAACTGCGACTCCCTATTTGGAGCGTATACTATCATGCGACTGGCTCTGCGTACCATTATTCCATAACGTCAGAATATCAGTAGCAACTGCTGCCCCACTTCCTGCCGCAATTGCAAGCTGGCTCCTGTGCCCGGCAAGTGTTCCGGCCACATAGATGCCCTCTGCGACCAGGTGGTCATCGTTTTTCAGTTGGATGCGGTTCTTTTCAGGGATCGCTTTTTTGTGCGGAATGATATAGTCCATCAGGCCTTCGATCATAAAAGTGTTCGCCGAGCCTATGGCTACAACGATGCTCTTTGCCTGGTAAGTGCTCTTATTGGTAGTAATTGTGAAATTCCCGGCGCTGCCTTCTACCTTCATTACTTTTTCATTGGGTATCTGTACGACATCGGGATATTGGGAATGTAATTGTTCAAGGCTTTCTTCCATCAGGGCTGAACCTAATTTTCCGGGTGGTACGCCATAGGCATTCCAGAAAATGGCATCCTGCAGTGCTGATGCTTTTTGGTGGGTAAGGATCCCTGCCCTTTTACCTTCGGCATAGGGTTTTTTGAGTGCGGAGCCAAGTATCAGTGCGCAGGAAACCCCTGACGCGCCACCGCCTATAATGAGTACATCGAACATAGAACTAGTGGTTTCTCGTTTTCTCTTCGATGTTTTTAGCCAGCCTGAAGATCAAAAGGATGCAAACAGCGCATAACGACAAAACAATGCCGATAAGGGCTACAAAGCTGTTGCCTTCCGTAAGGTTTTCAAAATCGAGTTGGGTGGCATTAAAAATGATAAGGCCTAAGGCGATAAAAATCAGCGTGTAAATAAAAATTTTCATATAGCTTTTTTTACTGATGTAAAGGTGTTTTGGTCACAGTGAAATTAGAAAAAATAATACTAAAGGAACAATTGTTTAACATTAGCCGCAAATAATTTAACAGCTATAGCGAGCAGGACTACCCCGAACACTTTCCGTATGACACCCAGGCCGTTATCTCCTAAGAGCTTTTCGATTTTTGCGGAAGATTTGAGTACGGCATACACCAGGACGACATTGATTACGATAGCAACAATGATGTTGATCTTGTCATATTCAGCACGAAGGGAAAGCAGCGTAGTCATAGTACCCGCGCCTGCAATTAGCGGGAAGGCGATAGGGACAATAGAAGCGGTACTCGGGTTATCTTCTTTATGAAGGCGTATGCCCAATATCATTTCCAGTGCCAGGAAGAACAGTACGAACGAACCGGCCACAGCAAACGAGTTGGCATCTATCCCTATAAGCTTCAATATCTCTTCGCCCACAAAAAGGAAAGCGACCATGATGATCATCGCCACGATAGAAGCTTTTTCCGACTGGATATGCCCGAGCTTTGAGCGCAGGTCGACGATTATAGGGACGCTCCCTATAATATCGATCACGGCAAAAAGCACCATACTGATCGTGAATATCTCTTTCCAGTCGAATCCCATTTTATGTTCAATTTCGGACTGCAAAAGTACCGTATAAAATTTTACCCAATACTAATTTGGCGTTAAATTTTGGGAGGGTTTTGGCTACATCTTGTGTGTGATCTTTTTTGCCACGAATTACACTAATTTTCACAAATGTCAATTAATCATTTACTCGTCTGTCAAAGTTGGAGAAAGAGAAAAAAATTTGTGGAAATTAGTGTAATTCGTGGCTAAACTTTCCTAAAACGCATTTGTTGCGTTTGCCTTGGTATAATTCGTGGCTACACTTTTTATGTGGCTGACTTTCCCTATCTTTGCGGCATGTTTCAACTGGGAAAAACAATAGTATCTGAGGATATTTTAGAAAAGGAGTTTGTGTGCAACCTTTCGGCATGCCATGGGGGATGCTGCGTAGATGGCGATGCCGGCGCACCATTGATGGAAGAGGAAACCAGAATACTGGAGGCTATTTACCCGAAAGTAAAACCTTTTTTACGCAAAGAAGGGATCGCTGCGATAGAAGCGCAGGGAACCTGGGTGAAAGGAACCGACGGCGACCTCGAAACACCGCTTATTGATAATAAGGACTGCGCCTATGTTATTTTCGATGGCAAAACCGCGCTCTGCGGCATCGAGCAGGCCTATAATCAGGGGATCGTCGACTGGAAGAAACCCGTCTCGTGCCACCTGTACCCCATCCGCGTAAAAGACTTCACCGAGTTTGCTGCTGTCAACTATGATAAGTGGGATATTTGCAGCCCGGCGTGCTCTTTGGGAAAGGAATTGGAAGTTCCTATTTACAAATTCGTAAAGGAAGCCCTCATCCGCCGTTTTGGGATTGACTGGTATATGGAGCTTGAAAAAGTTGCCGCCGACCTGAAAGAAAATCCGGTTCAGAAAAGGCGTTGATATTGGTGTTAAAGTGCCTGTTTTACTGCCTGTTCAGGCTAAAAAATCTGTATATTTATAATTTATAATTATTTGATAATCAAAAAATTACGTTTTAATAAATCTTTAACTTTTTGTTAAGGCTTGTTAAAAACTATGCCCGATTGTCAATAACTTTGGCTTTCATTTTTTGATTCAAATGACAATCTTTGTACTCCCCCTTACAACAAGAAACATCTATACCACAATATAATAAAATTCAAAGCATTATGTCTGCAATTGAGCCCATATTACAGGAAAATAAGAACAGGTTTGTCATTTTCCCCATCAAGCACCATGATATATGGGAATGGTACAAAAAAATGGAAGCGAGTTTCTGGACCGCTGAGGAAATCGACCTTCACCAGGATCTTAATGACTGGAACACCAAGCTGAATGATGATGAAAAATACTTCATCAAGCACATCCTTGCTTTTTTTGCCGCGTCGGACGGTATCGTAAACGAAAATCTTGCCGAAAACTTCGTGAATGAGGTACAGTATCCGGAAGCTAAGTTCTTTTACGGTTTCCAGATCATGATGGAGAACATCCACAGCGAAACCTATTCGCTTCTTATAGATACCTATGTAAAGGATGAGAACGAAAAGGACCAGCTGTTCCACGCCCTTGATGTATTCCCGGCTATTAAGAAAAAAGCCGACTGGGCCATCAAGTGGATAGGCTCCGACTCATTTGCCGAAAGGCTTATCGCGTTCGCAGCAGTTGAGGGGATCTTCTTTTCGGGTGCGTTCTGCTCTATTTTCTGGTTGAAAAAGCGTGGCCTTATGCCGGGGCTTACCTTTTCTAATGAATTGATTTCAAGGGATGAGGGTGTTCATTGCGATTTTGCCGTACACCTGCACAACCACCATTTGGTAAATAAGGTGCCGAAAGACAGGATCAAGGAAATACTTCTTGATGCACTTGAGATAGAGAGGGAATTTATCACCGAGTCGCTGCCGTCAAGCCTTATAGGTATGAATGCGGTGCTGATGACCCAATACCTTGAGTTTGTGACCGACAGGCTGTTGGTAGAGCTGAATTGCGAAAGGCAGTTCAACTCGGGCAACCCATTCGATTTTATGGACATGATCTCGCTTCAGGGAAAAACGAATTTCTTTGAAAAAAGAGTGTCTGAATACCAGAAAGCGGGTGTATTAAGCAAAGAAGGCGATTCGCAGAAGATCAGCTTCGACGCCGATTTTTAATTGAGAAACTTACTAAACTGATTATAAGGTACGCGTTGGCGTCCCGATTACTAACCACTAAATTTTTTGGCCATATGTATGTAGTAAAAAGAGACGGAAAAAGAGAGCCGGTAATGTTTGATAAAATTACCGACAGGGTAAGGAAATTATGCTATGAACTGAATGAACTGGTAGATCCGGTTAAAGTGGCGATGCGTGTTATTGAAGGTTTGTATGACGGTGTAACTACATCGGAACTGGATAACCTTGCGGCTGAAACAGCTGCTTCTATGACTATTACACACCCTGACTATGCGCAGCTTGCTGCCCGTATAGCGGTGTCAAACCTGCATAAGAATACAAAAAAATCGTTCTCAGAAACGATGCACGATATGTATCACTATGTGAATCCGAGGACAAACCAGGAATCACCCCTGCTTTCTGATGAGGTATACGAAGCTATTATGGCCAATGCCGAAGTGCTGGACTCCACCATCATTTACAACAGGGACTTTAATTATGACTATTTCGGGTTCAAGACGCTGGAGCGCTCGTACCTGCTTAAGATAAACGGACAGATCGTTGAGCGTCCGCAGCACATGCTTATGCGTGTATCGGTGGGTATCCACCTTAATGATATCCAGTCGGCTATCGAGACGTATGAGCTGATGTCGAAAAAATTCTTTACCCATGCCACGCCTACGCTGTTCAATGCCGGTACGCCAAAGCCGCAGATGTCTTCGTGCTTCCTGCTAACCATGCGTGATGACAGCATCGACGGTATTTATGACACGCTTAAGCAAACAGCCATGATCTCGCAATCTGCGGGGGGAATAGGCTTATCTATCCATAACGTGAGGGCAACAGGCTCTTACATCCGCGGCACGAACGGTACATCTAATGGTATTGTGCCAATGCTTCGTGTATTCAATGATACAGCCCGTTATGTAGACCAGGGCGGCGGCAAGCGTAAAGGCAGTTTTGCTATTTATATCGAAACATGGCATGCTGATATCTTTGATTTCCTTGACCTGAAGAAGAATACCGGTAAAGAAGAGATGCGTGCGCGTGACTTGTTCTATGCCATGTGGACTTCGGACCTGTTCATGAAACGCGTACAGGATGATGCGCAATGGACGCTGATGTGCCCTAACGAATGCCCGGGACTGTATGATGTGTATGGCGATGAGTTCGAAGCGCTGTACCATTCGTATGAAGCTGCCGGAAAAGGACGTAAGACCATCAGGGCACGTGAGCTTTGGGAGAAAATATTAGAATCACAGATCGAGACCGGAACGCCATACATGCTTTACAAAGATGCGGCCAACAGGAAATCGAACCAGAAGAACCTTGGGACTATCCGTTCGTCAAACCTTTGTACTGAGATCATGGAATATACAGCGCCGGACGAGGTTGCGGTATGTAACCTTGCTTCAATATCGCTGCCGATGTTCGTGGAGAACGGTAAATTCAATCACGACTTTTTATACCAGGTTACCAAGCGTGTAACCCGTAACCTTAATAAGGTTATCGACAGGAACTTTTACCCGGTGCCTGAGGCAGAGAACTCTAATATGCGCCACCGTCCGGTAGGATTGGGCGTACAGGGGCTTGCTGATGCCTTTATACTGATGCGCCTTCCGTTTACAAGCGACGAGGCCAAACAGCTGAACCAGGAGATATTTGAAACGATGTACTTTGCTGCTGTAACCGCTTCTATGGAAGAGGCGAAAGTAGACGGGCCATACTCAACATTTGCAGGCTCCCCAATATCGCAGGGAGAATTCCAGTACAACCTTTGGGGACTTAAAGACGAAGACCTTAGCGGCCGCTGGGATTGGGCTTCGCTGCGAAAAGAAGTTATGGAGCATGGTGTAAGGAACTCATTGCTTATGGCTCCGATGCCTACTGCTTCTACATCACAGATATTAGGGAACAATGAGGCGTTCGAGCCTTATACATCCAACATATACACAAGGCGGGTACTTTCGGGCGAATTCATCGTGGTGAACAAGCACCTTCTTGAAGACCTTGTAAACCTTGGCCTTTGGAATGAAACCCTGAAACAGGAGATCATGAGGGCTAACGGGTCGGTTCAGAATATCGATGCCATTCCGGCTGATATCAAAGAATTGTACAAAACGGTTTGGGAAATGAGTATGAAAGACATTATTGATATGTCGCGCCAGAGGGGGTACTTTATTGACCAGTCACAATCGCTCAACCTGTTTATGGAAGGCGCTACGTTTGCCAAGCTTACATCGATGCACTTCTATGCATGGCAGAGCGGCCTTAAGACAGGAATGTATTACTTAAGGACAAAAAGCGCAGTGGATGCGATCAAGTTCACGCTTAATAATGACAAGAAAGCGGAACCCGCGCCTAAGGCAGTTGTGGCTGAAGAAGTAGCGGTTGAAGCCGATGGAGCGATGGCTCTTACCGAATTCCAGGCGATGATCGAGCGTTCCCGTAATGCAGACCCTGAGGACTGTGAAATGTGCGGATCGTAATAGGAAGTTATGAGGAGCGAGATAGTTAAAGGATTAACAGATGACTTTGAGAGTTGTTCTCAAACTACTGAAACTGGAATTGAATTTTGGTTTGCAAGAGATCTTCAGCATTTACTGGGATATACTGAATGGAGAAATTTTAGTAAGGTAATTTTAAAAGCTAAGACTTCTTGTGAGGTCTCTAATAATCAAATAACTGACCATTTTGTTGATGTCAACAAAATGGTCACTATCGGTTCAGGCAGTGAAAGAGAAATAGATGACATCATGCTTACAAGGTATGCGTGCTATTTAATTGCTCAAAATGGAGACCCTAAAAAAGAACAGATAGCTTTTGCCCAAAATTATTTTGCTGTTCAGACAAGGAAGTTTGAAATCGTAGAGCAAAGAATTAATGACTGGGAAAGACTAAACGCCAGGCAAAAGCTAACTCTTTCTGAAAAAGAATTGTCAGGTCTAATATTCGAAAAAACTGGGAATGATAAAGATTTTGGTATAATTAGAAGTAAAGGAGATCAAGCTTTGTTTGGCAAGACGACGTCACAAATGAAGAAAAAATTAGGAGTACCCGAAAGCAGGCCATTAGCGGATTTTCTTCCAACTATTGTTATAAAAGCAAAAGATTTTGCTGCCGAAATCACTGTTTTTAATACCCGTGATAAAGGATTATCAACAGAGTCAGGTATTTCAACAGAACATGTAAAAAATAATTTAGGAGTAAGGAAGTTGTTGTTAGAGAGAAAAATTGTACCTGAAAACATTCCTGCCGAAGAAGATATTAAGAAACTTGAACGCCGGGTTAATTCAGAAATGAAAAGTATTGGTAAAAACCCAGATAAATTAAATTAACAAACGCAAATAATCAAGAAAGGAGCAGCTTATTTGCTCCTTTCTTTCATTAAATCTATAGTATGCATTCAGACACCATTGATGTAACAGACGACATGCTGGCAAGCAAAGGAAAGCGGTTCGGGACTTTTATGCTGGATACGGCAGTGTTTTATATTTTACAAATTGCAGTTGCCCTTATAGCAGGCATCCTATATACCGTTTTTGAATACGACGGTATGCTGCTGTGGGTTACCGAAATGAGCGATGCCGGGATGCTGGTTTTGGTACTAAGTATCAATATGTTTTATTTCATTGTAATGGAAGGCGTATTGCAAAGGACATTAGGTAAAATGGTAACAGGCACTAAAGTAGTAATGGAGGACGGGTCGAAACCACCGGCAGGCGTTATTGTTTTAAGGACGGTTTGCAGGCTGATACCTTTTGAGGCGTTTTCGTTCCTGGGAGAGCGCGGACGCGGCTGGCATGACAGCATTACCCATACCTATGTTGTAGACACCGCAAAATACAATCATGCACTAAACTTAAAAAACTCGTTCTCAGAAATAGGCGAGCAATTAAAATACTAAAGAAATGGCAAAAGACGACAAACCTATTTATACAGGCATTATAGAGAAAGACGATTCCGGCAATTACTTTTGCGGCGAATACCTGCTGGATTACCGACAGGTAGAAACCAAATTTCAATTAGGCGACAAGATAACTATCAAATCCGTTATCGAGAACCCCAGCGATAAAAGCTATGCGAAGTACAATAAGAAGTCGAAAGAGTTCTCATTGGCGGATAAAAAGAAGTTTATAAAATAGATATTAGTATTGAGAAGTGAGATATTAGATACCACTCACATCTCAATACTAATATCTCAATACTCATATCTAAGAAATGATGCAATGGGAACAGCTACTGTCCTTAAAAAGGCAGGGCGATACAAGCAAGCGACTGCGCAGGGAACAGGACGACACACGCCTTGGCTTCGAGGTGGATTATGACCGTATTATCTTCTCATCCGCCTTTCGCAGCCTGCAGGACAAGACACAGGTGATACCACTTTCTAAAACCGATTTCGTACACACCCGCTTAACGCACAGTCTTGAGGTGTCGGTAGTAGGGCGTTCGCTAGGCAGGCTCGTTGGCAAAAAGATAATCGAAAAGCACCCCTACCTGCACGATATCCACGGTTTCCACATGAACGATTTTGGCGCCATAGTTGCAGCCGCGGCCTTATCACACGATATTGGTAACCCGCCTTTTGGGCATTCGGGAGAGAAGGCTATAGGCGAATATTTCAAGACCGGAAAAGGGCAACAGTATAAGGAGCAGCTGACCGATAAGCAATGGCAGGACCTGATCGATTTTGAAGGCAATGCCAACGGTTTTAACCTGCTCACGGCATCACGCCCGGGTGTAGATGGCGGCCTTCGCCTTACCTACGCTACCTTAGGCGCATTTATGAAATACCCGAAAGAATCGCTTCCTAAAAAACCGACCAGCAATATATCCGATAAAAAATACGGCTTCTTCCAATGCGATAAAGAATTTGTACAGGATGTTGCCAAAGAGTTGGGTATGATCCCGAACAAAACAGGTGATGATATCGGCTATGAGCGCCACCCGTTGGCCTATCTTGTAGAGGCTGCTGACGACATCTGCTACACGATAATCGACTTTGAAGACGGCATCAACCTTGGCGTTATCCAGGAAGAGTTTGCGCTGGAATACCTTATAAAATTGGTAAAAGACAAGATCGATGCGTCAAAATACAATACCCTCACCACACGGGAGGACCGCCTGGGTTATCTGAGGGCATTGGCCATAGGCAGCCTTATTAATGATGCTGTCAATGTGTTCCTTGAAAACGAAGAGGCTATTTTACAGGGAAAATATCCGCATGCCTTAACCGACCAGGGTAAATATACCGCACAAATGAATGACATCATTAAGCTGAGTGTGAAGAATATTTACCAAAGCCGCGAGGTGGTAGAGAAAGAAGTTATAGGCTACCGTATCATCAATACACTGCTGGATACCTTCTGTACGGCGTATAACAATAAATTCGACGGAATATCCGGCAACTATGACAATCTGGTACTAAAGCTCCTCCCTGAGAAATTCATCACCGAAAAAATGAGCCTGTATGACCGCCTGCTGCACATCTGCCACTTTGTTTCTACATTGACGGATGGCAAAGCGGTGTTGCTGTATAATACGATTACTGGAGTAGCCCCCTAACCCCCAAAGTGGGAACTGAGCATTGTAACCTGTGGATTTTAGATATTAGATTTTTAGACCTTTAGATAGCCTGAATTATGAAAAGAATAGCTTGCTTCATTTTTATTTTGGTTTTCATATGCCAAGCTGAAGCCCAGACTACTACAAGGACATATAAATTTATACATCTTACAGATAAAAACAATATGCTGGCAGATTATATCCAATTGGTTTTTGATAATGATTCGATCGTAAAAGGAACCTATTATGGAAATGAAGATGGTTTTCATTATAAAGGGGATATAGAATTTAGAAATATAAAAAGTGAATGGTACAATATTAGTTTTTCTGTACTCGGCTGTACGTTTAGCAAAGAAATGGCAAGCCCTTTTGAAAAGGTGGAGTATTCCTATTTCTTTGAGATGGAAAAAAATATACCACTCGAATTAAGATATGATATTGATTTTCTTGGGAATATTTCTAGTGAAAAATTAGATTTACAGAGAACATTGGTGTTATATATGTCCCGGTCTGATAAAATGATTTTTACTTTAGAAAAGACAGAATAATATTTAAAGATACAGTCTTGCAGTCTAAAATCCGATAAGCTAAAAATCTCCTAGAAGGTATAGCTTAACCCCACACCCAGCATCTGCTTTAGCTGGATCTTTGGCCCGATCTGTACCACGGTACCATCCACTTCCTTGGTGGCTTTAACGTCATCGTCATAAATAATATTGGTGCCAATGTTGGCCTTCACATATTGGTTTACGGTCATATCAAGCTGCAGCTGCCAGTTCACGTCGATATTCCCAAAATTGTTCAGGTAGTCGGTATATAATGTCACGCGGTTGTCAAGCATTATATTCTTGAATACCTGCCTTTTAATATTGTTGGTAACCAATATACCCAACTCTGTACGCGACCTTTTTCCTGGGGTAATTATGTTGCCGTCCGCATCCCTTATTGCTTTATCTACCCCAAAAGCGCCCGCATCGGCAAGGTCCTGGTTGAGGACAAGCGTTGTTTTGTCCGTAAGCGGGGAAAAATAAGCGGTCAGGCCAAGGTCTTTACGGATGTATTCGCCCCCGACCCCAAGGAAGATATAGGCAGGTGCAAAAGGCCCGGATATTTCGTTAGTGGTATTCGGATAAGCATAACCGTTGGCAAACTGTGTCTGGAAATTGAACTTGGCACTGTAATACCAGTTGGACAGCGTGTCCCTGCGATAACCGAAGGTAGAGTTTAGCTGTACCTGGTCGTCGGTCTTGCGGGTCTCCTGGCCTTCCTGGCTGTTGAAACCGTACTTGAGTATAAGCTCGTTGAGCCAGTTGATATTCTTTCGCACATATTTGCGGGTAAAATTGGCCTTTCCGAGTATAGTCACCGAGTTATTACCCCCCACGCTCCAGTTGACAAAAGATATCTGGTTAATATCAAGCCCAAGCGCGTTTGTCTTTTCCCAGTACGTAATAGAGTCGGGAACGGTAGTTGTAATGAGCACCTGCGCGCGCGAAATTTGTGTAAAGGCAATAAGCAGTAAGGCGACAAAGCAGGCTTTAGTCTTCATTGAAACGTGTTTTAGTGGAATTGCGGTGCAAAAGTCGTTAATTTCAGTAACCTGAAAAAATATCTTGTAAGGAATTAACGTCAATACCACAGTAATGTTGCAATTGCTTAATTGTTCCATGTTCGATAAAAGTATCGGGAACGCCCAGCATTTTTATTTCCGTTGAATAATTATGCTGTGCCGCGAATGTTGCAATGCTGCTGCCAAAGCCCCCGGTGATTACCCCGTCTTCAATTGTGATCACATTCTCATATTTAGTGAAGATAGCATGCAGCAGGGTTTCGTCTAAAGGCTTTACAAAACCGAAATCATAGTGTGAAAACAATCCTGGATTTTCAATTTGTGCCAATGCTTTTATGACGTTGTTCCCAATAGTCCCTGTGGATAGTATGGCAACTGTATAACCCTCTTTAAGTTGATGTGCTTTCCCGATCCCAATTTTTTCAAAAGGCTTTTGCCAGTCGGTAGTTTCGCCTCGACCGCGTGGGTAGCGTATGGCAATAGGATGCTCTAATCCGAGCTGTGCGGTATATAGAATGTTACGGAGCGCTGTTTCGTTGAGCGGTGCGTAAATGATCAGGTTCGGAATACAATTCAGGTACGCCAGGTCGAACACGCCATGGTGGGTAGCGCCATCCTCGCCAACAAGCCCGGCTCTGTCGAGGCAGAAGATAACAGGCAGGTTTTGCAGCGCCACATCATGTATCACCTGGTCGTAGGCGCGTTGCAGGAAAGTAGAGTAGATGTTGCAATACACGATCATGCCCTGTGTGGCCATACCTGCAGCAAGCGTAACGGCGTGCTGTTCGGCAATGCCAACGTCTATTGCCCTTTCGGGGAAAAGTTCCATCATGAACTTCATCGAACTGCCTGATGGCATGGCGGGTGTGATGCCAATTATCTTTTCATTTTGTTCTGCAAGCTCAACCAGGGTAAGTCCGAAAACATCCTGGTATTTGGGAGGCAGCCCTTCTTCAGCTATAGCCAAAACCTCGCCTGTCAGCCGGTCGAATTTACCGGGCGCGTGGTATTTCACCTGGTCTTCCTCGGCTTGCCGAAGCCCCTTGCCCTTTGTAGTTATAATATGAAGGAAGCGAGGCCCCTTCAGCATCTTCTGGCGTTCCAGTTCTTTTAGCAGTGTTGGCAGGTCATGCCCGTCGATTGGTCCGGAATATTCGAAGTTAAGCGACTTGATCATGTTATTGTCGCGCGGGTTGCGGCCTTCCTTTACATCGGTAAGGTAATTTTTGAGCGCCCCTACGCTTGGGTCGATGCCTATAGCATTATCGTTAAGGATAACAAGCAGGTTGGCATCGGTTACACCTGCATGGTTCAATCCCTCGAATGCCATTCCGGATGCTATGCTGGCATCGCCAATCACGGCAATATGCAGTTTGTCCAAATCGCCTTTTAATTGTGAAGCTATTGCCATTCCCAGTGCTGCCGATATGGAAGTGCTGGAATGCCCGGTGCCAAAAGTATCGTATTCGCTCTCGCTGCGTTTTGGGAACCCGCTGATGCCCCCTAGCTGGCGGTTGGTGTCGAAATTATCTTTACGTCCGGTGAGTATCTTGTGCCCGTAGGCCTGGTGGCCCACATCCCAAACGAGCAGGTCATCCGGCGTATTGAAAACATAATGCAGGGCAATGGTGAGCTCGGTCACGCCGAGGCTTGCACCCAGGTGGCCTTCCTTAACCGAAACGATGTCAATGATAAATTCCCGCAGTTCTTTAGCCAGTTGCGGCAGTTGGTGCGGACTGAGTTTCCTCAGGTCAGATGGGTACTGGATATGTTGAAGCAGGTTGCCTTCCATGGTTTGTGTAAGAAAGACAAATTTACGATATTCCGATGGAACACCGCTCTTCCATTTCAAGCGCAGGGAGAAATCTCTATTCCAATAAAACAAATGTTACGGTATAGTATCAATTTCAACTAATCCATTCATATGTATCTCATTGTCAAGTTTCTTTTCGGGTGGAGGAGGAAGCGAGTCGGTTAGCGGATCCATAGCTACAGCACCCATTGTTGTCGGCGGTTCCATTACAGCAAAACCGGTTAATTCCGGCGAACTAAAATTTGCTTCCATAGTAATAGTGTCGAACATCGTTTTCGATGCGTTAAAGGATTGTGTTAGCTTCACGCTATCGTGTATGACAGTATCCTTTTCAACTTTTACCTCACCAATAGTCTGCCCGTTATTGCAGCTAAACAAAGTTGTTCCCATTGTTACCAATAATGCCAGCAGGAACACATTCCTAAACCTTGTCTGCGTAAACAAAACCCTCTCCGGAATTGTAATTACAATGCTATCCAGTTGGCTTGCCTTAAAGCGTCCGCATACCTTTCGGCCGCTGTTTTCCAAAAGAAAGCTTTGTATTTCCAAAGCTTTCATTCCGGTAAAGTCCGTTACGGTCTTGGAGCATTGCCCGCAGAAGCGTCCCTGCTCGTTTGGAGTCATGGAAGTCCAGTCTTCATGGCAGGGTTTCGGGATAGAGATTTTGTAATCCATAGGGTAGAAAATTGGTTGTAGAGGTATAACGGTATTAATTGGCAGAATCGTATTTTTGCTTTATGGAAAACATTTTCAACGACGAATACTTCATGAAAAAAGCCCTGCAGGAGGCGCACGCCGCTTTTGATAAGGGCGAGATACCTGTCGGTGCCATAATCGTCGTAGACAATAAAGTCATAGCCCGTACGCACAACCTCACCGAAATGCTTACTGATGTTACTGCCCATGCCGAGATGCAGGGGATTACAGCTGCTGCCAATTTCCTCGGTGGGAAGTACCTCACGGGGTGTACATTATATGTCACTTTGGAACCCTGCCAAATGTGCGCCGGGGCACTGTACTGGAGCCAGATATCAAAAATAGTTTTCGGCGCTGCGGACGACCAAAGGGGCTACCGTGCCATGGGAGGGAAACTGCATCCTAAAACGGTTGTTAGTGGTGGTGTTATGGAAGAAGAATGCGGTAATTTGGTGAGGGAATTTTTTAAGCAACGGAGGAAGTGATTGTACGCATCTCGACTGCGCTCGATGTGACAACGTAAATAAGAATAATCATTTAAATGTCCCTGCGCACCGTTTGTCAGTTCGAGCGCAGTCGAGAACATTCGTTCCCTCTTTTTATCGTAAATTTCGGTGTTTACGTCCGTGTGAAGGATTGCGGAGATATCCTGCTGAGGCACGAAGCAGATAATGCCAAAAGCCTGACGGCGCAGCGCAGCGTAGCCGGCATGCCCAAATAATATTTCAGGCGCTCTTTCCAGTAATTTTTCATATCGTAATTGCTTGATAATCATAAAGATAAAAAATTAAGAAAAATTTCACATTTGATTTGAAATAATCTGTAATTTTAATGCAATATTTACTTCATATTCTTAGTTATAGCGTCAAATAAGTACCACATAATTAATCTTTTAACCATAACCTAAACCAACCTATGAAAACCATGAAACTGGTGCTGTGCTTCGCAGTCATCACATTGCTTCTGCATTCCTGTTCCAAAGATTCAGGAAAAGATTTCGATTCAGACTATACATTGTATAGGGAGTACATTTCCAGCTTTTCATCGGGTATAATTTCAACAAAGGCAGACATTCAGGTAGGGCTCGCCTTCACCAAGAAAGAATGGCAGGTTGGGCAGGAGCTCGACGGCGATTATTTTTCCGTTTCCCCAAGCGTTGAAGGCAAGGTCTTTTTCCTCGAGGGCGATATCCTTGTATTCCGTCCCGCAAAAAGGCTGGACCAGGACACCGAATACCGCGTGACGCTCCACCTTTCTAAATTCATAAATGTACCTGCTAACCTGGCCGACTTCAACTTCCGTGTCAAAACACAGAAGCAGGACTTTTTGGTAACCACACAAGACCTGCAATCCTATAACCGCGACTGGCAGTTCCTCAATGGCAGCCTGAAAGCCAGTGATTATATGGATATGGCTACGGCCAAAAAACTAGTGACCGCAGAGCAGGAAGGCCGCAAGCTTCCCGTGCGTTTTGACGGCAATGCTACGGGCGCCGCGGAATTCCACTTTATTATTGACAGCATACAGCGTAAGGCACAAAACAGCAAGGTGAAAATTAGCTGGAACGGCAAGCCTTTCAATATCGACAGGGAAGGTTCGGATTATTTCGAGATTCCCGGCAAGGATAATTTCAAGGTACTGACCATGCAGCCGGCTGAAGGCGATAACCAGACACTGCTTATCAACTTTAGCGACCCCATAAGGAAAGACCAGGATTTCAGCGGCCTTGTAGCTGTGGAAAACATCGAAGGCCTTAAATATGCTGTGGATGGCAACCTGCTGAAAGTGTTCTTTGCCGAGCCGCTCAACGGGACTTTCCTTGTGGAGGTTTTCCAGGGCATCGAGAGCGAAGACGGTTTTAAGACCAAATCGGGTTTTAGCCAAAAGGTGATCTTCGAGCAATTGAAGCCTGAAATAAAATTCCTGAAAAGCGGAACCATACTACCGGCTTCGAGCAATCTGAAACTCAATTTCCAGGCGGTAAACCTGAGCGCTGTGGATGTGAAGGTGTACCGTATCTTCGAAAATAATGTGATGCAGTTCCTTCAGGACAATGATATCGAGAGTGGCTACGGCCTTCGTAATGTGGCATTGCCGGTGGCGAAAACCAAGCTGGTGCTCAACACCAATAAAATGACCAACTATGCCAAGTGGAACTCCTTTGCACTCGACCTTTCAAAAATAATCAAGCCGGAGCCGGGCGCTATTTACCATATTGAAATGTCGATGCGCAAGTCGTATTCGCTATACAAATGCGATGACAGCGGCACTGTACAACAAGGTGATGCCGAAGAGGAAGATGAAGACGAAGAAGAGGAGGATTTCACAGAATATGATGATGGCGACAATGATTACTATAATTATGACTACGACTGGGACCAGCGTGAAAACCCATGTAGCAACTCATACTACTACGACAGGCAGGTGCAAACCAATGTGCTTGCCAGCGACCTGGGCGTAATAGCCAAAAAAGGTAAGAACGACAGCTTCTTCTTTGCGGTGGCGAGTATCACTACTACCGAAGTTGTTGCAGGCGCGAAGATAGAATTGTTCAATTACCAAAGGCAAAAACTGGCTTCGGGCACTACAAACAGTGAAGGTACGCTAATGCTGAATTCGGATAAGAAACCATATTTCGCCATCATCAAAAAAGGGACGAATACCACTTACGTGAAACTGGCAGACGGCAGTTCGCAGTCGCTGAGTAATTTCGATGTGGATGGCACTGAGCTACAGAAAGGGCTGAAAGGCTTTATCTATGGCGAACGTGGCGTGTGGCGTCCTGGTGATACATTGTTCTTAGGCTTTATACTGAATGACAAAGAGGCTAAGTTACCGCCATCGCACCCCATAAAACTAAGGTTGAGCGACCCGAACGGCAAGATGATGTTCCAGGCGGTACAAACGTATAATCAGAAGAACCACTTTAAGTTTGTGGTGCCAACACAGCAGGGCGCGCCTACGGGCAACTGGGAAGCGATGATATCCGTGGGTGGTGCACATTTTTACAAAAGCATCAAGATAGAGACCATCAAGCCGAACAGGCTCAAGATAAAGAACAGCTTTGAGGGCAAGACCATTTCGGCTTCAGCCAAAAATACGGGCAGTGTCGAAGTAATGTGGCTGCATGGCGCTATCGCAAAAGACCTCAAACTTGAAATGCAGGCGAAATTCCTGAAGCAGACAACAGAATTCAAGGGGTATTTTAATTATATATTCGACGACCCGACGCAGAATTTCAGCACAGAGGAAGTGAACATCTTCTCCGGAAAGACCAACGAGAATGGTACTGCCGTAGTTACACTCCAGCCGAAATTGCAGTCGCGCGCGCCGGGTATGCTGAAAACCGCGATTATTACCAAAGCCTACGAAAAAGGCGGCGACTTCAGTACCGATGTGGTAACGGCAAGTTATTCTCCTTACGATACCTATGTGGGCGTGAAAATGCCGCAGCCGAACAAATATGGTATGCTCGAGACGGGCAAAGCCAACAGGTTTGATGTGGCTACTGTAAACGATAAAGGCCAAGGCAAAGGCTCAAGGAAACTTGAAGTGAAAGTATATAAGGTAGACTGGCGCTGGTGGTGGGACGCCTCAGGTGACGACCTGTCGGCCTACAGCTCTGCAACATCCAATACGCCTGTAATGACGAAACAGATCGTTACCGATGCTTCCGGGAAAGGCAGTTTTACCTTCGCTGCCGATGAGGAGGAATGGGGGCGCTATCTGGTGCGCGTTACCGATACCGAAGGCGGGCATTCGGCAGGGGAAACTGTACTTATAGATTACCCTTCATGGTCCGGTCGTTCGCGGAATACCACCGGCGAGGAAGCAGCGATGCTGATGTTCAGTACGGATAAAGAGAAATATGCGGTCGGCGAAAAAGCCGTTATCTCATTCCCTTCGAGTGAGGGCGGAAGGGCATTAGTGTCCTTGGAAAATGGCTCTAAAGTTGTAAAGACCTATTGGGCGCCTACCAAAAAAGGCGAAACCCAGATGACCATCCCGATAACGCCGGAACTGGCACCGAATGTGTACATACACATCACGCTGCTGCAGCCGCACGCGACGACGGCAAATGACTCGCCAATACGATTATATGGTATTGTGCCGATAGAGGTGGTGGATAAAAATACCCTGCTGCAGCCGCAGATAACCATGCCTGCCGTATTGAAACCGGAACAGAAAACAACGATAAAAGTCAGCGAGAAATCGGGTAAGCCGATGACGTACACTATTGCGATAGTAGATGACGGATTACTTGACCTGACGCGCTTTAAGACCCCGAATGCATGGGACAGTTTCTATGCGAAGGAAGCGCTGGGCGTGAAAACATGGGATATTTATGACGATGTGATAGGCGCGTATGGCGGGCAGGTGAACCAGGTATTCAGCATCGGTGGTGATGCCGATATGGGTGGCGGGCAGGCCAAGAAAGCCAACCGCTTTAAACCTGTCGTAATTTACCTCGGGCCCTATACCATTGGCGCAGGCCAGACAAGGGTACACGATATAAAACTGCCGAAATATGTGGGTTCGGTACGTACTATGGTTGTTGCCGCAAATTCCGACTTTAGTGCGTATGGTATGGCTGAAAAGACCACGCCGGTACGCAGCCCGTTGATGCTGTTGGCTTCGCTTCCGCGGAAAGTAACGCCGAAAGAGAAAGTGACGTTGCCGGTAACGGTATTCGCCATGGAAAGCCAGGTGAAGAACGTTACGCTACAACTAAAAACCAATAACGGCTTCAGGGTGATTGGCAAGTCTACACAAAATATAAGCTTTACAAGGCCGGATGAGAAAGTGGCGTACTTCGATTTGGAAGTGAACGACCTTACGGGAATTGGAAAAGTGACTATTATTGCTACATCAGGCAAGGAAAAAGCCAGCTATGATGTAGAACTTGACATCATGAACCCGAACCCGGTCACCACAATGTATAAGGAAGTGGTACTGGAACCGGGCAAATCGGCCAAAATAGACTGGGCTTCTTTCGGGGTAGCCGGAAGCAACAAGGCCAGGCTGGAAGTGTCGTCGTTCCCGTCTATCGACTTTAACCGCAGGCTGGATTACCTGATACAATATCCGCACGGTTGCGTGGAGCAGACGACTTCGAGCGTGTTCCCGCAATTATATCTTGCTGATATTGCCGATGTAGACCAAGCAAGGAAAACCAAAATACAGAAGAACGTAATGGCAGCAATACAAAAACTGTCGCAGTTCCAGGTGGCTGATGGTGGTTTTGCCTATTGGCCGGCCCAATCGGATCCTGACGACTGGGGTTCAAGCTATGCAGGGCATTTCCTCGTGGAAGCAGAGAAAAAAGGCTACGCGCTGCCAATGAACATGAAAAAGCAATGGCTGCAATACCAACAGAAAAATGCAAGGCAGTGGCGTTACAACCAGGGATACCACAACGATTTTGCCCAAGCCTACAGGCTTTACACGCTGGCATTGGCAGGTTCGCCGGACCTTTCTTCGATGAACAGGCTGAGAGAAACCGCAGGCATATCGAACGAGTCAAGGCTTAGGCTGGCTGCGGCATACGCACTGGCAGGCCAGAAGAATGTGGGGCAGTCACTGCTTAGCCAAAGCACGCTTGAAGACACCAATGATGAGTACGACTACTATTACTATGGCTCCGCAGATAGGAACCGCGCAATGGCGCTGGAAACACTCGTGATATTAGGTCAGAAGGAAAAGGCGTTCGGTATGGCGACGAAACTTGCAAAACAGATGTCATCTAACCAATGGATGAGCACCCAGACCACAGCGTACTGCCTGTATGCGATGTCAAAATTCGCACAGCTAAACGGCCCTAAAGGCATCGACATCAGCTATACGAACAAAGGTAAAACGCAGGCGATAAGTACTGCAAAGACCTTTGCCGACAGATCGCTGGAACTAAGCCCAAGCAACAGCGTAACTCTAAAAAACAACAAGCAGGGAACGCTTTATGTGAAAGTGGTGTACAGCGGCATCCTGCCTGTAGGACAGGAGCAGACGGAAGAACGTGGGTTTAAAACCAACATCAGCTTTAAGGATAGGGCAGGTAAGATTATCAACCCATCGTCACTGGCACAGGGAACTGAGTTTGTAGCAGAGGTAACTATTAGCAATACCAAGGGCGAGAGTGTGGACAATGTGGCGCTTACGCAGATCATCCCTTCCGGATGGGAAATTGTGAACACAAGGTTTACCGACTTCGGCAGCTTTGCGGAGAACAACGTGGAGTACACTGACATTCGGGACGACAGGACGAATTTCTACTTCTCGCTGAAGCATAACGAAACCAAAGTATTCCGGATATTGCTCAACGCATCCTATCCGGGCAGCTATTATTTGCCAGGAGTGCAGTGCGAAGCGATGTATGACAACTCGTTCCTGGCAAGAACGAAGGGGCAGTGGGTACAGGTGGTAAAATAGATTTTAGGTGCTATGTCATTTTGACGAAGAAAGAATCTCTAAGTTATGTATTTAGAGATTCTTCACTCCGTTGCCCTTCGTTCAGAATGACATGGTGCTTTAAAAATTTGTATATTTGAGAATTAAAGATATCTGTTATGGAAGCTTATAAATTAAGGGAAAAAATCCTTCGTGAAGTTAATGATGCGGACGAAATACTATTACGGGTAATGGATGATGCTATTGAAGCTTATCATCATACTCAGTTTCCAGTAGTATCTGAACCTATATCTATTGAGCAATATAATAGGGAACTGGATATTGCAGATGAACAAATTGCTAATGGTGACGTATTTACTCAGCAAGAAGTTAGTGAGATTATTAAGCGATGGGGAAGAAGGTAGTTTGGACACGTGTTGCAATAGAACAACTTTCAGAAGTCCATGAATACATCTACAATACCACAAAATCGTTTCGGATTGCAGACAATGTTATTCTTCAAATTCAGAATTCTTCGGAAATACTCAGTAATAATCCTGAGATCTATCCATTAGACATCTATAAACTTAGGAATACTGGAAGCTATCGTGCATACGAAATTTTCCATTATAGGATTTCATACAGAATAGAAGATCAAATTTATATTACTTCACTCAGGCATACCAGTCGTATTCCAAAATTATATTAATAACATCTTTTGATGAAAATCCTCAATTGGATAAAAGAAAATAAAGTAAGGTTCCTACTAACTCTTGCTTTCCTCCTTGCGTTCTACTTCTGCCTTCCGCGAAAGCTGTTCGAGAACCCATACTCGACGGTGATCGAAAGCGCACAGGGCGACCTGCTTGCCGCGCGTATTGCCAGGGACGGGCAGTGGCGGTTCCCGGCGCAGGACAGTGTGCCGTATAAATTCAGGGAATGCATTGTGCATTTTGAGGACCAGCATTTTTATTATCATCCGGGCTTCAATCCGGTGGCGATAGTGAAAGCCATGAAGCAGAACCACGATGCCGGGAAGGTAGTGCGCGGGGGCAGTACGCTTACCCAGCAGGTGATACGCCTTTCCCGTGAGGGCAAAGAACGCAGCTACTTAGAAAAGCTGGTGGAACTGATATTAGCCGCAAGGCTCGAAACCCGCTACAGCAAAGACGAAATACTCGGACTCTATGCTGCACACGCCCCGTATGGTGGAAATGTCGTTGGGCTCGAAATGGCGTCGTGGCGGTACTTTGGCGTGCAGCCGCACCAGCTGTCATGGGCGGAAAGCGCGACCTTGGCAGTATTACCGAATGCACCGGGTCTTATTTATCCGGGACGGAACCAACAGGAACTTCGCGACAAGCGGGACCGATTGCTGAAAAAGCTGTTTGATGAAAAGGTCATCGACAAAACTACGTATGAACTTTCCCTTCAGGAAGACCTGCCGAAAAAGCCTTTCGACCTCCCGCAAACCGCTCCGCACCTGTTGCAGAACATCGGAAGGAAAAAGGACGGGCAGCGTATAAAGACAACTGTAAATACCAACCTGCAAAACCGCGTCAACCAAATTGCGGCGCGGTACTATCAGGAGTACAAGCAGACGGAAGTCTACAACCTTGCCATTATGGTAGTAGATGTGGAAACCCGTAATATCGTAGCCTATGTAGGCAACTCGCCAACCGACAGGAACCACCAAAAAGACGTAGATATCATTCCCGCGCCCCGGAGCACGGGCAGCATACTAAAGCCATTGCTGTTTGCCTCAATGCTGGATGCGGGCGAGATACTGCCGAATACGCTTGTTGCCGATGTACCGACCCAGATAGCAGGCTACAGCCCGAAAAACTCTGAACTCACCTATGATGGTGCGGTGCCTGCACAAAAGGCATTGTCGCGTTCCCTGAATATTCCTGCCGTGCTAATGCTGAAGGATTTTGGGGTATACCGGTTTTATGAGCAATTGCAGCATTTCAAGTTACATGACATCAATAAACACCCCAACCATTATGGGCTCTCGCTGATATTGGGCGGAGCGGAATCGAACCTGTGGGACCTTTGCCGCACCTATGCAGGTATGAGCTCGACACTGAATTACTTCAATACCCACCAGGCAAAGTACCGTACAAAGGAATTTGCCGAACTCAACTGGGACAGCAGCGTGACGCGGGATTTTGGGAAGGAAGTCTATAACAAGCCCGAACTGGGTGCAGGGTCGATATGGCTGACCTATAATGCCATGAAGGAAGTGAACCGACCGCAGGCCGATGAGGCATGGCGTTTTTATGATTCGTCATTAGAGATAGCGTGGAAGACCGGGACGAGCTTCGGAAGCCGGGATGCGTGGGCCATTGGCACCAACTCAAGATATGTGGTGGGGGTGTGGGTAGGCAATGCGTCGGGAGAGGGAAGGCCCTCGCTTACGGGTGTTGGAAGTGCTGCACCGATATTGTTTGATGTGTTCAATTTACTGCCAAAACAGAAATGGTTTGCCACACCGTATAACGATTTGGAAGAAGCCGATGTGTGCAGCGTGAGCGGCCACCTCGCAGGCGAGAATTGCCCGACCGTAAAGCAATGGATACCGCTTAACGGAAGAAAGACCACAGCCTGCCGCAACCACCAGGTTGTGCACCTCGATGCGACCGGGCAATACCGTGTAAACAGCAGCTGCGAAAGCGTGGATAATATGGTTACCAAAGTTTGGTTCGTACTCCCGCCCGTCCAGGAATGGTACTACAAAAAAGGCCACATGGACTATGTTTCGCTGCCGCCGTTCAGGAGTGATTGCCAGGGAACAGGAGGCGCCTATATGGACTTCATCTACCCTAAAGAAGATGGCAAAATATACCTCACTAAAGACTTTAATGGAAAAGTACAGCCCTTTGTATTGAAGGCGGCACATACCTCGGCGAATGCCCGGTTGTTCTGGTACATCGGGGATAAATACCTGGGCGAAACGCACACCTTCCATGAGATGCCGGTAGAAGCAAGGACCGGGAAATACGTTATTACTGTTATCGATGAAAGCGGGAATGAAATACGGAGAAGGGTGGAGATAGTCAGCGAATAATTTCAGATTTCAGAAGGTAGATTTCAGATTGAACTTCACTCTTGCTGTAAATGATTAATTTTATTTGGGCGTGCCGGCTCTCCCGATAGCTATCGGGACTTCGCCGTTAGGCTATTCGATCTATCTGCCTTCGGTCCTACGGCAGGATGCCGCTTCTATCCTTCACGCAATTGGGATGCCCTTCACACAATGACTTGACCATTAGCCCTGACAGAGCCGGTATCCTGCCGTAGGAACGAAGGCAGATAAAGGCGATGGCAGGACAGGCGTGTAGCAATTGAAACAACGATAGTGCTCCAAATGAAAAAACCGACCAGATTAGTTTTACGGCAAGAGTGGAGTTCCCCCTTCGGGGGCTAGGGGGCCTTTCTCAGCAGCATATACCCTAAACAAATTGCTACAACTCCCGCAGAAGCATACATGACAAAAGGAATGTGCGTAATGACATCGGCATAATACCATCCGGCGAAGAGGGCGCCAAGGCCAATTCCGGCTTCGAGGGCAATGTACATGGTGGCGACTGCTTTGCCGCGATGGTCCGGGTGGCTCATATCGACCGTCCAGGCATTGATGGCAGGAGACAGAATGCCCGAAGCCACGCCGTATATTGCTGCACCCGTCATTAATCCGGCCGGGGAATCTGCATAACCTATAACCAGAAACGAAACAAACAATATTGCCAGTCCGATGGTAATAACGCGGGTGCGCCCATAACGGTCGGAAGCCTTCCCTGCCATAAAACGTATGGCTAATGAAGCGAGCGTAAACACCATAAAGAACATCCCTTTGTTGGCAATGCCAAGGTGTGCAGTCCAGTCGGGTATCAGGGTAAGTATAGCGCCATAACCGGCATAGGACATAAAGGTAACGATGCCTGCCGGGAGCGCTTCGCGTGCAATGATATCATTCCTGGAGATCCTGAGTAGTGAAAAGCGGAATTTCTGCTTTACAGGCAGTGTTTCTTTCATATTCATCAGGATAAGTATGGATAGCAGCGCAAAGGCCGATGAGCAGTAGAACAATATGTCCAGGGAATAGTGCAGGCCGATGTAGCTGCCGATAGCCGGGCCTATTGCCATACCGGTACTGAAACACAATCCGTGTATCCCCATAGCTTCGCCCCAACGTTCGGGTGGTGCTATATCGGCAACGTAGGCGGCGGTTGCCGTTGGCTTAAAGCCTGTCGAAAATCCGTGCAGTAACCGTAGTAAAAGGAAGCCTGCAACCGATCCCAACACCGGGTATAAAAAACCGCATACGAAACATACCACCGACCCGAAAGCCATAATCGGTACACGCCCTACGGTGTCGGTTAGCCGCCCGCTGAAAGGTCGTGACAGGCCCGCAGTAAGGGTGAAAAGCGCTACAATAAAGCCTTTATACTCGCCGCCCCCGAGGCTGGTGAGGTAACCCGGAAGTTCCGGTATGAGCATATTAAAACTGGCCGAGAACAGAAGCGAGCTCATGCACACGAGGCCAAACTGCAGGTTGTATATGGGGTGTTTTTGCTTTGACATTTGAAGTGTGCAAAGCTACGTAATAGCTGATGGAACTGCAATGTCACAGACAAATAATACAATTTTATAAATAATTGTTGCACGGTCTACCTATGTAGCTTTGTAATTAGGCTCATCAGGTAAGGCAGAGCCGGGATGGAATTCTATTTTAATTCATGTATAGACATCCACGAATTTTCGCCATTGTATTACGAAACAATTGCAAATGCCTACAAATTTTCATTTTGTAAGGCTATGTTAAAATTATAATTTACATTTAGCCTTTGTTGGGGAATAGCTATGGGTTCCCTATGTAAATAAAGTTTAAATACAGACTAAATTATATGCCGCATTATATAGCTAAGAAAATAGCACAAATTGCACCAATGCTTGAAGAAGCTCTGGTTGACCTCTTCGAATTGCACAGAGATGAAATTACGGCATTGGAAACTATAGACGGTATTTCATTTGATATTATCCCAAGCGCTTATCAAACGTATGCTGCTATCTCATTCCGCCAGCAGTCGGATTACCTGAGTATGGACCCCTATAATGAAGACCGCGCCCTGATGTACAGCCCGGGCGACTGGGAATATTACAGCCTGCTGGAATATCGTACCTGCAAATCTGAAAAGTTCAGGGAAACAGCAAAGGCGATATTCCGCCTGTATGAGGAAATATATGAAGAGGTTGGCGAATATGACGGCATACAGCAGGACATCAATCACCTGCTTTACTCGGCTATAGCCGAAGGAGCGATGCAGCGGGCGGTTGCAGCAAAATTGCAGGAATGCGGAGTAGATGCCCCAATTATAGACGACCGTTTCCAATATGGCTTTGACTATATGGTGACGGATACAGACAGTCCTGTAGCCTTCAATTATTGCGACTTGATAGTAGCTAACAGGATGACAAAAATGGTAGACAAAAAGCTAATAGATAAGGTGTTTTCAAAAATGGATATTAAGTCAAGCCCTGAAAAAGAACTTATTGAAATTGAAAAGATTTTCGGCGCTTTCTTTACAAAGCATCATTTCAAATTAAAATCCTCAGACACTCAGGAGATCGTCTATGAGAATGAATATTCGAAGTTGCTGTTTAATTTTGATAATTACGGGTCACGATGGGGTTATATGGGGCCGCCGGTTATCTGCTATGTAAACGCAGCAACAGGTAAATGGTATTCGACAAAATCACTGGTTGAAAAACTTTTTTATATCGATTTTGACGCATTGTTCAACAATTATTTCAGGATAAAGGAATTGGGTTACTATGAGTCCTACCATAAGATAATTACCGAGTACCTGGAAAATATTATGAATGACACTATGTTTTCGTGGGAGGAAGGATTCAATTAAATTATGGGCGTTAAAGAATATTGCATAAGGATATACGAACTGTTGTGCGAGGTTGGGGAATCCAACTGGTCCAATGGCTTTAGGGGACTGATCGCTGAACTTGAAGTCTCCGAAAACGTATCGGTTTACAGGAAGATCATCAGTATTTATGGTGGTGCGGGGTCGTTTAATGACCTGGTGCTGTATAAAGGCGGGGTGCTTTGCGTGGAAGAGAACAACGAGCTGAACGCGCTCAGGAATGGGCTTTATAACAAGATTGCAGAAAAATGGACTTAAAAGAATTGCACGACAAACTGGTAGCGGAAGGCTGCAACCGGTTTTGCATTGAAGGCATTGGGCAGCAAAGCGACGACGACGTGGAGCAGCTGGGACTGAACGATGGCAAATGGGAAGTGCGCTATTTTGAGCGCGGGCGGGCAGAGAAGACCCTGTTTTCCACAGCAGATAAAGACGAAGCGATACGGTACTATTACAACTATATCATGAAAATAGAGCATTGGCACATTATCGCCTTTACGCGCTCGTTTGATATATTTAATGCACATAAGGAGAAACTGGAAGCTGCCGGGATAAAAACGATTCAGAATGACATCCCGTACTATGCCGGCCCGGAAGATCGTGTGTACAGGTTGTTCGTGACCAATAAAGACATTTTTAAGGCAAGGGAAATATTTGATGTAGTCCCTTATTATGATGAGAATTTAAAAAGGTAGAAGTAAATACTTATGATGACAGACCGGGAACTTTTTGAAATACTTAAGCTGCATATTGAGCAGGGGGATTGCCGCACGGAAGAAGTCTCAGCTATTTTATCGGGATATAAAAACGCTGGCGGGGAGCAGGAAACAGCAAAAAGCCTGGCGGAAGAACTGGCCGGGATTTTTTCGGGCGACGAAGATTTACAGGACAGGGCCTACGATATATATGATATTGTAACCGGATGGTGCCCGCCCGGGCTAAAGGTTTGGGAGAAAAAAATAAAAGAGCCGGTAACCGACGGTATGCGCTTTGAGGATGAGGACACCGGAGTGGTATTTAACCATTTTTCATTCTGCGAATTTATAAAGCACATTATGGTAGCTTATGCCCACATGAGCTATGAGGAGGCAGATGAAAAGGTAATGGATTCGTTTGTGGCATACGTTCCGCGTACGTTAAGCCACGTAATGTTTTATACAGGGGAACTGGATTATCACTGGGCAATGCTTCTCGCGCATGGCGATATGTACTGGACAAAGGGCATCCCCAGCAATTACAATGGCTTTGTGGAGGAATACCTTCTTTGGTCTGCAGGGGTGAGGCAAAAATACAACCTGAAAAAAGCGTATCATTACTACGATAAAGTATAGTAACTGTTTAAATTTTGCAAAGATTAATTTTTAACCACATAGAAGCATAGCTTTTAGATGACGGATATAGTGTGGAATTGAGTTACACAGAGCCTGAAGCTACGCTTCACTATGTTAGCTATCTCCACTTAGGATTAATAAAGAATTACAAATGCTATGTTTCTATGTGGTAAAATAAATTTTAAACAGTTACATAATATTTTTGAAATGGCAGCAGAATTGCAAATATACAGTATCTATAAGCTTCAGGATGAGGATAAATATTACCTGCTGCGAACGGAACGGCCTGCTTTTTCGAACGCTTCCCAAAGCGAGGAGGATGCGGCTGGAACTGCCGAACAAAACAATCGTAGCCGGATGTTAAAACATATCAGCCCCGATGGTTTTGAGCTTATCGGCGAACTGCAAAACTCCCCTGTAGGTGAGGCGCTGTATGCCGCAAGCGGAAAGAGAGGATTGGATATTTATTATATGGAAACCGAATTCGGGCATCCATGGGTCGTTTTGGGAAACGCAACGTCTGAAGAGGAGTTCCTTTCCGCCCTGGATGACGATGAAGACCTGTTACGATTACAGCCAATAGGCCGGCCTGTAAAGATCACAGTGGATTTTTTAACGGAGGAAGTTCTGCTTTAATTTTAAAATCAAGTACATGATACAGAAACCATCATTTATAACAAGCATCACTATAGGTGGGGAAACTCATGAGATAAAAGTCTACGGGAACGTAGATAAGAGTGACGACATGATTTACTACACCTTTGCCCTCAACGACGAGAACATGATCGTGCTGTCAAAATTCGATGGTGACGAGTGGAGAATCGCTAATACTATTAGGAAGAATAACGACATCGCTAAGCTATTGGGAAAAATAATTGATAATAATAACAAAAATGACAGATAAAGATCTATATGACCGTATATGCGATTTACAATCTACTGATGTAAGCCTCGAAACCTATTTGCTTTCGCTTCTGAAGCTTGTTGAGAAAGAAAAATCAAGGGAAGATGTTCCTGCCGAACTGTTCCTGCAAATTTTACAGGATGCTTTTACAGCGGAACCGGCTGAATTTAATGCCGAATGGCTGAAAATAAAAGAGGCCCCAAAAGAAGATTCCAATGCAAGCGGTTTTGATTATGCCGTAGCCGTTATCCAATTCCAGATATCGGATCTCCATAAAATGAAAGGAAAACAACTGGATGATCCGTATAAAAGTTTTGGTATCGATTCTGAAACCGGCGAACGATGGTATAATTTTGACCCGATGGGCAATTTAGAATGTGGGGCAAGATGCTGCGTTGATGGCGGTAGCGATGAAAACGATTATGAGGTCCTGGATTGGGGCTTTTTAGGACACCTTCTCGAAATGGGCAGGATATACGAATAATACAAACAAATAAAATCCATATAACTTGTTATAAATGAAAAATCTGAATTTTATCGAATCGGCTGCCCACAACCGGGAAAGGCAGAACAAATCCCTCCGGAATATAATGGTGCTTACACTGATATGCGCTATACCTGCCGCAATTTCGAGGCTGTTCTTTTGGGATCATACCCGGGAGGCCATGGTGAGGGTAAAGGGTATGTGGGTACAAACCGAAGTCGGATGGCCGGCAAGCGTGTTTGGTTATGGCAGCTTTTTCGCCATCGCATTTGCCCTTTTTTATATTTACATCCGTTTTAAGCATGACCTGAAACAGCCATCATTCGGGGTAACCGCTGACGGTATATTCATTAACCAGCAAATGCTTCGTAATGCTTTCGTTCCCTGGAGTAACATCCAAAAGGCCGAGCTGCTGGGCCCGCCCGAAAGCCCTTTCATGCGATTGACCTTTAAGGATTATAATGCCCTGATCAAGGGCCAGCCCTTTATGCTGAAATCTATTGCGAAGGCAAATTTTAAGTCAATTCCCGTGCTTAGTATTACAAAAAGCGAGACTATTGGCAACATCCGTAAAATGTATGATATAATCCATGATAAGATAATACCGGTATTACATTACGGCAATATGGGCCCTGATGTCTTAGATGACATTGCCTTCAAATAAGAGGCGAACCCCGGGAACAGGTCTTGAGAAAATAAAAAAATAAACCAATAAAATAAATAAAAATGAAAAAATTATTAGTAATCCTTATTGCCCTTGGAGGCACAGCTTTAATGAACGGACAAACTATCGAATCGGGCAGCCACAGCACAGCTGGCTACATTAAAAGTGACGGGACTATCGAGAACAGCAGCCACTCTACTAAGGGCTACATTAAAAGCAACGGAACGATAGAGAATAGCAGCCACAGCACCATAGGCTACATTAAAAGCGACGGCACTATAGAGAATGGCAGCCACTCTACCGTTGGGTACGTTAAAAGCAACGGTACAGTAGAGAACAGCAGCCACAGCACCATCGGTTACATCAAAGACGATGGAACGGTTGAAAATTCCAGCCACAGTACTATTGGTTATGCCAGGGGCGTAAAAAAGGAATGGGCTGCCGTAGCATTCTTTTTCTTTAAATTTTAGTAACCGTTTAAATTTGTAAAAACAAAACGTAAATGTCATATTGAGCGCAGTCGAAATACGGCATTTACTTTTGTTTTTGCTTCTCAACTGCGCTCGAAGCGACAACAAAGCCGACAATATTTTAAATTTAAACAGGTACAAACGGATAGTTCAAATTACAACCAACCACTATAAAAATTTATGAGCACTAAAGCACAGGAATGGGCTGAAAGCTACTTCAGCAGGCTTGAAAAAGCAATTGTGGCATTACAAAACCATGACCTGGTAAGCAGGGTCAACTTCATTAAATATCCCGGCGCAACCGGTGAGGAGATAGCCGAAGCCGAAGCAAAAATTTACGAAGAGCAGGCAGATAACAGCGAAAACAACGAAACCGATGCGCCGGAAGAGCCATTTGCCTTCAATGCGTATATAAAGGCTTTTTACAAAATCAGCAATGGCCTGCACGTGTCGTGGCATTCGGTAATTTTCCCTGAAACGGAAGCTATAGATCCCGGCGGAAAATTCCCGATAGCAAAAGACGATGATGACTATAAAGAGGGATGGATATCGATCCTGCCCATAGAAGGCCTGGCAGATTCGATTGGCTTTGACCTGTATGGCGACCCGCAGGAAACTTCGCTGGGTGAATCGGAAGAGGCCGATGGTGCACTGTTCAACTATTTTGACGGCTTCAACTATTACAACGATGCCTGTATCATACTAAGAAATGGCAATCATTCCATTGCTTTTGGCACTGATCACAGCGCTTCGTATGACGAGCCGCATGCCTGCGACTTTGTAATCTACATGGAATATGCACTTTCTACATTCTTCTCGGTAGAATGCCGCTCTGAGGAGCTGTACTTTTCCGACAGGAACACAGTACACCCCGAACTTGAAAAAATGGTGGAAACCCAGGACTACAGCAACCTCGAAACGCTGCTGAAGAACAACAGGCATACGGATATTGATTCGGTAATTGCTTTGGGCTATGAGGAAAAAGGGAACCAATATGCCGATGAGGACTATAGGGAAGAACTTCCCGAAGCCATCTCGGAACGATTGAACGCATTAATAGGAGAATAAAAAGTTGTGCTCGATCTGCAACGATTTTTAGTCATAATCCATTAAAGAGTTGATACAATGTAGAGGCGTTGCATTGCAACGTCTAATATACAATTCACGTTAAAAATAAAAACATACTATGGATACAACCAATAAACCATTTGAGATACGATTTTACAAGGAGGAGATGTTCGATGAGAGCAGGCTTTATATGGAGGCTTCTTCCGGCTGCCTGCTCGGGGACATGGCCAGCACCGTAACACTGGTAAACAATCCGGCCGAACATACCTGCATGGGCTCGGGAACGCCGTCCAACACCCGCGATGTGGGCATTGGGTCGGCATTTCACAAAGTGATGAAACAGGCATTCGCCGATTCTCCCGATGACGAGTACCTTACCTTTCATATCAATACGAAAATAAAAACAGCCGAAAAGCCGGTAAATGAACTTGAAGCAAAGCATACCGTGCGGGTAAAGAACCCGCTCTTAGGTGTAAAGCGGGAAGACTGGCCGGAGTGGGATGAACCGCAGTTTGAAATGCCGGAGATACTGCCCGACGGAATGCAGGAAGCGCCAAAACAGGATGATTTTACAATAACCATATCGCCGCAATATGCCGGGGGAGATATGTTCGATTTCCTTGATGAGACAGGGCATTTTGTGCTTACGGTACTTTCAGACCTATCCATTAAAAAGTTTGATGTTACTGCACAGCTGATGCATGAATGGCGAAAGGAAAACGTGTCGGTTGAGGTAAATCCGAGGGCCAAAGGGCACGAGATCACGGTGGAACTTTCTAAAAACCTGCTGGACCAGGTGAAGGGACTTGGCAGCTACAGCCATGGTGAGTATGAAAAATTTGATTATTTCTTTGAACTGGAAATCACCGGCGCTGACGATAAAAAACACAAACGGAAAGTATCTGTTGCGTTGCCAAACCCTTATTATGCAGCAATTGCCGATGAAAAAGATACTGCCGGTATGGCTCTGGCTGAGGTATTCCAAAAGAAATACGGGGAAGACATTGCGGAACTGGACATTGAAACCCAGCCGGGCTGGTGGGCGTGGAAAAAAGACGGCATATCGTTTCAGTACGGGTGGAAGGATGAAGAGATCGTTCTGTACCGCTACCTGGGCGCCGAAGATTACAATGCCGATGGGGATGAAGTATGGGAGGCTATGCAGCAACTTACCATGTTTGCCGACGGCGCAGGCGAGATTGTATATGTAGACAACTACTTTGTATTAAAGTATGAGTTCAGTGCGGAGGGATTGGATGCGGGCGATCTGGAAACGAAGCTGGAAGAGTTTGAGGACATTGCCGAATCGGGTGAGATGGCGAAGTTCCTTGAGCAATATGGGGGTGAAAGCTAATACTAACGGTTTTGCAAATGGATGAGATAAAAATAGAGGATATTGATAATTATGCAATTAACGAACTGAGTCAGTATCTATTTGGTACCGGGGCACCTACGCGTGCTATTGCTCAAAAGAAAATTGCTGATATTACCACATCTGACCTGCTTTACCTGCTAAGGCGGCGCTGTTATACTGACATCGCCGCCCTGTTGGCTATCAGGGAAATGGAGGTGAATGGCTTTTACGGCCATAGCTTTAAATACGATGAAAGGACGGTAACACAGCAGGATATACTTAAAGAGCTGCTATTGCTGCCTGATTCTTTTTGGAATACCAACCAGCGGTCTTTTCATAAATTGAAGCCTTTTGCAGAGACGAATAGTATCCATGCGAACCTGCCCCACAAAGTTGTGGCCCAATTTTTAGAATTCAGCCCTGAGCCAATTGTCTGGAGTAAAAAGGATATAGGCCAAATGGTATATCTGGAAGCAATGGGTGCATTAAGCCTGTTCCTTACAGCTATGGATATGCTACGGCAGCTTAAACGTGCGGTTGATGAGGGAATCAAGGCAACGCTGGACTGGGAGGGCAACACGTTTGATATCAACAATGTCGCGGATATAAGAGAACACATTCTTCCATTAATAACCGAAGACCCTGATTATCTTGAAGATTATGAGGAGGTTTTAGATAAAGAAGTAAAAATATGTTTTTAAGATATCCGTTTTCGATGCTGCTTATTACTTATGCCTTAGTAAGTTCTTGCGGAAAAAGGCCAGACGAAAAACAGCCAGCCATAGCAGCTGAGGAAAGCCAAAACCCATTTGAAGATAAGGATAAGGACATCCCTCCTTCAAATGGGGCTTCGCTTTGGGATTGCGGGGAGTATATAGACAGGGCCAATCCACCGGACACCCTGAAAATACCTAAATAAAGACCATACGGCACTGCCCGCCGTTTAATGGCATAACCAAATCTAAGATAATGAGCTATACAAAGCACACTGAAATAACCGGTATTGAGGCCCCCCTGCGGATTGATGCATCTGCGGACGGAAAATGGCTTGCGGTAACTTCTTTTGATAAAAAACTAAGGCTTTATGATGCCGCAACTTTTGAATTGGCGAAAACCGTGCACCTCGCGACTTCTTTTCCAAACATATTAAAGTTTACCACAGACAGCAGCAGACTTGTGGCAGGAGGAAAAAGCACCTCTGTTTTCGACCTGTCACCTTCCCCAAAAGATGGACTGCCAACCCTGAAAAAACTAGCCAGCTTTGCAAAAGTTAAACAGGACCCGCAAAACTGCATTCCCGACCACGATGGCCGGCATTTGTGGACTGTCGGTGGTGAGCTTTACGCACCTTCAGACCATTTTATAAGGAAATGGGATATGGAAACAGGTGAGCTGAAAGAAAAATGGCCGCTCAAAGATCGTACCGATGGAATAGATATATCTCACAACGGCCTTTGGCTGGTGATAAGCCAGAATTACGGGAACGTGAAAATGTTTGAGCTGGCTACAGGGAATCTTATGTGGGATCATGGATCGGGAAGATCTTCGGCACAATCGGTAGCTTTTTCCAACGATGACAATATCGTGTATATGGGAATGTCTTCGCTATTGGGTGGCCCGGCTGAAATATACGCGATCCGGTCGGCTACAGGAGAACTGATACAGCCAATGCTGGCACTTCCATTCGAAAAATATTCGGTAAACCAGGTAACCGTCATGAAAAGCGGCAATTTGCTGTTGAGCCTGTTTTTCCAAAGAGAAGATAAAAGCATGGTACTGATCGTTGACCCGGTCTCAGGAAACATTGTCTGGCAAAGCGATAAATATGAAAGATGGAACGGCCGCCATGCAGTATCAGCAGACGAAAAATATATTTATTGCACATGGAAAAAGCCGGATAAAGTTTTAATATTTAAAATCAGCGGAGAATAACAGCTAAGAATAAGAATTTAAAAAAATAGTTTTAAAAACAACATTTTCACCTGCAATTTTGTCTGTAACAAATGGGGAGGAAAAAATTAATTTAAATATGTTATTAAGAAATGGACATTAAACATCTTGTTTTCAATAAAAGCGATGATACCGCTTCGACAGATAAAACTGCGATAAACTATCCCGATCCCGCAGAGGTAATGACTAACACGCAGTATTTTGATCAGAAAATTATCTTGCCAAGATATACTTTCCCCGGACATTTAATCAAAGAAGAATACAACGGTCTGGCTTTTCACTATATCGCGATACCTTCTTTTTTGGAGTATGCCGACTTTAGGCTGACTGCCGATAATAAATATGAGCTTCTAAGTTTTGACGGCAAACCTGTTGAGGAATTCTCCGAAGAATTCCTTAAAGAGTGCGTAAAGGGAATGGAAGATAATTTTGAAGGTGCTAAAGATATACCGGAATATCAGTCGCTCACCGAAAATGAAAGCCCTTACAATAACGATACCCGGTTAATCATTGGTAAAATAAAATGGTTTAAGAACACCTACCTTAGAGAAGCTACCGAGGAAGAGAATGAGGAATTTGAAGAGTTTGAGAGCGGGAATGATTATAGTTACGATCACGATGCCTATAAAACAGAATCGGACGGTTACAGAACAGATTTTAGCCTGCCTATACTACAAGATGAGAATGGTGATGTTCTTGAATTTGTAGGAAGGTTGGTTTCCAGTAGCTTAACAGGTACTTATTACTTGTTTTTTTCTCCTAAAACCAGGTTGATACGCCAAATTTTTCAATGGCACGGGCGGGTAAGAAAATACATTAGCTTAAAAGAAACAAAAGACCCGAATGAATTTGCAGCAGCAGTTAAGGAATTAGACGATCCGGCAGCGGTATTGGAAAATGCAGCACTTTTTGAACGGAAGGTGATTTTGCCAAAATATACTGTACCGGGCCACTTTATTAAAAAGGAATATAATGGACTTGATTTTCACTTTGTCATCACCCCGATTTTTAGCGATTATATTGATTTCAGGCTGATGGCCGGCAATAAGTATGAGGTTATTGGCCTCGACGGTACACCGGTGAGTGAGATCACTGAAGAATATATAAAGGGGGCAATTGCCGAAATGGATAGTGATTTTGATGAAATGGCTACGAAGCCTGCCTATTTTGTGGTTGATAAAACAGACAATAAGAGTAATCATATAAATAGTTTGTGTATCTGTGTGGGCACCGACCCTTCATGGGATCAGGGAACTTTTGAAAGGGAAAAGACGGATGAAGAGGGAGAATGGGATGAAGACCTGTCTTATGTTGATGACAGTAATGAGGAGCTTTGGGATAATGATTATATAACCGATTACACTTTACCGGTGTTTAAGGATGAAAATGGCGACACGCTTGCGTTTGTTTGCAAGCTTTATGCCGGTAGTGTCTTTGGCACATATTACTTGTTTTTCTCCCCTAAGACAAGATTGGTACGCCAGTTTTTTCAGTGTACTTAGCTTACACTGGAGGATATCGCACAAATATAATTGTAAAGAGAGAATGAATGGGGATAAAAGCCCGTTAAACAAAATAAACCTAATAGTATGAAAAATATCAAATTAGCCGAACTCGACAAATATGACGGCAACTCAAATTTTGAACTTATAGAAGGCAACATTTATAAAGACATCGAAGAGGACCACTATGTATTCGCACTTAGCTACGAACTTGAAGACGAGGAGGATTCACAATATCCTTTGGAAGACATACTGGATAAATTTTACCTGCATGTATCCGATTTTATTGATGAGGAGCGCTACAATACTTCGAAAGACGTAACCCTTGAACTGGGAGGAAACCTTAATAATGTGAAAGAAGCAATTAGTATAATCATAGGCAAGAGGGTTTATAATGAAGAATATGATGATGAAAAAGGCGTTACAAGGGTAAGGCTGGTAATTGAGTAAGGAGAGGAGATGAGAGACAGGAAGATAATAGATAATAGACATAGAGATGACAGATAACAACGACGAACAATACATTGCACATTACAACCTGAAGCAGGAGGCATTGGAAAATATTTTAGGCCCTTCGGCAGATGTTATAGGCCATGCCATGATACCTTTCGGGGTAATTGCCGGAATGAAGATAGGATCGGTGGATATGCATTATTTCCCGAACCACATCGGAGGTACCGGCTTTACTACCATGGAACTCATCGGTACCGATGGCAAAGGACCCAAACCCAACAAAAAAGGAACCTACGAATTGGTGGCTTTTACAAAGCAGCCGTTCAACGACATTAACCTGGATCCTCCCACGCCATTCAATATAATGGAAAGGCGTATCTGCGAAACGTTCACTCAGATCGCAGGAGCAGCGCAGGAAAAGGCATTCAACCCCTATGAGATATGCCAGATAAAAGGAAGTGACGGCAAGCCAAGGTATATCATTTTTGATGTGTACAAGGAATTTAAGATCGGAAAGAGCAGGCACCACCTGTTGCTTTGCCTTGAAATATTCGAGGAAGAGCTGGTTACCGTGGAGAACTTTGGCCACAAGGGATTTGTAGAGATGCTAAAAATGATAAAAATATACCCCTACAGCGACCTCGACAGGAACTGGGTGGGCATTAAAAAATAAACCATGATACAATTATTGATAAACGAACCTTCTGAAAATATCATTGACGACACCAGTTTTGGCGGGCTTCCCGTGAAAGAAGCAGGAACTGTACCGTTATGGCCCGGATGTTCGTGCGGGGCGGAATTGCAATACCAGGGAAAAATTAAAACCGATATAGGCTACGAACTGATATTTATGTACAACTGTGATGATTGGGGAGATAGCCCGGTTGTTATCGTAGATGCTGAAAACATTGAGTTTTATAGTCCCGAAAACGCTGAAGTTGCACTCAGGGCAACAGAATATGGTGTCAAAATCATCGAAACGGATGAAGAGGACTATGAGACGGCAAGGGAAAACTGGGAAGGGAACAGAAGGCAGGTATTAGGGCAACTTTACGGCGAACCTTCCTGGCTGCAGGGGGATGAAACGCCAAAATGTAGCTGCTGCAATAAAAAAATGAGGTTTGTGGCCCAACTGGAAGAAGGGCCCGACCATAAAACAGCTATGAATTTCGGTGGCGGCTCCGGATATTTATTTGACTGTAAAGAAGGAAGGACAGCGAAGTTCCTATTTCAGTGTTAGTAGCAAGGCTTAAAGAATAAACGACTATGGATACCATGAAACGCGACTACGTAAAAGCCAATCTTTCGCCGCTAAACAAGCAGCTGAACAAACACGGTGGGCTAGAAAATAAGATCAAATTAACCAAGCTCACTCCGGGGCAGGTTGACTTCCTGTACGAACTGATGACAGAACATCTTGAAGGTTATATAGAATATGCCCGCGAAGACATATTTGATTTTCACAGGGAAGAGATGCAGCGATTTATCAACAACCCCCCTTACGAAGGTTGGAAGTTGCCGGTAGAGATCCACGGCATTATACTGCCCGAAAATTTTGACGGTGCGTTTGAATGGGAATTGCAGATTGGCAGGACATGGTTCGGAGGGACGCAAAAGGGGCTTATAATGAAAGGCTGGGAAATAGATGACGAGTATATTGTGTAATAAAAAAGCTGTCTCAAAAGGTTTTATTCAGGACTTTTGAGACAGCTTTATTTCTACCAAAACAATGCAGGTTTCCCTTTTCGGAATATTATCCTGAAGTCTTCATAATGGTTGCCGTTGCCTATGGTATGGGTATCCCGATGTCCTGCGCCCAGCCTCAGCTTGTGTACCATGCCCGAGTAGCTGCCCACCCATAGCGTTTTGCCATCGTCTGAAAGGCACATCCCATTGATGGTCGAGCCAAGGAAGTGGCGCCAAAGATTTTTACCCTGTTTGTCGAACGCCTTTATGTAGCCGTTGGCGTCACCCAGGATGTAATAACCATCGGCCGCTACACCGGCATATACCCTCATGCTTTCGTCAATATCCACATAATCTTCGCTGTCCTGATAGGTCTCCAGATTTGAGGTAGCTACACCTATGGTGACCCCGTTATAAAAATGGCATGAATTGGTAATGAGCTGGTCGTCATTCGAAGCAAAAAGGCAAAAATGGGGATAGCTTGATTCTGGCCCTATCTCGCCGATCTGCTCACCCGATGCGTTTAATACCCGATGCGAACCGTCCTGGTCGGCCACTACGATATAGCGGTTGTCATTGGATATATCGGCATTTTCCATTGACAGGCTGATGCCCGGTTCCTCATCCTCTTCCAGTTCCTCATCTTCATCCGGTTCCGGGTGGATGAGTTTTTCACCTTCGGCGGACAAAAGATAAATCCCCTCAGGAGCTACAAGCACTACCGTTTTGCCATCGTTGAAAGGCAATAGCTGTGTCATTGTTGATTCTTTGAGTGCATCGAGCGTAAAAGTGGCGATTACCTCTCCGTCCCATCCCTGCACTGTGGTGAGTACACCATCTGTAAGTACAGCAAATACATTGCCCTGCTTTGATTTGCCCACTGCCTTTACAGAAGGATCCAGTTCCATGAGTTTGTCACCATCAAGGATATATCCCTGCGGCTCCTGGTTATAGGCCCTTACAAAAAAGATTATTTTTTCATCGCCGATAAAACTGAACAACTCAATATTCTGCTGATTGTTTTTAATGTAGGCCAGTAGCGGGCTGTCCGACGGAGGGAATGCCTCGCGAAAGGCCGCTACCGTACCAGATTCATTCGCTTCGTGCAGCAGGCGCACTACTTCGTCAGCCAGGTGTTCGCGTTCATCCACCGGCTCTTCACCTTCCCATTTGTCCCAGCCGTGTGTTTCGCCAAAGGCTACCATTTCGTTAATGCCCGTCCCGTAGGCCGCGCCTTTTTCATTCCATTCTTTTTGTATATCTGAATGTAAATCCATATTTTGTTTGTATTAATTATTTAATATACATCAGTTTGCCGGCTCAACCACAAACCCATTCTTCGAACGGATGTATTCTATTAGGTTTGGAAAATTATTGTACGCATCAACCATAATCCCTACAGGATCTTCAGTGGGAATGATGCCCATTTCGTCAGCCATCCATTTCCGGAAAGGCAGGAAATCGGGATGATTTTTCGAGTAATCCTTGCTGATGCGTTCGCACCGTTCTTTATTGAAAAAAGTATAAGGGTCTGTCATATACGATTCCCAACCCATTTTTAAGCTATGCGCATTATCGGCTAAGATAAAACTAATCTTAATGACCAGCGCAAGGCAATGGACACTGAAGAAGTCATGCAGGTTTGCCGCAACCACAGAATGTGTCCCCTGCTTCGAAATTCCTACTACGGGCTGGTTTGCCAGGTCTTTGCCTTCAATGCTGTTCCAAAAACAATAGGTTTCATGTATACCGTTGAAATAAAACGGGATAAATTCATTCATCACATTACTGTTGATTACCGCCTCAAGGTTTTGTTTCCACTCCTCCGGAGTACTTGTATTGATGAAACGTTCTGTTTTAGGGTCGGGAAATTCCAGTGTTTTGGGAAATTCATAGAATTTCACCAGTAATTCCGGCAGCTCCCCATTCGGGAAATTTGATGCTGTTTTTTGTATGTCCATACACTTATTTATCATTTAGCAGGGCGATGATCTCTTCGTTGCCCGTTTGCAATGCCAGTGTTTTTGGTGTCACGCCAAAGCGGCCCTTACGGTCCGGGTCGGCACCCCTTTCAAGCAGCAGCTTTACAGCTTCTACGCGCTTTGATCCTACGGCATCAAACAATGGGGAACACTTGTCCGCGTTCAGCACATCCACTTTAATCCCTGCATCAATGAGCTTTACAACAACTGCATTACGCCCTCCGCCTGCCGCGGCATGAAGCGCTGTCCTTGTGTTGCCGTGTCCGGGGCGTTTAAGGGGTGCCTTCTCGGCCAGCAACAATTCAACCACTGCCAGATACCCGTTTTGGCTGGCGTAAAAAAGCCCTTCGGCAAGGCCTTTATCCCTGTCTTCCTTTGTTGTATTAAGTGTCAACAGGTATTCAAGCGTTTCCATATGGCCGTTTTGTGACGCAAGGGCAATTGCTTCACACAGCAAGTCGTTTTCGTTATAAAGTGTTTTAACATCTTCAAGCCTGTTTCCTGAGGCTGCATTATCCATAGCTATGTTCATGTTGTTTAAATTTTAGGTTAATCCTATTGCGCCATATTTTTGGCCTTAATATTTGCCGCTATTAGCGACAATTTTTAGTTTAACGGTCATACTTTACCGCGGGAAGTGTTACAGGCGTTGGATTAGCAAGAACCCATTTCACGCCAAGTTCAGCCAGCCTTCTGGTATTCTTGTCTGTTTTTCGTTTTACCTCGCTGACGATTCTGGACAATTCGCTGATATCTTCAGCAGATAATGGCTTGCCCTGTTGCACGAACCCTAAAAAAGCATCTGCCATAACTTTGTAATCATCATCCCAGTTTATTCCGCCATTGCCTTCCAGTTCGTCCAGAATACGTCCCGAAATGCGGGTCACCTCGCCCTGCATCGTTTGCGCGGGGCCACTCGACGGGACCAGCAGTTCCCATAGCTCATTGTGCTGCTTTTGCCACGTTTCTGCCTTGACAGTTATAGGTGATTTACCGTCATGCAAAACCCGCCTGGGTACTGGCGTTACCTCAAAAAGGCTATAAAGCTCATCCAGCGCATCACTAAATTCCTGTACATGATCGGCATTAAATCTAGGACGATGAAACTCAAATTCTGTCCCGATTTTAGTCACCAGCCCTTTCATCTTCTCTGTTTTCGCGGCACCTGCATTCAGTAGTATCTTTGCAATTTCAACCGTATTCACGATGTCGATATTACGGCAAAAGAACAGGGTGAACTCTAAAGGTGAAGAGTCGCTTTCATCCGACCCATAGCTGAATGGGTAAGATGTTAACGCATCAGCTTTTGCGCCGTGCTCCAATAATATTCTTACATTTTCAACAGCATGGTTCTTTGCCGCACAATGCAGGGGTGTACCATTTTTATTATTGATACTTATATCAGCGCCAAGCTCAAGAAGGCTTTTAATGTTGGCAATATTATATTCTGAACGGTGCTGCAGCGGGGTGTAGTCATATTGGTTAACCGCTTCAATATCCAACCCTTTTTCAACCAGCCATTTGGCTAATTCGTGCGGGCATTCCGTAAAAGCCAGGGCTGTCTGTTTGCCATAGCCGCCACGTGCATCAATTTCGCATTTGTCAAATACACCAATTATCTCCTCCATATCTCCTCTCTTCAGGATGTCTGAAAAGTCTGTTGGCAGGGTTTTTCTTTTTTTTGCCATTTATCGTTAAATTGGGTGGTACTTATACCGTTAAAGTCCGGCCATGTATGATATTATGTAAAAACGCCCGTTTTTAAAGGGCGTTTTAGGTATTATCTGTTAGCTTATTGCTTCAGTAGTGCAATATTCTTAATGTGCGATAAGCTTTCGTACTTCGTAGCTTCGCTACCCCATTCGTTTGGCCTGGAAAAGGTAAAGGAAAGGGAATCGATGTGTATACTCCTCCAGTTGTCCGGGTTGTTGAAATCTAGGTCCCTGTGACCGTTGATGTGGTTGATCCTGAAAAGGCCCACCCTGGTCGTGCCAAAAAGGTCATCGGTCATGCGCACCACTTTCCTGTCCATCTGGCCAAGGCTGTAAATAGCATACACTTCCATCCCTTCAAGCTCAAATTCTACATCATCATGGTTTCCGGAAAGGATGAGCTCCCTTTGCCCGGGCGTAAATTCGGTATTATCATCCTTACCTTCCAGTGCTATAACGGTATTGTAAATACTTGGGTTAGCCTCTTCTTCAACTTCTTCTTCATATTCAGGCTCCTCTCTGCGGCCATTGTCGTAAACGGTTATCTCCTGCGTAATGGATGGGTCGAAGAGATCGAGCGTTTCCTTAATGTCCACTTCGCATTCCAGGAAAAATGTAATACCATTCCTTTGTGCATTCTCGGGGGTATCACCGCCCCATTCAGACAACGCTGCGGGCACGTCCATATCTTTAACCCAGTAACCGTAAGAAACCTCACCGCCGCCTTCTACCGTGCAGGGGAATTCCTTTACCCATTCACCGTTGCGCTCTGTTGTGGCACACCTATCGGCAGTCCTGGTCTCAGTTCCCAACTCGATCTTCTCCTCAACATTGTTAACGGTGCGCTTGGCGTAGAAGGTACCTTTAACACCTATTACAGTCACGGGATCTTTACCCGACTTAACGTTTACTGTTGCCTTGATCATCGGGTCGAAGTATGCCCATGGATTCTCTACATACAAAAATTCCAGTTTTACACCGGTGACGCCCACCATGCTCTTTATCTTGTCAAAAAATCCCATAATTATTTACAAAGTTTAATTTCTTTTCCGCTATCTGAATCCTCGAATTTTTTGAACAATTTGCCATCCACATACACCTCGTAGCCTGCTTTTACAGGTACTTTCACTTTTTCTCCTGCTTTGTATTTCGATGTAGAAGAAGAACCGTCCGCACGCACGCGCACCTCGATCTCTTTAGAACAGTTGTTGATAAGGTAAACGTCGAAGTAGCCGCCAACAGCAGTTACAGTTACCGGCGTTTCAGTTGTTGCGGCACTTACTGCCTGAGAAGCCATTACGGCAAACAGCACCATGGCTGAGATTTTTTTAAATGCATTCATTTTTTAAATTATTTTAAGGTTATAAATAGATTTTTAAAGTTGCCTGAGAGGGTGAACCTGCTAATATATTAATAATTACTTTCAGCACAATACCTGTAGTAAAAACTTGTTAATTATTTCATAACGGAATCAATTAACCAGGAATATGGCGTATAGCCGCTGGTACACTGTATCATCATATACCGGTTTCATAGGGAGTATCTCTTTGTTTTTATAAAAAAGCTCTTTTTCATAGTCCGACTTCAGATCCAACAGGTTTTTCTGAGGAATCGATAATTTTTTGAGGTCGGCGAGCGCTGTTTTGCGTTTGTCCTTTTCCATAATATCGAACAACCCGGTAAGAACCTCTATTGCCTTTACACCATCCTCGTTAAATCCCCAGTTGGCATGATGGTAAGCGCGGTAGTGCAGCTGGCGCACTGCATGTAGTCCTTCATAAGCCGGTGATTGTTTTTCATTCCATATTTTCCATCCGGCAGCAGCGGTTTCCGCATCAAAAAGGGTGTTAAAAGGAGGGTCCGGGAGCTTAGGGGCATTATCCTGCAATTGGTTGTTCCTGTAGCCCAACAGCAGCCCGGTAAGTTCAGGGAAAGCTTTCATATCAATTTTCCTGCTCCACTTTGCGCCGCGCTTCAGCATGTGCCCAATGATCTCAAACGCAACTTTCTCCAGCTCCGAAATACGCTTTTCATAATACCTTTCGTATAAATAAATCACATCATCAAGCAAATAGTCTCTTGATTTCCATGTAAGGTTAAGGTCGGCATCGTAACGAATAACCAGTTCTGAGGCAAAAAGCATTGTAAAGAGGTATACCTCATAATCCACACGGTTCCTCACGCCAAGAAATTGATGGATATGCAATATATTGGCCAATGCCGAAAATCCGTACGGTGCTCCCATATCAGGATCGGCACCACGGTCCAGCAGCATCCTTGCTATTTCCAGCTTTTCGGCATAATTCTTATTGGTAAAGTCGCCCGACAAGGCACGGTTGATCAGCGGGAATGCATTTTTACGTGCTGATGCAAATAAAAAAGACGCGCCGTGCACCTGATGCTCGTCCATCAATTTTGTAAATGAGGCTACATCGGCCTTATCAATTGCCGCCTGTAGTTCCTTGCTTAGTCCGGGTTCGAGTACTGTAACCATTAGTTTATTTTTAAATTCTTACCACTTCTCAAAAGGATATTTTTCATAAATGTCAGCCACCATCAGTTCGCACAAGCTTATGAACTTTTCGGTATCGAACCATTCGAACGGCTGCAGTTTCTTTCGCATCTTTTCATAATCTTCCGGTGTTGTGGTGTCATCGATATATTTGAAAGGCTTCAATGTTTTATTAACCGCTTTCAGCTTTTCCGGAGCGTTATCGTCGATATAGCTGTAATAGGTGCCTAATGACCTTCCATGCTCGTCTTCATAATAGCATTTGGTACAGGCTATTGCCAGTTCGGGATAATAATTTGGTTCCTCACCTGCTTTATATTTCGCCAGGATGTCTTTCACATCAGGAATGTTTTTAAACTCCCGCATAAAAAATTCTATGGCATTATACAGCATCTCATATTCATTGTCCGGCATGAACTCGGCCTTTATATCATCCTTGTATATTTTCGGAAGGTTGGGCAGGGCAAAAAGGCTCTCCGGTATGGTTTTCATTTCCGGGTTGTCTTCGATCGACAAGCCGATATTCTTGAGCTTTACGAAATTGCCGATAGCCTCAGGTACGGCGGTAAGGCGGGTATTGTAAAGGGAGAACCATGTAATTTCTGTGAGCGAGAAGATATCGCCAGGCAGTTCTGTCACCGGCATGTTGATGATCAGTTCTTTCAGGTTCGTTAATTTGCCAACGCCTTCCGGAAAAACAGACAAGCTCGTCCTGATGTTTAATTTCTGCAGGGAGAGCTGGTCGAAAACGAACATTGGAAATTCATCAAATTCTCCCCCGATCTTAATATCATAGATGTGGGGCATATCAATGCTGTCAAATCCGAAGCTTACTTTCCCTTTCGTACGGCAGGTAAGGCTCCTTACAGAAGATGCCATTTGAGGCACTACATCCCATACCAGCTGTGCTACACGCTCGCTGAGGTCGTCCCCAATATAAAGGCGAACTATATCGTGCTCATTAATGTCATACAGTTCATTAAGCAGGTAATATTTTATCTCTTCATCGGTCGCCTTTTCAAGGAAATACTCGCGCATATCCCTTACTGTATGGCTTGTCATGGAGAGGTACTTTGCAAACTGTAACGTGTTGAAGCCTTCTATTTTTTCGAGTTCCGGCAGGTCAATTGCCAGATTCTTCATGGCAGAATAATTGCTGTAATCCCTTTTCGATACCACCTTTAATGCCTGCTTCACCGGTTCCCCGCCAATTTTACCCAATAACACCTTAAAGTTTTTCTTCAGGTCCTTGCTGTACAGCGTGGTAACTACGGCAAGCAGCATTTCATCAACGCCTTCCGGTTTTTGTGTCGGGTTGGCCGCAAGGAAGTCGTATATCTTTCCTGCACCGAACCCCCTTATATGCGAAAATATTTCTTTGTAGTCCATTTTGTTTTATCAGTTTAGTATTACCATTTGGCAAATGGATATTCTTGGTAGACTTTGGCCGCCATCAGTTCGCACAATCCTATGAACTTTTCGGTATCGAACCATTCGAACGGCTGCAATTTCTTCCGCATTTTTTCATAATCTTCGGGTGTGGTGGTCTCATCAACATATTTAAAAGACTTCAATGCCCTGTTCACCTCTTTCAACTTTTCGGGCGAATCTTTCTCTACATCCTTATATAAATTTACTAACGCCCGCCCGTGCTCATCGTCATAATAGCATTTACTTGTAGCCATTAAAAGCTCTGGGAAAAAGTTGGGTTCCTCGCCGGCCTTGTATTTTTCCAAAAGTTCCTTTACCAAAGGGATTTCTTCAAAGTCCCCGATGTAAAAGTTCATCTCGTTGTAAACCTTTTGGTACTCGTTAGAAGGCATGTACTCGGCCCTGAAATCATCTTTATACGAGTCGGATAGGTTGGGCAATGCAAATACACTTTCCGGAATTGTTTTTATCCCGGGAGAGTTATATAGGCTCAGGTAGGTTAGGTTTTCCAGTTGCCCAATAGCTTCCGGTATTTCCGTCAGTGCAGTATTGCCCACCGAAAAGCTTTTAAGGCTTTTAAGTGTAAAAACCTCCTCGGGTATTTCGGCTATTGGCATATAAAGGCCCAGTTTCTCCAGATGCACAAAGCTGGAAATGCCTTTAGGCAAAACCTTTGCGTTACAGGTAATAGTAATTTCTTTTAACGACGGCCACCCGAACAAGAAAGATGGGAACTCATCAATATCAGCATCGAGTGTGATATGGTAAATCTGAGGCATATCGATGCTTTCAAAACCAAAGCTTAATTTCCCGTCCGTACGGCAGGTAATTCTTCTTATGAAAGGTGCAAGCTCAGGCACAACATCCCACATCAGCTGCGCTACGCGGGGGCTTAACATTTGACCCACAGACATATCAAGGCTGCTTTTGTCATTGCGGTCATACAATTCGTTAAGCAAAAAATATTTTATTTCGGCATCGGTGCCGTGCTCAAGAAAATAGTCGCGGCCTTCATTAAGGCTCATGGCTACTATTGCTGCATATTTTGCAAATACAGGGGCGTTGAACCCATCGACCTTTTCAAGTCCCGGCAGGTCGGCCAGCAGGTTTTTCTTACCCGTACCCGCATTATAATCCCGTTTTGAAATAAGTTTCAGGGCAGCCTTTACCGGTTCACCGCCCATTTTAGTGAGCAGGGCCTTAAAGTTCTTCCTTACATCGGCACTGTAACATGCCGTCCCTACTGCCAGTAGCATTTCGTCAATGCCTTCAGGCTTATTATCGGCATTTTCAATAAGGTAATCGTGTACCACCTGGTATTGCCTGGCTTCTGTTTTGTCAAATATTTCTTTGTAGTCCATTTTTTATGATCGGTTAGAGTGATGCGCCATATTCCCGTAGCCTGTTTTCAATAAAGCTGAGGTCATTGTCAGGGAAGGCTATCTGCAAGTCGCGGTAGGTTTTCACAAGGTTGTTCATTTCAGTACCGTATGTGGCAGCTTCTTCCTTATCGATGAAAAGCAGCTGCCAGTTCTCTATGCAGTACATTTGTAGGCAGGTTTCGTAATACTCCCGCAACGACAGTTTCAGGTGATGCACCTTTTCATCATTAAAAAGATACAGCTTGTCCTCAAATATAGAATTGTCGCTGGTGCCGTCAAAGTGAATGCAGGCGAACTGGTATTTTACATTGGTATTGTCAATAATACGCAGGTTCTTTATCAGCTCGTAGTCCTTATTGTCTTCATCAGTCAGGTCTTTCAGCCAGGGCTCACTGCCTAAAAAATTTCGTGGGCTTGTGAAGCTGTAGGAGCCAATGTTATCCTGCCTGTGTGTCAGGTTCGGGTGGTTGCGTTTATCTTTATCAAAAGAATATTGAAGGTTGTTGTCCCATGATACTTCGATGAGCTCTTTAAACGAATCATCAAGGCTAAAAGTAAAGTCACGTTCGTAATCAGGCTCATCATCGGGCTCGCCGTTGAGCACATACAGCTGGATATTGATATGGGCGGGGATAATTTCAAGATAACCGTCGCCGCAGCTTTCTATGCCGGTTTTTGGGTTGTTTTGCAACTGGGTTTTAAAGTCTTCGTATTTTTGGGTAAGGCCGTACATGATGATTAGCTGGTTTAATTTAACTGCAAGGTATTATTTAATGTGCAATTTAGATTTATAAATGATTATTCGGCTATGCCTGTCGAAAATTTGTTAACAGGTTAAAGATATTCGTTTCGGGATCACTAGTCACGCACATACGGTATTTCAAACCACGCCATGACCCCGGTTATGATGCCTTCCCGTGAAGTGTTCAGTAATTTAACAGGCTCCGGCCCTGTATACACATTGGCAAGCCGCTCTACCGTTATATTTACCGAACCCGATTCTAATATAGCCTTTCTTTCGCCAGGCTCCAAAGGGCCTCCGGTATTGCTTACCTCAAATAACAGCCTTTCGTCTTTCATCAGGAACCGTACTTCAACCGACCGTTCAGTAACCACTGACTCCATGGCACGCTTTACCGCATTGGTAATCAAGGGCAGGGTAAGCATCGGCGGTATATAGATGGCCTCACTGTCAATATCATCTTCGTCAACTGTGAAGCTAAAGCTCCCGGGATGCAGCAGCTGCTGTACGGCAAGGTAATTGGTTATCATCACGATCTCTTCATCCAGCGCTATATAATCCCCCGTGCTGTTTTCCAGGATCTGGCGTGTCAGGCGTGCAAACTTAGAGAGGTACGTTGCGGCAACATCCGGTTTGTCTTCCCTGATGAGGGTTTGTATACTGCTGATGGATGATGTTATAAAATGGGGGCTCATTTGCGTGAGCAGCAGTTGCTGGCGCAGGGTGTTGCTCTTTTTGGAAAGCAGCATATTTTTCTTTTTAAAGAACCGGAATAATAGTACCGTAACCAGCACCAGGAAAACCGCTACCAGTACCGAAATCCATATCTTCACGCTTTTCCGGAAGCTTTCTTGCTCCTGCTTTGCCCTCTGGAGTTCCCGCTGTTGTTTCAGCAGCTTGTTTTGGGTTTTGATCCTTTCAGTCTTAAAATTGAAAGCCATATTTCCGGCGGTGCTCTTTTTTTGGGTATCATAATATTTTTCCTCCAGCGCTTCATGCTCCCTCAGGTAGTTGTATGCCCTTTGGAAATCCTCCATGGCAGAATACACTTCACTCAGGCAAAATGCGGCAGTAGAAAGCATATCATTATTTCTGGCCGCCTTTGCATCTGCATATACTATTTTTAAATGGTATTCCGCTTCTTTGTATTTTTTGTTGGTTGTGCATATTTTGGCATAATAAACACGGCTTATGTCCACATCTCCGGGATCGTACTGTTCTGCTGCCTCAAGGGCTTTCAGGAAATAGCGTTCTGCCGTTATGAAATCCGGATCGCCCCCAAACGGATCGCTGTAGCAGAATCCCAGCGAACTGTATATATTGTCGAGGTCACCATATTTCTGTAATTTTTTTGCCAATGCCAACGATTCTTTAAACATCGGTATAGCGCGTGATGTATTCCACCCGTTCCAGAGATCGCCCGCCCGCCACAACGCATGTTCGAGCAGTGTGTCGTTTTTAACTTTCCTTAGTACTTCAACGGCTTTGTCAGCATAGCCCATTGCTTCAAGAAATTGCCCATGTTCTTTTTTGCAAACCTCAAGGGTCATATAGCACTTCGCGAGGAGCAGCCCTGGCGGGTATTTTTCAAGGATCTTTACGGCTTCCTCCCCAAGCCCGATAGCCGTTTCATAGTTTGCCGTCCGGGAGTAAAGAACAGATAAATTGAAAAGGCTGCACCCCAGATTTTGGTCGAGCTTTTGCTTCCTGGAAAGGGCGATCGCTTTTTGGTAATATGCTTCCGCCTGCGGGTATTCTTTTTTTTCGAGGTAACGGTTGCCCAACTGGTTTAGTGAATCAGCCTGAGCTTCAAACTTCGTTTTTATAATATCTGCCTGCGCCGTTGAAACCTGCGGAACAAAAAGCATGAGGCAGGACATCAGGAAGCATATGGCAAGGCATCGCTTCATGCAGGCTTATTTTTTATTTTGTAAGGGATGGCAAATCGGCTGACGGCCCCTCTTGCAACACCATTTTCCATGATAGTGGCTACCTCAATATCGCCCGGCACCGCATTGAGCCTTTCCGATGTGATTTTTGTAGCCATAGACCGGTGGCCTTTCCTTGTCTCCCCTGTGAGGCCTTTTCCGTTATCCGATACTTCAAAGTAAAGCTTCCGCAGGTTTTTGTAGAACCGGATGTATATCATTCCGCCTTCCTTCTTTTCTGAGAGCCCGTGCTTTACGGCATTCTCTATAAAAGGCTGCGTGAGCATAGGAGGGATATACAGTGTTTCGGTATCGATGCCCTCATCAGCCTTAATTTCAAACTCAAAATTATTATTGTAGAGCAATTGCTCGATAACCAGGTAGTTGGCCGTCATGTTGATCTCTTCCTTAAGGCTGATGTACATCAGGGACGAATTTTCAAGTATTTGTAGTGTGAGTTCCGAGAATTTGGACAGATAGCCTACCGCTTCGTCGTTTTTGTCTTCATAAATAAGGCTTTGGATAGTATCCACGGAATTAAAGATAAAGTGTGGGTTCATTTGTGTAAGCAGCAATTTCTGTTTCAGCTCATTGTTTCGGTTAACCGTAATTGCCCTTTTTTGCCTGAAGTAAAAATAAAGAAATATCAGTACGGTAGCCAGTACAATGATAGCAAAAATAAAAAAGAACAGGAAAGCATTTTTTCGGGAATCAGCCTGCTCTGCGGCTATCTTTTTCGTTTCTGCCTCTGTTTCCAAAAGCTTGTTCTGGAGCATAAGCTGTTCGGCATCATATTTTGTAGATACCGCATCGGTGCTTGTAAGCGTTACGGCATCTTCTAATTCCCTGTCTGCAATGACGGCCTCCAGCTCGTAATTATAAGCCTGCTCGTAATTTCCCTGTGCCAAGTACAGCCTTGCCATGCTTTTGTTGGCAAGCATATACTCCTCACTGTCTTCATGATCGGGCCGCAGGTTGATGCACTTTTCAAGCCATGATTGTGCCTGCCCATAGTTTTTGAGGGAAAGGTACAATTCTCCTAAATGGCGCTGTATAGACATTTCTGTGTCTACATAGGGATTTTTATTAAGGTCTTTGAGGGCTTCCAGGTAGTATTTTTCGGCGGCGCGGGGCCTGCCCAGGGATGCATGGCAAAGCCCAGCTTTATCTTTTATGTAGGCCCGTGCGTTATAAAACCCTGTGCCGGGCGTTTCATCAAGGGCATCTGCCAGCTGCTTTAAAGCTTCGGTATAATTGCCCCGTTCTGTAAAAAAGTCGGCATAGATTACCTTTGCTGTTGCAGCCGGGCCTTTTTTATGTGGGTTCTCCCTGAATAATGAAAGCGCTTTACGGTGATATAAGGCTGCTTTTTTATAGTCTTTTTTATACAGGTACACCTGTGCCATCACACTGTAGCACTGCGCTATACCTATAGGATTTTCCGTTTTTTGCCATGATTCCAGCGCCATCATGATATTATAAAAAGCATCGTCGTACTCGCGCGACCTTATATAAGCCTGTGCGACCCGGTAATAAGAATTCACCCGGATCTCCGATTTGGCATTCATCAGCCTTGCATCAACATAATTCTGTTCGAAAGCCGCTTTCCGGTTCTGGCCCAGCCTGCTAAAGGAGTCGACTGCCCGTTGCAGGGAGTCTATTTCCTTAAAGTCCTGGGCATAGAGCATGCTGCCCGCGCAGCAAAAAACGCAGGATAATAGCAGGCTCCATTTTTTTATACAGGGAAGGCTCACTGATCGTAAGGTATTACCACTTGCTGTAGCTCTCCAGGATAGTTAGGAACTCCTCCTTTTTGCGCACGGCCAGTGGTATTTTCGATTTGTCTTTCATCACTATTGTAGCGCCGCCATCGGCCTTTATCAAGTGGTCGAAATAAAGCATGTTGATAAGGTGCGACTGGTGCGACCTGAAAAATCCCTGTGGCGTGAGCATTGTTTCGTAATCCTTAAGGGTGTTGGACACCACAAGGTTTGGGGCGTTTATGAAGTAAAATGTAGTATAGTTTTTATCCGATTCGCAATGCAGGATGTCCTGCACGTTTACAGAATATACTTTTTCGGCGGTCTTAAGGATAAGCTTTTGCAGGTTTCTCGGGCGCTCCATGTTAGAGAATAGTGTGCTCAGCTTCAGGTCGAGCACTTCCTTGTTTACGCTTTCCTCTGCTTTTTTTACGGCTTCAATAAGGTCGGCGGGCTCTACCGGTTTCAAAAGGTAATCTATCGCGCTGAAGCGGAAAGCCGTAATGGCGAACTCCTGGTAACCGGTAATAAATATTACCTTAAAATTGATAGGGCTCAATTCCCGGAGCAGGTCGAAACCTGTTCCGTCGGGCATCTCCACATCCAGGAATACGAGATCCGGCAGGTACTTTCGTATTGCTTCCATACCTGATTTTACATCCTCGGCTTCGGCAATAACGGCCACACCGGGACAGTGCTGCTTGATTGTAGTAATATTTTTAGCCCTTATTTTTGCAATGTCATCAATGACTATGGCTCTTAGCATAATTTGATTTGTTTACTGTTATCGTTCTGTCGTCCGCGGTATTAATTTGCCCTTGTATAGCCTTTCCCCAGCTTTTCATTTATCAGCTTGTCGCGCTCTTTTTCTGCTTTCTGCAAAGAGTCAAAAGCCTTTACATTCTTTTGCCCTGACGTTCCTGTTTTTCCATAGGTTATGTTCAGGGTGGTGCCTTCTTGTGCTACCTGCCAAAACTTATCGCTTTTTTCATCTTTATAGGTCAGGAGTACTGCCTCGCCTTCTTCCACTTTAATTTCCGGCTTGTAATAGGATGACAGGTTGAATGCCGCTGTTTCATAGCGCATTTTTTCCCTCAGGTGATGAAGGTAGGCCGCATTGGCAACTTCAAACTCCAGGGTGTACAGGTCTTTTTCAAGCTTCCTTTTTACCGGTTTGGATACCATGATCTTATTGGCAGCTTCGATCACTTTCAGTGGTTCATTGTCAAAACGTATATAATGCTGGCCATCGCTTATTCCGCCGCCCGAAGTCCTCAAGCCATATTGCCGGAAGAGTTCTTCATTGTTCTTTTCCCTGTAGGCGACGTTTTCGCGCTTATCAGCTTCTTCTTTGGTAATAATGAGCCGCCTTCCATCATGGTAGAGCTGCAGCATATCATATTCTTCCTTTAGCGGGTGCTCTTTAACTAATTTCTCCCATTCTTCTTTAGGTATAGGCAGCTTGTCAAAATAACGCCTTCCAATAAGCCCCGTTTCCAGCAGTATTTGCAACGCAAAGTCTTTTGAGCCGATATCGCTGCCGGCATCCGGGTGTATTACCCTCACTTCGGCAGTTACCTTTGTATTTTCTATTTTTTTTATCGTGATCCTGTATAGTGTCGACATGATAATGGTTTTATATATCCGTCTGCTAATATATAAAAACAAAAAGCCGGATAACCGTCAAATGAAAATTCGTACGCATTTTTTGATAGTTCGTAGAGTACTGAGCGCTTAGGCAAAAAAAACCGCCCGGTTGGGCGGCTATGTTAAGGAACTGTCTAAACCTTTAAAGACTATTTCACCACATAGGTACATAGCTCTAATTGCTTCAAAATTTATAAAGTTGTTCTCAGTTATAGTTAAACATAGTATTGAAGCTATGCTTCAATACTAGTGTGTACTTATGCACCTCTGAACACTATGAAGATCTATGTCTATGTGGTTAATTAAATCTTAGACATTTTCTAATTCAGGAATTGCTTCCGGTATTCTACAGGGCTAAATCCTGTTTCTTTCTTGAAAAGCCTCGAAAAATAAGGCGGGTTCTCAAACCCCAGCAGGTAGGCCGTTTCACTCACTGTTTTTTCAGAGCCCTGAAGCAGGTTCTTGGCTTCGGATACGAGGAAAATATGAATGAGTTCCAGTGCCGTTTTCCCTGTTTCCTGCCGCAGCAGGTCGCTCAGGTAGCGCGGCGAGGTATTAAGCGCATCGGCCATGGCTTTTACGCTCGGCAGGCCTTTGTCCCGTAGCTGGCCATCCTCAAAGTAGGATGATAATATGCCATTGAAACGGGAAACAGTTTTGCCCGACAGCTGTGTGCGGTTGATAAACTGGCGCTTGTAAAACCGTTGCGAGTACTTCAGGATCGAATTGATATGCGTGAGCATGATGTCGCGGCTGTACTCGTCTTCATTGTTATTATATTCTGTCTGCATCTTGTAAAACAGGTCCCATACTATCTGCTCTTCGCGTACCGAAAGGTGCAGCGCTTCATTGGCCTCATAGTCAAAATAGCCGTATTTCTTTATTTCCGAATGCAGCGGGTGCCCATTCAGGTAGTCCTCGTGCATAAAGATGATGAAGCCGTTCTCCTCGAGTTCAACATCCTTCATCTGCATTACCTGGCGTGGCTTTATAAACGACATCGATCCGTTGTCATGGTCATACTCCGTGCGGCCGTAAAGTATAATCCCTGCCTTCATTTTCTTGAACATGATCATGTAAAAATCGCCTGTAAACTCGGCCCCGCTAAGGCTGCATTTGTCTACCCTGCTGCATTCCACAAGGCTTATAAGCGGGTTTTCGGGTGGCGCGAAACCGTTGAGCCGGTTAAAATCGCTGATGCTCTTAAAATGTTCCATAGGTTAAAATGGTAAAAACACCTGCGCGATATGGCGCAGATGTTATTGTAAAGGTATTTAAAATCATTTAAGTTTGATATGAACTGAAGATCCTGTTTGTCACATCGAGCGCAGTCGAGATGCAAAACAATCAAATGCCGCATTTCGACTGCGCTCAATATGACATTTGATTGTCTTCTTCATGATTAAGGTTACTCAATTATTTACCATGTGCTGCCACGGCAACCTCATTCCATTCTTCCCATGTGGCAAGACGGTCTGCATAAACCTGTTTTACCCAGGGTAATGCTACTTTACCCAGGAACAGGCGTAACGGCGGGTTTTGTGCATCTGTAAGTTTAAGGATCGCGCCTGTGGTAGCTTCGGGCTGGCCAAAGATATCGGTATCGCTCATACCTTCCTGAAAAGCAGCTTTTACGCCGTCGTAAGCGCTTATCGGCTGGCTTTGCACGGCTGATGCGCCTGCCCAGTCGGTAGCAAAGCCATTTGGCTCAACCAGCGTTACTTTAATTCCGAAGTCCTTCACCTCACTTGCCAGTGTTTCGGTCAGGCCTTCCACGGCAAATTTCGAAGCATTATAGATGCCCAGAACCGGCAGCGTAACAACTCCCAGTACGCTCGATACCTGTATGATATGCCCGTGGCCCTGTGCCCTCATTATTGGCAGTGCCGCCTGGGTTATCCATAGCAGGCCAAATACATTGGTCTCTATCTGGTCACGCGCTTCCTGTTCGGTCGCCTCCTCAATAGTACCAAAAAGCCCGTAGCCTGCATTGTTGATCACCACATCCAGCATGCCGAAATGTGCTGCTGCCTTGTTAACAGCCGCAAAACTTTCATCACGGTTATTTACGTCCAGCTGTAACGGGAGCACCGCATCGCCATATTGGGCAACAAGCTCGTTAAGGGTTTCGATATTCCTTGCGGTAGCGATCACTTTATCGCCGCGTTTCAAAAAAGCTTCTGCCCATAGGCGTCCAAATCCTCTTGAAGCGCCTGTTATAAAAATTGTTTTTGACATTGTTTTGTATCATTAAAGTTTGATGGTACAAAGCTATGGCAGGGGAAGGGGGTGCGGCTTATACAAAAGTGCGTAATGAAGATACATTTTACGGCAAACAAAAACCGCCCCTACATATTTTGTAGCGGCGGCCGTAGTTTTACGCTGGCATTGCGGTCATTATACGCCTGGTACCTCCCAGATGCCTTCGGCTACGCGGCGGATGATCCTTTTCTTTTTATCAGGGGTCATCGGCACTTTTGTCCAAAAGGTAAGTACCGCATCATATCCTCCGGACAGTCTTTTTTCCTCTTCGGTAAAAGGGTAGGGGTTAGTGGCTATGGGCAGTGTTGTTTTTGCCAGTCGTTCTTTTATGCTTTTAAAATAATCAGTTTTGCTACGTAGCGAAGACCCTGCAGATCCGCCCAGTATCAGGATTTTCTTTCCGGTGAAGTCAAATCCTTTGCGTTCATTTTCGCTGAAATATTCATTAAGGAAAGCGGCTTCCTCGTCGGTAAGTGAAGGGCTATTGTCCAGCCCGCACTTCTCGATATATTGTGCATACATGCCCATAGAGGCCATAAGCAATAAAAGGTGGAAGTAGTTTTTCATAGGTGTGGAATTTGTTACTATAACTGCGTTTCATAGGATTTATTTTGCAAATGGGGTTAATTAACACCTTATTGCATCCCTGACATCTATGAAAGAACACCATTTATTTACTAACTGGCTAAATTTGAATTAACCACATAGATACATAGGTTTTATAGTGATCTATTTATCCTGAAGGGTACATATCCGCACATAGTGAAGCGAAGCTTCAGGCCCGGTATCACTTTGTTGGGCTTTAGATCACCTTATATGACTATATGCCTGTGTGGTTAATATTGATCTTTTCAAAAAATTCAGACAGTTATTTAAAATAAATCCTGCACAGCTCATCCAGCAACTCATTGTAATTCGCGTCTGCGAAGCTGCTGTTATATGCCTGCCTGAGCGCTTCCGCATCATCAAAAACAGAACCGGCTATATTTTCATAGATAAACAGCAACTCATCGGCTTTATCATTAAATTTCCCTGAGGGGAAAACATTCTTATAATTTTCCACAAGCGTATAGACACGTGTTACGATATTCCCGTCATCGCCCATGACGGCACAAAACCCTGCCTCGCTATCAATAAGGAATTTAAAACTATCCTCCGCGGACTCCCATATATTGTCTTCGCAGGTGTCGGCAGGAAAACCATACTCCAGCGCTTTTTCATAATGTCTTGTGGCTCCCCAGTAATCGTTCTTTGACAGATAGATCATGGCGCCTATCTGGTTATGGTAGATGTGCTTGTTGTCAGGGTACTTTTCAAGCATTTCCTTAGACATCGTGAGGGCGTTTTCGTAGCTACCGGCCTGTATTGTTTTTGAAAGGGTAAGGAATTCATCGCTTTCGGTCTGTGAGCTGAATTTTGGGATCATAGGATATGGAGTGTTTTTTATTAAATACGAGTTAAGGGTTATAATATGAAATATGTACTGAAGTATTATATATCGTCAGGATTAAGCCATAATTCATCAGGTTTAGTAATTAATCTTGCGTTTTGGTAAGCTGCGTCTAATGGCAGAATTGTTTCTGGGGTATAAATACCGTGTTCAAGATCTAATACTAATGCAAAATCCGGACTCTTAGTAAATGAACCGGATAGATATATTGGCATAAGTAATTGTATTTTTTTTTCCTGAGGTCTATACATCGGGACAACTAATTTATAATTTCTTTTTGCTATAGCTATTGCGTAGTTTATTGAATTATCAAGTTTTCTAGCCAGTTCGGTTGTATCTCGATCTCGATCTTCCATTGGAAATCTTTCTCTGCGTTCTTCAATGATATGAGTAAATTTGTCATAATTTCTGTCGATATCTATATCAGGATGAAAAATTACTTCATTTATATTTGTAAAAAAAGTAGCCGGTTCAGGTAAATCATCTTGCTTAACTATTCTTTTACTATCAACATTAAATCCAATTTTACCTAAGTCAGTTAAACTACTTAATATATAAGGATCGCGGTAATATAAATCATCTCCCTCCTTAACAATATGTACAATAATGAAAATCTCATGAAAAAATTTATCAAGTAAGCCTGAATTGAAAACTATATATTTCCCATCGTCACTTCGCAGAATCTTAACACCATCATTTTCTGCCTTTAGCTTTTCAAAAGTGTTCTCAATATACGCTTTAAGAATTGGATGAGGCAGCCCTGATTGGTGAGATTTATAATCCCATTTTTCAGGAATACATTTTGTTTTTAAATCTTCAAGAAATTGTAACCCATCTTGCCAATTTTGAAATTGTATATCACCTAATCGAAACATTAGATTATCCTTAATTTCCTTTTCAAGCTCTTTAGTTGTCGTAAAATGAATTCCAGTCCAGTTTTTCTCTATTCGCGGTCTTTGATAATAGGCAATTATACTTTCTCCTAATTTATCCTTCTTTCCTAATTCAAAAATTGCATACAATGCATTTTCTGAAGTAGTAATTTTTCCAAATTTATTTTTATAAATAACCTTACCATTCTCCGTAAAGTCGTCAACAACTGCATTAAGTTCATGAGCCCTATATTCACGCTCATCAGTGTTTAATAACTCATTAACTTCTTGAACGAATGTTCGTAGGTTTGTTACAAATCCGAAATTTGTGACTCCATGCCTTTTCTCTTTATCGTATTTCATAAGGTGATGTTAAATATAATTTATAAAAATAGTTAATAAATTCATATTTAAACATTAATCAAACAAAAAAACCGCCCCTACAATTGTAAAGGCGGTTTGTTGTTATTCTGCGATAGCATTTCCTTTGCTATCAAAAAAGTGGTATTCTAAATACGTGTAAGCGTCACGTGGTATGACTTTCACCCATTTCTTATGCTCAAAAAACCATTTTGAGCGAATGGATGGAAATCCTTTTGTTAGGTAAGCTGCCACAAAAGGGTGTGCGTTGAGCACAATTTTCTTTTGGGTCTTCATAATTCTTTCAAGGTCGGCCGTTATGCGGTCTATTACCAGTATCGGGGCTTCGATCTCCGCATTTTCATTGTTCGGATCTTCTTCCCTTGTCTTGATATTCACCTCGGGCCTTACCCGTTGACGAGTGATCTGGATGAGTCCAAATTTACTCGGTGGCAGGATCTTGTGTTTTGCTTTATCGTCGCTCATTTCGTCCCGAAGGTATTCGAAGAGCTTTTTGCGGTTGTCGGGGTTAGACATGTCTATAAAATCCACGACAATTATTCCACCCATATCCCTGAGCCTTAGCTGGCGCGCAATCTCTGCGGCAGCGATCATGTTGACTTCAAGGGCGGTATCTTCCTGGCTAAGGGCCTTATTCGAGCGGTTGCCGCTGTTCACGTCGATAACGTGCAGGGCTTCCGTGTGCTCAATAATAAGGTAGGCGCCTTTGCTCATGGATACCGTTTTTCCAAAAGAGGTCTTTATCTGCCTTTCGATATTGTATTTCTCGAAGAGTGGCAGGTCCCTGTTTTGGTAGTACTTAACGATATTCGCTTTTTGGGGAGCTATCTCCTGCAGATAGTCCTTTGTTTGGTAGAAGAGGTCCTCGTCGTCCACATAGATGCCCGTAAATGTGTCGTTGAACACGTCGCGCAGTATCGAGGAAGCCTTATTGACTTCTCCCAAAACCTTGCTTGGGTGGTGGGCGCTCGGGAGGCGCTTGCACATTGCAGACCATTTGTCCAGCAAATTCTGCAAATCGCGGTCCAGCTCTGCTACCTTTTTCCCTTCGGCTACCGTACGTACGATAACGCCGAAACCTTTTGGCCTGATCGATTGAACAAGGCGTTTAAGGCGGTCTTTCTCTTCTTTAGATTCTATCTTTTGTGAGATGGAGATCCTGTCGGAGAACGGTACCAGCACCACATACCTGCCGGCCAGTGAAAGCTCAGAGCTTATCCTTGGGCCTTTGGTCGATATGGGTTCCTTGACTACCTGTACAAGTACGGATTGGTTGGCGCTAAGCACATCGGCTATGGCCCCGTCTTTGTTGATCTCTTTTTCAAAAGGAAAGTTTTTAAGGGAATAATCTTTTACTTTACCTGCGCTTACAAGTTTCATGAATTTAAGCATGGAAAGGAGGTTGGGGCCAAGGTCGTGGTAATGCAAAAATGCATCTTTCTCGAAACCTACGTTAACAAAGGCCGCATTTAGGCCGGCAACAGGTTTCCGTATCTTGGCGATAAAAATATCACCTACAGAAAACTTGTTCTGGTCTTCCTTTTCCTTGTGTAATTCAATTAGTTTTCCATCTTTTAATAAGGCAAAATCTACTGCGTCAGAACCAGATCGAATGATTAATTCTTTATTCACACTGTACATTTTTATCCGCGAGGCCAAAGTTTACAGCTTACAGTTTACGGTTTACAGCCTGTGCTGCAACTGTTAACTGTTAACTGTCAACCGTTAACCGGAAGCAGATGGATTAAACAAAATTTAAACAGGTATTTTGTGTACCCGGAGATCGCAGTTTCAGTTTTCAGTGACAGTATTCAGTGCAGGAGTGCAGCTAAATCTGAAATCTAAACTCTAAAATCTGAGATCACATTTCAATGAACGTTTGGAAAAAAGAAAAAGTAGTATAAAACTACTTTTTCTTTTTGTGACGGTTAGCTCTCGCTCTCTTTTTACGTTTGTGAGTTGCTACCTTATGTCTTTTTCTTTTTTTACCACTTGGCATAGTGTCTAAGGGTTAGGGTGGTTAATAAATAATTACTTTGCTTCAGTATTCGTTTTTACACCGTCAACAAATATTTTTGCAGGTTTAAATGCAGGTATGTTGTGTGCAGGTATTTTGATTGTAGTGTTTTTAGATATGTTCCTGCCTGTTTTTTCAGCACGCGTTTTGATAATAAAACTTCCGAAACCTCTTAGGTAAACATTGTCACCTGTTTCAAGCGAGTTTTTTACTTCTTCCATAAAAGACTCAACTGTTGCCTGAACATCTCCTTTTTCTAGGCCTAGTTTTTCGGAAATTTTCGCTACGATGTCTGCTTTCGTCATTTTCTTTCTAATTTATTATTGTGTGTATTTTTTTAAGTGTGCAAATATAACAATTAAAAAAACAATAATTCAAGGTTAATCTATTAAAATTTAATAACATAAACTTTACTTTTGCTGTACTGCATAATTATGATGGAATTTTCTAAGTCTTTAATTCAATGGTATTTACAAAACAAGCGCGATTTGCCCTGGCGTAAAACTATTGCACCGTACCAAATATGGCTCTCAGAAATAATGCTCCAGCAAACGCGGGTAGCACAGGGAACGCCCTACTTTTTGAAGTTTATCGAAGCCTTTCCAACCGTTAATGACATGGCTGCCGCGCCCGAAGAGCAGGTGCTCAAACTCTGGCAGGGGCTGGGCTACTATTCCCGCGCCAGGAACCTCCATGCCACGGCAAAACAGGTGGCTTTTGAAATGGGAGGGGAGTTCCCGGACAGCTACCAGGGGCTGCTACAATTAAAAGGCGTGGGCGACTATACCGCAGCTGCTATTGCTTCTATCGCTTATGGGGAGCCTGTCCCTGTGGTCGATGGTAATGTGTACCGTGTACTGGCACGCTATTTTGGTATCGAAACGGATATTTCATCATCGGGTGCCAAAAAGCAGTTTACAGAGGTTGCGGCAACGCTCCTTCCGAAAGGCCGGGCATCCGAATTCAACCAGGCCATGATGGAATTCGGTGCCCTGCAATGCGTGCCTAAAAACCCCGACTGTAGCATCTGCATCTTCAATGCTGAATGCGCCGCTTTCCTTACAGGCCGGGTAAACCAGCTGCCCGTCAAACTCAAAAAAACTAAGGTGACCAACAGGTTCTTCAACTATCTTATTATAAAAGATGCTGCGGGACACACTGTGGTGAACAAGCGCACAGCCAAGGGCATCTGGCATAATTTGTACGAATTCCCGCTGATCGAAACCGAAGGTGAGGTTTCTGAGGAGAAGATGAGTGAAATAATAATGAGGTATTTTAATGAACCAACCCGCCCTTCGGGCACCCCTCCAGAGGAGGGGAAAGCCACTCATGCCGAAAGAGCCGTTGGTTTTACGCCAAAGCGCATCACCCTACTGCACCCGGAGCGCATATTGCACAAACTTTCGCACCAGCACCTCAGCATCCGCTTTTGGGAAGTGGAGGCCGGCGTTGCATTGGATAAGGCCATCAGTAGGGGAGAAGCCATGAAATACCCTTTTCCCATCGTGATCTATAATTTCATGGAACGCTATTGGGCACTAAATGCGAACGACCTGTTTTCTGCTAACCTGGATTAAGCCTTAATTACCCCAGCGCCTGATGCCGGACGGGTCCTCATACTTTATGCCTGCATGAAAATTTTACCCAATGCAATTAATAAGTCAGGTTTATATAGTATATTTGAGTGAACAAACACCAAAGCCATGAACGGTACACTGAATAAAGTCCTGCTGATAGGGCATTTGGGCGACGATGTAAAGATCCATTATTTCGAGGGAGGCAACTGCATTGGGCGCTTCCCCCTGGCTACCAATGAGGTCTACATCAATAAGCAGACGAACGAGAAGATCACTTCAACGGAATGGCATAACCTTGTGGTACGCAACAAGGCCGCCGAGATATGCGAAAAATACCTGAGCAAGGGCGATAAAATATACGTCGAAGGCCGCATCAAGTCGCGCCAGTGGCAGGCTGAAGACGGTACTACGAAATATACCACCGAAATACAGGTGACGGAATTCACTTTCCTGACCACCAAAAAGGAGCTGGACCATAACAAGCAGCATTTTTCTGCCGTGGCCGAACCCGCAAAACCCAACTATGATATACAAAATGTGCCGGGCCCTGATACCGACCTGCCGTTTTGATTGTTTAACTAATACCCGGAATTTTGGACCCCGATCCCTCGAGTTTCACAGCAATAGATTATAACCTTGTCATAGGATTCACAGCGATCGCTATCCTGCTTCTTTGCTCTGCGTTCATTTCGGGTACCGAGGTTGCCTTATTCTCCCTTACCCCGCAGGATGTTGAGAAAATAAACGATAAAACCCCAAGCAAAGGGCGCATCATTTCTTCCCTGCTCGAAAAGCCTAAAAAGCTGCTGGCTACCATTACGATAACCAATACTTTTATCAATATTGCCATCATTGTCCTGTTCTTCAGGCTCAATGCTTTTTCGGCAATACACATCCCGTGGCTGCGCTTTTCGGTAGAGGTAACGCTTATAACGCTGCTCCTGTTGCTTTTTGGCGAAGTGCTTCCCAAGATATATGCCGGGCGCAATAACAGGCGCTTTTCAAAAAAAGCTGCCCTTCCGCTGATGGCCTTGAGCAGCGTGCTTTCGCCGTTAAGCATTCCTATGCGCGAAATCACGATCAGGCTGCACAAACGCTTTGGCGAACAGAAGAACGGGCTCTCGGTAGACAGGCTCTCGCAGGCGCTTGAGCTTACCGATTATGGCGATGCCACTATCGAAGAGCAAAAAATACTTGAAGGGATTGTGACCTTCGGGAATACTGAAGTGACCCAGGTCATGACGCCACGCATCGATGTATTTGCACTGGATATGACGGCGCCCTTCACCGAAATACTCCCGAAGATCATCGATATGGGCTTTTCTCGCATTCCGGTATACAAAGACAATATCGACAGCATAGAAGGCGTTCTGTTTACCAAAGACCTCCTGCCCCACATTGATAATGATGGTTTTGAATGGCAAACGATCATCCGTGAGCCGTTCTTTGTTCCCGAAAATAAAAAACTGGACAACCTGCTGAAGGAATTCCAGGGCATGAAAAACCACCTCGCTATTGTGGTTGATGAATATGGCGGGACATCGGGCGTGATATCCCTGGAAGACATCCTGGAGGAGATCGTGGGCGATATCAGCGATGAGTTTGACGACGAGGATATCATCTACTCAAAAATAGACGACCGCAATTATCTCTTCGACGGGAAGGTGAGCCTGAAGGATTTTTACAGGATTACCGATGTGGAGGAAGACGATTTTGAGGCAGCTAAAGGCGAAGCCGAAACACTGGCAGGGTTCCTGCTGGAACGCTCGGGCAATTTTCCTAAAAAAGGGCAAAAAATTACCTTTAAGGGTAATATCTTTACCGTCGAATCGGTAGACAGGAGAAGGATCAAACAAATTAAGGTTACGCTTCAATGAAAAGTATAAAGAAAATATTGGCTGTCGGAATGCTGCTTTCACTTGGTGCAGCGGCTATAAGTTGTGGAGAAGAAACCGTGCCGAAGCCCCAGGCTTACCTGAGGCTGGAATATCCTATGGGCAAATACATTGCGTATGATGGGGGCTGTCCGTATACTTTCGGCTACAATTCACTGGCACGTATTAAGGACAAAGGCAACTGCAACCTGGTAATCGAATACCCAAAAATGAAGGCAACGTTATACCTTACCTATAAAAACGTTGAGGGAAATAACCTTGAAGCCCTTTTGCGCGATGCCCAGAAGCTCACCTATGAGCACGTAATAAAAGCGGATGAGATCAAAGAACAGCCCTACCTGAACCCTTCAAAAAAAGTTTATGGGATGTTTTACCAGGTAGGCGGCGATGCAGCTACCAATGCCCAGTTCTATGTAACCGACAGCACGCGCCATTTCCTTACGGGCTCCATGTATTTTTATGCCAAGCCCAACTTCGACTCCATAATGCCGGCAGCAAGCTACATTAAAGACGACATGCAGAATATCATGGAAACGCTTAGTTGGAAGTAGGATTATTAGCCACGAATTACACGAATTACACCAATTTATTTGTTCTGCAAAGTAAGAGTGATGGGGCATTATGACTCGGGTCATTGAGGAGGAACGACAAAGCAATCTTTCCTTCGTACAGAATTGTTGGAGCAGAAAGATCGCTTCGTGCCTCGCGATGACTATCCGGGCTATACCTGTTTTTGGAGACGTACACTATAAATTCTTGTAATTCGTGGCAAAAAAAAAGCATCCGTTAAGGATGCTCTTCTTTGATATTTAAATGTATTACATACTTCCGGCCTTGTCATGCCCGCAAGAGGTTTTTGCGCCTTCAGAGCAGCATCCGCCTTTTTTCTCGCCACAGCCTTCTTTCGCTTTTTTGCCTTTCGCTTTTTTCTCTTTTTTAGTATCTTTCTTTTTCTCTTTTTCCTGTTGTACAGAATAGAACGCTTTATCTCCTGATGATTTTACATCAGATACTTTATAAGCGCCGTCAGCAATTTTCTCAACGGTCTCAACAAGCTTTTCAGGGGTTTGCTTTGCAGCATCGAAAGATACGGTAGCCGTTTTCTTTTCGAAATCTACTTTAGCATCCTCAACACCGTCAAGGCCGGCAAGTTTTTTCTCTATAGTGGCGGCGCATCCTTCAGGGCATGTCATGCCGTCTATCTTAAAGCTGGTAGTCTCAAGGTTGGCAGCAGTTTCTTTGCTCATTGTACTGTCGGTAGCCGTACTGTCTTTCTCAGTGCCTTCAACATTGCCGTCTTTAGAATTGTTTTTACAGCTTGTGAATAATACTGCCGAAAGTGCGATAAGCGATAGTGTCTTTACAAAATTCATGGTATATCTCTTTATTTGAATTAATAATTCCTTTTTAAACAGGTTACAAATTTATACAAAACGGTTTGTAATGAGAGATATTGTACAGGATTATTTTTGCTGGCACCTATCTTGTGACAGATAAGTCGCAGGAATTGTTGAAATCTGCTAACTCATGTTATAAAAAGGCTACCGCGGAGATGCACAGAGGAGGGACAGAGATACACAGAGGTTTATTTGAGATAACACCTTTGGTGTGAGACCGCAGAGCGTGACGGTATATATACCCAACTCTGTGAACTCGCCTGAACGCGCAACTAAAAATTCTTTGCGGATCTCTGTGTCTTCTTTGCGGAACTTTGCGGTATAGCTTCCGATTTTGTAAAACAAAAAGGCTCCCGCAATGCAGGAGCCTTCTCTATCAAAAACAATTATTATTCTTATTGGAAATCAGCAGCAGTTACGCCTTCGTTGATTTTGGCCTCAGTTACTGTAAGGTCAAGTTCAATGCCTACATTCATGTTGATTTTGTGGGGAAGCTTAATGCCTTTCACTTCTTTGTAATTATCATAATAAGTGAACATAGGAACTTTTTGTCCTTCAGGTCCTTCCTGCTCATGAGATTCGGCTATCTTCAATCCTGTAGCCACTTCATAATAATAAGCGTCTGTGCCTTTTTTAATCACATAAGCATCTTTACCATTGATAGCTTCTATGGCAGTAACGCTTACACCTGGAGCAGTTGCCATTGTAAGTTCCTCGAATGGTACGGCAGTTTCTTTAGATTCTTTGAAATCAGCTGCCTCCATTGGCATTTTTTGCCCCTGCTGTACAGAATAGCCGCTTGTTTCGCCAACTACCTGCTTGAACAAAGAGCCCATACCTGCAACAGTGATTTCTACCGACTGTTTTTTGTCAGAAGATACTTTGCTTGTAAATACAACCGCCATGCCTTGTGCCGAAGCGGTAGATTTTGTCATTACAGTTTTAACAGCTTTAAGCGCTTTTTCGCCGCCCACTGCTTTAATGTAACTATCAAGAACAGTTTTTACAGTAACACCCGCCGGTACCGGCTTGTTTACAACCGGTTTTTCTGTTGGCTTACCAAATTTGTCAAAGTAGAAGATAGGCATGCCGCTCTTCTCAAGGCCAGGCAATACGTCTGCTGCTTTACCCACAACCACAACCCTTGAGTTGTCGGCAAGGAAATATTTCTTAGCAGCATTCCTGATGTCCTCGGCAGTTACTGCGTTGATATTTTTAATGTAGTTCTCAAAGAAATCTGCAGGAAGCCCCTGCGTCTGCGTAAGCAAAGCATAACGTGCTATCGTGCCCGGTTTTTCCATGTTCATTACAAAGCTTCCAATGTATTTTGCTTTGGCATTCTTAAGGTCTTCCTCGCTAACAAGGTCGTTCCTCATTTTCTTAACCTCATTGAATATCTCAACAACAGCGCTGTCAGTAACCGTATTCCTCACGGAAGTAGAAGAAGAGAAATCGCCTACATACTTGTCGCCGCCTATAGAAGAGTAAGCGCCGTATGTCCAGCCATGTGCCTCACGAAGGTTAAGGAAAAGCCTTCCTTCGCCACCACCACCAAGGATCTGGTTGGCAAGAAGTGTAGCAAAGTACTCTTTGTCGGTCATTTTAAGGTTGCTTATGTTTACAACCGAGATTTCCGACTGTACTGCATTCGGCATGTCAACAAAGTTGATCTGCGAGAACTGTACGTCTTTAGGGTCGCTGTAGCTTACGTTAGGCGCAGTAGCTCCTGTCCATCCGCCGAAAAGTTTCTCTACCTGTTTTTTAACGTCTTTCAGTTTAACGTCACCTACCACAACAAGGTAAGCTTTGCCCGGTACGAAATACGTAGCGTAGTTATTTTTAACGTCAGCAAGCGTTACATTGTTCAGGGTTTCCTCGCTAAGGTATTCGCCGTTAGGGTGGTTCCTGCCATAAGTAAGCACTGCATTTACGCGACCTGCTACCGATGTTACACTTTTCTCGTCAGACTTAAGCCCTTCAAGGATCTGGGCTTTCTGTTTGTCAAATTCTTCCTGTGTGAAAACCGGGTTAAGGGCGCCATCGGCCATTAGCTCAAGTATCCTTGAAGAATATTTTGAAAGGCCGCTTCCGTAAGCTGACTGTGATCCGAAGCCAATATTAGCTCCTAAAAAGTCAACTTCCTCGTTAAAAGCGTCTTTCGACATTTTTTTAGTACCGCTTCCCATAAGCGCCGATGTCATGTCGCTAACGCCTTTTTTGGCGCCTTCGGCATAAGGAGCATTGTCCATGGTAAGGCTGTAGGAAACGCGCGGCAGTTTGTGGTTTTCAACAACCAGTACTTTAAGCCCGTTTTTAAGTGTGAATGTTTCCGGTTTGCCAACATTAACCACAGGCGAAGGCCCCGGCTTTGGCATTGGTATTACTTGTCCCTGCATGCTGGAAATAGATAAAAACACGCCGGCTATTAGATATATTACTTTTTTCATGATGTTGTTTCTGTGCTTAGTTTTGTGCTTTGTCTTTAGCTCCTACATAGTCAAGGGTCAGCCTTTGGTTCGGGTTAAGGTATTTCTTAGCCGCGTCCATGATATCCTGCCTTGTTATTTTACGGTAGATGTCGATCTCTGTGTTGATAAGGTTTACATCGCCATAAAGAAGGTAGTAAGAAGCAAGGTTCTCAGCAATACCCTCTACGCTGGCATTGTTGCTAACATAACGGCTTTCAAACTGGTTCTGAAGTTTTGTAAACTCCCTTTCAGAGATAAGCTCTGTCTGTAATTTCACGATCTCAGCATCAGCTTCTTTCATGATATCATCAGCAGTAAAGCCCGGCATTGGGATGCCATATACGATATATAGGCCTGCATCTTCCTGAGTGTAGTTGAACGCGCCTATCTGCATTGCCATTTTCTTTTCGTCAACGATCTTTTTGTACATCCTTGAACTTTTTCCGTCGCTAAGGATAGAAGAGATCATGTCAAGCACCCTTGCATCTTTAGTTTTCATTGATGGTGTCCTGTAAGCAGTCACTACCATTGGCAGCTGTACGTTAGGATCTTCGTAACGCGCTTTGAAAGCCTGTGTTATTGGCTGCTCTGTAAATGTCTGGCGTGTTATAGGTGTTCCTTTTGGTACAACAGAGAAATACTGGTTGATCCATTTTTTAGCCTGTGCAGGGTCAAAATCTCCTGCTACTACAAGAACGGCATTGTTAGGGATATAGAATTTTTTGTTGAATGCCTGGAATTCCTGAAGGGTAGCAGCATCAAGGTGGTCCATAGAACCGATGGTTGCCCAACGGTAAGGGTGTACCTTAAACATATTCCTTTTTACTTCAGCAATAAGGTTTCCATAAGGCTGATTGTCTATACGAAGCCTTTTTTCTTCTTTTACAACTTCATTCTGCGTGTCAACACCTATCTGGTTGATCACCGGGTGAAGCATCCTTTCTGCTTCCATCCAGATGCCAAGCTCAAGGTTGTTTGAAGGGAATACCTCATAATAATAGGTTCTGTCGTCAGAGGTGTTGGCGTTATTGTTACCACCGTTGGCTGTAACTATTTTAAACCACTCACCGCGTTTGATGTTCTCTGTGCCTTCAAAAAGCAAGTGCTCAAAAAAGTGTGCAAAACCAGTTCTTTCCGGGTTCTCATCTTTAGAACCCACATGATACATTACAGAAGTAATGATTACCGGGGCCGATTTATCCTGGTGAAGGATAACATGCAGTCCGTTGTCCAAATTGTATTCTTCGAATGCCACTTTCTGGGCAGAAGCTGTTCCGCCAAGCATAAGGAGGGAACCCAAAGCGATTAACGATCTTTTCATAAAAATTAATAATTATTTTGATTTAGGTATTGGTGTGCAATTTCGGGATTTTGTTACAATAAAATTATATTTTTTTTAGGAAATGATTTTGAAGAGCCTCTTGCTGTGATTTTTCTTCAATTTTTTTTGTAGCGGGTTGCCTGATAAATAATAAGTTGTATATTTGCGCACTTAAAAATAATTAATAAACCATATTGTTATGTACGCAATCGTAGAGATAGCAGGGCAGCAATTTAAAGTTAGCAAAGACCAAAAGGTATTTGTTCACCGTCTTGAAGGTAAAGAGGGCGACGCGGTTACATTCGCGAAAGTCCTTATGCTTGATGTTGACGGGACAATCACCCTAGGCGCCCCGGCTATAGAAGGTGCTTCAGTAGAAGCCAAAGTGCTGCAGCACTTAAAAGGAGATAAAGTAATCGTTTTCAAAAAGAAAAGAAGAAAAGGTTACAAAAAGAAAAACGGACACCGCCAGTCTTTAACGCAAATCCAGATCTCCGGTATTACAGGAGCGGGTGCTGCGCCAAAGAAAAAGGCTGCTGCTAAAAAAGCAGACGTGGCTGAAACAACTGAAACTGCAGAATAATATTAACAATTAAAAAGAAAACATCATGGCTCACAAGAAAGGTGTCGGTAGTTCCAAGAATGGTAGGGAATCAGAGTCGAAACGTCTAGGCGTTAAGATATATGGCGGCCAGGCTGCTATTGCCGGAAACATAATCGTAAGGCAAAGAGGTTCTAAGCACAACCCGGGCGAGAACGTGTATATGGGCAAAGACCATACGCTTCACGCAAGAGTTGACGGCGTAGTGAAATTCCAGAAGAAAGGCGACAACAAGTCTTTCGTTTCTATAGTTCCATTCGAAGCTTAAGAATTTTCTCTTAGTATAAAAAAACCCACTCAGCCGAGTGGGTTTTTTGCATAAACTATTTCCTGATAGCCTGCTGTATTATGTCCTGCCATTTTTTTATCAAAATCCATTCGTCATTTATTTGCATAGCTACTTCAGGATTATAAAATTCCAGTACCACATCGAGCTCTTTTGCTCCGGCATGTACCAGCACCAGCTCCAGTTTCTCGGCTGCTGCAGGATCCGGATCTCCTTTACTATAGGCCTCCCTGATAGCTGCAAGGTGTACTTTTTCCAGTGAGTTTGCACCATCGCTCTTTTTTACGAAGAAAATACAGCCAGCGTTTTCATCAATCCCGATAGCCGTATTTTGCCACAGGTCGTATTGCGTAATTTTGCAGTAGTGCGATTCGGCAAGGCCCATTAATGCCTGTAAGAGTTGTTGTTGCTTTTTCTTTTTTTTATTGTTTGCCAGCGCTAAAGGCACAAGGCAGAGTACCAGTATGGCAACCCCTATAATTGTTGTCGATAAATCCATTTTTCTGTTTTTATAAATAATAGTAATCGGGGAACTGCCGTTTGCAGACCCGTTATTCAAATTTGCCCGCAGGCACTATAGAAAAAAAGGATTTACCAGAAAGAATGGAAGGGGTAAATGATATCAACGTTTGTAAAAAAGAGCAGGTTTTGCGATCTTTTTACATATTGCGAAAATGATTGGCGCAACAGGCGTTCTGCCATTTGGGGAAATTCGGCCAGCCCGCTGAAAGAAAGCTTTAGGAATTTGGGTTGCCAGGCTTTTGCAAAAATCTTCGCTAGGGCAGGCTGAACGATATGGTGCGATAATTCGGCTGTTATTTTTGAAATATTTTCCGTTTCAGTAACCGATGATTTTACCTGAAGCGCCCCCGATTCCGAAAAACCATTACCGGCCATGCCAATCGCGAAGCAATACAGGATTGCGATGGCTATTACTATGGTATTTTTAAATCTGATCTTCACAGGGGTAAAGATACCAATTTTATTTTTGGCTTAAAAAAGCAACACTGATGAGGCTGTTTTTACAGATAACCACAGATTTATTGCGGCACAATCCTTTCAAACAAATTCTCTTTCCGCAATTTTAAGAGACATGTAAGATTTACCAATTTCAGGAATTAGTGTAATTCGTGGCTTTTTTTATGATGCGTTTGCCTTGGAAAAAAATCACGGAAATATTGTTTTTCATAATCGTTTTCTTAATTTCGCCCACGCTGCAAGTCTAATTGTAGTATCAACCAAATTTTATTAACCAATTTAAACGATCTGAAATGAAAAAAGTGTACCAAATGTTGCTAGTGGCTCTTGTAGTAGTGTCATGCAACAAAACAGCAAAAACAGAAGATGCAAATGCTGAGACAACTGATGCTGAAACTAAAACAGAAACCCCTGCTGTAGCTTATGTTTTTAACGAAGCTGACTGGGTAGAGACTGATCTTAGCGCTACAAAGAAAGAGTACCCTATCCTGGTAAAGCTGCCTAAAACAGCAAAAATTGGCCCGAATGATATTAGCCCTGAAGATATTACGGTTACCATTAACGAGAATACAGCGATAGACATCAATTCTACTTTTGAAAATACCACTGCTGAAGCTGTAAAAAGATTTAAGGCTCAAAGTACCGGAGCAAGCACAAAAATGCTAAAAGAAGATGCGGACGGTTTTATCTATGAAGAACTTGCTACAGAAGGTTTTGATGCCCAATACAGGTTTTACTTTGTACTGAAATCTAAAGGTGAGGGCTGTTATGTATTCCACAACCAGGCTACAGGCGTAGTTGGCGGCACAAAGGAAGCCGCGGAAAAAATGTATGAAGCCATAAAAAGTTCTGCTAAAGTAAAATAATTATCCTCTGCGATAAAAATAATAAGGGCTGTCTCAAAAGGATAGCCCTTTTTGTATTTTACAGATTGCCACAGAGTCTATTGCTTCACGCCCTTTTAAATAAACAAATCAACCCATCAACCCATCAACCCTTCAGCACCTCCAAAAAATCCTCCCGTAATATCTCCCGCGCACCCAGGCTTTCCAGATGGTCGTTGTGCACCTGGCAGTCCAGCAGCCTGTAGTTTTCCTGTTGTAGTTTCTTCGCCAGCGCGATAAAGGCCACCTTGCTTGCATTAGGCATTTTCGAGAACATGCTCTCCCCGCAGAAGATATGCCCCATGTCAATCCCATAAAGCCCGCCCACAAGATCGTCGCCATGCCATACCTCCATTGACTTGGCAAAACCCAGCTCGTGCAGCGTGCAATACGCTTCGGTCATAGCATCGGTTATCCAGGTGCCCTGCTGGCCATCGCGTTTTATGTCGCGGCAGTTAGCAATAACATCAGCAAACGCGGTATTGAAAGTTACCCGGAACATATTCCTGTTTAGTATGTTCCGCATGCTTTTGGAGATTTTCAGTTCGTCAAAATGCAGCACCATACGCTCCGGAGGGCTCCACCATAATATTGGCTCATCGTCTTCAAACCACGGGAAGATACCACTGCGGTAGGCCAGCAGCAGGCGCTCGGGCGAAAGGTCGCCGCCAATGGCAACGATGCCTTCCGGCGATGCCTCGTCAACAGGGGGGAAATACAATTCGCGCGACAGAAAATACATTCGTTATTTATATAGTAAGTAACCCTTAAATTATTAATTAACCAAATAGATACACAGGATTTATAATGTTCTATTGCTATTGAAGGAGACATATTCGCACATAGTGAAGCGTAGCTTCATGCTTTGTGTCACTTCACAGGATCTAAAATCACCTTATAAGGCTATGTGCCTATGTGGTTAAATATTCGTCTTTTTAAAATTTAGACAGTTACTAAGATTGTCCAAATTTAACAATTGAAAATTAAAGTTAAAACAACCGTGGCAGTAAAATGATTTTCTACCTTCGCTTTACAATTGCTAAACGAATCCCTGCTATGAAATATTTCCTTTTTATCCTGTTTTTTTGGGGAGCATCTGCTACGGCCCAAAATTTTATCGACATGGAAAAAGACACCATACAGATGCAGGAGGTTGTAGTGACCAGTGGGAAAAAGCATAAAATGAAAACCCTGCAGCTCACCGGGCCGTGCTATTCGCCCGAGCCGTTTAAGGATGCTGATGAGATCCTGACCCTTGTCGAAAACCTTCCTGCGGGCTCGCTGGAATCGGTATCGTTTTATTTTAACGGGGTTTTTGAAGGGACAAAAAAGCGGGAAGAGCAATCAACCTTTGGCGTACTTATTTACACCGTTGATGACAACGGGCAGCCCGGGCAACGAATTGCTTACGACAAAAAAGCCCTTATCATGGATGAGAAGGCCAAAGGCAAAGTAACTATAAATATCGCGGGCCTCGACCTGCAAAGCCAGCATAAGTTATTTATTGGGCTCGTAAAGGAATCCGGCCCGGCCGTGATCGACGATCTGTTTTTCGACTGCCTGTGCAACGGCCATGATAAGTACATGACCCTCGCCCGAACTTCCGAAACTGCTCCCTGGGAAAGAAGATGGGTATGTGCCGCAATACGGGTTGATGTGAGGGTGGTACTGGATAAATAACAAAATCCCGAAGCTTTACACCACGGGATTTTTTGTATCTGTAATTCAGTATTCAGTGCAGCTCAATCTCAAATCTACAATCTGAAATCTGAAATTAAAAAGGCAAATCGTCGTGCTCTTCTTCTTTATAGTTGCTTGCCGGCTGGAAAGAATCGTTTGCTGTCGGCATCGGCGGCTGTTGTGCCTGGTAGCCTCCGCCTTGTCCCTGTGGTGCGTCGGCTTGTGCTTTTTCTATCCTCCATCCCTGGATCGAGTTGAAGTATTTTGTCTCTCCCTGCGGGTTCACCCATTCGCGTCCCCTTAGGTTTATGGAAACTTTTACAGGCTCTCCTGCTTTGTAGTTGTTCAGCAGGTCGCATTTGTCCTGTGTGAACTCTATCATTATGTGCTGCGGGTACTGCTCATCTGTAGTAACCACCATTTCCCTTTTCCTGAAACCGTTAGCGCCAAAGGCTTTGGTCTCGTCGATCATCTTGATTCTTCCTGAAACTTCCATAATTTGTCTGTTATTTTCTGCCGCGAAGGGCAGCTATCGTTAGTAAATAATTAAAAATCTTTCTTTGCCAGCAGCACTTTCCACGCCTGTGCTACCTCGTTATTGTCGAGCAGTTCCTTTGCCATCCTGAACTTTTTCCCTTCATCGTCAGCGCTCAGTACGGCTTTGGTTTCAAAGCTGCCTTTTACAAATATAGCAACTTCTTCGTCAGTAGGCAACGTTTCTACATTACCTAATTTTCCAAGGTCGTTGCCATTGAAAACACCGCTATGTATTACATAATCCGGAATGGCATCTACACCTATACCCAGTGTGGTAAGCGGTTTTTCAACCTCAAAAAGGCCTGCATTGGCGCGGCTGTACCAGTTGCCGCCCATACGCGCCACAAGGTCGATCTTGTACTGGTCGATCCCGCCCTGGCCGGGCGTCATGATATCCTCATTAATGTGCATTTTCAACACCTCGCAAATGATCAGGTTGCCTGCACCGCCTTCGGTACCAAGGTTTACGATATTGAGCACTTTGCATTCAAACTGTACCGGCGATTCTTTCACGCGGTAAGGCTTTACAATATCTGATGGCAGCATGGTAAGCCCGGCTTTCTCAAACTCGTTCACGCCGTCGGCATATTCCGTGCTCGACAGTGATGCCTGCTGCACGATGTCATAGTTCACCACATTGATCACCACTTCACGGTTCAGTTCGGCATTAATGAGTGTGTGCTTTACTGTATTATCGCGCACCCTGCGTGCCGGTGAAAACACCAATATCGGCGGGTTCGAACTGAAGGCATTAAAAAAACTGAAAGGCGAGAGGTTGGGCACGCCGTTCCTGTCTAAGGTGCTTGCAAAGGCAATAGGCCTGGGGCCAACTGCTCCCTGCAAATAGCCCTGGAATTTGGCCGTGGGCATTTCTTTTGGGTCAATACTGAACATCCGGTTTGTTGTTTTTACAAAGATAATCGTTTGCGGCAATGCCCCGAATTTTTAACTATGGTAAAACCCATAAAATATCAACAGTTAAATTGCGTTAATTACCCACGCCAAAGGTGCTTAAAAAAGTTATTTTTTAAAAATTTAAGCAGTTACTTACTATCTTTAAGCCTCAAATTTTAATTGTATGCAAATTACCGATAAAAGAAGCCTTACCCGCTGGTTCATAATTATAGCTTCTTTTCTTATAGTCATCCTCATTGTTTGGAATACGTATTTCATGTTCCAGACCTTTAAACATGAAGAACGTGCAAAAATGGAGCTTTGGGCAGACTCGATGCAAACCATAAATAATGCCGATCCCGAAACGGATGACATATCACTGCCTTCAAAGATCGTGCGAAGCAACGAGACCATACCCATGATACTTGTAGAGAACCTGAACGGAAAGGATGTTATTAGTAAAAATCAAAATCTCCCTGACGAAATAGCGAACGATACAACAGCGGTACGGCAAATGCTTGAACAATTTAAAGAAGCAAATGCGCCGATCGCCATGCGCGGTGCACTTAATAATGTACAATATATTTATTATGGCAATTCTACCCTGCTTAATCAATTGAAATATTACCCGGTAGCACTCGTCCTTATCATTGTACTTTTCGGCGCAGTAGTTTATAACTTTTACCGCGCGACCAAAATGAGCTCGCAAAACCGCCTTTGGGCCGGTATGGCAAAGGAAACGGCACACCAGATAGGCACGCCGCTGTCGTCGCTTTTAGGCTGGATAGAGATTATGAAGGCTGATAATGTAGATGAGACGACCATTGAAGAAATAGAAAAGGATGTAAATCGCCTGCAGACCATAGCCGAACGCTTCTCTAAAATTGGGTCGGAACCCCTATTGGAAGAAAGGGATATTGTGGCGGAGACCGAACACGCATTCGATTACCTCAGGGCAAGGTCTTCCAGCCAGGTAGAATTCAATTTCCGTTCGCCAAACCACCCCGTTATGGTAATGCTCAACCCCGAGCTGCACAGCTGGACCATAGAGAATTTGGTTAAGAATGCCATAGATGCCATGAAAGGGAAGGGCAGGTTGGATGTGGTTGTAGAGGAGCGTGAAAAATTCGTAAAGATAAAAGTGTCGGATTCCGGGAAGGGGATACCCAAATCCCAGTTCAGTAAGGTATTTGAACCTGGCTTTACTACCAAAAGAAGGGGATGGGGCCTTGGCCTCTCCCTTACCAAACGCATTGTGGAAGAGTACCACAAAGGCAAGATAAAAGTTTTAAGCTCTGAGGTAGGGAAGGGCACTACAATGCAGGCTAGTTATAAAAGGATGTAAAATAAAAAAGGCCGGGATAATTTTCCCGGCCTTTGTGTTGTATTATGGCGTGCTGGTATAAACATACGTTATCGTTGCACCGTTCAGTGTCGCCTCTGTTTCAAGGCTTGTAGCGTTCAGTTTTTTAAGGGTGTAAGTATCCGTTGTCCCGTCAACTGTAGTGGTGAGTGTTTCGGTAGTAGCAGAATAAGTCCCGTTGTCTACGGCCGGGTCTTCCTGGCAGTCATAATAATCCACATCCCTAAATCCATTGCCGTCAAGGAACTGGATGTAATCTTTGCCGCAGGGCATATTCCCGGTATAGTCTACAGTCTGGCCGCCCAGCTTGTAGGATACGTAAAACCATCGTTGCTTAAGGTGGTCCAGGTTTACCGCCGGCTCCGATGGGCCATTGTCATCATTAGAACAACCGGCCAGGCAGAGCATTGCGATAGCCAATCCGAATAATTTTTTCATAGAGGTTTGTATTAGGTTATATGCAATAATATAAAATATTCCGGCAATCTTTGGTTAATGTTATGATAATAAAAAAAGCCGGAAAATATTCCGGCCTGATCGTATTTTAAAGATTTGCGCTTATGGCTTTTGCCAGCTCCTCAAATGCTTCCTTTTCCATTTTTACTTTGTTTGAGAAACGCATCTCATCCATTTCGTTAAGGGGGATAAGGTGAACATGTGCGTGCGGTACTTCCAGCCCTATTACAGCCATACCTATGCGTTTGCAGGGCACGGTTTTCTCTAATGCCTTTGCCACTTTGCGGGAAAACTGCATCAGGCCCAGGTAAAGCGCTTCATCCATGTGGAATATCTTATCGATCTCCTGCTTAGGTATACAGAGCGTATGGCCTTTCGCATTTGGGTTCACATCAAGGAACGCAAGGTAGTTGTCGTCTTCAGCTATTTTATAAGCCGGGATTTCGCCGTTTATTATTTTGGTAAATATGGAGCTCATGCTGGTAGATTAATGTTCGTCCCTTGATATTTCAAGCACATCAAATTTCAGGGTACCGTTAGGCACCTGTATCTCTGCGGTCTCGCCTACAGATTTGCCAAGCAATCCCCTCCCGATAGGCGATGTTACCGATATCTTTCCTGTTTTAAGGTCGGCTTCGCTTTCGGCAACAAGGGTATATTTCATTTCCATGCCGTTGGCCTGGTTTTTTATTTTTACGGTAGAAAGTACCAGTGCTTTCGTCAGGTCAAGCTGCGACTCGTCTATAAGGCGTGCATTAGATACAACCTCTTCCATTTTGGATATTTTAAGCTCAAGAAGGCCCTGTGCTTCCTTGGCGGCATCATATTCGGCATTTTCAGAAAGGTCGCCCTTATCCCTGGCCTCGGCTATAGCCTGGCTTGCTTTCGGTCGCTCTATGCTTTTAAGCTGGTCCAGCTCGTCCCTCAATTTTTTTAGTCCCTCTGCTGTGTAGTAAGATACTGTACTCATAACTTCATCGTTTATATAAATAGAAAAAATCCCATCAGGACGGGATTCTTTTTACAAAGATAGTATTTTTATGTTAATTCAATTTTTAATTGTGCAATAGCATACTCCAAAGTTAATTAAATTAACTTTGTTTCATAATTCTTACGACAAAATTTTACGCTATGAAAAAATATATTTTACTGTTCATCGCCATCGCTTTCCTTTCGGGATGCGATAAGGATACTTACAACAATAACAATAAGTACCTGCCTAATTACAACTTCTCTATAGATATTGACACCAACCTGCCCCTTTACACACCGCTGCAGTTTACCGCAAACCCGGTACGCATCTCGCAGGCCGGTATAGGCATCAATGGCATTATAGTCATGAATACCGGCAGCGGCTATACTGCCTTCGAAGCCAGCTGCCCTAACCAGGCGCTGAGTTCGTGTTCAGGGCTTACCCTGGACGGCATAAATGTGGTATGCAACTGTGATAATGTATCCTACAGCCTGTTCACCGGGCTTGCCAGTACCGCGGTGCAATACCCGCTGAAGCCCTACAGGGTACAGGTTGTAGGCCAGAATATGATACGGGTATACAACTAACGATGCCGCGTATCGTACTCGAAACGGTTATCGCTGCGCCCATTGTGGTTGCCTTCGACCTTTCCCGTAGTATCGACCTGCACAAGAGATCAACCGCACATACTGGCGAGCAGGCTATTGCCGGCAGAATGTCCGGGCTTATTGGGATGGGCGAAAGTGTTACCTGGAGGGCGAAGCATTTTGGCCTATGGCAAAAGCTAACGTCGAAAATAACAGCCTTTGACCCACCTCGTTTTTTCGTTGACGAAATGGTACAGGGGGCTTTTAGAGGATTTCGTCACGAGCACATTTTTACAGAAGAAAACGGCCTCACCTTAATGACCGATATATTCGACTACCAAAGCCCATGCGGAATTTTTGGCCGCATAGCCGACACCCTCTTTCTTGAAAGGTACATGCGAAACCTCCTCACCGAACGCAACCGCATTATAAAAGAGTTTGCTGAGGATGAAAACAAATATTGTAAAGTCTTACAGGCATCTGTTTAGCCAATAAAATCCATAAATTTTTTCACACAACGCCTTGTACACCCTGTATAATTTCTTTGTGTGTCCTGCCGGAAATATCGCAAGTCTTACGATCGTTTTTTACAAACTTTCATGGTTTTATTCCAAATATTCAGACATCCTGAACGAATATTCATTTGCCAAAAATAATGCCTTTCTGCTCCCTATTTTTGTCCTCGAATTAAACACAAAACAAAATTTTAGTAACCAGGTAAAAAACAAATTATGAAAACAGTATCAAGAATGGCCTGAGTTGTAGCAGTGAAAATGGAGTGATATTCATTACGGCAAGCAGGCATTACTATCTTATTAGTAAATTATTAGTAAGAAAATAGTGATTTATAATAATAATTGTATTTTAGACAAATAAATAGTTAACCAATTAAAAAAAAACAAATTATGAGAATCGTATTAAGAATTTTTGGAATTATCGCAGTACTTGTAGCTGTTGGAATGGGAGCACTTACTGTAAACAGGAATTTTGAAGATGCCAAGGATGCCAAAGAGATGGCAACTACAATTGAACAATACCAAAAAGATGTAGCTACTATGAAGGAGCAGGTAAAAGCCATGTCAGGGGATGAGGCTACTGCTATGAACGAGGAGATAGCCAAAGCTGAAAAAATGCTTGACATACCTTCGCCGGGGACATTTACCTTTATAGGTGTACTTATGGCTGTACTTGTAATTGTGAGCCTTATTTCAGCAGTATTCTTATTCAAGGCGGGCCACAAAATTGCCGTGATACTTCTTGGCGTAGCAGTTATAGCCGGTCTTGCAGCTATCGTGATATCGCCAAACATCAGCACCGAATATGGCCCTGCGAGCAACCGCACACTATCCATCGTAGTTACTATACCTGCAGTAATTGCCGCCTTCTTTGCCTTCGTAATGCGCAACGGTAAAAAACCGGCCCAGGTTAACAATATGGCCTAACCATCTTAGCAAATTATTAAATCAACAAACCAAATCTGATGAAAAAAATGATTGTACTGGCCCTAATGCTGTCATTTGTCCTGCAATCCTGCAAAGACAAAGAGGTAGCCGCCGCTGACACGGCAGGAACTGAAGAAACAGCTGTAGCCGAAACTGCGAAGACCCCTGTCTATGTTGTAAATGAGGCCGACTGGGTAGAGACCGACCTAAGCGGAACATCATCCCTGACACCTATTATCGTAAAGCTTCCAAAGGGCGCTGTACTTGAAAAAAATGGCAACGGCGGGGTAGATGTAAAAATAGCCGATGACTATGTTATTACCGTATATGCGCAGGCTGTAAGCAGCATGGAAGAACTGATCAAAGGCAATAAGGATTTAACAGTAGGCCGTACGCAGCAATATGTTGATATAAAGCTGCCAAAGGACGAGCCAACAGGATTTGTGTACACCTATACCATGAAGCCTGAGGCAAACGGTTTTAAGTACAATCCGGAATCCCACTTTTTCCATGCATTGAAAACTGCCGGTGGTGCATTCTTCAGCCTGTCAGACGGTAATTCCAGCACCATGGATGACAACAAGGTATATACCGAAGAAGCTGCTCTAAAAGCGTATGAGATAATTAAGAAATCAGCAAAAGTCAAAGGATAACCTTTAAAAGCCATTTATAACAAACCAACCAATTTAGTTTTTTGCTGAGGCTCCCGAAAGGGAGCCTTTTCTTTTTGGTGTAGTGTGCTATGGTGAAATGGCCGATCACATAAGAGTAAGCACGCCCTAGTGTAGCTGCCCCCCTCCTTCGGAGAGGGGTTGGGGTGAGGTCTTTGAGCAAAACATTGCTAACTAAAGTCCGATTCTCCATAAGAATAAGCCAGCCCGGGTGTAGCTGCCCTTCTCTTTGGAGAGGGTAGGGTGAGGTCTTTGAGCAAAACATTACTTACTAAAGCCCGATTCTCCATAAGAGTAAGCACACCTGAGTGTAGCTGCCCCTCTCCTTTGGAGAGGGGTTGGGGTGAGGCCTTAAGAGAGAGTTGTGTTCTTCGAAAACGATTTAAGTATGAGTCCTATTAGCAAAAAAAAAGCAGGAGCGTTAAGCCCCTGCTCTAATAATAGTAAGTTTTTTTAGTTGTGGTTAAAACTTAAGTGTAGCCCCGGCTAGGAAATTAATACCTGCCTGAGGGTAATAGTAAGGATCGCCATACATATAGCCATTGGATACATATTTTTCATCGAAAATATTATTCACAAGGCCGTTTACTATTATGGATTTAAATATCGCTTTCGGCTTAAACTCATAGCTGATATTAAAGTCGGTAGTGGTATAAGCTTTCAGTTTCGCATTATCCGATTCCATATTGTCCATAAATTGCTCGCCCACATATTTTGTAGCCAGCATGGTCTGGAAATTGTTATGGTGATAGATCAGCTGGCAGGCACCGATAACACCCGGTGAGAAAGCGATCTCGGTCTTGCCAAGGTTTTGTACACCGCCATCCGTCTCATTAAAAAAGTCGATGTTCTTGTTATCGCTTATGGCAATATTCGGACGTAATGTAAACCTGTCGGTCAGCGCAATTGTGGCATCGGCCTCAAACCCCATCCTATAGCTGTCGCCGCTATTAGCATACACAGGGGCGCCCACACCATTTAATGCACCCGTAAGCACCAACTGGTCTTTGTAACGCATGTAATACGTGTTTATATTCACACTGGTATTGCCTGTTTTAAAGCGCCATCCCAACTCAAAATCGTTAAGGCTTTCCGACTTGGTGCTGCCGTTCTCATAATCATCACGCCTTGGTTCCTTGTTGCCGCGCGCATACGAGAAGTAGATGGTGTTCTTGGTGTTTACGGTATAGGTAAGCCCTGCTTTCGGATTGAAGAATTTAAACGTATCATCTACCGGGCCTGATAAAATACCCTGTGCCTTGTAGTTTACTGTGCGGTATTGCAGGTCGCCGAAAAGGTTCAGTTTTTGCGTGATGCTGTAATTGGCCTTGGCAAATACGTTCAGGTCGGTTTTTGCGGCATAATCGTTATAATAATGATCGCCCGGCTGCGTACCCTGCGAGTACCTTGCCCATATCACCTGGCCGAAATGGTCGCCTTCATACTTGTTGTATGCCCCGCCAAAAACCACATCGAGCGCGCTGCCTTTATAGTTGGCAGAAAAAGTGGTGCCGTAAAAATTGTTGTCCAGCCATTTGCGGGTTATAAGGTCTTCTTCGGTTATGGTCACGCCATTCACTACCGCAGGCTCCAGCCCATAATCTGCATAGGTAGCATTGTCGTTATAGTTCTCGTAATAGCCTTTTCCTTTAGTATAATGGAAAGCCAGGTTGGTGCTCCACACATCGCTCAGGCGCTCGTTCCAGTGCAGCTGGTAATGGTCCTGTTGGTAGTTGTCGGTCTCATTATCATAAAAACGGGTGTTGCCCTCGGCATCAGTATACATACCGGAGTAATTGAACTGCCTGTCGCTCGCCAGTGTTGCGGCATCAATACCGTTCCAGGCCTGATAGGTTTTTTCATTTCCGCCAAATACCAATGCCTTTATCAAAGTGGTAGTACCAACATACGTTCCCTGCAAAAAGTAGGACTTCAGGTCTGATGAGGCACGGTCGATATACCCGTCGGATGCGATGTTCGATAAACGCCCTGCCAGCTCAAAACGGTTTCCCATAAGCCCGGTGCTGAATTTAACCGTGTGCTTGCGCGAATTAAAGCTGCCGAACGAGTTGGATATCTCACCGCTGGCATCGTGCTTAAAAGCATCGGTAAGCACGTTAAGGCTTGCGCCAAAAGCACCTGCACCGTTAGTAGACGTTCCGACACCGCGCTGTAACTGGATATTCTCTGCCGAAGAAGCGAAGTCGGGCATGTTCACCCAAAAGGTCCCCTGCGATTCGGCATCGTTGTACGGTATACCGTTGATGGTAACGTTTACCCTTGTAGCATCGGCGCCACGCACACGGATACCGCTGTAGCCTATGCCATTGCCCGCATCGGACGTTGTAACGACCGAAGGGAGGTAATTGAGCAACGCCGGGATGTCCTGCCCGAGGTTTCGCGGGGCAAGTTCTTCTTTGGAAACATTGCTGAAGGTAACCGGTGTTTTGCTTCCGGCGCGTACGGCCTGCACGAGTACTTCGTCAAGTTTGTAATCCTGTGGTTTAATGGTGTCCTGCGCAACAGGCTGCTGCGCGAAAGCAGAAAATGAGCAGATTGAAAAAGCAGCGATCAGTGCAACTTTGCAACTTTCCGACTTTGTAACTTTGCAACTTTTTAAAATAGAAATTTTCATCCGTAAAATGTTTTACGAATAAAAGGGGTAATTATTCTTTGTTATAATTAATAAATGTTCCGGCATTATGCTGCGGCGTGCACTCCGCAATATGTTGCCTGTTTCCCTTGGCGGCATTACCCGCCCAGGTTCTTTGGGTATGATCTCAGCCCGATTATTTAGGGCACCCCTTTGAGACGGGGCAAATGTAAGGAAAAAGATTATTAGATCATTCGATTTTTAGATTTTTGGACAGAACTGATTTTACGGGTAGTCTTGCAGTCTAATATCTAAAAATCCAACAATCTAAAAATCCGGTCTCCTCCGCGATTGCTTTATATCCGATTGCCTCCTTTTATTCTCAATGCGTTTTTTGATGACCGACCTTGGGATCCTGGTAGGCTTCCTTGGCTTGACTTCTTTGAGAGCGTTGTCCATCATCATCAGGAAACGCTTTATCACGATGTCTTTGTTACGAAGCTGGCTTCGGTCTTCGTCGCATTGCAGTATTAGGATGTTTTCATTGGTAAGCTTGCTGGCAAGGCGTATTTCGGCAAGGGCTTTCTCCTCATCGGTAAGTGACCTCGAATTGGGCAGGTTAAAGCTCAGCACCACTTTAGATGACACTTTATTTACGTTTTGCCCACCGGCCCCGCTGCTGCGAACGGCCTTAAAGTCGAGTTCCTGTATGATGGTTTCCCTGTTCATTTTAATTTCAGATTTTTGATTTCAGATCTCAGATTGAGCTACACTCATTTCGACTAAACTAAATCTCGTTTTTTTATTCATAATTCCACTTCTAAATCTGAAATCTACAATCTAAAATCTGAAATATCTATTGCGGTTGGTGTGCCGGTTTCAACAAATCATTAACGGTTTTCACAGGGTTGAAGGTCTCTATGGGCACTTCAGTGAATACGGTTATCCATCCTGCCATAGCGCCGTTCCAAAGTCCCGGGAGTTCATAGCCTTTAAGGTCTTTGCCCATTTTGTTTTTATAAACGATAAATCCTGTAGAAGGGTCGATGAATTCATTCAGGTCGAATTTTTCTCCTTTATAGTTCTTAAGCCCACACACAAGGTCTACCGGGTTAAAGTGGCTCGATGCTGCCAGGATTTCCTTTTGTGCAGTATTTTCCAGGTCGATCTGCGAACTTTCCACGATCTGGAGCGAAAGGCTTCCGTTGTCTCCTTTTACCCAGAAAGGGCCGCCACCGGGTTCGCCTTCGTTCTTTACCATCCCGCAGATGCGTATCGGACGGTTGAATATTTTTTTAGCAAATTCCAGTCGGTGTTCCGGGGTGAATTTCATGATCTCCTCCGGTATGTCGATGGATAGTTTCGCCATAGCAAATGCGAACATATTCTTAAGTTCCTGCTCGGTTACACCGCCCTGTTCTATTTGAGTAAGGCATGCAAAAACCTGCTCCTGCAACTCCAGCAACTGGCCGGCAAGCGCTTTTTTATAAAGGGCAATGGTCTCAATATTATTATGGCTCACATTGTCGATGTTCTTCACAAAAACAATGTCGGCATCCAGTTCGTTCAGGTTTTCAATAAGCGCTCCGTGCCCGCCCGGCCTGAAAAGCAGCGACCCGTCCTCATTGCGGAAAGGCGCATTATTCATATCCACCGATATCGTGTCGGTTTGCTTATGCTGGTACGAGAAACTGAAATTAATTGTAATGCCATATTCTGCTTCCACCTTTTTCTTTGCATCCTCAATGGCGTCAAGGAAACCGTCCAGATGCTCTTCGGATATGGTGAAATGCACATCGGCGGCACCTTTTGAGGTGGCATAAGCAGCGCTTTCTTTTAAATGTTCATAAACAGGGGTAGCTGTAAAGTCGCCATATTGGTGGAATGGCAATATGCCCTTAGGCTTATTCGCATAGTCGAAAGCCTTATGGGTAAGCATGGTTTTTACAAAGTTAAAATAGCGCAGGTCTTTCGGCAGGCTGGCATAGTCCGGGTTCTCTTTCACCACTTTCAGGATCTCATTGAAAAACGGAAATTTATCAATACCAATAAGGAAAACCTTCAGCGCTTCGTCCTTACGGCGATTAATATAAGCATTTATCGTTTCTTTCTTTGCATCGAATTCAGCCAAAAACTCGCATACGAATTTAAACATACGGCTGGCAGCGCCCGAGGCAGGGACGAATTTCATAAGTTTCAGGCTGTCTTTTCTCTGGTCAAAATAAGCAGCAAGTTCCCTGGCCTTTGCTTCATAAAGGTCAACGATACCGTCACTCAGTACGGCGGGTTTTTTAAGTACCATTTTAGCTATGCCATTCCTGAAAGTAACAAGGTGTGTCCTCACTTTTTCTATAGGGATGCCGCAACGGTCCATTTGTACAAAATCATTTACGGTAAAGCCCAGGTCAAGGGTCTTCTCCAGTGCGGCCAGTGTGGTTTTGGCAGTAGCTAAAAGACCTTCGCCTTCACCAGGAATTACAATATATTCAGTACCCTTTTTTTCCAACTGGTGCACAAGCTTATCCATATCTGCATCGCCTGCTTTACCGGCAAGGATATATAAGTTGGTATCAGGTGCAACGTTTTCCAGCCCATTTGTAAAAGACTCGTTCCGGAAAACAAATTCACGGGCATCGTTGCCATCAGGGTCAATAAAGGTATGCAGCGCTTCCGCCATTTTTTTACTGTTCCCGGCACTACTGCTGTATAGGGTAATAGTTACTGTATTCGACTTTTGTTTTGTAATGTTTTCTTCCATGACAGGTAGCCGATGATGGCGATTACTGTTAAAAATATATTTAAAATACTCGTGAGGGTATAGCCTTTAATAAAAAACAGCGGCACAGCAATGATGTCTCCGGCTATTAAAAAAAGCCAGTTCTCTATCTTGCGTTTCGCCATAAGCCACATCCCTACAAAGAACAGGCCTGTGATAAATGTATCTATATAAGCCCATTGGTGGGTAAATTTATCAAAATAAATATATACTACTGAAATAAATGCGACAGAAGCTGTAAAAATTATCAAAGATTTAATCTTGTCGTCTTTCGTCATCGTGGTTATTTGCAGCAGGTCATGGTGCTGGCTGTCCTTCCTGCTCCACAATATCCATCCGTAAATGCTCATGTAGAAGTAGTAAGCATTGATTATTGTCTCGCCATATAAATTCCACTGGAAAAGCAGATACACATAAATAATGGTACTCACGAGGCCTGTAGGATAAACAAGCACATGGTTTCTTGCCGAAAAGATAACACTAAGGATTCCGAAGAGTATCGCAATAAACTCAAGCGTTATGTGCAGTGTACTGTAATCTTTATACTGCCCGAAAAGCAGATCGTAAAATTCGTCCATTACCCGTTCCCGTTATTATCAAGGCAGTATGCAAGCGTAAAGCCTTCGATCTCTTCGAAATAAAAGGAATATACATAGTCTATTTCCCCGAAAGTTACTCCTGCCTTGCCGGTGATATCCTTCATTTCAAAAGGATGCACGGCGATGTGCTGCTTAAAGCTGAGCTGTTTGCGCGATATCATTTTATATACAGCTTCCTTTACACACCATATAACAATGAGCTTCCGCATATACTCTTCCAGGTGAAGCGGGTCGAGATAGGCAAATTCAGGTTCAATAAATTTGTCGGCAATAGTTATCACTTTCTCTCTTTGCAGCTCAATGTCAATACCGGTATTCCTGATCCCGATAATAACCGCCGAAAAAGCATACGAATGGGTAATGGAGATATTCGTGCCGTCTTTCAGGTGGGGCTTGCCGTCAGGGCCATAATACAGGTCAAAATCGCTATAGCCCACTTCCTGCATCAGCCTGCGAACGCTCAAAAGCGCTTTGCGGTGCTGTTCCGATTTCATTTTGTCCATTTTGGCTACGCACCCGTTGTTGAGGTGCACGCCTTCGGCCAGCTCTTCGAGGGTTTCGGCTATTTTCCAGATAAGCAGTTGCGTACCAGGGGCTATTGTGACAGATCTGTATAGAGGCATTGGTAGTTAATTAATGAGCAAACAGCAATAGCAATATTGTTTGCAACTGTATATTATTTAATTTTTAAAGTGCCTGATTAAAAACCAATTCACTAAATTTGTAAAAATTTTTATAACACAAATATACGATATTCATGAGTACTAAAACATTGCCTTTTGTGGCTTATAAAGTTAAAGACATTTCGTTGGCCGAATGGGGAAGAAAAGAAATTACCCTTGCTGAGGCAGAAATGCCGGGATTGATGGCACTTCGTGAAGACTATGGCGCATCGCAGCCGCTTAAAGGCGCGCGTATTGCAGGATGCCTTCACATGACCATACAGACAGCTGTACTTATAGAAACCCTTGTTGCACTTGGCGCAGAGGTTACCTGGAGTTCATGCAACATTTTCTCTACACAGGACCATGCCGCTGCTGCCATTGCCGCCGCCGGAATATCGGTATATGCCTGGAAAGGCATGAATGAGGAGGAATTTGACTGGTGTATCGAGCAGACCCTTTGGTTTGGCGAAGACCGTGAGCCTCTTAACATGATCCTTGACGACGGTGGCGACCTTACCAATATGGTATTCGACCGTTTCCCTGAACTTGCTGCAGGCATTAAAGGCCTTAGCGAGGAGACTACTACAGGAGTACACCGCCTTTACGAAAGGATGAAAAACGGTACGCTTGTTATGCCGGCTATTAATGTGAATGACTCCGTTACAAAATCGAAATTCGATAATAAATACGGCTGTAAAGAAAGCGCCGTGGATGCTATCCGCCGTGCTACCGACCTTATGCTTGCGGGCAAAAGGGTTATCGTATGCGGTTATGGCGACGTAGGTAAAGGTACTGCCGCTTCTTTCCGTGGTGCAGGTTCTATCGTGACTGTTACCGAAATCGACCCAATATGCGCGCTTCAGGCTGCCATGGACGGTTTTGAGGTAAAAAGGCTGGACACTGTTATCGCTACTGCCGATATCATCATCACTACCACAGGTAATAAAGACATCGTTGTGGGAAGCCACTTCGAAAAAATGAAAGACAAGACTGTGGTTTGCAACATCGGCCACTTTGATAACGAGATCGACATGGCATGGCTTAATAAAACCCACGGCGCAAGCAAGATCGAGATCAAGCCGCAGGTTGATAAATATACTATCAACGGTAAAGATATCATTATCCTTGCCGAAGGCCGCCTTGTAAACCTTGGATGCGCTACCGGCCACCCAAGCTTTGTAATGAGCAACTCGTTCACGAACCAAACGCTTGCTCAACTGGAGCTTTGGGCTAACGCTGATAAATACGAGAACAAAGTATACATGCTGCCTAAGCACCTTGACGAAAAAGTTGCAGCGCTTCACCTTGCCAAGCTAGGCGTGGAGCTGGAAACACTTCGTAAAGACCAGGCTGATTATATTGGTGTGGAAGTACAGGGACCATACAAACCGGAGTATTACCGTTACTAAGATTTTCGGATCATTAGATATTAGACTACAAGACAATATGACCCTCGCTTATGGCGAGGGTTTTTGTTTTTATGTTATTACCATGCCGTGTCCAATCCGGATTATGGTAATAATAAAATCTGATTTTTTCAATTTCAAAATGGAAACTGAAGATGTTGCCGTCTGAAATTCAATCGAAATCGATATTATACTTAAATTAGCGCCCGAACAATTCTGAGTAATAAGGAAATATATAAAAAGATCTATGAATATTAAGAAAATAACAGTTGCGCTACTTTCACTATTGGCTATGTTCTCAGGTTGCGGGCATGGCAGCACTGCTAAGAGGAATAGCGAGCTTGCTCAAAATTTGGATCAGGAACAGAGCAATGATCCGTTATCGGCATACCAACATCTGTATCCTTTTAAGAACGGATTTGCAATGGTAGTAAAAGATAAAAAATATGGTTTCATAGACAAAAAAGGAAATATTACAATACCGTGCCAATATGACAATGCGCATGATTTCAGCAACGGATTTGCGATGGTCCAAAAAAATGAAAAGTACGGATTTGTTGATGTTACAGGTAAAGAAATAGCGTCGTTAAAGTATGACTTTGCGACCGATTTCCAAAATGGCAGGGCAATGGTAAAGCTGGATGGAAAGTGGGGATTTATTGATGAAAAAGGTATGGAAATTATACCCGTAACCTGCGATAGTGCCAGCGATTTTATGGAAGAAGTAACAGCTATAAAAGAAAAGGGCAGTTGGTTTATCGTGGATAAAGTGAATAACAGGAAACCTGTCCGCCATAACTGTACCAGCCTCTCTTCATTCAATGACGGACTTGCGTCCATCGAGATAGGCGGGAAAAGCGGCTGTATAGATAAGCAGGGAAATATCGTAATTCAGCCCAAATACAACTATGTGTTTTTTTTCAGCGATGGCCTGGCAATGGTCGAACTGGATGAAAAGCACGGTTTTATCAACCGGAAAGGCGAAGAGGTTATTCCTTTATTATATGATGGTTACCCCGATTTTAAGGACGGGCTGGCGGCGGTAAGCTTAAATGATAAATACGGTTTTATCGATAAGGCAGGAAAGATGGTTATCCCGATACAATATAGCAATGTTTATAGTTTTTACGATGGACTTGGACGGGTGAGTATCGAGCATAAGTTAGGCTGTATCGATAAAAAAGGCAAAATAGTCATCCCCCCGGTTTATGATCAAATACAGGTTGGCGAAGGAATCCTTGGTGTTATAGCCAACGGTAAAGCACAATTTTTAGATATAAAAGGGAACGTGCTGTTTCCCGAAGTGTATGAAGATCTGTATGGCTTTAGCGACGGTGTAGCTTTGGTTAAGCAAAATGGAGTATGGTTTTACATAGATAAAAAAGGCCACCGATTGTTTTAGATGGCTATCTTTTACTAAGATTTTTGGATCGTTAGATATTAGACTACAAGACCATGACCCTCACTGAACTGCGGGGGTTCTGCCTGACCTCACCCCAGCCCTCTCCAAAGGAGAGGGAGTAGCTTCACTCAGAGTTTATAGGATACTATTTCGGGAAGTACCCGTTCTTCGCTCCCCTCTCCTTTGGAGAGGGGTCGGGGGTGAGGCCTTAAAGTTAAGAGTGCATCTTAATCTGAAATCTACGATCTAAAATCTGAAATTTTTGAGTGTAGCTCAATCTGAAATCAAAAAATCTGAAATCTGAAATCACCCACGAGTCCAGCACTCCATGATATGGTCGTTCACCATACCGGTAGCCTGCATATTCGCATAGATAACGGTTGAGCCCACAAACTTGAACCCGCGTTTTTTCATGTCCTTGCTTATCGCGTCAGAAAGCGGGGTGGTGGCCGGAATCTGTCCCATCGAAGTGAATTTATTGTCAATGGGCTTGCCGTCGGTAAACTTCCAGTAGTAATTGGAAAAACTGCCAAATTCCTCCTGTAGTTTCATAAAAGCCTGCGCGTTGGATATGGCAGCGGCTACTTTCAGCCTGTTGCGGATGATACCTGCGTCCTGAAGCAATTCGTCAGATTTTTTCTGACCGTAGTTAGCGATCTTTTTGTAGTCAAAATTATCAAACGCACGCCGGAAATTCTCGCGCTTGCGCAGTATAGTAATCCAGCTCAGTCCTGCCTGGAACGTCTCCAGGAGCAGGAACTCGAAGAGTTTGCCGTCTTCATAAACAGGCTGTCCCCATTCTTCGTCGTGGTATTTTTCGTAAAGCGCATCGCCTACGCACCACCGGCATCTTATTTTATCGCTCATATTTCTTTTAGTGTGTCTTTAGCAAGGAATTTATCGATCATAGCGTGTGCAAGGTAAATTACCGGAGTAAGGCCAAGAGCGATGAGCAGCTTTACAAAATAACCGGTAAAACCCGAAGCTATAAATTGTTCCGTATTCATTTTGCCGGGAAGGTAAAAAGCGATACCGAGCACAATAAAGCTGTCGAAAAACTGCGAGATAACAGTTGATCCGGTACTGCGCAGCCACAGCATTTTGTTCCCGGTTTTTTTCTTTACAAAATGGAACAGCGTTACATCTATAAGCTGAGATACCAGGAAGGCTGTAATACTGCCCAGGATTATAAGCATCCCCTGCCCGAATATGGCCGTAAATTGTCCATCAGTTACAAAATTAGGGCCAGAGGCCGCCGGAATTCTAATGGCTATAAATAGTAAAACGAACACGTAAGCAATGAGGCCCGCCGTAATAAGCGATAATCGTTTCACGCCCTTTTCTCCAAAATATTCGTTGATTAGGTCGGTGGTGATAAATACTACCGGCCATGGCAGTATACCTACACTCATAAGTGCCGAGCCAACATAAATGAGTTTGGGGCCAATAAGTTCGGCTGCAACGGCATTGGTGATAAAAATCCCGGCAAGGATGGTATAAATAAGGTGTTTTCGGGTTTCGAACATACTGTAATATTGGTAGTTTCAAATATACGAAATAGTTTAACAGTGTGTAATTTGTCATAACCCATTGTCAATATTGCTAAGATCTTAACTTGCACAAAATATAAGATGAAATAACACTTATTTATTGAATGGTGAGGAAAGCTATTATACGTCAGTAATAGTGGTATCGACAGAATGATCTATCCGGTGTAAACGATAATTTTGATGACTGTAATTTCAGTAACCAACATTCTGAAATTATGGTACAGACGCAACCATTTAACATAAATTGCATCTGATAATCAAACCAACCGTTAACATTTATGAAAAAAATCTTACTACCGCTGTTATGCGCCCCCATAGTTGCTTTAGCGCAGCCAGGTTCTTTTGACACGTCTTTTGCCGGTACGGGTAAAAAATCACTTTACGTACAGGAACAGATGACCCGTGCTTATCGTATTGCCGCCCTGCCCGGCGGAGCTGTACTTACTGCCGGGTTTAACTATTCGCAGGACTACAACGGCGCATTTCTTGGGGCATTTGTTAACAAACACCTTGAGAATGGCAATGCCGACACTTCTTTTGGCAACAATGGCATTGTTTATTTTGGCAATCCGTCAGCGTTGAATTGTTTTATAACAGGACTTAAGGCACAGCCTGACGGGAAAATTATGGTAAGCGGCTCTATAAACGGGCAGGGAGAAGTGAGGCGCCTTAACGCCGACGGATCTCCGGATACAACTTTTGGCAGCAATGGCGTTGTATCCCCCGGCCTGCAATACATTAGCTGTATGGCTATTGCACCAAACGGGAAGATTGTGGCTGTAGGCCAATACTGGAATGGCGTTATCAATGTGTACCAGGTACACCGTTATAATCCCGACGGCACCCCGGACACCACATTTGGCAATAACGGCATGATGCACGCCGATGTTACCAGCTATAAGTTTGACCTTGCCCTTGATGTATTGGTACAGCCGGATAATAAAATCGTTATAGCGGGCGAATCGTATCTTGATATGAAAAATGCCGTGGTAAGCCGCTTTAATGAAGACGGAAGTCCTGACACTACCTTTGCTAATAGCGGAGTGGCTATAGTTCCCCTTTCGCCTGATGAGGGCAATGGAAGCTTTCAGGAAATTGCTATGCAGCCCGACGGGAAATTAGTGGCGGCTGGATATGCAATAGGACTTACTGGCACCGGGGGCTATAATTCAAACAGCCCGGCAGTTGTAAGGTTAAATGCCAATGGAGCCCCGGATAGTACCTTTGGGACAAACGGGAAAGTGATTTTACCCACAGTATATAACGCAAATGACCAGTTCACATCGTTGCACCTGCAAAGCAACGGCAAAATTCTGGCAGGCGGGAATGCTTCTTACCCATACCCTTACATCCGCACCTCCTACTACATGACACGTTTTAACGGTAATGGCGAAACAGACACGGATTTCGGCGAAAACGGCAGGCTCCTCTTTGATTTTACAAACTCTGAAGGCGACTATTTAAACTACCTGGAAGACATAACCCAAACAGAAGACGGACGGATTTTGACTGCCGGGTTTACAGGTATAAGCAGTACTGACGAGATGAAGATGATCATCTGCAGGTTTAGAAATGATGATACCGCGAGCGTTAAAGGTAGCCAATTACCCGCATTTATGGTATATCCTAACCCGGTAACTGAGGTTGTTAACATACCGTTGCCGGCGGGAACCTGTGCCACAAAGGTATACAACATGCAGGGGCAGGTGGTATTCAGCCAGATGCGTGAGGGCTTTACAGGCAGCATATCGCTTAGCGGGCTTGCAGCAGGAAGCTATATTTTAAGTGTAGTGTCTGATAGCGGTACGGCATCTCAAAAAATAGTGAAGCTGTAACACACTCCTATAAAGCCACGAATTTCCTGAATTGTACCAATTTTCTGTGCATTTAAGGGATTAGTGGCTTTTTCTTATAAGCTACAATGTCCTTCGCAAACAATTCACAGCTTCACTTCTTTTGGGTTCTTTTTAAAATCCTCGTCATTCACATCGGTTTCCATAATATAGACCTTGCCATTTTTCCTATAAACCAGTTTCTCTAAATCTTCCATTCTGATTTCATCACATCCTGTCGGTACAAGGAAAGGTTCAAAAAGTTGCCGCCATTTCCCGTTACGGAAAGTATAGGTTGTCATTGTATAAACGCACCCGTTCATCGGCGATTGGAAAACAGATAGTTCCGCAGCACCATCGCCGTTAAGGTCGCCTTCGCCCACCGGCATTGGGTTGCAGCAGCCCACAGCCAGGTTCGGCAATGTCTTGTTGTCAAATGTTATGGTGAACTTGCCAGGTGTCCCGTCTTCTACAGGATTCCCCGTACCTTCAACAACGGGTACGGTGATCTCATCGTCAGGTTGCCCATCACCGTTAAAATCCCACAGGCTTATATCAACTGCTTCATCTGTTGGGGTAGGTGTTTCGGCTTGGCCTGACGGTGTTTCTACAGTGTCTGCATTTTCCTCCATTGCATCATCTTTGGAAGCAGGTGTATTTCCTGATTCATTTTTACAGCCAGATATGATAAGAAGCAGGTACAATATGAGATATTTCATTGCGATAGTTTAAAAATGTAAAGCCGAATATACATAATGCGCCAGGAAAATGCAAAAAGACTAATTTAGGGTAGGTGTATCTTTCGGTGGGGTGTTTGTTGTTTTTTGTATTAAAATTTAAACTGAACCCTAAAATACATAGGGTGTATTTGTTATATTTGTTAAAATATAAAATTATAATAGTATGAAAATAGGGGTGCCGACTGAAATTAAAAATAACGAGAACCGTGTCGGACTTACTCCGGCGGGTGTATTTGAACTGGTAAATTACGGACATGAAGTTTTTGTGCAGGAAGATGCAGGCGTTGGCAGCGGCTTTTCTGACGAAGATTATCGTGAGGCAGGTGCAGTCCTTATTCCTACAATTGAAGCCATATATGCCCTTGCAGAAATGATCGTGAAGGTTAAGGAACCAACTCCGTATGAGTACCCACTTATCAAAAGAGGCCAGATAGTGTTTACCTATTTCCATTTCGCGTCCAGCGAAGAACTTACCCGTGCCATGATCGTAAGCAAGGCAGTGTGCATTGCCTACGAAACCGTGAGCGATGAAGATGGGTTCCTGCCGCTGCTTACGCCAATGAGCGAAGTGGCAGGCCGTATGGCAATACAGCAGGGTGCCAAGTACCTGGAGAAACCCATAAAGGGCAGGGGAGTGCTGCTTGGCGGTGTTCCGGGTGTCCCTCCGGGAAGGGTTTTAGTGCTTGGTGCTGGTGTAGTGGGCATCCAGGCGGCCAAGATGGCGGCAGGCCTGGGCGCGCATGTAACGATACTTGATATTAACATGAAACGCCTGCGCTATGTCAACGATGTTATGCCACCGCACGTGGTTACCGAGTTTTCCAGCGTTTACAATATCAAAAAGCACATAAAGGACCATGACCTGATCATTGGTGCGGTGCTTATTCCGGGAGCCAAGGCGCCCAACCTCATAACCCGCGCCATGCTTAAGGAAATGCGCCCGGGGACAGTGCTGGTAGATGTGGCTGTCGACCAGGGCGGCTGTTTCGAAACTACACGCGCCACGACCCACGAAAACCCTACCTATATCATCGATGATATTGTGCATTACTGTGTGGCCAACATGCCGGGTGCTGTGCCCTATACCTCTACATTAGCCCTTACGAATGTAACCTTGCCGTATGTGCTAAAGCTGGCCAACCTGGGTTGGGAAAAAGCCTGCGAAAAATATCCTGACTTAGGACGGGGCCTGAACATAGTGAAAGGCGAAGTGGTGATAGAGGAAATCAACAGGGCTTTTGAAAATATTCTGGTTTAAATTTTAGTTTGTCTGATTTGCTTCCCTACGGAAGCAGTGTTCGTTAGTTATATATGTTTGTTTGTACTGCCCGGAAGCGGGCATAAAAAAAACCCAAACTTTACAGCTTGGGGTTTTTGATATATTTATGTTTTACTTACTTACGCAAGTGCAACCCTTTTAAAGCCTGTAACAGTCAAACCTGAATCAACAGATTTGATGTACTCGCTTACGCTAAGTTTGTTGTCTTTAATATAGTCCTGGTTAACAAGGGTGTTGTCTTTAAAGAAACGTCCAAGTTTACCTTTAGCGATATTGTCAAGCATAGCCTCAGGCTTGCCTTCCTGACGAAGTACGTCTTTTGCGATCTCAATCTCTTTTTCAATAGTAGCAGCGTCAACACCGTCTTCGTTAAGAGCGATAGGAGCCATAGCGGCAGCCTGCATTGCAACGTTACGTGAAGCTTCTTCAGCGCCTTCTACGTTAGCAGAAAGAGACACAAGGGTAGCGATCCTGTTACCTGCGTGGATGTATGAACCAACGAATGCTCCTTGCAGCTTTTCGAAAGAACCTATTTCTATTTTCTCACCGATAACACCTGTCTGCTCGATAAGTTTCTCGCCTACAGTAAGTCCGTTGTAATCTTTTGCAAGAAGGTCTTCCAAAGAAGCGCTTTCCAATGCAAGTGTAGCAAAATCGTTAGCCATTTTCACGAAAGTATCGTTTTTGGCAACGAAGTCAGTCTCACAGTTAAGGGAGATAACAACGCCTTCCGTTTTGTCAGCATTAACAACAGCGATAACAGCACCTTCAGCAGAATCCCTGTCAGCACGGTTAGCAGCAACTTTTTGTCCTTTTTTACGAAGGTTTTCGATTGCTTTATCGAAATCGCCATCAGCTTCAACAAGTGCTTTTTTACAGTCCATCATACCGGCACCTGTAATTGTTCTTAGTTTATTTACGTCAGCAGCAGTGATATTTGCCATTTTGAATTGTAGTTTTAGTTATAAAAAAAATAAGCCGTTATGTTGATAATGTTACAAAAGTAAGCATGTACCAGCACAACGGCTTTATTGTAATGTTACCTTTATTCTTCAGTAGCAGTTGGAGCTTCTGTTTGTGCAGGAGCTTCAGCTTCTACAGCAGCAGGAGCCTCGGCAACCGGTGCAGCAGCTACAGGAGCCGTAGCAGCTACAGGAGCACCTTCAGCGTCATCCTGGAAGTCATCTTTGTCAGATTTCCTGTCAGAAAGGCCGTCGATAACAGCACCTGTTACAAGGGATAAGATTTTGTCAATAGATTTTGAAGCGTCATCATTTGCAGGGATAACATAATCAACCTGACGTGGGTCAGAGTTGGTATCTACCATTGCGAAAACCGGAATGTTTAATTTCTGAGCTTCTTTTACTGCGATGTGTTCAGCCTTGATGTCTACGATGAATAACGCGGCAGGAAGCCTTGTCATGTCAGCAATAGAACCAAGGTTTTTCTCAAGCTTAGCACGAAGACGATCAACCTGAAGACGCTCTTTTTTCGAAAGTGTCATAAATGTTCCGTCTTTCTTCATTTTATCGATCATCGCCATTTTTTTAACGGCTTTACGGATCGTAACGAAGTTTGTAAGCATACCGCCCGGCCACCTTTCAGTGATGTATGGCATGTTTGCTGCCGCTGCTTTTTCAGCAACGATGTCTTTTGCTTGTTTTTTTGTGGCTACGAAAAGGATTTTTCGGCCTGATGCTGCTATTTTTTTAAGGGCTTCGTTAGCCTCTTCTATTTTAGCTGCAGTTTTATACAGGTTGATAATGTGTATGCCATTACGCTCCATGTATATGTAAGGGGCCATGTTCGGGTCCCATTTTCTGGTCATGTGTCCAAAATGAACACCAGCTTCCAGTAAGTCTTTAACTTCTACTTTATTTGCCATTTTTGTAATAGTTTACGTTCTGTTGAGTAAGCGCAATGATCAGGTGGCGCACAGTGGCTGGCCCTAACCATTTAGATGCTAAACTAACCCCACGCCTCAGCGGGGCAACAACAACTAGGTTTTTAAATTTCAATAATAAAAATGATCGCCCTTCGACTGCGCTCAGGGTGACAATAAGAATATTAACGTTTAGAGAACTGGAATCTCTTACGGGCTTTCTTCTGGCCGAATTTCTTACGTTCTACCATACGCGGATCCCTTGTTAATAGTCCTTCTGGTTTAAGGATTCCCCTGTTTTCAGCATCAACCTCGCACATAGCGCGGGCGATAGCCATACGTACAGCTTCAGCCTGTCCTGTAATACCACCTCCGTATACGTTTACTTTTACGTCAAAGCCTTCAACGTTGTTCGTCATAGAAAGCGGCTGGCGTACTTTGTACTGTAGCGTAGCAGTTGGGAAGTATACTTCAAGTTCTTTTTTGTTTACCGTGATCTTACCTGTACCTTCTGTAAGGTAAATACGGGCAACAGCGGTTTTTCTCCTACCGATTTTGTGGATAGTTGCCATTTACTTTAGATCGTTTAAATTAACGGTTTTAGGAGACTGAGCCGCGTGTTTGTGGTCAGGTCCTACATATACATTTAGATTACGGAATAGCTCAGCGCCCAATTTGTTTTTAGGCAGCATTCCTTTTACAGCTTTCTCTACTAAGATTGCAGGGTTTTTCGCCTGTAATACTTTAGCAGTTAAAGTCCTTTGTCCTCCTGGGTAACCTGTGTGGCGGATGTAGGTTTTCTCATCCAGTTTGTTACCTGTAAGGTTGATTTTTTCTGCGTTGATAACAACTACGTTATCGCCACAGTCAACGTGCGGGGTATAATTTGTTTTGTATTTGCCTCTCAAAAGCATCGCAACTTTAGAAGCAAAACGGCCCAAATTATGACCTTCAGCATCGACAACGATCCACTCTTTCTGAGCAGTAGCTTTGTTAGCCGAAACTGTCTTGTAGCTTAATGTGTTCACAATAAATAATTTTAATTAAACATTCCGTCCCCAATAAAGGGGTTGCAAAAGTACAATTAATTATTAGAAATTCAAACACGTATAAAAAATTATTCTATACAGATAATTTTTTGAAGATGAGAGCGGTAAAGATAAAGCTAATATACCAATGTAACAATGAATTTAATGCAGCAAAGTGCTAATACATTTAATGTAGCAATTACTGCACGTGGCTAACTTCCGGCAAGAATGGAATTCCCCCTTTGGGGGTTAGGGGGCCTGGAGCAGCCGTCTAAGCGCTTCTTTGCCATCGCCGGTCCTGCCATCGCCTTTATCCCTTCGTTCCTCAGGGGATACCGGCTCTGTCAGGGCTAAGGGGAGAGGACGTTTTGTTTCAGTTAGTGCCAACTGTTAGTAGTTTAATCAGTGTTCTGCAAAGTCTCTGACTTTGTGGAAGCGACGGCATGTCTCCGACATGCACTATAAAGGGCGGAGACCTTTAAACACACCCACAAAGTCAGAGACTTTTGCGGAGCGGGGAGAGAATATTTCGTTTCAGCAATGTAACCGTTATGAGTGGAGTTCCCCCTTCGGGGGTTAGGGGGCCTACTCCAACGGCCTCAGTGTATTACTGTACGTTATTGTAAACGGCGCTTTCCCACCGGGATTCTTCATTACATAAATGAATTTGTACTTCTGCGCTTCTTTAGCCTCAATAACAACTTCTTTGTTGTCCGACTTGTCATATATAGTAGTGTCAACAGTATTATCGATGCGGGTTTTATCAGCAATACCGGTTTTCAGGTTCGAAATTGCATACCCGCTATACAGCTGGCCGTTCCCGTTAGCTGCCGTAATTTTTTCGCCCTTGAAGTTTTGCGTAAATATCACTACCGAATATTTGGCAGCTGTTGCTTTCAATTCTTTCAGCACTTTTGCTTTCTCTTTTTTAGACGCCGCCCTGAAATCGTCCCTGTATTGCACTTCGGCCGGTTTCTCAACTTTAGTTTCAGATGCTCCCGCTGTAGCCGTTTTCGTGCTTTTACACATGGTAAAAAGTAAAGCCGCAAATAGTATAAGTGTTATCTTTTTCATATCCGTTCATTTTAAGCAACCTTAAAAATACGGCATGTCTGCCTTATAAGCTATGGATTTATGATAGCGATAACAAAAATGAAGTTTCTTATGTTCCATTTCGAGCGCAGGCAGAGTTCTCTTTTGGATTACAGATTGTAATTTGAGATTTCTCTCTCCGCAAGCTCCATTCGAAATGGAAGGATGTTTGATTCACATGAACATTAAAATAGAAAAGGCCACCCTTTCAGGCAGCCTTTCAATTCATTATTGTCGCGAATAAATTATTCCTTAACCAGTTTCACAGTATTCATACGTCCGTTACTGTCAGCTACTTTTACAATATAGATACCTTTCGCAAGGCTGCTAATGTCAAAAGCAGTTCCCGCATTTGCCGCGCCAAAGCTTTTTACCAGTTGCCCGGTTAGCGTATATACATCGGCTTTCTCTGTCGCAACCGTAAGGCTGAATGTATTATCTGCCGGGTTAGGATACAATGCTGCCTTAATACTTTCTGTTTCATTAGTGCTGAGTGGCGCCTCAAATTTGTAAATCATCACGCCTTTAGCGGCAAGAGGCTGTAGTGCAAGCCCGGAGAAACCGCCGTCGCTGCCTATTGCAATATTCATCTGCCCGCCACCCATCATTTCAACAGCATTGTAGTCTCCCGGAATCATACCGCCGGCAGGCATAGATATTGTAATATTGTTAAGTGTAGTATATCCCATATTGACAACTACCAAAATGTTTTCATTTTCATACTGCCTTATAAAAGCAAATACCGATGCCGATGATGGTGTTACCGCTTTAAAGGTGCCCTTTGTCAGCGCATCCTCACTTTGCCTCATTGAAATAAGGTTCCGGTAGTGGTTCCATAACGAGGTGCTGTTGGCCTGCTGTGCCGCTACGTTTTTGGTTGTGTAGTCGGCGTTTATAGGCTGCCATGGCGTTCCCGTAGTAAAGCCTGCGCCGGAGACAGGGAACCACTGCATAGGTTTCCTGATAAGCTCATCCGGCTTAACGCCCGTCATTCCTATCTCTTCGCCATAATAGATGTAAGGTATGCCGGGAAGCGTAAGGAGAAGGGCAGAAGCTGCTTTCATTTTTGGCATATCACTGCTGAAAGTGCTCATCACCCTGTTCGTATCGTGGTTGCTTAGCATTGTGCCAAATTGAAGGAACGGGTAGGACTTCATCACCTCTTCCATCTGGTCGGCAATGTCTACAGCGCTGCCGCTGTTCAGGCCGTTCAGTATTGCGTCGGCCAGTTCAAATTCAAAGCAATAATCCAGGCCGTTGTTGTTTACATACTGTGCTGCGATACTTGTAAGGTCCCACGCCTCGCCCACGGCAAAAGCATCAGGCTTCACCGATTTATAATAAGCCCTGAACTCCTGCCAGTAGGCAATCGTTTCAGGTGTGTTTTGGGTCATTGTGCCATTTTCATGCAAAAACTTCACTGCATCCAGCCTGAAGCCGTCCACATCCATATCATTAAGCCAAAATTCGGCAACCTCTTCAAATGCTGTATGCACAGCAGGGTTGTAAAAATTCAGGTCGGGCATCGAGCCTGTAAAAGCGCCATAGTACCAGTCCCCGCTAGAGGCATGCCAGGGGTCGTTGGCAAAAGGGCCTGGCGTGTTCGGGTCGGTATCTTCCCAAATATACCAGTCACGCTTGTCGCTTGCCGGGTTCTTGCTCGATACAAACCAGGGGTGCTGGTCGCTGGTATGGTTCATCACCATATCGATGATCACCTTTATGCCGCGCGCATGTGCTGCCTGCATAAATTCGATAAATTTAGGGTTGTTGCCATAATCCTGTTCAACGGTCATATAATTACTCACGTCATAGCCATGGTAGGATGGCGACTGCTGTACCGGCATCAGCCATATACCTGTAATCCCAAGGTCGGTCGTGGTTGCAGGGTTACCGTCATTCAGGTAATCAAGTTTGTCGATGAGGCCTTGCAGATCGCCTTTCCCATCGCCATTGCTGTCCTTAAAGCTGCGCACAAATACCTCGTAGAAAACACGATCGTTCCACCAATGCGTTTCCATGGCATCCACCCTTATAAAATTGGTAAAGGTTTGCGTCATTATATCGCCATCTTCATTGGTAACAGTAAGTGTTATATTGTAAACACCCGGTGCGGCATACGTCACTACAGGGTTTTGCAGGTCCGATGTCTCGGGGGTTGCCCCGGGCATGGTCCATTGCCATGAAACAGGATTGCCGGCCGACTGGTCTAAATACTGCACTGCTTGTCCCGGCTGTACTACAAAAGCGCTCGCTTGTACCGCTATAGCCAGCATATCGGGTGATAGTATATCATTATACCAATAGGACACCACACCGTTTGCCACAACCATATAGTTGCGGTTCGGGCCTCCGCCGGAGAATTCCTCGGTGCCATTCCAGAGGGCATTGATACGGGTTTTGAACTGGATAGTAGCGCCAATTGTAAGCGTTACAGCCGCGGTATATATACCGTCGCTGTCGGTATCGGACAACACGGTTGTAGGTGCCCCCCAGTTATTAAAGGTTCCCGCAATATCTACAGTCTGCGTGCCGGGGTTAAAATTGCCCAGCGCGATCTGCTGGTTCATATTCACCTGGAACTGCACACTTGTAGTCTGCGCTTGCACTATAGAGAAGGTAAACATCACTATAAAGCAGGAAAGTATTTTTTGTGACCAATTTTTCATAGCATAAATGTAATGGAGATTTAAATAAAAGGCCTGCTTTTTAACGCAGGCCTTAGAAACATAACTTATAAAAACTAACTCAAACTATTCTTTTACAAGCTTCATAGTGCTATGGCGATTGGCTGTATCGGTAACTTTTACCATATACATGCCGTTGCCCAGGCTGCTCACATCAAATGATGTGTTTGCCTCTGCCGCACCAAAAGATCTTACCAGTTGTCCGGTTATGGCATACACTTCCACTTTTTCTGCAGCTGTACTAAGTGTAAACTGGTTTTTTGCAGGGTTGGGATACAATGCGATTTTTTCAGCAGTAAATGTATCGTTGCCAAGCACTGTAGCTGCCTGGTTCCCAAATATCCTGAACTCGCCCGGCTGAAGCGTAATGCTTGTTATAGAGCCGTCAAAAGTGCTATTATCCATAAGGTTATACCATGTTCCTCCAAACGGGAAGTTGGTATTAACCGACTGCGCCGTAAGGTTGAAATTGGCAAGGACAATAACATTTTTTAACTGTGCTGTAGTCATTGCGTCATTCCATATATCAAGCCTTGGCAGCAGGTTGCCCGATGCTACGGTGAAGGTGTTGGTATGGAAAACAGCATTTTCCTTACGCAGTTTCAGCATTTTTGCCCAAACATTGTACAGCGACATTCTTTCAGCATTCATATCATAGCCAAGCTCAAAAGCTATTGGCTTAGGGTTGGTACGGCAGCCATTGTTGATGGTTCCGTCCTCGCAGCGGTTAATGCTGAATTCGTAACCAAGCTCGCCGAATTCCCAGATCATTTTCGGGCCCGGTATAGTAAGGAATACAGATCCGAACGCCTTCATCCTGTTTAGCGCCGTAGTAAGGTCGCCCGCATCATACGATCCGGAGGTGCCGCCGTATAGAAGATTTTTGTACATCAGCCTTTCCTCGTCATGGCTTTCAGCAAATCCTACAAGCCTTGGCTGGCTGTAGCCTCTGTTCTCAAAATCAATAGAGTTGAAGTTACTGTTGGTTCCAAATCCCATTGTATTTTGATTATACGGGTCGGTTATTTTACCCCATAGCATGATACCTTTTCCTTCGCCTACGCGGTAGTTGGCCCACTCTGTCTCTTCAGCTGCAGAGCTGCCTGCCCCGCTTCCGACACCAAGGTGCTCAAAAATTACATAGAAAGTAGGGTCTAAAGCCCATTGCATATCGGCATAGGTTTTCAATATAGCAACCCTGTCGGCCTGGTAATTGTTGGTACATGTTTCGTTATTGGTACAGTTTTGCGTAAAACCTTTTGTAAGGTCCCAACGGAAACCGTCAATATGGAAATCAGTTATCCAGTGTTCAATTGTCCTCTGAACATAGTACTGCGTCAGGGCCGACTGGTGGTTAAGGTCGGTACCCACACTGTACGAGTGTGTAGCAACAACATTACAATAAGGGTTCTCTGTTGTTGTGTTGCCATAACCATCGCCGTCAGGATCGTTTACCCACATGCGTGCAAGGGGAGAGCGGCCATATACGTGGTTAAGCGCTACGTCAAGAATTACGGCAATACCATTTTCGTGGCAAAGGTCAATAAACGCTTTCATAGAGTTTGCGGTACCGTAAGCTTTATCATTAGCCATGTGGAAGGTAGTGTTATAACCCCACGAAATATTGCCTTCAAATTCCATGATAGGCATAAGCTCAATAGCATTGATATTAAGATTTTTAAAATAATCAATCTTGGCGCTTAGTGCATCCCAGGTTTTTTCTTCAGTAAAATCCCTTATAAGCAATTCATAGATGACAAGGTCTTCTTTGGCCGGTTTTCCAAAATTGGCAACCTGCCACGGATAAGACGGCTGCGCTGTCTGCAATACGCTTACGTCAAAACGCTGTCCTGCCGGATATGCAGGCAGGCCGGGATAAGTTGTTGCAGTAATATACGGGTCGTCATCCGGTGAAAGTACAAGTGTAGAGAACGGGTCGGCTACTTTTACAAGCATTGGCGAGTTGGCAACAGGAGTCTGGTCAACAACCCAATACTGGAATGTATTTACCTGTCCCGATGTAAGGCCCGTAAGCTCTAACCAGAATTTTCCTCCCGGATCTTTTTTCATGGCATACGCCGAAGAAGGATTCCAGTTATTAAAGCTTCCTGCAACATACACAAAATCTTTGCCCGGAGCATTCAAAACAAGCGTAGCTTTCGTAGCATCGCCGGTATTGTAATTGATACCGTCGCGCATGCCGGCAGGCATTGCTGCGGTTACTGTATTCGGGTTTACGATTGCAGAGAAATTTTTGGTTATAACATTCGTACCCTGCGTTACTACCAACTCATAATTTTGGTTGGAAGTAATACCGGTATGGTTATAAGTAAAAGTCGAAACATTATTAGCGGTATTAATGCTCACACCATTCGCCTTCAGGTTGTAACTAGCCGGGCCGCCGGTATTGTTGGCCGTAACGTTCATATTACCTCCCGAGCTGAGTATGGTTGTACTGCCTGCAGCAGGCGCAGTAAGGTTTACCTGGAAAGCGCCTACGTTTACAAAATAGTCTACAGACTGCGGAGATCCCGAAGGGCCTGTTGCCCTGAACACAATGCATATTTGTGTTATAGTGCTTGTTGTAGGTACACCGTAGTAAGTATAAAGGTTGCTTGGTATTACCAGCTTGTAGGTAGTGCCCGAATCTAAAGTAAGGGCAGGCTGGCTGCTGTCTACTCCCCATGAGCCAATAACGTTCGACCATTGGGTTCCGTTCACGGTAAGGCCGGTATGGGCATAAATAGTACCGTTATAACTGGCAAGCGGCGTTCCCGCCTTGTTAAAATAAATAGTTAAAGGCTGGTCGGCAAGTGCGGGGGTAGGAACCGTGGTCACCTGTGCAAAGCCTATAAAGCCTAATAGCAGAAATAGTATTGTAAATTTTTTCATAGTAATATATATAAGAAAAAGGGCCGACAAGCAGCCCTTTTATATTTTAAGTATTATATCCCGGTAACTACTGCTGTACCGTCAAAATTCACAGTAAGTCCAACAGTATAAGAGCCCGGAGTTGCAGGGAAGTTACCCGAAGCAGGATTGTAGGTCACAGTTGGATCGCTTACACCCACGTTGAATTCCCATGCGTTATTGGCGATATATTGCCCTGTGTTGCCACTCCTGAATTTCACGCCCCCTGTACCCAATGTTGTAGTGAGAGACCAGCTGTTAGTCGCAAAGTCATAGGTCATCGGCGTTTCATCGGTCCATGCGCCCGCAGTTGCATCGCCAATAATACCCCACTGCATTTTAATTGCTTTGTACTGAAGGTTATCAATATCTACCCATACATAGTAAAGGCCATCGCTGTCTGCCACTTTTATGTCGCCGCTGCCACCTGAATTTTCCAGGTTACCATCCTGAACGCCACCGATAGTTCCGTAGTTACCATTATCCCAGCTTCCTTGCTGGCCTATGAATTTAAAGCCTTCACCTGCAGCAACCTTTACATACCCTTCAAAAACAAGCGTTGTTCCATCCCCTAAATAACGCATTGGCATAGCGGTAGTATTGTCCCATGCGCCAAGGCCGTAATATGCCTGTGGTGCGCCTACAAGGAAAAGCACAGGATCTACAGGTTCAGGTTCTCCACCTGTACCAAAAACAATAGTTAAAGGCAATACGTCAGATACCATTGGAAGGTCGGAATTGTCACCAATAGTAGCTGTAACACGCACTTCGATGTTTGCAGGCGCTTCATCGGTAAGGCCTAATCCTTCAGGAGCAGCATCTGTCAGCAAGTTCCTGAGTTCAGCACCAGAAAGTACCGAGAAACGGTTTTGTGTATTCGCTATTTCAATCGGATCGGCAAAATTAGTACCCGCAGCAGCGATTTCTAACGAATAATCGATTTGTGTATCCACGCTGTAAGCAGCATGGTCCCATACAAGGGTTAGCGCAACAGCTTCGGGAGCATTAGGATTAATTACGATGCTCGCGCCTTGCTCTGGGGCAATAAGTACAGGATTTGTCGATTTGTCAACTAAAATCTTGTTGTCATCCGTAGTACACGACATTACTGATAAAAACAGCAATGTCACAATTGATAGATTAAATATTTTTTTCATTTCTTTAGTGTTATATGTTAGTAACCTGGGTTTTGTGATAAATTAGGATTCGCTTCCAACGCAATTTGAGGGATAGGGAAAACATTATAAGTAGAAGGGATCGCTACGCCGTTTGCGCTGTTGCCCTTCCATGGCCATACATAGCTTCCGCCTGTAAATTTACCGAAACGGATAAGGTCTGTCCTCCTGTGGCCTTCAAGGTTAAGCTCGCGCGCCCTTTCATCAAGGATGAAGTTCAGGTTAAGCTCACTGGCAGTAATAGCCGGTGCATGCGACCTTGCCCTTACATTGTTCACATAGGTAAGCGCATCCGAGGAAGAGCCACCTCCGCCACGCACTACGCACTCTGCATACATAAGGTAAGCATCAGAAAGCCTGAACAATGGGAAATCGGTAGGAGAAAATTGTGTTGCATTAGATGTACCGTTGAAATTGGTATTCCTGAACTTGATCGAAGGGTATCCGTCAATCCATGTTTTATAATTGGTCATCTCATAGTTATGTCCTGTGGTCCAAAAAAGCTTAGCCCTGTCATCAGGTGAAGTTTCAAGATCTCCATACAGCGAATACCATGCTTTGGTTGCCCTGTGGCCGGACCAGCCTTCTGTTGCACCAAAAGTGCCTATTGGCATAGTTTCGGTACCCAGTGAACCGTTTACTATGTAAGTGGTGTTAGCAAAACTCTGGCTTACTACCGGATCGGCTATCAGCGGGAATATAATCTCAGAAGACGTGTTATTGTCGCCACTGAATACACTCACAAAATTAGGAGCAAGCGTATAACCGCCCTCGTTGATAACAAGAGAAGTATAGTTCAGCGCATCACTCCAACGGGCGGTGCCGGTATACACTTCTGCATTAAGGTACAGTTTTGCAAGCAGCATGCGCACTACCGATTTATTTGCCCTTCCGTAGGAATTTGTTACAGGCATTGAAGGCTCAATAGCAAGCAGCTCGCTTTCAACATAGTTGAACAGCTCAGTTCTCGAAGCTTCAGGAAGTGGTGAAGTAGTACCATAATTACTTTCATTCACAAGAACGCCTTTTCCAAAGCAATCGATCATGTAGTAGTAAGAAAGCGCCCTAATAAAGCGAAGTTCACTTTTTATCTGCTCTTCATTTGCCACGTCTACATTTTCCAGGGCAAGTATGATGTTGGTGGTTTGAGGTACGATATAATATACCCTGTCATAAAGGTACTGGAAAAACTTGTTTCTGGAAGTCCAGTCGGATGCTGTGGTAAGCTGGTCAAGGCCATCATCACCCCATCGGTTCTTCATACCGTCTGCGGTAAATTCCTGGAGGTTAATGATACCCCTGAGGAAACCGGTCTCACCCGCATTTCCGCTGATATCAGAGCTTCCCGGGCCGCTGGGGCCGGATAGTGCAAAAGCGCCATACATTTTGGAAAGCAAGCCTTCTACTGCCTGCGGGTCTTTTGCCAGCAGGTTTTCAAGCGAAAGCTCCACCTTCGGCTTTGTATCCAGGTCACTGCTACAGGATGATATCCCGAGTGCCAATGCGGTAAAGCCTAAAATTATCTTATTTCTGAAATTTTTCATATTCAATTTATTTTGTATTAAAAGTCAAGATTTACACCAAAACTGTAAATTCTCGGACGTGGATAAAAGTTACTGTCAATACTGTTGAAGTTTTCCGGATCCTGTCCTGAATATTTCGTTACAAGGAACACATTGTTAACCGTTCCGTAAATACGTACTGATGCCGATTTTACTATGTTGCTAAACCTGTAGCCAAGCGTAATGTTATCACACCTCAGGAAGGCAGCGCTCTCAAGATAGTAATCAGATAACGGAACCGGGTCAGCTATCGTTTGAATCCTTGGGTCGGCCGCTCCATTGTAAAAGTCGAGCACGTTGTTCAGGCTGTTAGAGTTGTTCGGTACCGGTCTGTTTGTCCATCCGCCCTGTAGTTTTACAGCATTGTATACCTGCCCGTCAAATTGCCCGTGGAAATTGGCAGAAAGATCAAAGTTTTTATAGTTGAAATTTGTGCTGAAACCAAAAGTATAGTTAGGGCGAAGCGCTTTATAATAACGGTCGTCATTGTTTATAGTGCCATCGCCATTACGGTCTTTGAAAGCCCCCGGAATAATACGGCCGGTGTTGTCATAAAGCTGCTCAAACACGTAAGCAGAATAAGGCTGTGAGCCTACACTGTTGCTCGCCAGGTAGATACCTGTAGATACCGGCAGGCCGGAGTCGGTAGCATCATTCCTGGATACATCACCCAGGTCTTTAATTTCCCCAAAATTATAGGCAAAGTTACCCGCAAGCTCCCATGTGAAATTCTCATTGGAGATCGGCTTAAGGTTAAGGTTTACCTCCACACCCTGGTTTTGCATACTTCCGGCATTTTTAGTGATCTGGTTAGTAAGGTATTGTCCCGGTGGAACTCCAACTTTAGCCAAAAGGTCTTTCGTGTCTTTCCTGTATACATCTACGCTACCGGAGAGCAATTGGTTTTTGAACAACGAGAAATCAATACCGGCGTTGTAAGTAGTGGTAACTTCCCATTTCAGCTTGTCATTGAATGGGTTAGGGCTGTAGGTGCTGATGCCCGGCAGGTACTGGCTGTTAGGGTCGCCCGGGCTGTAAATAGCCGAACTTGGATAATAGCCTGCAATTCCTGTAATATCCTGTTGTCCTGTCTGGCCCACACTAAGGCGTAGCTTAAGGTTGCTTACAACACTGTTGTCTTTAAGGAAGCTCTCATCGCTCATCCTCCAGGCAAAACCGGCTGCAGGGAAATAGCCCCATCGGTTATCTTTCCTGAATAATGACGATCCGTCTGCCCTTAATGTGAAAGTGAACAGGTAGCGGTCATAAAGGTCCACATTGGCACGGCCAAAATAGGATTCCAGGACTGTTTTGTTATAATACCTGTTATTAGGGTTAGCAGGATTTAAACGTTCTTCACGTACCCCTGTGGTAGCGTTATACAGGTAGTTGGTTTTATAGCCATCGTTCACAAAACTTTGGAATGAATGGCCTGCCTGCGCGTCAATACGGGTTATAGCACCGGTAAAGTTTTTCGCATACGAAAGGTAAGCATCCATCAGCTTGTTAGTAATGTGCTGTGTTTCTCTGTAGTTCACTCCGGGGTTAAATATCCAGGCGCCATTAGCGTTATCTTTCCTGTAAGTTGCCAGTGCATATTGGCCGTATGTCTCAAGTATGTTAGAGCGTGATGCATCAACGCCAAAATTCACAACAGCCCTCAGCTCCGGCAGGAAATGCATTTTGTAATCAAGCTGCACGTTTGCCAGCAACCTGTTCACCTTGTTAGGCCTTCTTCTTTCGTTCAGCAGGTTAACAGGGTTATACTGCCCGTCAAGAATTGTCGGATCTAAAGTCGTTGTGTTTTGGTAATAACCACCAAAATTACCAACTGTACCTGTGGTGTAAATAGGCTTTGTAGGATCCATATTCAGCGACCCGGCCAGGGCACTGGCTTCGTCTATTTCATTTTTATCCACCCATGTGCCTTTTGCGTTTACATCAATCTTAAGATGATCGTCAAATAAGCTCGGCGTAAGTTTCACAGATCCTGTGTAACGCTCATAATCGTTTGTTTTAACGATGCCTTCATTATTAGTGTACCCAATAGAGGCACGTGCAGGTATTTTACCAAACAGGTTGGCCCTTGCACTGAAGTTATGGTCTGTAAAAAAGGAATTTCTCGATATAGCCTTCTGCCAGTTAGTGTTAGAGAGAATACGGCCTTCCACCTCTGGCGTCGCAGGATTATCTACTAAAGTGTTCGTAGGGTCGTCTATACCAAGATTATTGGTTAAATTTGGATGGTACTCCTGTATGAACTTTGTAAAAGTTGGGCCGTCCATCATATCTATTACATCTTGGGCTTTACTCGAACCCACTGTAGCAGAATAGTTAAATTGCGGTTTGCCCGATGTACCTCTCTTAGTTGTGATGATAATTACGCCATTAGATGCCCTCGAACCGTAGATCGCTGTGGCAGAGGCGTCCTTAAGTATAGTGAACGATTCGATATCGTTAGGGTTTACCAGCGAAAGCGGGTTGCTCACGCCTGCAGGCGAAACAAGATCCAGCGGAATACCGTCTATAACTATAAGCGGGCTATTTTGCGCGCTCAGCGAGCTTCCTCCGCGTATCCTGATGTTCGGGGCGGCATCAGGAGATCCTCCCGCGCTGGTTATCCTTACACCCGGAGCACGGCCGGTAAGCAATTGGTCAACGCTCGTAAGGGCGCCTTTGTTAAAATCTTTAGCTGTTACAGATACCACCGACCCGGTAGCGTCTTTCTTGGTAGTGCTGCCGTAACCGATAACCACTACTTCCTGTAATTGTGTGGAATCTTCGGTCATTTTCACGTCAATAACGCTCTGTCCGTTGTAGGCTGTTATCTGGTCGGCATAGCCAATAAAGCTAAACACGATCTGGTCGCCATTTTTCACTCCGGACAGCGTAAAATTACCGTCCATATCCGTGGAAGTGCCGTTTTGCGTGCCCTGCACAATTACATTCACTCCGGGTATGGGCTCCCCGGAGGCATTATCACGTACAGTTCCTGATAAAGTGCTCTGGGCCAGTGCACTTATCGGAAGCAGCAGTAATAAAAGTAATAACTTTGAGTACATTGTTTTCATACAAGTTGTTTAGGTTAATTTTGCGTTTTGTTTTTGCTGATAATCCACTTCGAATGTTAAAATTATGCAAAACTTAATATAAAAAAAACGTTTTCGCAATATCCACCCAGCGAAAACGTTGTCGTGTTGAAAACTTTCTCCATTTCGCACAATTTCAGTAAGATAATTGCTATTAATAAAAATATCGTTTATCTTTATTTTCGAATCACTATTTACATATTCGCAATGAAGAGAAAAGTTACCCTGAAACAGATCGCAAAAGAGCTTGATGTATCTATTTCGACTGTTTCAAAATCGCTTCGTAACAGTCCCGAAATAAGCGAGGATACGCGTCAGAAAGTCCAGGCATTTGCAAAGCTGTACAATTACAAGCCAAACAACATTGCGCTGAGCCTTAAAAATAAGAAAACCAAGACGATAGGGATTATTATCCCCGAAATCGTACACCATTTCTTTGCTACCGTGATTAGTGGCATAGAACAGGTGGCCAACGAGAACGGGTATAACGTGATCGTGTGCCTTTCAGACGAGTCGTTCGATAAGGAAGTGATCAATATGGAGATGCTGGCCAACGGCAGTACCGACGGTTTTATCATGTCACTCTCCAAAGAAACCGAGCAAAAAAAGGATTTTCACCACATACAGGAAGTCATAAATCAGGGAATGCCTGTCGTGATGTTCGACCGTGTGACCAATGATGTGCTGTGTGATAAAGTAATAATAGACGACCAGATGGCGGCCTATGAAGCTGTCGATTTCCTTGTGTCAAAAGGGTTTAAGAAGATAGCGCTGGTAACCACGGTAGATTATGTGAGTGTAGGCAAACTGCGTACCGATGGCTACATTAATGCGCTGAACGACCACGACCTTCCGGTTGATGACGAGATGATCGTGAAAATCGAAGACATAGCGAACTGTGCTTCAAAAATTGAAAAGCTCCTGAAAGAAAACAAGCCAGACGCGATTTTTGCGGTTAACGAGCTGTTTGCAGTAACAAGCATTAAGCTGGCCACAAAAATGGGAATAAAAGTACCGGAAGACCTGTCGATAATAGGGTTTACAGATGGCATCATCTCGCAATTTTCTACGCCAAGCATTACCACAGTAAGCCAGAACGGCATCAAAATGGGAGGCAGGGCTGCAAAATTGCTTATCGAAAGGCTTGAAATGGAAGAAGTGGAAGAAGAGGAGAACGAGCAATACAGGACGGAACTTATAGAAACCCACCTTGTGTTGCGGGAATCTACGTCAACGTTGTAGTTCTTTGTAAAATATTTATATTCAATACCTTGAAAAACCGATTCCGCCCCGTTTGGCGGAATTTTTTTTGCCCCTCAATGTTTTTCGGATTAAAAAACATATATCTTTGCTATAATTATCAACGCTTATAGTCCACTTCAACCTATAAGATTGATAAGCCATAAACCGCTTATCGTAGTAATAATCATTTAATTACGATAATGGAAAAGCGTAAATTAGGTTTCTGGGAAATTTGGAACATGAGTTTCGGTTTCCTGGGGATACAAATGGGTTTTGCCCTGCAAAATGCCAATGTCAGCAGAATTTTTCAGACGCTCGGTGCCGAAATAGACGATATCCCTGCCCTTTGGGTAGCTGCCCCGCTTACGGGACTTATCGTGCAGCCCATCATTGGCTATTTCAGTGACCGTACATGGACAAAGCTAGGCAGGAGAAAACCCTATTTTTTAGTTGGCGCATTGCTTGCCTCCGTTGCCTTATTCATAATGCCGAATTCGCCCGTGCTGTGGTTCGCTGCAGGTATGCTGTGGATACTCGATGCTTCCATCAACATTTCGATGGAACCGTTCAGAGCATTTGTGGGCGATGTGCTGCCGGACAGGCAAAGGACTTCGGGATTTGCCATGCAGAGCTTTTTTATAGGACTCGGCGCTTATGTGGCATCAAAGCTCCCAAATATCCTTACCCATTATGACGTAAGCAATACCGCACCGGCCGGAGAAATACCTGACTCTGTGAAATACTCATTTTACATAGGCGGTGCGGCTTTTATCATATCGGTATTATGGACTATTTTTACTACAAAAGAATATTCGCCTGAACAGCTTGCCGCTTTTGAAAAAAGCGAGGAAGAAAAGCACGGTGGAAAATACAGTGAAGAAGAACGACCGCCATCGTGGTTTCAGGCCAATGGTTCGAGGCATTTGCTTATAGGCAGCGTAGCCCTTGCTATAGGGTTGGCTTTCTCATATATCATTTATGAATACGGCCTTAAGAAAGACCTGTATGTATTGTCACTTGGCCTGATAGGGCTTGGTGGGGTAGCGCTTATCTTTTCGGGAATGTTCCAAAAATCAGGCAAATACAGGAACGGCTTTGTAACCATCATGAACGATTTTCAGTTCATGCCAAAGGTAATGAAGCAGCTTGCCTGGGTACAGTTCTTTTCGTGGTTCGCGCTGTTCTCCATGTGGATTTATACTACAGGTGCAGTAACAGAGCACATTTTTAAAACGACTGACACTACATCGGTTGCTTATAACACAGGCGCTAACCTGGTAGGCGAAATGTTTGCCAATTACAACCTTGTTGCTGCTATTGCAGCTTTCCTTCTTCCGCTTATTGCAAAGAGGACAAGCAGGAAGTTTACACATTTCCTTGCCCTTGCGGCGGGAGGTGCAGGCCTTGCTTCCATCTACTTTTTAGGGGAGTGGGGTATTTTTAATAATGAGATATTTTCTTTTGGGACACCCGGCACCTGGCATCACTTTACATTTTTCATGTACGATTTTTCAATGATAGGTGTCGGCATAGCGTGGGCAAGTATCTTGTCTGTGCCTTATGCCATGCTATCGGGAGCGCTGCCCGCATCAAAAATGGGGTATTACATGGGAGTGTTTAACTTCTTTGTAGTGATCCCACAATTGGTTGCCGCATCGATCCTCGGCTTCCTTGTTTCCCAGTTTTTCCACAACGAACCTGTTTATGCCCTTTTAATCGGAGGAGCATCCATGGTTATGGCAGGTGTTATGGCGCTTGCAGTAAATGACAATGCAAAAATTACGATCAATCAATCAAATACAATCAATCAAAAAATTTAATGAATCAAAAAGCATTTATTTTCGACCTCGACGGGGTTATTGTCGACACAGCCAAATACCATTTCCTGGCATGGCAAAAGATAGCGAACCGCCTGGGTATCGATTTTACACACGAACACAACGAACAGCTGAAAGGGGTGAGCCGCATACGCTCCCTCGACATCATCCTCGGGCTTGGCAATGTACAGGTTTCGCAGGAGGATAAAGACAAATGGCTGGCAGAAAAAAATGAGGATTACCTGGAATACATCCACCACATGCAGGCCGATGAGATATTGGAAGGCGTAGTGCCGGTCCTGCAGTATTTAAAAGACAATAACCAAAAAGTCGCATTGGGCTCGGCAAGCAAGAATGCCCGCCCGATATTGGAGAAGGTGGACATCATTCACTATTTCGATGCAATCGTGGACGGCAATGACGTGACCAACGCCAAACCCGACCCTGAGGTTTTCATCAGGGCGGCACAGCTGCTGGGCATGTCCTCCGAAGGCGCTATCGTTTTTGAGGACTCGGTAGCCGGGGTGCAGGCCGCGAACATTGCCAAAATGGTCAGCATAGGCATTGGCGACAAAACTGTGCTGCACGAGGCGCAATACAATTTCAAGGATTTTACAGAAATAGATACAGAATTTTTAGCAACTTTAGTTACTACATAAAATGAACCAGGATTATATACTACCGGACAATTGGTCGATCATCGAAGAGGGATTTGATGCGGAAAGGGTTGAATCTTCCGAAAGCTTATTCAGCATAGGCAATGGTGCCATGGGACAGCGTGCCAACTTTGAGGAAAGCTACTCCGGGCATACGTTTCAGGGCAGTTACATTGCTGGCGTTTACTATCCCGATAAAACCAAAGTGGGCTGGTGGAAGAACGGCTACCCTGAATATTTTGCCAAAGTGCTCAACGCCCCGAATTGGATAGGCATCGATATTACTATTAACGATGAAATCCTTGACCTTGCTAAATGTAAGGTGAAGAATTTCAGGCGCGAGCTGAATATGCAGGAAGGCTGGTACAACCGTTCCTTCGAAGCGACATTGCAAAACGGCACAGAAGTTTCGGTAAACGTAACGCGCTTTCTTTCGCTCGTGGCGGACGAGCTGGGTGTTATCAACTATGAGGTGAAGCCGCTGAACCGCGCTGCGCAAATTACATTCAAACCCTACGTGGATGCAGGTGTAAAGAACATGGACGCCAACTGGGAAGAAAAATTCTGGGAACCGCTGGATGTGCAGCATTCAGCCAACGAAGCTTTTGTAACGGCGCGTACGTTCAAGACGCATTTCAACGCCTGCACGTTCATGCACAACAGCATATTGCTGAATGGTACCGACCTGGAAATTCTTCCCGGGAATGCGGATACGACCAAAGACAAAGTACAGTTCAGCTATACTGTAGAAGCTAGCCAAAACGATACAGCTGCCATTGTGAAATTCGGCGGATATACCGTATCGATGAACCATGATAAGGACAAACTGGTACATGCCGCTAAAAATGTCATCGCTAATGCAAAAGCAAAAGGCTATGATACATTGCTGGACGAGCAAAAAGCAGCATGGGCATCCATCTGGGAAATGGCCGACATCACTATTGAAGGGGATGTAAAAGCACAGCAGGGGATTCGTTTCAATATTTTCCAACTGAACCAAACATATCTGGGCAAAGACCCAAGGCTGAACATCGGCCCGAAAGGCTTTACCGGCGAAAAATATGGCGGAAGCACCTATTGGGATACCGAGGCGTACTGCATACCGTTCTATATGGCCACCAAAGACCAGCAGGTAGCGCGCAACCTGTTGACCTACCGCTACAACCAACTCGGTAAAGCCATTGAGAATGCGGCCAAACTTGGGTTTACCAACGGCGCAGCTTTGTACCCGATGGTAACTATGAACGGGGAAGAATGCCACAACGAATGGGAGATCACCTTTGAGGAAATCCATCGCAACGGTGCGATTGCTTTTGCTATTTATAACTACTACCGCTTTACCGGCGACTACAGCTACATCCCTGAAAAAGGGTTGGAAGTGCTGATAGGTATTGCGAGATTCTGGCACCAGAGGGCAACGTTCTCAACCAACAGGAATCAATTCGTGATATTGGGTGTAACGGGCCCGAATGAATATGAGAACAACGTAAACAATAACTTCTATACCAACTATATTGCCAAATGGTGTATCGACTATGCCCTTGAGCAGATAGCAAAAGTACAGGAGGACTACCCGGCAGATCACGCCCGTATTATGGCCGATGTGAAGCTGGATGCTGCAGAAATGGTGAATTGGAAGAATGTAGCTGATAATATGTATTTCCCATATTCGGAAAAGCATGGAGTCTATTTACAGCAGGATAATTTTCTTGACAAAGACCTTGTAAAGGTAGCAGACCTTGACACGGCGCAACGTCCCATCAACCAGAAATGGAGCTGGGACAGAATACTGCGTTCGCCGTACATCAAACAAGCCGATGTATTGCAGGGCTTCTATTTCTTCGAAGACCATTTTACAAAAGAACAACTGGAAAAGCATTTCGACTTTTATGAGCCCCTAACGGTGCATGAGTCGTCGCTGTCGCCATGCGTGCATTCCATACAGGCAGCAGTGCTGGGCAGGATGGAGCAGGCCTATACCTTCTATCTGAGGACATCGCGCCTTGACCTCGACGATTACAATAAAGAGGTAAAAGAAGGGCTGCACATAACCAGTATGGCCGGAACCTGGATGAGCATTGTGGAAGGCTTCGGCGGCATGAGGGTGAAAAACGACACGCTTCACTTTGAGCCAAGGATACCACAGCAATGGAAAGGCTATTCGTTCAAAATAAACTTCCGCAATCAGGTACTCAAAGTATCGGTACATCCGGGAGAAACAAAATTCACATTGGAAGGAGACAGGGAACTTACCGTTGTAGTAAATGGCAGGGAAGTAACCGTGGAACCGAATACATTGGTGACGGTGTAGACTTATAGGGCAAGAGTGTCATTCTGAACGCAGCTTGCGCAGTGAAGAATCTTTTATAGATAATTAAGAAGAGATTCTTCCTTCGTCAGAATGACAAACAAGCCGAAAAACATGAGTATTTCGGCAAGAGTGTAGCTCACTCCCATCTCCTTTGGAGAGGGGCTGGGGGTGAGGACTGATAGATTTGAATGAAAAATGAAAATAGCAACCTGGAATACAGAAAGGCTAAAGTACCACAAGCAACTGGAAGCTATTATCAAAATGCTCGAAAGCATTGATGCCGACATCCTTGTGCTGACCGAAAGCGATACCCGGATTGTCTTGTCCAAAAAATATAAATATAGCGCTTCCACGTTGAAGCCAAATGACGCAGGCCTTTTGAAATATGCGGAAACAGAGCGACGGGTACAAGTGTTTTCAAAATATGAAATTGTAAATGTCTTTGAAACATACGATCCTTATACAACCTGCTGTGCCGAAATAAAAACAAGTTTGGGTAATTTGCAAGTTTATGGGACGATAATTGGTGTTTTCGGGAACAGGGAAAAGAGTTTTAGAACGGATTTGGCAACACAGGCAAAAGATTTCAGGAGGCTTTCTGCTAATGGGAACTTCTGTTTAGCCGGGGATTATAATATGACATTTTCGGATAATTATTATTTTACCCAACAAGGACGGAACATCCTGGATGAAGTTTTTAAAGAAACAGGAATTATAAACTGTACGGCAGGTTTGCCCGAAGCCGTTGACCATATTGCCATAAGCAAATTTTTTTTAAAAGACACAAGTTACAAGACACAGGAATTCAATACAGACAAAAAACTATCAGACCATAAAGGGGTTTGTATAAATATTTAAAATAATTAATATCCCGCGCCACTTCAGCCTGAGTGATTCGGTAAGAGTGAAGCTCGCTCCCCTCTCCTTTGGAGAGGGGCTGGGGGTGAGGCCTAAAAGGCTTAGGTGAAGCCAACCAACCAACAACTATGAAAAAACTATTACTCTTATTACTCTTATCAGCTACAGCCTTCGCCCAGATCGACCGTATGGAGCCGCCGTTTTGGTACGCCGGGATGCACAACCCCGAGCTTCAGGTAATGTTCTATGGCCAAAACATAGCGCAGTACACGCCTTCGGTTTCGAACAGTATCGTTATCAAAAATGTGTTGCGTACGGAAAACCCAAATTACATTTTTGTAACCATCGATACAAAAAATGTTGCGGCTTCCGACCTTGTGTTCTCTTTTAAGGATGGGAAGAACAAAGTAGCTTTCACAAAAAATTACTCATTGAAAAAACGCAGGGAAGGTTCGGCGCAAAGGAAAAGCTTCGATTCATCGGATATGATCTACCTTATCATGCCCGACCGTTTTGCTAATGGCAATCCCAACAATGACAACGATAAATCCCTAGCCGAAAAAGCCGACCGCACCAAAGATGGCGGGCGTCATGGCGGCGATATACAAGGTATTATCAAAAACCTTGATTACCTTCAGGAACTTGGCGTAACAGCAGTTTGGAATACGCCGGTTTGTGAGGACAACCATTCCCGCGGCTCTTACCACGGCTATGCGCAGACGGATGTCTATAAAATAGACCCGCGCTATGGTACCAATGAAGACTACCTGCGCCTTTCGGCAGAATTGAAAAAGAGGGGCATGAAGCTGATACTTGACTATGTGACCAACCACTGGGGCAGTGAGCACTGGATGTACAAAGACCTGCCGACCTACGAATGGGTGCACCAGTTTCCGGGCTATTCACAATCCAATTACCGCATGACAACGCAATTCGACACGAATGCCTCTAAAATTGATGCAGTACAATGTGAGGAAGGCTGGTTTGTAGAGTCGATGCCCGACCTTAACCAGGACAACCCGTTGGTGCTGACCTACCTTACGCAAAACGCGATTTGGTGGATAGAATATGCCGATGTGGATGGTTACCGTGTGGACACTTACTCCTACAACGATAAGGCTGGTATTGCAAAATGGACCAAAGCTATTACCGACGAGTACCCGTACTTTAACATTGCAGGCGAAGTGTGGATGAACGACCAGGCTCAGATGGCCTATTGGCAAAAGGACAGCAAAATAGCGGCAATACAAAACTATAATTCGTACCTGCCGACCGTGATGGACTTTACCCTGCAAAGCGCTATCAGCAGTGTTTTTAATGAGGACAAACCGGGATGGGACGTGGGCATGCAGAAAGTGTACGACAACTTTACCAACGACTTTTTGTATCCCAATATTAATAGCATACTGGTTTTTGCAGAGAACCACGACACAGGGCGTTTAAATGAAATATACAAAGGCGACTTTAATAAATATAAAATGGCAATGGCGCTGGTGGCTACGGTGCGCGGTATTCCGCAACTGTATTACGGCAGCGAGATAGGCATGGCGGGTGACAAAGGCAAGGGCGATGGCGACATCCGCAGGGATTTCCCGGGCGGATGGGCAGGCGACAGCAATAACGCCTTTACAAAAGCAGACCGCACACCTGACCAACAGAAATTCTTTGATTATACATCGAAGTTATTTACATGGAGAAAAAATAAAGAGGTCATTCATACCGGGAAAACAACGCATTACGTCCCGCAGGACAATGTGTATGTGTATTTCAGGTATAACGACAAAGATATTGTGATGGTGGTTTTCAATGACAGCGCCGATGAAAGGAAATTTAAAACGGCTCGTTTTGGCGAAAGCCTGAAAGGAAGGGTTTCAGGCAAAGACATCATGACGGGCAAAACTGTAAATGTAGCGGAAGAGATGACCGTTGCCCCGAAATCGGCGCTTATTTTGGAATTGAATTAAGATTATTGAGTTCACCTCCTGCAAGGTTTTCAAAACCTTGTAGGTTTAAAAAGACATTCCTGGTTCAAACTTAGGATAAACTAATATGATAAAAAAATACCTTATACCCGCCCTCGCGGCATTAACCCTTACCGGATGCTCATCCACGAAAGTGGCATCGGCAAAAGCTCCTTTCATTTGGGAAGGTGCGAACATGTACTTTTTGGTGACTGACCGTTTTGCAAATGGCGATAAAAGCAACGATGTAACCTTGGGGCGTACAAAAGAAATAGGTAAGCTCCGCGGTTTTGAAGGCGGCGATATAAAAGGTATTACACAAAAGATAGACGAAGGGTATTTTGATAAACTCGGCATTAACGCCATTTGGCTTACGCCGGTAGTGGAGCAGATTCACGATGCGACCAACGAAGGCCAGGGGAATACTTATGGCTTCCATGGCTATTGGGCGAAGGACTGGACGGCACTCGACCCAAACTTCGGCACGGAAAAAGACCTTGCCGGACTGGTTGAGAAAGCCCACAAACACGGCATTCGTATTGTGCTTGATGGCGTGATCAACCACACCGGGCCGGTTACCGCGATGGATGCCGTTTGGCCATCCGACTGGGTGCGCACCGAGCCGCAATGCAAGTATGACAATTACGAAAACACTACGGCCTGCACATTGGTAAAGAACCTTCCGGATATCATTACGGAAAGTGATAAGGAGGTAGGGCTTCCGCCTTTTTTGGTGGAGAAATGGAAAAAAGAAGGCCGGTACGAACAAGAAGTAAAAGAGTTGGATGCTTTCTTTAAAAGAACGGGCTATCCACGCGCATCAAAATATTACATCATCAAATGGCTCACAGACTATGTTCTGGATTATGGCATCGACGGCTACCGCGCTGATACAGTAAAGCATTTGGGCGAGGATGTCTGGGCCGAATTCAGCAAGCAGTGCGCCTATGCCTTTGAGCAATGGAAAGAGAACAACCCAAAGAAAGTCCTTGACAGCCACGGCTTCTTTACGGTAGGTGAAGTTTATGGCTATGGCATTTCCGGACAAAGGCTATATGATTTCGGGGACAAAAAAGTAGATTATTTTTCCAATGGCTTCGCGGCGCTCATCAATTTTGAGATGAAGTACAGCGCCACAAAACCATACGAAGAAACATTTGCCAAATATTCGGACATCCTCAACGGGAACCTTCAGGGTAAGTCGGTACTCAACTACCTCGCTTCGCACGATGATGGCGGCCCATTTGATAAAAAACGTGAAAAGGCTATTGAGGCCGGGACTAAATTATTATTAACGCCCGGTATTGCCCAGGTATATTATGGGGATGAATCGGCGCGCCCATTAGAAATTGCGGGAGCAGAAGGCGATGCCAACCTGCGTTCCTTCATGAACTGGGATGCTATTGCCAATAACCCCGAAACCAAAAAAGTACTGGAACATTACCAAAAGCTGGGGCAGTTCCGCAAAAACCATCCGGCTGTAGGCGCTGGCGTGCATGCGGTGATAAGCGCTTCACCGTATGTGTTTGAGAGGACATACAGTAAAGGAATGGACGACATCGTTGTCATTGGCCTGGACCTTCCGATAGGAAAAAAGACCCTGCAGACCGCCGATGTTTTTCCCGAAGGGACGAAAGTGCGTGATGCCTATTCCGGCAAGACGGCCAAAGTACAGGCAGGCAATGTAGAGTTGGATACCGAATTTGATATAGTGTTACTCGAAAAGATATAACCAAATGAACAAAATATGAAAAAAACAGTACTAACCTTTATGGCGCTCGCGATCATCGCTACAAGCTGTAAGGAAGATAAAAAAGAAGAGGAAGTAAAGGAAACCTCCCAAACGGAAACCACGCTTGCGCCCGTGAGCGATGCCATGATGGAGAACAGCGTTATCTATGAGGCGAACATCCGCAACTATTCGAAAGAAGGAACCTTCAATGCATTTACCAAAGACATCCCGGAATTGAAAAAGCTGGGCGTAAAGGTAATTTGGCTCATGCCGGTTTACCCGATCTCGATGAAGCGCAGGAAAGCCACGGCAGACAAGTCGATAGAAGATATAACCGACCCGAATGAAAGGAAAAAATACCTCGGCAGCTATTATGCCATTACCGATTATACCGCTATTAATCCTGACCTTGGTACGCTGGAGGATTTCCAAAAGCTGGTAAAGGCCGCGCACGACAACGGCATGTATGTAATACTCGACTGGGTGGCGAACCATACCGGGTGGGACCATAAATGGATCACTGAGCATCCTGAATATTATGAGAAGAACAAAAAAGGCGAAGTGACCGACCCACTTAACCCCGAAACCGGTGAACCATGGGGCTGGACTGATGTTGCCCACCTGGATTATAAGAGTAAGAAGCTGTATGAGCCGATGAAAAACGAAATGCTCTATTGGGTGAAGGAGCAAAACATAGACGGCTTCCGTTGTGATGTAGCCGACAACGTGCCCACAGAATTCTGGGATTATACCATCCCGAAACTGAAAGAAGTGAAGCCGGTGTTCATGCTGATGGAAAGCGATAAGGACTACCTTTTCAAAGGGCAGTTCGATATGGGCTACGGCTGGGTAGCGCATCACCTTATGAACGACGTGGCAAAAGGTAAAAAGCCGTTATCCGACCTGAAGAAATTCCTTGCGGAAAGGCCGGGCAAGTATGAGGCTAACGACATTTTCATGAACTTTACTACCAACCACGACGAAAATGCCTGGAACGGCACCGAGTACGAACGATTAGGCGACGGGGCAGAGGCTTTTGCTGCACTGACCTACGTTATGCCGGGCATGCCGCTCATTTATACAGGGCAGGAATATGATGTGAAGAAACGCATCAAATTCTTTGAGCAGGACCCTATCGACAAAAACAAGGGGAAGATGTTTGCGGTATATGAAAAACTGGGCCAACTGAAAAACGAAAATCCGGCATTGAACGGTGGAAAGAAGCCGGCAATGTTCAAAATGCTGGCCACATTGGCAGATGATAAGGTCCTGGCCTTTGAAAGGGAAAAGGACGGCAAAAAGGTGATTTATATTGCTAACCTCTCCAAGAGCGCTGCAAGCTTTACTGCTCCAGTTGAAGGAAGCTACACGAACTACATGACCGGAGAAAAAGCCACTTTTGCTAAAGGGCAGAAGCTGGATGCCAAGCCATGGCAGTACTGGATATTGATAAATTAATAATTACAATACAGGCCGCGGACCCGATCCGCGGCTTTACAGATGCTTTTTTATAATAATCAAAATTCTATTAACTAAAAATTTTTTAAATGATGAAAAAATTACTTTTGTTTGCTGCAGTGTTCATGGCGGGTACTGCAATGATGTTTGCCCAATTTCCGAGCATCGGAATCATTGGTGACGCAACTCCCGGTGAATGGGCGACCGACACCGACATGGTAACTACAGACGGTGTGGTTTACACGCTAAACAATTTCACCCTCGAAGCAGGTACTGTAAAATTCAGGCAGGATAACGATTGGCCGAACAACTGGGGTGGTACTACATGGCCTTCCGGAACAGGACTTTTCAACAGCCAGCAAAACATTCCTTCACAGCCGGGCCTTTACAACATTACGTTCAACCGTACTACATTGGCATACAACTTTGAGGATGCGGGTAACTTTGACGATATCAGTGTAATGGTGGGTGCTACATCTGTTGTTATGTTTACGCTTGATGGCACTACCTATCAGGCAAACAATGTTGTTTTAGCAGATGCATCGAATGTTACATTTTCTGTAAACGGTACCGATACATGGGGCGGTACTGCTTTCCCGGAAGGTACCGCTACTATGGGAGGCGCTGCTATAGCAGTTCCGGCCAACAGCTATAATGTAACCTACAACGCGGATACACATGCCTACGATTTCAATTTCGTTACAATAAGCATTACCGGCGACGCCGTAGGCGGATGGGGTACTGTTGATATTGATATGACTACTACAAACGGTGTCAACTATTCTGTTAACGATGTTACATTTACCGCTGCTGAATGGAAATACAGGCTTAATCACGACTGGGGTACTACATGGGGTAATGCTACATTCCCTTCAGGTACCGTAACCGTCGTGTCAAATGGTGGGAATATTATGGCTACAGCAGGTACTTATGATGGTACGTTTAACAGGGTTACAGGTGATTTCGCTTTCACAAATGCAACAGCAGGTACAAACGACTTTAATGCCAACAACATTTCTGCATATCCTAACCCAACGCAAAACGCATGGAACTTCAATGCAGGAAATAACACTATCTCTTCTATGCAGATTGTAGATGTAAGCGGTAAAGTAGTTTACAGCGCAACTGTAAATGCTGCTGAAGTTACAGTAAACGCTTCTGCTTTTGCTTCGGGAATGTATTTCGCAAGGCTTACTTCAGGCGCTGCCGTACAAACCATAAGGGTGGTTAAAAACTAATTTTCAATGTTATTTTAGATAGGCCCCGAAGTTCGCTTCGGGGCTTTTTTTGTTTTGGGCGTGTCGTTTCCGCAAGCTACAGCGCCGGGCTCTCGGCTTTATCTGCTTTGTTCCTCCGCAGGATATCACCTCGATCCCTCACGCATCCGTTATAAACTTATATATCGTATCGATAAGAAATCTGTGACAATCCGCATGATCCGCGTCATCCGCGTTCCATGAATTACCCTTATCTTTACAAAAATATTTTCTATGCCCTTACTCAAGATAGGCCACCGTGGCGCGAAGGCCCACGCACCCGAAAATACACTGGCGTCGTTCCAAAAAGCGCTCGACCTTGGCGTAGACGGTATCGAGCTTGATGTTCACGTATGTGCCACAGGCGAACTGGTCGTGATCCATGACTTTACAGTAGACAGGACGACCAATGGCAGTGGGGAAGTCCACAAGATGACACTGGCCGAACTCAAAGCCCTGAAAGTCGAGGGCGAACATGCGATATCCACACTTGATGATGTTATGGAAGTTGTCGGCAAAAAATGCATGGTAAATATAGAGATGAAAGGCAGGCATACTGCCGGGCCGGTATCGGTATTCTTGAAGGAATATGTAAAGGAGAGGGGCTATACCTATGAAGATTTTATCGTGTCAAGCTTCCAGAGGGAAGAGCTTCAGGTGATGAGCGAGATAAACCCCGATGTGCATTTAGGGATACTTACACAAGCCAGCGTAACGCAGGCATGGCAATGGGCACAGGAATTCAGGGCTGCGGCCATACACCCGCATTTTTCGCTCTTGACCGAAAGCAATGTACACAAAGCACAGCAGGCAGGCTATAAAGTATATACGTGGACGATGAACGAGCCCGAAGATATAGCCCGTATAAAATTATATAATGTGGATGGCATCATCTCCGATTATCCCGAACGTTTATGAGCAAAAGTTTTGATATAATAATTGCCGGGGGAGGAGCGGCAGGTTTTTTCACAGCCATCAATATCGCCGAGGCCAACCCAAAGCTGAAAGTCGCCATATTGGAGCGCGGCAAAGAAGTACTCTCTAAAGTCCGCATATCCGGTGGCGGGCGTTGCAATGTAACCCATGCCTGCTTTATCCCATCCGACCTGGTTAAGTTTTACCCACGGGGCGAAAAAGAACTGCGCGGCCCATTCAACCGTTTTTGCTCGGGCGATACGATAGAATGGTTCGAAAAGCGCGGCGTTGAACTCAAAATTGAGGAAGACGGAAGGATGTTCCCGGTAACCGACAGTTCGCAAACCATTATCGACTGCTTTATGGATGCCGTGAAAAAACTGAATATCCCGGTGCTTACGGGTGAAAGCATCCAGTCACTATACAAGTCGGACACCCATTGGAAAATAGAAACGAATAAAGAAACGTTCCTGGCAGATAAGCTGGTAATGGCAACGGGCAGCAACCCAAAAATGTGGGAAATGCTGGAAGAGCTTGGCCATACGGTCGTGCCGCCGGTACCCTCGCTGTTTACTTTCAATATAAAAGACCCACGCATAAAAGACCTGATGGGTGTGTCGGCAATGGCATCCGTAAAGGTAAAAGGCACAAAACTGGAAGCGTCCGGCCCGCTGCTGATAACGCACTGGGGCATGAGTGGCCCGGGTATACTGAGGCTTTCGGCATGGGGCGCGAGGGAGCTGTTTGCAAAAAGCTATCAGTTTACATTGCAGGTCAACTGGCTGAATGATGTGGATTTTGAAGAATGTGAAGAGTTGCTCAAAACCCTGAAGCTGGATGATGCAAAGAAAACAGTAGGCAAGCGATCGCCTTTCGATTTCCCGAAACGCCTCTGGGAGAGTCTGGTAACTGCGTCAGGCATCACATTGGAAACCCGTTGGGCTGACCTTTCCAAAAACCAGTTGCAGGCATTGGCAGCGCAATTGACCGATGGACATTTTAATGTAAATGGCAAGAGCACGTTTAAGGAAGAATTTGTTACGGCAGGTGGTATCGACCTGAAAGAGGTGAATTTCAAAACAATGGAAAGCAAGTGCGTAGAAAATCTATACTTTGCAGGAGAAGTGCTGAATATTGATGCAATAACCGGCGGCTTCAATTTCCAGAATGCATGGACGGGCGGATTTATAGCTGCGGAAAGTATTGTTTTAAAATAATAAATTTCTAAATTCGTGATAAGTGTTGTTTGTCATTCTGACGAAGGAAGAATCTCTTTAATTGCCTTGAGATTCTTCACTCTGCAAGCTGTATAATGAATGACACTATATTTGTAAATCAAAATCAAAAGATATGGAACTTATTACTGTAGGAAAAATATAATATTTAACGCAACCGTTCTCAGATCGTTGCATCCTATAAGTAAAACCATACATTATGAAAAAGACAATTTTACTTTTTGGATTAGGCGTATTTTTTACGGCCTGCTCAGATGACAACGCATCAACAGTTGACGACAACCCGATCAACACCGAGAACAAGGTGCTGCTTCTGAAAGTTGATTTATTGACCAATACTTTTGAAGGCGGAAAAGAGCTTATCTTCCCCGATGCTGACGGTTTCACTATTGGTCACGACTATGTTTCACCGGGCGATTTTGGCAGCATTAAGCTGAAATATACCGAAACCGGCGGGACTATTTTTGACGGGACCATTATCTGGAGCGGCCTTGGCGGAATGACGTATCCTGAAGCGTTGGATGCACCCAATACCTTTTCTGTAATGGACAACTCAGGCGAAATGCCTGCACTTTCACAATTTGAAACAGTGAATTACTTGGATGAAGGCGAAGGCGTAATCCCTCCTGCGGAAATCGACTACCAGTCGATATGGAATGCCATTAGCGACCTGCAGCAGGTGGCGGCTTACAGGGCGAGCAACCCAAATGCTAAAATACACTTGTTCCTATATACACCAAGCGTGGGTATAGGCGACCCGCATGACTGGGATTGGTTCGTGATCCTGAAGAACTAATTGCATCAAAAGACAAATAGTCAGCCTCCTGAATAAGGGGGCTTTTTTTGCATTCAATTTATAATTGTGTTAAATTCCCTAATATATTTTCGCTAATATTGCTGCTTTAAATCTATTATTTTTAAAATGAGACAGTTTACCTTCCTTATATTATTTTTTACATCTAATTGCTTCGCGCAGGAGTACATTTCCCCATTGCTTAAACAATCTTTCGGGATACACCATCATACAAATAGGGATGTGGCATATTGGTCTCAGACTGATAGCGGATTGAATACAATAATTACAGCCACTACAGAACGCGATTCAACATTTAATGATATACAGCTAATTAAGCTCGATAGTAATCTGGCAGAAGTATGGAAAAAAAGGATAAGCCTTGATACAGAACAATCATACGATACTCCTCTAGCGACCTTTATTGATGGCAACGATAATATTTATAGCGTTGGAAAAAGCTACATGACATTAGGTTCAGGAGGAACAGGTACCAGTAAAACCGTTATTACAAAAATTAGTAGTGAAGGAGAAGAATTATGGCGCAATGATCTTGGCGAAGCAGGTTACATTGACTCTTTTTTCGATGATGATGGGCTGCATTTGGTATATGTGGCATATCCCGGCGAAATACAAACATGGCATTTTTTGACTATAAATACTAATGGGGAGATAATTAACGAATTTCAAAGAACTGATATTACAGATGCCGGCAACAGTAATTTTGCAGGATTTAATATAAAAGTATATTATGCAGATGGATATTATTATACTGTTTACCAAAGAAATAATTATACTAACCCGGCATCCGGTTTTTATGAGCATTTTATTAAGAGGATAAATTCTTCCGGAATGGAAACTTTTCCTTTAAATATTACTGTTGATGTGGGGCTTTTTTATAAACATAAGTTCCAAAAAGATGCGGATGGCAATATGTATATTACCTACCCCCTGGAAGATGTGGATAAATTCTATACATTAAAAATAAACAGTGCAGGCGGTGCTGTTTATTCACTCAATTCGCCATCGCATAAAGCCTTTCTTAAAAGCTTTATCAACAGTAATGGAAATTTAATGTGTAGTGGGCAACTCCCATACAAATGGTGTCCCGTGGACCTTAAATATGGTGCGGTATTCACCAACCGGTACTATACTCAGCAATATCACCGTTCCAAACACATATGCTGATGCCGTAAAAGTATATGAAGATGGTACCCTATTAGTTTACAGCAATGGCTATTTTAAGCTGTTTGACAGTAATTTGAACCTGTTGAAACAATTTAGCAACTATTATAATGAGGTGGCTGATTATAATAAAACAGATAATAGCCATGTAGTAGCGGTAAGTAACGTGGCCACACAAATGTATCCTGGCGGCCAGTTATCGCAAATAGACGTTCATGCCGATTTGTTTACAGAGACCCAGGGAGTAGCATCGTATACTTTTTCCGGGGAGGGAACTTCTTACTGTGGTGCGCAAAAATTATTAGTAGATACTGACAGCAATTATATAGTAATTACCCGTGAGCAATTGGGTGAAAGCAATTATAGCATAGGAGGCACTATTGCACCCGAAACAGCATTTATTTATAAGTATGATACAAACTTCGAACTCCTTTGGAGCATGGAATTGCCAATTGATAGTTTTTTACAAAATGTACAGATAAGCGAATGTTTGGTATCGCCGGATAAAAGCATATTTATAAACCTTCCGGACGGTAATGATCCTAAGCTTATAAAGATCTCGCCTGACGGTGATATCGTTTTTAACGTTTCATGTGTTAGGGCAGAAAATATTTATTTTGATCAGAACCATAATGTCAACATTGTAGATACAGTGGACAATCCAGGCAATGAGAATAACACAATTATTTATACTTACAGTAGTACTGACGGATCATTACTTGGGACTGTCACTCTTCAGGGCGTATCGTATTTAACATCATACAACGATAATTCAGGGAATTCGTATGTGTATACCTATAAAGTAAACGTTTATTCAAGTGAATCCAAAAAAATACGTATTTATAAAAACCTTGTTATGCAATCTGAAATCCCGCTTAATATTTCGGGTTCTTCAGCAGGCATTGGTACCCCGGTTTTAAATCAAAACGGCACAATGTTTTTTAGAACATCTTATTATTCACAATCCCAGTTATTTAAAATTACTCCTGAAGGGCTTTTTTCGGTAATTCAGATTCCTTCCGAATTAAATGGCTTAAGCCTTTTTCATAGTGGGAAAATATTTACGTGCCATACTAACGGATCAGTCAGGATATACAATCCGGATCTCACATTGTTCAGCAGCAATACATTTGAAAGTACAGAAAGTTCTAACCTTTTAGCCGCAGGTAATTTGATGTTGTCAAAGATTCAATATAGTGATGATGTTGTCAGGGTTTTCAATGAGAATGCGGAACTTCTTCCTGAAGCAAAAATAATGGGGACACTACAGCCGCAATATGCCCGTGGCTACGCCAATGGGAACTTGGTTATTACAGGGAGTTTTGGTAATCAGCTTTATACGTACGAAGAGTATGCATGGCGTAGGGGGCTTTTGCATAAATATGATATTGGCCAATATTTTGGATTGGGTACAGATGAGGAAAGCTTTACTTACAACCAGGTGAATGTATATCCAAACCCATCGAACGGTTTCATTAACATTACGACTACCAGCGATGTAATGGTATTGAATACTGAAATCTATGATTTGACGGGCAAATTGTTATTACTTTCAGATAAAGGAGTCATAGATATTTCGTCCTTGCCTGCTGCTATATATATTGCAAAAGTACATACCTCCGAAGGCGTTGTGTCAAAGAAAATAATCAAAAAATAAGCATTTTGGGCTTATTGGATTATCTTTGTGTAAAAAATACACTATGTTGCAAAATATAAGGATCGCAGTAGATGCGGTTGTATTTGGTTACCAAAATGCCCAATTGTACGTGCTGCTCATCCGGCAAAAGTTTGGACAGGAGCAAGCCTACTGGGCGCTACCCGGCGGACTTGTGCATGATGATGAACCACTAATTGATGCCGTAAAGCGCGAGCTGCAGGAAGAGACCAATGTGGCCGTGAATTATCTGGAACAGCTGTATACCTTTGGCGATGATACCCGCCGCGACTCCCGCAACAGGGTAGTATCGGTTGCCTATTTTGCGCTTATTGATTCATCCAAAACCAATATAAAAGCGGCCACTGATGCCGAAAATGTGCAATGGTTCCCCATTGATGAAATACCTGCCCTTGCATTTGACCATAACCTGATAATAGCTTCGGCGCTCGAACGCCTTCGGGCAAAACTTACCTACCAGCCTGTTGGCTTCGACCTGCTTCCGTCTGAATTCCTTTTTTCCGACCTTGAAAACCTGTATTGCACCATTTTGCAAAAAGAGATCGACCGCAGGAACTTCCGCAAAAAAATAATGAGCTTCGAAATTGTCGAGGAAACAGGGCACTTTTCGGATAAGAAAGAAGGCCGCCCGGCAAAGCTTTTCCGCTTTAATAAAGCCAAATACAAAGCTATGCAGAAAGATGGATTCCTCTTCGAAATAAAGTTTGCGTAAAAAATACGCAAAATAATTTGCGGGAGAATTTCAAACCATTTAACTTTGTGTAAAAATAACGCAAAATATATTCATTATGCTTATCTTAAATCTTGACCCCGCTTTTAACCCGATAGAAGGAACCACAATTGCTTTTAAAAGCTTTACGTTTTCCGGTGGTGAGCCCCATATAAAAATCGAACCCGGTTTTGATGCAATACAGCCAGTAACCATTACACACCGACTTACGAGCTTCAACCGCCTGGGTGAACTTTGTGTGGCTGTAGATGCATTGAGGCGAATGGGCGTACAGAAGATAAACCTTTTTATCCCATATTTTCCCGGGGTGCGCCAGGACAGGATCATGATCCCCGGCGAACCACTGACCGTAAAGGTATATGCCGATATTATCAATGCAATGGGCTTTGCGAAAGTAACGGTGTTCGACCCACACTCTGAAGTGGCGCCCGCACTGCTCAACAATTGCGAAATAGTGCCCAACTATACTTTTATCGAAGGGGTGTTGAAAAAGATCGGTGGCAATGTTAAGCTGATCTCCCCTGATGGCGGCGCATTAAAAAAAATATACAAGCTGTCCGAATACCTTGGCGGTGCCGATGTTGTGGAATGCAGCAAAAGCAGGGACGTAAAGACCGGCAAGCTTTCAGGGTTTAAAGTATATGAAGATGATCTGGCAAATGCCGATTGCCTTATTGTAGATGATATATGCGATGGCGGTGGGACATTCGTTGGCCTTGCCGAAGAACTCAAAAAGAAAAATGCGGGCAGGCTCTACCTTGCCGTAAGCCACGGGATATTCAATAAGGGCTTTGAAGTGTTCGACAACTATTTCGAAGGAATATTCTCCACCAATTCATTCACAGATTTTGATAATGATAAAGTACAACAGGTAAAAATACAGTTATGAAATACTCTAAAGAAAAATTAATAGCAGACAGGGGCGCTGAAAAGTTCCTTTTCTTTTGGGGCCACCAGCCTTCAAAAGACGGCAACATCACCAAGTCCTGCTTCAGCCAGTGGTGGGAAAGCCCGTTCACAGTTGGCGGCATTGAATACAGAACAGCCGAGCACTGGATGATGTCAAAGAAAGCGGCCTTGTTTGGCGATGCCGAAGTGGAGGCAAAGATACTCGCATGCACTTCTCCCACCGAAGTCAAAAAACTAGGGCGTGAAGTGAAAGGCTATGATGATGCACAATGGACAGCAAATCGCTACGATATCGTGATGCAGGGCAATTACCATAAGTTCAGCCAGAATGAGGAGCTGAAGCAGTTTTTACTCGGAACAGAGAACAGCATTTTGGTGGAGGCCAGTCCGGTCGACCCGATATGGGGGATAGGCATGGACGAGAATAGCACGGATGCTAAGAATCCGGAAAACTGGCGTGGCCTTAACCTGCTTGGTTTTGCCATTATGGAAGCAAGGGAAATGATACGAACTAACATTAGACTATAAAGAGATGAACCCATTACTATTAACGGATGGCTATAAAGTAGACCACCGCAGGCAATACCCTGAAGGCACCACATTGGTATATTCTAACTGGACACCCAGGAAATCAAGGATCGAAGGCGTGGAAGAGGTCGTGTTCTTCGGGCTGCAGTACTTCATCAAAAAATACATTATTGAAGATTTTGAGCGTTACTTTTTTGCACGTCCTAAAGACGAAGTGATAAAGCAATATGCCCGCCGTATCAATAATTACCTTGGCGAGAATCAGGTAGGCACGGACCATATTGCTGCCCTGCACGACCTTGGCTATATTCCTATGGTGTTCAAGGCGTTGCCGGAAGGGGCGGGCGTACCCATACGTGTACCGATGTTCACGATGTATAACACGCTGCCCGAGTTTTTCTGGCTGACGAATTATTTCGAAACGCTATTATCCAACGTGGTGTGGCTGCCCTGCAATTCGGCGACCATCGCCAAAGAGTACCGCAGGATATTGGATAAATATGCCACCGAAACATCGTCTGTGCCGGAGTTCGTAAACTGGCAGGGACATGACTTCTCGATGCGGGGCATGGGCGGGATCGATGCCTCCCTTGCCTCATCAGCGGCACACTTGTTGAGCTTTACCGGTACCGATACCATTCCTGCAATAGAGTTCCTGGAACAGTATTATAATGCCAATTCTGATAATGAGATTGTGGGTGGATCAGTACCTGCAACGGAGCATTCCGTGATGTGCATGGGTACTACCGAAGGTGAACTGGAAACTTTCAAACGACTTATAACCGAAGTGTATCCAAAAGGGATCGTATCTATTGTTTCGGATACCTGGGACTTGTGGAAAGTGCTTACCGAATACCTGCCTGCGCTGAAAAATGAGATCACAGGCCGCGATGGCAAAGTGGTGATCCGCCCGGATAGCGGCAACCCGGTAGACATATTGTGCGGCGATCCTAATGGTGCTACTGATGTAGAGCGCAAAGGCGTGGTGGAGCTTTTATGGGATGTTTTTGGAGGCACAACAAATAGCAAAGGCTACAAAGAGCTCATCCCACAGATAGGGGCTATATATGGCGACAGTATCACGCTGGAACGGGCTGTAAATATATGCGAACGATTAAAACAAAAAGGATTTGCATCGACTAATGTGGTGTTGGGTATCGGCTCGTTCACCTACCAGTACAATACCCGCGACACCTTTGGCTTTGCTATGAAAGCGACTTATGGCGAAGTAAATGGGGTAGGCCGCGAAATATTCAAGGACCCCGTTACCGATGACGGCACCAAGAAGTCTGCAAAAGGACTAATGAAGATCATCATCGAAAATGACACCTACAAGCTTATCGACCAGGTAAGCTGGGAAGAAGAGCAGCAGGGAGAGTTGAAAGAGGTTTTCAGGGATGGCAAGTTATTGGTTGATCTTTCTTTAAGCGAGATCAGGAAGAGGATAGCCCCCTAACCCCCGAAGGGGAATTAGCTTCACTCGGTGCTTAATAGTCAATAGAAAATAAAAAATAATCAATTACCTGTTCAGCCACCATATCGAACCATTCAGCACCAATGCAAACGACACCCAAAGCAGGTAAGGAATGAACAGGAACCCTGCAGGTTTACTGACTTTATTGAACTGGATGAACGTTTCATAGATCATCAGCCATAATAATATAATCTCGATAAATGCCAGCAAAGGGTTATGCAGCCCGAAGAAAAGATATGACCAAAGCGCATTGAGCCCTAATTGCACCGCAAAGAAGATCAGCCCTTTTTTTGCGGTTTCTTTTTGGATGTCGATCCTGTCCCACACCAGGCCGGCGGCAACTCCAATCAGTATATAGAGTACTGTCCATACCGGCGCAAAAACCGAGTTGGGTGGGTTGAACACGGGCTTTACCAATGTCGGGTACCACGTAGTAACGCCTTCGCGGGTTACCTGCCCGGAAATATAGCCTATCCCCACGCAGGTGGCTACCATAATGATAATTTTGAACGTCAGGGATAGCGGTTTCTTTTCCATAATGTAAAGTTACAAGGAAATTTAGATTTCTGTGTGAAAATTATTATAAATGGTTTGAGTAAATTTGGAATACTGGATAGACAAACAAGTACACTATGAAAATGAAAAAAGAACTAACAAAAGAACAGCGGGAAAGCTTGTTCAGTGTTCTAAAAGCCCGTTTTGAAAAGAATATGGAACGCCATAAAGGCATAAAATGGGCTGATGTACAGCAAAGACTTGAAGCCAGCCCTGAAAAACTATGGTCGCTCGATGCTATGGAAGAAACGGATGGCGAGCCCGATGTGGTGGGTCATGATGCAAAAACCGGCGAATACATTTTTTTTGACTGTGCTGCCGAAAGCCCTAAAGGGCGAAGGAGCATTTGTTATGACCATCACGCCCTGGAGTCGCGTAAGGAGAACAAGCCCGGACACAGCGCTATTGCTATGGCTGCCGAAATGGGTGTTGATATCCTGACAGAAGAGCAATACCGCCAACTACAGCAGCTCGGAAAATTCGACCTGAAAACCTCAAGCTGGGTAGCGACACCCGCAGCTATACGGAAACTGGGTGGGGCTGTCTTTTGCGACAGGCGTTATGACACGGTATTCCTGTACCATAATGGCGCAGAGTCGTATTATGCTACAAGGGGATTTAGGGGTGTAATAAGTGTTTGAAAAACAAAGGGTTATTTATTTTTATGTTAGAATTTTGAGAATGAGAATTTGTTTGTAAAGTTTTTTTAACTTTGGATAATTAAACATAGAGTTATGGAAACTAATTTTTTAATTTACATTGTAGCGTCTGTATTGATAACATCACTTTTATGGTTTATCTATATTCAGAAAATCAAAACTCGATATGCTGTTCTTCAAAATAATCACGAATATCTAAATAACAATCTAGATAAAGAAGTTATTGCAAAAGCTGATCAAAATGTGGTCAATCTTCAGAATATTATATCTGATTTGAAATCAGAAGTTGCAGAGGTTAGGCATCAAAGTTATCGTAAAGGCTATGCTGATGCCCAAAGTGAATTTTCAATTCAGGTTTTTCCGTACAGAGAAGAATACTTTGAAGGAAATGATGGTCTTTTTATAAATGATATAAAACATGAAATCGTGTTAGGATATCAATATCAACTTTTCGTTAAAGGAATACCTGTACTACAACCAGCAATTATTATTGAAGAAACTCTCTATGAAGAAAAGCGTGAGATTGATCTTCAAAAAATTAATAATGTTGTAAATCTTATCGAATCCAAATTAAAGGCTATAACTATAGAATCTAATGGACTCATGAAGTTTATTTCTAAGGTGAGATAAAAGCTAACATTTGCACGCGCTAATAATGATTGCCTTAAAACGCACAACTTCAGAAGATACCGACTTTCAAAACCTCGTCCGCGAACTTGATAAAGACCTCGCGATACGGGATGGGGAAGAGCATGATTTTTTCCATCAGTTCAATAAGATCGATATGCTTAAGCATGTTGTAGTTGCCTATAAAGATGAGGTGGCTGTCGGATGCGGGGCTATAAAGCAATATGACGATTATACCATGGAGGTCAAACGGATGTTCGTCCCTTTAGAATATCGCGGGCAGGGTATCGCGGCGCTCGTTTTGCGGGATTTAGAAAAATGGTGTGTGGAGCTCGGATATAAAAAATGCATTCTCGAGACCGGGATAAAGATGCCGGAAGCAATTCGTCTTTATCAAAAAAGCAATTACAGGCAAATCTCTAACTATGGGCAATATACCGGTGTGGAAAGCAGTGTTTGCTTTGAGAAGGTGTTGTAAGGATTAAATTGTTGACTAATAATGGAACTTCAGGATAAAATATTTCTCGGTATTGAAAAAGAGCCGGTTCAACAATCTGAAAGTGTTGAGATAATGAATAGGATTGCAAACCTGAAAATCGGGAAAGCTGTCCATTTTGGAAATGATCTTAAAGATGTCGCCGGGCTCATTAGGGACGAAGACTATTATATAGTATTTGATAATACCATAACTAAGGGTAAACAGCCGGTATTTAAAGGGAAAATTATCAGGGTCACTAAGGATGAGATTCTTGTGTTTATTGAGGATGCGATAAAAGGACTCTCGGGGAGGCAGTATTTTTTAACCACTGAAAGCTTTTCCCAATTGCTTAAAATTTCAAATGAGGGAGGAGTGTATTTGTTTGGAGCCTGATCTAATTAGTGTAAATTGGTGTAATTCGTGGCAAAATGAATTTTATATTTGCCTAAAATTACAAACCCATGACCGAAAAGGATTTTATCCCTTCCGCCTATACCAAAACAGCCCATCGTGGCAGCTTCGAATGGAGCGCGCCGAGCAATATAGCCCTCGTGAAATACTGGGGCAAAAAGGAAAACCAGGTGCCGGCCAATCCTTCTATCAGCTTTACGCTGAATGAGTGCAAGACCATCACGAAACTCACGTATGAACATAAAGAGGATGCCGACAGGGTATCTTTCGACCTGCTCTTTGAAGGCCAGCCCAAAGAGAGTTTCCGCCCTAAAATTGAAAAGTTTTTTGACAGAGTAGCACAGTACCTCCCATTCCTGAAAGAATATCATTTTACTATAGACACCCGCAATACGTTCCCGCACAGTTCGGGTATCGCATCGTCTGCATCAGGTATGGCGGCGCTGGTCATGAACCTCATGAGTCTGGAACGCCTGCTGAGCCCCGATATGGCCGATGACTATTTTTACAAAAAAGCATCTTTCCTTGCCCGCCTTGGTTCAGGGAGCGCCTGTCGTAGTATAAATGGCAGCGTTGTCGTGTGGGGTGAGCATGCAGAAATTGAAGGTAGTTCCGACTTGTTCGGTTTGCCGTTTACTGCTGAGGTGCATGAGATATTCAGGAATTACCAGGATACTATTTTGCTGGTAGACAAAGGCGAAAAGCAGGTGAGCAGCACTGTAGGCCATGACCTGATGCACGGCCACCCTTTTGCCGAAAGGCGTTTCGCGCAGGCACATGAAAATCTTTCAACAACAAGGAAAGCGCTTACAGATGGCGACGTGGACACTTTTATAAAAATAGTGGAAAGCGAAGCCCTCACGCTGCACGCGATGATGATGACCAGCCTGCCGTATTTCATTTTAATGAAGCCCAATACGCTCGAAATTATCAACAGGATATGGAAATTCAGGAGTGAGACAGGTATTCCGGTTTGCTTTACGCTCGATGCCGGTGCCAATGTGCATGTGCTTTATCCCGAAAACGTTGCAGTGAAAGTTTTGGATTTTATTAAGTCTGAATTGCTTGGCTATTGCCAAAACAACCAGTACATTTGTGACGAAATTGGTACAGGGGCTGTAAATTTGCAATACTAATTTAACAAACCTGCCGTTTTTATTGTATCTTTATTGCTTAATAGATAACTACCAGATGAAAGGACCTTTATTTTACTCGAAAATATTGCTCTTCGGAGAATATGGCATCATAAAAGATTCTAAAGGACTGTCTATTCCCTATAATTTTTACAACGGCGCACTCAAGCTGGAAGGCAAGGATGCTCCCGAAGCTAAAAAGTCTAACGGCAACCTGAAGCGTTTTGTTACTTTTCTTGAAACGTTGCAACAGGAACAGCCGGAGTTAGTTACTTTCGATTTAGATACATTACGAGACCATGTGGAGGAAGGGATGTATTTTGATTCTACTATTCCTCAGGGTTACGGCGTAGGCAGCAGCGGTGCATTGGTAGCCGCCATTTACGACCGTTATGCCAATAATAAAATAACCGTTCTCGAAAACCTTACCCGCGAAAAGCTATTGCAGCTGAAAAAGATATTCGGCCAGATGGAGTCGTTTTTCCATGGTAAAAGCTCGGGCCTTGACCCGCTGAACAGCTACCTGAGCATCCCGATTCTTATCAATTCGCAGGACAATATAGAAACCACAGGCATACCAAGCCAGAGCACTACGGGCAAAGGTGCCGTATTCCTTTTGGATTCGGGCATTGTGGGAGAGACCGCGCCAATGGTTTCTATTTTTATGGAAAGCCTTAAGGAGCAGGGCTTCCGCGATATGTTCAAAAAAGAATTTGCACAATATACTGATGCCTGTGTGGAAAACTTTCTGCACGGTGACTTCAAATCATTATTTTCCAATACCAAGAAACTATCCAAAGTAGTATTGAGCCACTTTAAGCCAATGATACCGGAGCAATTCCATTCGGTTTGGCAAAAAGGCATTGATACCAACGATTATTACCTTAAGCTTTGCGGCTCGGGCGGTGGTGGTTATATCCTAGGCTTTACCGAAGATATCGACAGGGCCAAAGAATCGCTGCAAGGCCACAAGCTCGAGGTAGTTTACCAGTTTTAGACCATGCACAGCATTAGCGATATCCTGAATATTATACTCGAATCTATCTTTATAGGTTTTGGTATCGTCATCCCTATTTTCGTATTGGCCATGAGGACTTCCAATCTCAAAGCCATTGCATTTAAAGAACTGTTTATCCTTACAGCCGTGCAAACGGTCAGGATAGCCGGGATTTTGTATTTCGTATTATGGCTTGTCCATTCCTGGGAGCAGTACAACGACCCAGTGGTTACGGGCGGGATGCCTTTTAAGGATAAATTATTTGGGCCTTTTTGGCTGGTTTACCTGTTCTCGCCGTTGATGAAGTTTTTCCTTTCACAGCTATTCTGGATTAAAAAGCTTTACTTCAAAAAAGCAGCCCTGATCACTTTTGCACTGTTGCTTGTAATACTGCCGTCACAGCGCGTTTTGGTATTTGTCGCTTCTTTAAACAGTAAAGATTACCTGCCAAGCGCGTGGTCGTTAAGTACCAGCGATATGCTCATAGAAATAGCCCTCAATATCGTTGTCTTTATTTTTATTGTTATCCCGATACTCCTTGGGAGCGGTAAGCTGAAGAAGATATTGGAGAAATAGTCAACGGGATATTACCCGACCCTGTCCGCAATAACTTTTACTATTTATAGTTGTTGTAATACCAAACTTTAGCATAATGGCATCAAGGAAAACTAGGCTTACGCGCATGAAGATACTCAGTATGTTCTCTGTGGTGCGTGGCTATAACATTCCTATTATTGCATTGGCGCAATACCTGTCAGCCATATTCATCCTGGCTCCCGAAAAAAGAGCACTGGATGTCCTCCTAGACCTGAACCTGTTCTTTATTGTTCTGGCATCTTCCCTTACCATTGCTTCAGGTTACATCATCAATAATTTTTACGATGCCCAAAAAGACCTTATCAACCGGCCCAAGAAATCGATGCTGGACAGGCTGGTGAGTCAATCCACAAAGCTGCAGGTTTATTTTGCCCTGAACTTTACCGTGTTCTTGTTGGCGCTTTTAGTCTCCTGGCGGGCTGCCGTGTTTTTTTCTATATATATTTTTCTGATTTGGTTCTATTCGCACAAGCTTAAGAGATATCCGCTTATCGGTAACCTTACCGCAGCCTTGCTTGCAGTATTGCCTTTCTTTGGGATACTTATGTACTTCAAGAATTTCTATGAAGTGATTTTTGCCCATGCCACATTTTTATTCCTGCTGATATTGACGCGCGAACTGATAAAAGACCTTGAGAACATCAAAGGTGATATCGTAGCCGACTACCGTACGATCCCGGTAATGTTTGGCGAGAAGATGGCGAAATCCGTTATTGCCGCGTTAACGTTTCTCACAGTCATACCCGTTTTCCTTTTGATTGACGTGTATGATGTTGGCTATATGGATATCTACTTTTACAGTGGGATGATCGTCATCATTTACTTCCTCAGCCTTCTTTGGAAAGCCGAAACCCAAAAAGAATACGTGCGCCTGCACAACATCCTGAAGTTCCTTATAGTAACGGGGATATTCTGTATTGTACTTATTGATCCCAAGGTTTTAGTCCACGGGAGGCAGTTGCTTCCAATGATTTAAATTATTTCCAATAGATTTTTACCACAAAGGCACAAAGGTTTTTCACTAAGTTCACACGACTTTGTGTTCATTATGCTTTCCTTATATTGCTATTGTGGTTAAACATGGCAAAATAATCCTTGCAGATCTGCTTAATCTCTATCATCTGTGTTCCAAAAAATTTAAACTATCTTTGTAGAAATATTTTCACAAATGAATAACGGTAATACCAGGGGCGGCGCATCGGGCAGAGGCGGAAGCGGAAAAAAAAGCGGCCCGTCGAAACCAATGAACAAAGCCAGGAAGCCGGGCACATCTGCAGCAAAGCCTGCAAAAGATAAGTATACAGACGAGAAGCCGGAAGATGCTCCTAAAACAGCTAAGCCGCGCAGTCCAAAAGCGCCTGTGGTTAAAAAGGGGCAGGATACGTTTGCTAAAAAAGACGGTTATCCGAGGGCAAAGCCTGCTGCGGATAAAAAACCTTCAGAAAAGAAACCTGCTGTTAAAAAGAAGTCCGATGAAATACGCCTAAATAAATACATCTCCAATTCCGGCATGTGCTCGCGAAGGGATGCCGATATTTATATCGCATCGGGGAATGTAAAAGTGAATGGCAAAGTGGTTACCGAACTGGGCCATGTGGTAAAGCTTACCGATGAGGTAGATTTTGATGGCGTTCGTATTACCCCTGAAAAAAAAGAATACATCCTTTTGAATAAGCCAAAGAACTTCACCACATCCGGCGATGAGGATACCGATATGCGTAATGTGATGGAACTGGTTCGCGGTGCCACAAAAGGCAAGATACAGCCTATTGGCCGTATGGATAAGAACACGACAGGGCTTTTGATATTTACAAATGATACTGATATGGTGCGTAAGTTCTCGCAGCCCAATCAAAAGTCGTTCAAGATTTACCACGTGTCGCTTGATAAGAACCTGAAATTCGAAGACCTCGAAAAAATAGCCGCCGGGGTATACCTGGACGGGCACAAACTCTTCATTGATGAGGTTAGCTACATAGAGGGAGAAGCCAAGACTGAGATAGGGCTGAAACTGCGTACCCAAAACGTAAAGGTAGTCCGTGCAATATTCGAAAGCTTTAAGTATGATGTACTTAGGGTTGACCGCGTATCTTTTGCAGGGCTCACCAAGAAAAACCTGCCGCGCGGCAACTGGAGGTTCCTTACAGAACAGGAGATCATCAATCTTAAGAACATCTAAGAGTGCAGCCACGCGACATCGAACACATAGCCATGAAATGGTTTGAGGCCTTCAATACCAAGCAGCTCGACAGGTTGCTGGACCTTTACACCGAAGATGCCGAACACTTCAGCCCAAAGCTCAAAATACGCCAGCCGGAAACAGGCGGATTCGTAAAAGGCCGCGAAGCCATGCAGGCATGGTGGCAGGATGCCTTCGAAAGGCTCCCGACGCTATACTATAAAGTAAGGTCGCTTACCGCTAATGAGCACCGTGTTTTCATGGAATACACCCGAACCGTTCAGGGCGAAGACGACATGCTTGTTGCCGAAGTCCTTGAACTCAGGGATGGAAAGATTGTAGCATCACGGGTTTATCATGGGTAACGTTCCGGGTAGAGACGCATTGAATGCTTCCCCCATACTAAATCAAAAGAGCCGTTGCATTGCAACGGCTCTTTTGATTTAGTCAAAACGTTATTCCATTTCGAATGGAGTTTGCGGAGAGAGAAATCTCAATAAACCTTATGATGAGATTTCTCCCATCGGTCGAAATGGAATAGCGCTTAAATAACAAAAACTTTGTAACTCTTCTACTTTGCCACTTTGGAACTTTCCAGACCTCGTTTCCGCAACAACGGCTCAATAGAAGGCTCTGCTCCTCGAAACGCTTTATACATTTCCTGGGCATCACGCGTCCCTCCATTTTGGAGGATATTGATCCGGAAGGATTTGGCTGTAGCCGGGTCAAACAACGATTTTTGTTTAAACGCATCAAAAGCGTCGGTATCCAAAACACCCGACCATATATAACTATAGTATCCCGCTGAATATCCACCATTGAAAATATGGTTGTAATAGGTGCTGCGGTACCGCGGAATAATAGATGGCGGCAGTCCCAATCTCTTCATGGCTTCTTCCTCGAACGGGATAACATTTTGCGTAAGCGGTTGCATCAGGCTATGGTAATTCAGGTCGAGATACGATGCTGCTAGGTATTCTACAGTTGCAAATCCCTGGTCGAAGGTAGCCGACTCCTGTAATTTCTGTATCAATGCATCCGGGATCACTTCGCCGGTTTTATAATGCTTCGCGTACATTTTTAACACTTCCGGTTCGGCAGCCCAATTCTCCATGATTTGCGAAGGCAGTTCCACGAAGTCAGTTGGTACGCTGGTACCCGAAAGGCTTTCATACGTCACATTGCTCAGCAGCCCGTGCAATGCATGCCCGAACTCATGGAAGAATGTTGATGTCTCGTCGAACGTAAGCAATGCCGGATTCCCTGCCGTTGGTTTCGAGAAATTACACACTATGGAAATTATCGGGGCGACCCTCGTGCCATTGGTGATTTTCTCTTTGCGGTAAGATGTCATCCAAGCGCCGCCTTTTTTAGAAGCCCTCGGAAAAAAGTCCATATACAGAATGCCCACATGCTTGCCGTCCTGCTCTGTCACTTCCCACACGGTCACATCCTCATGGTATTTCGGTACATCTTTTAATTCTCTAAACTGCAAACCATACAGGTTTTTCGTCACCAGGAAAATCCCGTTACGAACATTATCAAGGCTGAAGTATGGTTTTATCTCCTGCTCATCAAGGTCGTAACGCTCCTTGCGTATCTTCTCGGTATAGTAGCGCCAGTCATACGGCTGTACCTCGCCGGATATCCCATCGGCAGCCATCATCTTTTTAATATCTGTTTCCTCGGCTTTTGCCTTTTCCAGTGCGGGTTTCCATAGCTTGTCCAGCAGCTCATATACATTGGCAGGGTTTTTCGCCATGCGCTCCTCCAGCACATAATCGGCATGGGAAGTATAACCTAACAATCTTGCTTTCTCACTTCTCAGGTTGGCCAGGTGCACCACATTGGTACGGTTATCGAATTCGTTTCCATTATTTCCGCGGTTCTGGTACGCAGTCCAGATCTTCTTGCGAAGCTCGCGGTTATCGGCATATTGGAGGAACGGCATCACGCTTGCATTCTGTAGGGTAAATACCCACTTGCCATTCTTTTGTGCAGCTTTAGCATCATCGGCAGCAGCCTGAACTACTTCTTCCGGTAGTCCGGCAAGGTCTTTTTTATTGTCGATGACTAATTGGTACGCATTGTTCTCGGCCAGCACATTGTCGCCAAACTTCAGGGAGAGTACCGACAGCTCGCTGTTTATCGCACGCAGCCTTTCTTTTTGTTTGGCATCCAGATTAGCGCCGCTACGCACGAACGCTTTATATTTTTTCTCCAGCAATTTAGCCTGTTCAGGATTCAGCTTCAGGCTCACCTGCGTGTCCCAAATCTTTTTTACGCGGGCAAACAGCTTTTCGTTAAGGTAAATATCGTCGTTGTGTTTCGACAGTTCGGGAGCAAGTTCCTGCGCAAGTGCTTGCAGGGTATCATTGGTGTTGGCTGAATTCAGGTTGCCGAATATCGTTGTAATACGGTTCAGCAAACTGCCTGAATTCTCCAGCGCTACAATAGTATTGTCAAAAGTAGGCGCATCCTTAATAGCTGTAATAGCTTCAATTTCGACTTCCTGTTCCCTGATGGCTTCGAGTATTGCCGGTTTGTAATGCTCATTCTTTATCAGGTCGAAAGGAGGCGCATCATAAGGGGTTTGAAATTCGGCGAGCAAAGGGTTGTCTTCGCCTATGGTAGCAGATGTATTCATTCGGTTACATGATAGTGTTATGCCCGTAAGAATAAGGGCTATTGATAGTTTTTTCATTATGGTTCTTCTCTGTGGAAAAGTAAAGTTATCCTAAACAACGCAGAAATCCAAAGTATATTAGGTATAATGATTTTTTGGGCGTGCCGGCTCCGTGCCTCCGCCGTCGGTTCGCCGCGGCGAATATATCTGCTCCGTTCCTCCGCAGGATGCCACTGCTGTCCCTCACGCAAGCCTCACTCGGATGTTTACAACACACGCTCCTCCGACCTGCAAGGTTTTAAGAACATAAGTGTTCGGAAGACTTTAAACCATATTAGATAGTGGTATTTTGCTTGGATCTCCATCGCAGATTACCACTATTTCTTTTATTATTTCCATATTTAATTCTTCCACGAACTCGTACTTGG